>QBVC01000027.1 GCA_003058495.1 gamma proteobacterium symbiont of Ctena orbiculata | reverse complement strand
CCGACAGACGCATCTGCAGCCGACCCGCCACCGGCTCCACGCCGGCCAGCCCAAGTTCGATCTCCCGTCCCGTACACCCCATCGCCAGGGCGCCGGCGACCGCGGCGAGGGCGTTCATCAGGTTGTGGCGTCCGGCGAGGGCCAGCCTGATATCGAACTGCTCTTCCCGGTAGTCGACCCGCATCTGGTTGTAATAGCCGCTGTCGGTCCAGCGCATCTCCGCCCGGGAGAGATCGCAGCGCACACTGGCATGCCCCGAGCTGCCGAAGCTCAACATCCGGCGTTCGCCGAGCAGATCCCGCCACAGGGGGAAGTACTCGTCGTCGGCGTTCAGCACCCCCACCCCGGTGGCCTTGAGTCCGCTGAGGATCTCCCCCTTCCCCTGGGCAACCCCCAGCAGATCGCCGAAGCCCTCCAGGTGGGCGGCGCCCGCATTGGTGATCAGGGCCACGTCGGGATGGGCGATCTGGCTCAGATAGCCGATCTCTCCCTGATGGTTGGCCCCCATCTCGACCACCGCATAGGCCTCTTCCTGCAGGCGCAGCAGGGTCAAGGGGACGCCGATATCGTTGTTGAGGTTACCCGCTGTGGCCAACACGCTGCCCCGTTGCCGGAGGATCGCGGCCAACAGCTCTTTGACGGTGGTCTTGCCATTGCTGCCGGTGATCGCAATCAAGGGCACATAAAAATAGTCTCGCCAGATGGCGGCCAGGCGACCGAGTCCCAGCCGGGTATCGGAAACCTGCAGTTGCGGGATCTCGGGACGCTGCGGCAGACTCACCATTACCGCCACCGCGCCTTTTTCCAGCGCCTGGGCGATGAAATCGTGGCCATCGAAACGGGGCCCCTTCAAGGCGACATAGAGATCCCTCTCCAGCAGGGTGCGGCTGTCGGTGCTGACGGCGCTGAAACTGACATCCTCGCCGGTCCAGCTTGCGTTCATCAACTCCGCCACCTGAGAGAGATGCAGACTGTTCACTCCCTCACCCCCGGCCATGCCTCGAGGGCGGCTGCCACCTCCTCCCGGTCGTCGAAATGGAGGACCCTCCCCGCGACCAGCTGGTAGTCCTCATGCCCCTTGCCTGCAACCAGCACAAGATCGCCCGCCGACGCATCCACGATCGCCGATCGGATGGCGCGGCGCCGATCGGGTTCGATTCGCGACCTTTCCGCTTGCTTCATACCCGCGAGGATCTGCTCGATGATCTCAGCGCTCGCCTCGCTGCGGGGATTGTCGTCGGTGACGACCACCCGGTCTGCCAGGCGCTCAGCCAACCCGCCCATGAGCGGACGCTTGCCCCGGTCCCGGTCTCCGCCGCAACCGAAGACCACAATCAAGCTGCCCGCACAGTGGGCGCGCAGGGCCTGCAGGGCCTGTTCCAGGGCATCCGGGGTATGGGCGTAATCGACCACCACGCTCGGCCACTCCCCGCCGCCAAACAGTTCCATGCGGCCGGGTACGGTGTGGAGTTTCGCGAGCACATCCACGCTGCGCTGCAACGACCAGCCCCGATGCAACAGCACCAGCAGCACCGCCAACAAGTTGGCCACATTGAAGTGGCCGAATAGTTTGCTCTCCAGTTCCGCCTCACCCGCATGGGTCGAGATCTCGATCCGCATGCCCCCCGGGGCGGGATCGGTCGCCAGGGCCCGCGCCCAGCCATCCAGACCGGCAGGCAGATCACCCGCCGGCTCCAGCGTATAGCCAAGCAGCTTGACTCCCTCCGCCATGGACCCGACGAGGGTTCTGCCGAAGTTGTCGTCGAGGTTGATCACCGCACTGCTGAGATCCGGCATCTGAAACAGGCGCCCCTTCGCCGCGGCATAGTTTTCCAGTGTCTGGTGATAGTCGAAATGATCGCGGCTGAGATTGGTGAAGATCGCGCAATCGAACGCCACGGCCGCTGCCCGGTCCTGGTCCAGGGCGTGGGAGGAGACCTCCATGGACACCGCGCCCACCCCCTGCCGCTGCAGTTCGTAGAGGTGCCTCTGCAAACTCACCGCATCGGGGGTCGTATAGCCGGTGGGATTCAACTGCCCGGGCAGACCTACCCCCAGGGTGCCCACGATACCGCAGGGGATCTCGTCTCCAAGGGCCTGGGCCAGCAACAGGCTGACACTGGTCTTGCCATTGGTCCCGGTGATCCCGTAAAGGTGCATCCGGCGGCTGGGGTGGCGGTAGAATCGTCCGGCAATGTAGCTTGCATGACGCGACAGCTGGGGTACAGCCAACAGGGGTACCGTCAGCTTCAGGCTTGCCGCTATCCTCTCCCCCTCCGCGCCATCCATTTCCCAGACGATTGCCACGGCCCCCTGGGAGACCGCCTGCTCCGCAAAGGCCAGCCCGTGGTGCTGCCCGCCGGCACAGGCAATGAAGAGGGCGCCGGGGGACACGTCCCGGCTGTCCTGGGTGACCGCGGTCACCTCACGGTCCTCGTTTACCGGCACCGCCACCAATCCCTGCAGCAGGGATCTCAACGAAGGCCCGCCATTGAGCTGTTCGGCGGCCATCATTGGCGATCCCCCATGCGTGCCATCAGGGTATTCTCGTGCCAGGGTTTATCCGGCGGAATATTCATCAATCGCAGGGCGCCGCTCATCACCCTGGAGAAGACAGGTCCGGCGACAATCCCACCGTAGTACTCCTTCCCCTTGGGTTCGTCGATGAAGACCGCCATCACCAGGCGCGGGTCGCTGGCCGGTGCGATACCGACAAAGAGAGAGAGATACCTATCCTCCGCGTAGCCCCCGGCTACCGATTTCTTCGCCGTTCCCGTCTTGCCCGCCACGCGGTAGCCGGGAACAGCGGCCAGGGGAGCCGTTCCCTCACTGGTCACCACGGCCTCCAGCATCTTGACCACCTTCCTCGCCGTACTCTTGCGCATCACCCGCACACCCGTCTCGCGCTGCGCCTGCCGCAACAGGGAGACCGGCAGACGCACGCCATCGTTGGCGAGCACGGCGTAGGCCCGGGCAAGCTGCAGCGGGGTCACCGACAGGCCATAGCCGAAGGAGAGGGTCGCCTGCTCGAAGCTGGACCAGTCGGAGAAGTGGGGCAGGCGGCCACTCGACTCGCCGGGGAACTGGCTGTAGGGGCTCTCGCCGAATCCCAGTTTCGAATAGAGATTCCACAGCACATCAGGCTGCATCGACAGGGCGATCTTGCTCGCCCCCACGTTGCTCGACTTGCGCAGCACCGTGGCCACATCGATCATGCCGTAGTTCCGGTTGTCCCTTACCAGGTAGCGCCCGACCTTCATCTGCCCGGGGGAGACATCGATCGGCGTCGTGGGCTTGAACCTTCCCATCTCCAGACCCGCCGCCACGGTGAAGGGCTTGATGGTGGAACCCGGTTCGTAGACATCGGTCACCGCGCGGTTGCGCAGACCGCTGGAACGACGGCCGCGCAGGGCATTGGGGTTGTAGGAGGGGCTGTTGACCATCGCCAGTATCTCGCCGCTGCGGCTATCCAGGATCACCGCCGATCCCGACCGCGCCCGGTGCTTGCTCACCGCGGCCTTGAGTTCGCGATAGGCGAGAAACTGCAGGCGGCGATCGATGCTGAGCATCAGATCCTTGCCCGGCGAGGGACTGCGGATATTCTCCACCTGCTCCACCACGCGCCCCTTGCCATCCTTGATCACCCTTTTACTGCCGGGGGTGCCGCTGAGCCACTCATCGTAGGCGAGTTCTATCCCCTCCTGGCCCTGGTCGTCGATATTGGTGAAGCCCACCAGATGGGACATCACCTCCCCGTTCGGATAGAAGCGGCGATACTCAGAGAGCAGATCGATGCCATCGAGCTCAAGGGTGTCGACCCGCCGTGCCAGGTCGGGATTGACCCGCCGTTTGAGATAGACAAAGCTGCGTTCGCTGGAGAGCAGCCGGCGCAGCCGGTCCGGGTCGAGATCCAGGGTCGACGAGATAGCGCCGATGGTCTCATTGTCACTCCTGATCACCTTCGGATTGGCGGCCACGCTCTTCACCGGCGTGCTGATCGCCAGCGGCTCCCCGTTGCGGTCGGTTATCATGCCCCGGCTGGCGCTGACCGTCATCGTGCGCAGGTAGCGCCGCTCACCCTGCTCCTGGAGAAAGGCGGTCTCGAACACCTGGCGGTCGACCGATTGCCAGACAAGCGAGGCGAAGGCCAGGCCGATCACCACCAGCACGGTGATCCGCCGGGCGCGGTAGCTCGGCAGCCTGACTATCTCGGCCTGGTGACTCTTTCTCTTCTTTCCGCCCGCCATGTTCAGCGCCTGATCACAACAACTTCATCGAATTGGGGCAGATGCATCTTCAATCTGTCCCTTGCCCTTTTTTCCACTTCCGAATGGGTCGCCAGGGTGCTCTCCTCAAGCTGCAGGCGTCCCCACTCGATGCCGATCTGTTCCTTCTCCGCTTGCAACTCCTGTAAAACCACGAACTGCTTTCTGCTGAGATACTTGCTGTAGACAACCGCCATCGCGGATGCGATCACCGCCATCACCAGCAACAGAAACAGTACCTGTCCGGCGCGGCTCAAGAGAGTCGCTCCGCCACCCGCAGCACGGCGCTGCGGGCCCGCGGATTGAGCGCGGTCTCCTCATCGCCGGGCCGCTGCGCCCTACCCACCAGGCGCAGACGCGGCGCCATACGGTCATGGGTGACCGGCACGCCGGGGGGAAATCGATCCCCTCTTGCCTGTTCACGCATGAAGCGTTTGACAATCCGATCCTCGAGGGAGTGAAAGCTGATCACCGCCAGGCGACCCCCTATGGCCAGCACATCGAGAACCGACTGCAGCGCCCGCTGCAGCGCTTCCAGCTCGGCATTGATATGGATGCGTATCGCCTGAAAGCTGCGCGTCGCCGGATGCTTGTTCTTCTCCCAGGCCGGATTGGCCCGGCTCACGATTTCCGCCAGTTGCAGGGTCGAGGTTATCGGGGTCTGTTTCCGCGCCTCCACAATGGCACGGGCGATCCGCTTCGCATGCCGCTCCTCGCCATAGGCCTTCAACACCTCGGCGATCTGTTTCATCTCGGCCCCGGCCAACCACTCCGCCGCGGAAACGCCGCTGCCGGGATCCATACGCATATCGAGGGGCCCGTCCTTGGTAAAGCTGAAACCGCGCCCGGCCTGATCCAGCTGGGGTGAGGAGACCCCCAGGTCAAGCAAGACTCCATTGACCCGTCCCATCAGCCCAGCCTGTTCAGACACTTCGCCCAGCATGGCGAAACTCTCCTGTACGATTCGAAAGCGGGCATCCCGGCCAAACATCCGCCTACCATAGGCCACCGCCTGCGGATCCCGGTCGATGGCCAACAACTGCCCCTGGTCACCCAACGCAAGCAAAATCTGGCGACTGTGCCCGCCCCGCCCGAAGGTGCCATCGATATAGATGCCACCCGGGTCGATCTTCAACGCCTCGATCGCGGGCTGAAGCAGCACTGAATCGTGGTCCTGCCCCATCAGATCGAGAGTGACTTGAACTCATCCGGCAGATCGAGCTTGTCGATATCGATCTGCGCAAGCTGGGCCTCCTGCCGGCTGTTCCAGACCGCCTCGTCCCACAACTCAAACTTGTTTATCTGACCGACCAGGGCAACCTTCTTGTCGAGGTTGGCGAATCGGCGCAACTCCTGTGGAAGCAGGATCCTCCCCTGGCCGTCCATGTCGATCTCATGGGCGTTACCGATATATAAACGTTGCAGGAAACGTGTGGTCTCATTAAACGAAGGCAGCGACCTGAGGGTCTCTTCAATCTCGAGCCAGACGGGTTTGGGGTAGATCAACAGGCAGTGATCCTTGTCGACGGTGATCACCAACTCGGAATTGCAGGCATCAACAAGCTGCTCGCGATACTTTGTCGGTATCGCAAGCCGCCCCTTGGCATCCAGGTTGAGTGATGAAATCCCGCGAAACAAGTCAGTGCCCCTATGCTGGATTGATTTTCCCTAATTCTCCACATTCTTCCACTTCAACCCATATTAGGTCCCCAGGCGCCTTCTTGTCAAGGTAACAATCGTAAAAACTCTTTGCTGCTCAGTGGCTTAGGCAAGCAATTCAAAGCGGTCGCAAAGCTCTGCTAACCACTTTAAATACAGCAATATGACAAGCAAACCTAAAGTGATTTATTAAGATATGAGAGGGAATCCCCGAAGACGTGGGGGAATGTGGAAGGTTAGAGGGGAGTCAGCCTGTAAGCCGGGTTCTGTCGTGGACAGCCATTCATCTGGGATGTGTGTCGCCACACACCTCGAGCAACCTACCCGGGGACAGTGCGGGCCGCACTCGACAGGCACCAGGGCCTGTCAGTCCCTCTATTTGGTCTTGCTCCGGGTGGGGTTTGCCCTGCCGCCGCTGTTGCCAGCGGCGCGGTGCGCTCTTACCGCACCATTTCACCCTTACCGGCGGCCGCAGCCGCTGGCGGTATCTTTTCTGTGGCACTTTCCGTAGGCTTGCGCCCCCCAGGCGTTACCTGGCACCCTGCCCGTCGGAGCCCGGACTTTCCTCTGCACCCATTGTGACGCAGCGGCTGTCCGGCCGACTCCCTGAATCCACTCTAGGCCTTAAACACCCGGCTGGCAAGTGGCTGCCCGCTCCTCCGTGGCTGGGCCCCGTCTCATAGTCAGAATTGCGATTGCGCAATGCAGACCCTCAATTTATAAACTATTCTGTCGTTAATGTAGGTGAAAACCCTTATACAGGATTTCGAATTTGGCATCAGGCTGTAACGGTCTACCGAGAGTAGTAGAGAGGTAAAACCATGAGAACGCCAAACATCAGCAACCTGCTATCCATCGATACCCTTGTCCTGGCTGCGGCAAGCGTTTGGGCGGTCTTCGTGCTGATCAATCTGGTTACCTGACAGACCACAGCGCCACTGCCCGTCCGATGGCCGATCGATAAGTTGCAACTTATCGATTGACGGGCTTCACACCCCAATTCCCCCCTCACCTCTTTCTATCCTTCTGCTCACCCTGCCGCGATCGGCGGCAATCCCCGTCATGCCTGACCCCCGATGCGTTGTCTGGCCTGCTGTCGGCTTTTCTCCTCGTGAATGGTTTTTTCCGCTACACTAGGCAGGTAATGTCACTTCCCTCAACAACCTAAGCATATCCAGAAACGGACTCAAGAGAGGGAGGCGCAATGGAGTCGGGCCATGTCCCGACGTTTCCGGACGGATAGCAAGAGAGAGAATCCGGCCCCCGATGGTTGACAAAAGAAGCAGTAAACAGCCAGACCCAATTCCCAAGAAACCACCCAGGCGGCCTTCTCGGGACTACACCAATCTGCCGCAAAGACCGATAACATTGAAACCGCTGAAAAAGAAAAGGCCTCTGCCTACCCCCAAAAAGGCCAGCGTCAAGTCCAAGTCGGCGGTAACACGGAAAAAGAGGGCTGCGCCGAAGAAGAGTCTGCCCCGGGCAAGAAAGCAGGCCGCCGGTCAGTGGCTGTTGAAAGGCATCTCTGAAGAGACGAAGCAGTATGCCCTGGAGGAGGCCGGGCGCCGGGGGGTCACAATCGGCGAATGGATTGAGCAGCTGATCATCAACCACCGGCAGCCGGTCGCCGCCGACACCGAGGCAGCTGGCGAAATCGACTTGCCGCAATCCCAGGAAGAGCTCAGTGAAACCCTGCACGCCATCGAGGAACGCCTGGATCGTATCGAGGAGCGTCGCGGCTTCTGGAGCCGCTTCTGGGACCAGGTCATGAAGCAGGCCGAGAAACAACAGGAGCGTTGACAATACGGGCTGCGGCCCGCGCAGACCACCCTGACCTTCAGCTGGCAAACACCCTGATCTGATAGGGGGCCAGCGACAGGCGAACCGAACCTGCATCATTCTGCTCCAGGGGGGCGACATGATGCGGCGGTGCAATCTCTTTCACCCTATTCAGATTCATCCAGTACCAGGGCAGATTATAGCCGGCATAGGACTGGGGCCCGATATTGCCAACCACCACGATCTGCCCCTCGGCGCCCAACGGGACGCCGCGGGTGCGGCAGTAGACAAACACCTTGGCCCCCTCGTTACGATCGAAGTCGGAATGGAAATGGATGAACGCCGTCTCGTTGCGGATCAGGGCCGGATGTTCGGTACGCAAGGCGATCAACTCGGCAACCTTATGCCAGAGATCCCGGTTGTTGGCCGAGGCGTCGAGCCGCTGCCAGTCCACCGGATCGGACATCTTCAGGCGCCAGTTGCGATGATCGAGGTCGTGGACGTCGCCAAACTCGTCGCCGGCGAGGATCATCGGTATCCCCACCGCTGTCAGCAGCAGGCAGAAGGCGCTGCGCAGGCGCTCCAGGGCGAGGCCGTGGAGGAAGCGCTGCTGATCGTCCGCGCCTGACGCCAGATGATCGGTGACCCAGCGGATATCGTCCACCGTGCCACGATAGCCCTGCGCCTCCAGCAGCGGTGCCAGGAGATAGTTCATGATGCGCTTCTCTTCATCCTGCTCCACGTCATGGGATGTCAGGTAGTTGACCGCCTGGGAGAGATCGTGGAAGCCCGGCTCGGCACGCCGGTTCCAGTCGTTCCAGGTCCGGCTGCCGGTGACCATCCAACGGAGACGCTCCCGCCGCGAGGGTTCACCCCAATGGGTAAGGAGATGACCGTTGAACGCCCGTCGCAGTTCGTCGCGAAAGGCGAAGTTCCACATCGAGTCGGTCACCTTGCGGCCGTCGGGATTGGCCGGCCGCCGATGGGTGATCACCGCCCGCCGCCAGGAGTCCTCGGCGATGACGAGAAAGGGCCGGTCGGGAAAGGCCTGCTGATGGACCTGCCAGGCATGATCGCGAAACCGCTGCACGAACGCCCAATGGTTGATCCCCTTGAACTCGTCGATCCTGAAGCCGTCAGCGTGGAATTCGGTGATCAGGTACTCCGCCATGCGCAGCTGAAAATCCCAGGTCGGCGTTCGGCCCTGTGCATCCGGCCAGTAGCGGAACAGCCTGGCGCCATAGTCCTCGCCCCGATGGGAGCGCTCCTCATCCTCGTTGGTGAGAAAAAAACGGGTATAGTCGAGCTCTGCCAACGGACAGTCGCGGGCATGGTTCATCACCACATCAAAGATCACCCGGATACCCCGCCGATGGCACTGCTTGACGAAGAACTTGAGCTCCACCGGCAGCCCCATGTCGATGTCGGGGGCGAAGAAGAAGCGGGTGCCGTAGCCCCAGTTGAGGGTGTCCGGGGAATCCTGCACCGGCAGCAGCTCGATGGCATTGATGCCCAGCGCCTTGAGCCGGTCGAGATGGGCGAAGACCACCTTTTCGAAGGTGCCCAGCCCCACCTGGCGCGCCTTCTCCGGCGCGCTCTCCATCCAGCGCATGGGCATCTCGTAGATCACCAGCTGGTGGTTGTTTTTCAGCTCGTTCCCCGGGGTGAACTCATCGTCCCAGCTGAAGGGCTGCCGCCAGCGCCGGCCGTCGCGGATCTGGAAGATCCCGCGATAGCCGCCGAAGCGGGTGATATGGACCGCGTAGGGATCGGCGATGGGGACATCGATCTCGCCGTCCTTGATGAATTCATACTCGTAGTCACCGTCGTCAAGACCCAGGGCGTCGAGATCGATCTCGAACCAGCCCGGCTCATTCGCGACCGCGGTCAGTGTCTCCCGCCGCCAGCCATCAGGATGGTAACGGTCCCGCTGCAGAATATCGGCAAAACGCAGCTCGAGCTGGCTGCCGGTTGGTGCGGGTATGCGTAGCTTGGGATCTGCTCCTGTTCCCTGGAGCCGGTGGTCGTTGCTTGGCATCTTGTCCCTTCATCCATTGTTGGGGTATATGTTGTATCGATCCAATGCATCTGAGTTTAGACACTTCTCGAGCGAATAGAAGCCTGCATGCAGCAAGTTACCGTCAAGAGCAAACCGGTATTTCCATACTGGCAGAGATATCACCTCAGCTTTTGACGATACCATCAGGTTTTCCATTCCGGGATCCTGTCAAAAACCATCGATCAGATCCTTCAAGCGCTTTTTCATCTGTTTCGGTGGCGACGGTTTTTGCGCCGCCTTCAAACGATCGTTGATCTTACGCTCCATCTCCGCCCGGGAATAGCAGCTCTTGCAGTGGCTCAGGTGGTGCTCGATCTTCGCCTTGGTCTCCTCGTCGTGCAATTCGCCGTTGATGTAGGCGTAGACATGATCGAAGGCCTCGAGGCAATCGCTGTCGATGATCCCGGATTGGTGGTCGGTATGGTCATGTTTCTTCATCACGTGGACTCCATGATTGAATCTTGGCTGACCAATCCCGCATCGATCGCATGCAGCCAGAGCTGTTTTTGTAACAGGGTGCGGCCCCGATTCATCCGTGAGCGGATGGTGCCCGGGGAGACCCCCAGCGCCTCGGCCGCCTCGTCGTAGGCGAGACCCTCCAGGTTGACCAGGATCACCGTCTCACGGTAGGCCTCCGGAATCGCATCCAGCGCCTTCACAATCTCATCGCCCAGCAGACCGTTGACGAACGCCTCCTCGGGATTGGCCCACCAGGAGAGAAACTCATCCGGCTGCTCGATCAACAGGGCGGCGATCTCCCCGTCGCTGCAGCCGTCGGAGAGGGCGTCGTAACTCGAGGTATCGGGCCGCGCCTGCTTCTTTCGGTACTGGCTGATATAGAGGTTGCGTTGTATGGCATAGATCCAGGGACGAAAACGATCGGGCTGCTCAAGCAGGTGCAGCGACTTCCAGGCCTTGGTCACCGCCTCGGCGACCAGATCCTCCGCATCGGCGCTGTTGTTGGTCAGGCGCAGCGCCATGGCATAGAGGGAGGACATGCAGTCGTCGACGGCCTGGCTGAACCAGGCCTTGCGTTGTTGTTTTTCGTTGTCGGTCATCTGTCTGTCGGTTCCAGTGCCGGACCCGCCGGCACTGGAACAAAGCATAGCCTAAAAGGTCAGGGTGGAGGCCCCCTCGCTGACCACACCCAGCATCGCGGTGGAGCCCGCCAGCTGGGCACCCGGGATCAGGTTGTCGGGCTCATAGCCCCGCACCTTGGCACAGGGCGGGCAGACCAGGATCGCGCCCTCGTTGTCGAGCACGTTCTGCATCATCTCGGTAACCGGCGGATCGAGGGGATTGGGACGGGCATGCTCCGCCGCCCCCTTGCGCGCCCAGTCCGCACCGGCGCTGACCAGAAACATGGTCACCTTGTAGCCGGATGCGATACCACCGTTGGCCACACTCCATGCCACGGATGCCCGTTCATCGTCACAGCCACGGGTTACTATTACCACGAGTTGTTTTTGTTCGGTCATTTTACTGTCCTCTTGTTTGGTCGTTAACGGTTGGTGGATATTCACACCTTTTCCATTTTGGTTTGGTTGCTTTCCTGCCGGTGTTACAGGTCAAGACGCAAGAAGAGTGAAAAAAGGTCCCGAAAAAAATCCATTAATAAAAATATTCTCCAAACAGTGGTACATGCAGTCGGTTAGAGGCAAACTTTCTGGAACAAGCTGGGTGGCGACGAAAAACCATCTGCATGGAACCGACGCATCCTCAACGCTTACATATACGGGATACCCTGCTATCCTGAAATTGGAATTGATCAAGCAAAACAATCGCTCATCAGATGCAATCTTGATTTTTGCTGAATGGAATTCAACCAGACAGCATCGGGAAATCAAAATCCATTGTTGTCTGATGGTATGAGATAACAACAAGGGGGATAACTCATGCCTGCCAGGTTTCATTCGCTTGTCATGGCCTGCCTGCTCTCGCTGATCGTCAGCGGCTGCAGCTCAATATCACTACCGGGCTTTTTGAAAAGCGAACTCATCTTCGACAAGCGCTGCGCGGATACACAGTTTACCGACAAGAACGGAAACCAACATACGGTTACCGACAGCGAAGGCGAGATCTCAAGCGGCTACATCAAGGCGCTGCTCAGCGGCCACGCCAGGATCGACGCCTTCCTCGACTGCGCCCTCGCCGAGGCCCCCAAGCATGAGACCCGGCTCTATCGCGGCCATGTGCTGCTCTCCCTGCTTGCGAGCTACGGCGCCTACAACCTCTCCGTGGGCCGGTATGAAGAGAGCATAGGCGATGCCATCACCCTGCTCACCCATATCAGGGAGGCGGAGAAATCCCTGCGTGCCGCCAGCAGAGAGGTCGAGCCGGACGAAAGCACACTCCCCTATCAAGGGAGCCCGATCCGTCTAAAACGCATATCGAACCTGCTTGAAGTGGCGCTCTACGCCGAACGCCCGACCCTGAGGCGGGCGAAAAAGGATGTCAGAAGCCTGCTTGGCGGCATCGCCGCCGATGCCACGCCCTCGATCCTGCAGGCCGGGGTGGAGGGCGCCATGCGAGGAATCAGCAAATCGATCCACCTCCGGCTGTACGGCAAGGCCTATCTGAAGGATGCCCGGGATGACCTGGCCAGGTTTGCCGACGGCTCGGTGTTGCCGGTAGCAGCGGACTGGAAAAACAGGTCGGCGATGATCCAGGATGCCTGCGAACGGATACGGGTCTTCGCACAGCTCGATGGATTCGATTGCATAGCCGATCCCGGGGCCGAGCAAGGCGCGGAGAGTTGAAAACCACAAGCAGGCCGATGGCAGCTATTCGCCAGCAATACCTGGAAAAGCGATTGGTATTTCCGGAATGGAAAAGACTTGTTTTTTGTAAAAATTGGCATAATGTATACCATATACTCATTGCGAAAATGGTATCCCACTCATGCAAATAGAACTGATATCGATCACGGATTCCCAGGCAAATTTTGTTAAATCACTGTTGGAATCAGGACGTTATGTGGACAGCAGCGAGATTTTCCGGGAAGGGCTCCGGCTGCTGCAGCATCGGGAACTGGAAATCTTTTCCGAGCATCTCGCGAAGCCGGATTCCGCATTGCATGCAAAACAGGGCTTGAACCCGGAACTCTTCAGCCCACCGCCCCTGGCAGAGGAGTGACAGGCGCCGGTCTGCCAACTTGAAACAGATCCCGCCGACAGCCACCCGGGATGGACCCAGTGCCGAAGCTGATGGTCCAGGTTCCTCAACCGCCATGCCGGTATCACCCCGCCACAACGATCAACCAGCCGGCCCGGCAATGCGGATCTCTTCAAGTGCCGCCCTTGGACGGGCTGACTCTCAGGAAAAGTACCAAAGGTAGGCGAATTTCGTCAGATAGAAGGTCAGCACCACCTGAACCACCATCAGCAGGGTGGCGGTGGTTTTGAGCTGTTTCGCCCCGGTCGGTGAGAGGCTGGTCTCCGCCGTCTTGAATACCCGCTTTTCCAACCAGATCCTGAGCAGATGGAAGGGAACGCCTATCAGCAGCACGGAAAAAAGGATGCCCAGCAGAATGAAGATAGCCGCCTTGAAGGTAAGCAGGGTCTGCCAGCCATGATTGACCAACCCGAAATAGATTGTGCAGCCGATAAACAGGGTGATGGAAAAGCCTCCGGGACTTACTCTGTGCATCGACTCCTGGCTTTCGTTCATCGCTCTCTTCCGCTTATGGCTTTGCAAATAGCATCCTAGGGCAGTCATCCGTAACTGGCAAATGATGCGCCAGTATTGCAAGCCGAGGCCGGCCGGATTCAGTCAGCGTCCTGTTCGAGTTCCGCAAGGCGCTTGCGCAGTTCACGCTCGGCATTGAAACGCTCGGTCTCATCGCGGATGACGGCAACCATTCCCGACACTTCTTTATCTTCCGAGTAGAGCAAGGCGACGCTGAAGGCAATGGAAAGACGCCGGGCGTTTTTGCCGATCGCGGGAACCCGCAACAGATCGGTTGCGTAGCGGGTCTTGCCGCTGCGCATGGTCTCGTGGTAGCCATCCCAATGACGCTGGCGCTGTTTCTCCGGAATGATAAGATCGAGGGACTGTCCCAGGGCCTCGGTTTCGCTAAACCCGAATATACGCTCCGCGGCTGGATTCCAAAGCCTGATCCTACCCTCCGTGTCGGATATCACCACGGCGTCACCCATGGCGGCGACTAGCTGTCGATAATCAGTTTCCCATTGCATGCCGGCAACACCCGAGTATTCTGAAAAAACATGCCCTGCCCTTTTCAACAGGCGATGAAATATTCCACGCAGTCAGTGACCCGGTGAAAAAAAAGGCGGCTTCCGGGGATGGACGCCGCCTCAGGAGGGTACACGACATTACAGATACAAATTACATCCTATACAGCTTTTGCTTCATGCATGGCCGCAATCTGATCCTTGCTGTAACCCAGCTCAGCCAACACTTCATCCGTATGCTCTCCCAGCAGGGGCGAACCTGTTATCTCGGGCCTCATGTCCGAAAACTTGATCGGACTGCCGACAGTGAGGTAACTGCCTCTCACCTTGTGGGGCACCTCCACGATGGAGCCGCTATCCCGCAGTGATTCATCATCCGCCAGCTCTTTCATCGACATCACCGGCGAGCAGGGGATGGAGTATTTGCGCAGGATGTCCACGGCCTCGAACTTGGTCTTGGTCGAGAGCCACTCTTCAATGGTCTCGAAGATCTCGAAGATCTTGTCCTGGCGGGCCTCCGCGGTCATGTACGCCGGATCGTCGATCCACTCCGGCTTGTCCAGGGCCTGGCAGATCGGCTCCCAGGCATGACCCTGGATAGTGAAATAGATATAGGCGTTGGGATCGGTCTCCCAGCCCTTGCATTTCAACACCCAGCCGGGCTGGCCGCCACCGCCGGCATTGCCGCCGCGGGGTACCACGTCGCTGAATTCGCCATGGGGATACTGGGGATACTCCTCCAGATAGCCGAGGCGGTCGAGACGCTGCTGGTCGCGCAGCTTGACCCGACAGAGGTTCAACACGGCGTCCTGCATGGAACAGGCGACCTTCTGCCCCTTGCCGCTCTTATCCCGTCCGATCAATGCGGTGAGGATCCCGATGGCAAGGTGCATGCCGGTATTCGAATCGCCCAGCGCCGCGGCGCTTACCGTCGGCGGGCCGTCCCAGAAACCGGTTGTCGAGGCGGAGCCACCGGCACACTGGGCCACGTTTTCGTAGACCTTCAGATCCTCGTAGTGATGACCCTCGCTGAATCCGCTGACAGACGCCAGGATAAGTTTCGGGTTGAGCTCCTGGATGCGCTCCCAGGAGAAACCCATCCTGTCCAATGCCCCCGGGGCGAAGTTCTCGACCAGCACGTCGGACTCCCTGATCATCTTCTCCAGAACCTCCTTGCCTTCGGGGGTCTTGGTGTTGAGCGAGAGGGATCGCTTGTTGCTGTTGAGCATGGTGAAATAGAGGGCATCCGCATCTGGCATGTCGCGCAGCTGGCTACGGGTCACATCACCTGATCCGGGGCGTTCGACCTTGATGACATCGGCACCAAACCAGGCCAGAAGTTGGGTACAGGCCGGTCCGGCCTGCACATGGGTGAAATCGATGATTTTTACGCCGTCAAGTGGAAGTGCTTTGCTCATGTTCAAGTCACCTTCTTTGGGGTCAGTGCAGTAAATGGTCTCCGTACAGTCCCTGGCCAATCAGGATTATTGGCAAATATTATACTTACTAATCAGCTATTTAAGCTGATACGGCATAATCACAGCTCTACTGCTTTGCGTTCCCTGGACTTCGGGTGTACAGAATGCTTTTTGGTATAATGTATACTTGTATATTGTATACCAGATTGTTTTCTTGTCAAGGAAAATAGCCCTAAAATGTAACCGTCAGGTCCCCACCACACGCCTTCACTGTCATCAACGGGTTGCAGCTATGGAAAAGAGAGAGAATGAGATCATCGGCTTTGCCGGGCTCGGTCTGATGGGTCGGCCCATGGCCGCGCGCATCGCGGACACGGGCACCCCACTGCTGGTCTGGAACCGTTCCCCGGAAAAGGCGCAAGCCTTCTGCCGGCGCTATCCCGGGGTCGAGTCGGCCCCCACCCCCGCGGATCTCGCCCGCCAATCGACGACGGTCGTGGTCATGCTCTCCGACTCAACAGCGGTTGAAGAGGTCGTCTGCGGCGAGGATGGCCTGCTCGCCTCGATCGCGCCCGATTCGCTCTTGATCGACATGGGCACCACGGCCGTCCCGCTGACTCAAAGACTGGCGGCGCTGGCCGCCGTGAAGGGGGCAGAGTTTGTCGATGCCCCCGTCTCCGGCGGGGTCGTCGGCGCGGAACAGGGCAGCCTCAGCATCATGGCCGGCGGCGCCGAGGAGGCCGTAGAGCGCGCCAGCCACCTCTTTGGCATCGTCGGCCAGCGCGTTGTCCACATCGGTGGCTGCGGTTCCGGCCAGGTCGCGAAGATGGCCAACCAGATCATTGTCGGCTTGAATATCGGCGCTGTATCCGAGGCCTTCCTTCTCGCCGAATCCGCAGCGGCCGATCTCGGCGCGGTGCGCGAGGCGCTCGCTGGCGGCTTCGCCGCCTCCCGGGTACTCGAACTCCATGGCCAGCGGATGATCGAGGAGGATTTCGAGCCCGGAGGACGCTGCCGCACCCAGCTGAAAGATCTGCAGCAGGCCCTCGATTTCGCCGCGGAACTCGGCATCAGTCTGCCGGCGACGGAACTCTGCCGCGATCTCTACCGCAGCCTCCTGGAAGCGGGAGACGGGGATTTGGACCACAGCGCACTGATCCGCGAGATCAGACGACTCTCCAGTGGATAAGGAGAGCGTGACCACTAAGGAAGGTCTGATTAAACCATCATTCCGGCGAAAGCCGGAATCCATGTGCTTGATTTTCCTGGATCCCGGCATTCGCCGGGATGACGAAAAGAGCCGGGATGACGAAAAGAGAGTTAATCAGAGGTTCTCGAATTATTCCGGCAGCCGTATATTTGATATCTGAGTAAAGTGAGTAACCAGTAAGAGGCATCACTCTTTTGGCCTGATGCCGGTGCCCACGCTGAGAAAACCCGGCAATCTGCACATTTCAAACCAGGATCCCAGGCCGATTGCCACGTGGGCGGCATAGAGGGCTTGGAGACCGGTATACGCATGGTTTGCATCGTCTCGCACGGTCAATTTTCCATTCAGTGCAGACGAACTCCCGCCTTGACCGCTGCCGCCCTTGGCTGGCGCGTCAGTCTCGACAAACATCAACCTGCTCTCTTTGTTTCTCGATTTCAGGAAGCGGATCTCTTCCGCGACGGCAGAGTCTGTACCATCATAGACCACTGATAGAGGCGTCTGAATCTCGCTTGGATCTAGCTTTGTGTCTTGCATGGGTCTCTCCAATCAGATTTCACTCAAACGACTTCGTTAAAAAATATCTCATCCCTGTGCCGGTCAATTTCGCCGCGGAAAATCCTTCGGCGGCAGGCCTCCGCTGTTCAACCTATCCAAGGCGAAGCCGCACTCCTCATCACCGAGCATGCTCCCCTTCTCAAACAGCATCCGTGCCATGTTTGGATTGCGTTCCACCCCATGCCCCTGCTCGTAGAGGGCGCCGAGCCAGAGACAGGCCGAGGTGAAACCGCGGTTCATCGCATCGTAGAGATAGGCCACGCCGCGGGGCACATCCTGCTTACCGTGGCTGCCCGTGACCAGGTAGTGACCGAGGATCGCCATGGTTCGCCTATCCCCGCGTTCTGCGCCACGCAGCAGCCAATCGAAGGCGAGCGCCTCATCTTTGGCGACGGAGTCGCCGGCAAAATAGGCGTCGGCGAGGCAGTTTGCGGCGTTGTTGTAGCCATCGTCGAAGGCCGCTTTCAAAATGGCGATTGCCTGATCCGCATCGGCGCTGCAGCCCTCGCCGTTCAGCAACATGACCCCCACCGTAGCCTTGGCTACCGGCACGCCCTGTTCAGCACCGAACCTGAGCAGTTCAAAGGCCCTGACCTTATCCTCGGCAACACCCAGGCCCGCCTGATACAACCAGCCAAGATTACAGTGGGCCCGAACCTCGCCCCGTTCGATCGCGCGCAGGTACCAGCGCTCCGCGGCGGCGTAGTCCTGCGCCACCGCTATCCCCAGCGAACAGATCTTGCCCATGTGGAACATCGCGCCGGCCTCTCCGCCTTCGGCCAGGGATTCGATCCGCTCCACGGCATGGATATAGCAGACAGGCTCTCTATCCAGCTGCTTGTCGATCGCTTCGTATCTTGCCTTGGCTTCAGCCATGTACCTTGCGGGTTGGGGGCGATGGACCAGATAGCTGGCAAAGTCGCCCGCCGAGCCGCTCTCCCTTATCTCCTCCCACACCAGTTCATCGATATGGCTTTCGTCGAAACGGTCGGGCCAGACATTTTCCCGCTGCAGGTAGCTTTCGATTCCACGCTTCATATCAATTCAAATCGATCTCTGTTATGGCGCCTAAGGGACTTTTTAATATTTATCCTTCCGTCATCCCGGCGTATGCCGGGATCCATGAAAATTAAACACACAGATTCCCGCATACGCCGGAATGACGGATTAATCGGACATTCCCTAAAAGTGGCTGGCATTGACCCACATATGGACCACAATGCTGGCGCCGTATCCAAGGGCGATCACTGGCGTCCATTTCAAGTGATTGAAGAAGGTATAGACTCCCCTCGCCTGGCCCATCAGGGCAACCCCGGCGGCAGAGCCGATGGAGAGCATGCTGCCACCCACACCCGCGGTCAGGGTAACCAGCAACCACTGTCCTGTTGACATCTCCGGGTTCATGGTCAAGACCGCGAACATCACGGGAATGTTATCGACAATGGCCGAGAGTATGCCGACCATGGTATTGGCAAATGTCGGCCCCATATCGATATACATGATGGAGGAGACCAGCTCGAGATAGCCGATGAAACCCAGGCCGCCGACGCAGAGCACAACACCATAGAAAAAGAGCAGCGTATCCCACTCGGCGCGCGAGATCTGCCGGAATATCTCGAAGGCCGTTACGTCGCCAACCATCTCATTGGCCTTCTCCTCGCTATAGCCAGGCTGTTCCTTATGGTGTGTCTTGCGTAGATAAAAGCCAAAGATCTGCAGATAACCGAGCCCGGTCATCATTCCGACCATGGGTGGCATATGCAGGAAGTTATGGAAACTGACCGCAGTGGCGATGGTGCAGAGGAACAGCGCCATGATTATCCAGGCGCCCCGCTTCATGGTGATGGCTTCCGCCTCAACATCGGGTTTGACGTCCGGTATCGCGAAATGCATGACCGCAGCGGGCACCAGAAAGTTGACGATGGACGGGATCACCAGATGGAAGAAGGTCCAGAAATCGACGATACCCTTCTGCCAGACCATCAGGGTGGTGATATCGCCGAAAGGACTGAAGGCACCGCCCGCGTTGGCCGCGACCACGATATTGACACAGCCGATGGCGACAAACCTGGGGCTGTCCCTGCCCACCGCCATCACCACGGCTCCCATCAGCAGGGCGGTGGTGAGGTTGTCCGCGATCGGCGAAAGCACGAACGCCAGGAAACCGGTGATCCAAAACAGCTGGCGGTAACTGAATCCCTTGCGGGTGAGCCAGGCCCTCAGCGATTCAAAGACCAGGCGCTCCTCCATGGCGTTGATATAGGTCATCGCAACAAGCAGGAACAGCATCAACTCGGCGAATTCAAGGATATTGTGGCGAACCGCGGATTCCGCCGCACCGGTGATTTCGTGCTGAGCATAGACGAATGCGATCATGCTCCATATCACGCCCGCGGCGATGATTACCGGCTTGGATTTACGCAGGTGGGTGAACTCCTCGGCCATCACCAGCAGGTAGGCGACGACGAAGACGGCAATGGCATAGTAACCGATATTATGATCGATCAGCGACAGGGTCTGATGTGCCGTCTCTGTCGCCCAAACATCCGTCGCGGTAAAGATGAGCGCCATCAACATGAGCAAATAACGCATAAGATCTATTCCTCCTCGTTGCAGGCTTTTTTAATGCCCGACTGTTGGGCGCTGGGACCAGACTCAATCCGGAGTTGAATCAGCGCTTCAGGATAGTGTCATCCTGTCTCTGATGAGGCTGCTTGAAGCAAATCTCCTGAATACACCTCACTCCCCGCGCTACCACATCCGCGGCTGCTTGCTGCTAATGAACTTCCTGCTGTCACCAGTAATATATAGTATATTGTATACCAAATACCAGATATAAGGGCAGATATTGTTGAGGCCGGTTGCCCTGCCGGAGCGACAAGCCAACCGGCTGACAGGGAAAGCCAATCGCCCCGGCGAGGCGTGACACCCGGAACCAGCAGCCAAATACAGCACATGGCCAGTCGCATCGGCCCATTTGTCGGGTCGCCCAGGAAGAAAACGAGTACGCGAACCGACCATTGACGATTATCAATCTCATCATTCTCTTCAACTGATAGATTTCACCTATCCGATGGGCAGGGAGATTCCATTGGCGGGAGCTTGAGAGTGCGGTCGCAGTATTCATCAGACGCGCCCTATATAGTAATATTCTTATTTTGAATCGGGCACTTACCCTGCCAATCGATGTTGCAATGCAGCAAACGGTCCTTTATACTGCACTGCAACATAGGCATGAGCCTGCCCTTTCGAGCCAGAGACTCGATGTGTGATTTAATTTGACTAGGAGTTGAACCAATGTATCAGCAGCCCAGCAGCGTCAACCGCAACGCCCTCTCATCCAATGACTGCAAATCCATTTTCAGCCTTTTTCAGATCGCTCTTGGCGTGGCACTGTTGATCTCGTCAGCATTCGGCTACTCCCTGCTGCAGCACATGGCGGTCCTCATCCCCGCCATCATGGGTGTCGCACTCCTTTACCAGGGCGTGAAAACCGTCTTTATCTGTCGCGTCGGCCCGCTGTTGCGGGATCCTCAGCAGCATTCAGGCGGTATGCTTGGCTGAGCGAAGGAGTGATCGTGCCCGTTTCACGACGGGCACGTCGATGACCTTACCCTGCAGAGAGGTCGAACCCCTACCCTCCCTCTCTGCCTCCTCGAACACCTCGACAACACGACGCGCGTAGGCCAGCTCCTCCTCGGATGGTGAGAACATCTCCTTCAGCAGCTCGAGCTGGGCGGGATGGATGGCAAATTTGCCTTTGAAGCCCAACTGTTTCGCCGCGACAACGCTCGCTTTGAGACCCTCGTTGTCGCGAAAATGGAAATAGGGGGTATCGAGGGCGTCCAACCCCGCCGCACGGGCGGCGATGCAGACCGCGGATCTCGCATAGGCCGTCTCGCTCTCACCCTCCGTGCGTTCTATACCCAGATCGTCGGTCAGATCCTCGGCGCCGAATGCCACCGCCGTAATCCGCGAACTGGCGCGGCAGATCTGATAACAGTTGACCACAGCCAGCGCCGTCTCGATCCAGGGGAGCAGGCGGATGGTTCCCACCTCAACGCCCGCCCTCCTCTCCTGTTCGGCGATTGCATCCGATATGGCGGCGATGTCCTCGGCCGATTCGATCTTGCCGATGGAGACGCCATGGACATTCGGGCCGACCAGCGCGGCAAGATCCCCTTCACACCAGGGAGTCCGATATGCATTTATCCTCGGGATGACCGGGATATCCCGTGCTGAAAGTCTTGCGAGATGGGCCGCGACCATGCGGCGGGCGTTCACCTTCTCCCCTTCGGGTACTGAATCTTCCAGGTCCGGCACATAGGCATCGGGGCTGCAGGTCAACGCCTTGTCGAGCATCCTCTGGACATTGCCGGGGACGAAGAGGAGGCTGCGCATGGGCCCAGCTCCCGGCAGGCGTCAGTGCACCATCAACGTGGGAATGGTCGAATGGGCCAGGAGGTGGCGCGTCACACCCCCGAAGAGGAGCTCCCGGGCCCGGGAGTGGCTGAATCCGCCGACGATGAGAAAACCGGTGCTGGTACTCTTGCAGATGTTCAGCATTGCCTCTCCGACACTGTCACCCTGGCTATCGAGAAAGGCGATTTCAGCCTTCACATCATGCCAGGAGAGATACTCGGCCAATTCATTCGCCCCTCTTTCCCGCTTCCGCGAAGCGATGATCGTCACCCTGTTCATCACGGTAAGCCAGGGCATTGTCATCGCCACCGCACGTGAGGCCTCGGTGCTCTCGTTCCATCCGATGGCCACGCTGTTACACTGTTTGATCTCGCATTTGGGCGGATCGATCAGGACCGGCCTGCCGGTCGCGCACAACATGGCTTCGATAGCCCTGCCCACGGGCGAGCGTCGGGCAGGACCGGATGCGATCACCGGCTGGGGAACGGTCACCACATCACTCAAGCGGGCATGGCGTACCAGCACATCCTCTACATGACCGAACTCCTGGTGCCATCCCGCCGAAACGCCAGTCCCCGAGGTCGGTTTATCGCTGATCGTGACATTGGCCTTGTTGCAGGCATCCTCAAAGGCCTCGCGATACTCATCGGCCTGCACTTTGGCCGACTG
Source organism: gamma proteobacterium symbiont of Ctena orbiculata (assembly GCA_003058495.1). GTDB lineage: Bacteria > Pseudomonadota > Gammaproteobacteria > Chromatiales > Chromatiaceae > Thiodiazotropha. Next base: position 121,950 of record QBVC01000027.1, on the reverse strand, counting down.
TTCCGACGACTCCTCCACGCTTCCCCGAAGATGGGCCGGGAGGTGAAATTCAAACGAGACGGCATCGAAGGCGCGCTCCATCACATGCACCGCTTTGATGTGAGCCCCAAACCGTTCTGCGATGACAAACGCACGTTCCAGCGCTGTCATGCTTGCCTTACGCCCGCCGATTGGAACAAGTATGGTTTTTATCGACATGATTGGGACCTCAATAGCTGGAGTATGCAGATTCAACCGCTCTGTGTAGCCCAATACACAGAGCCTGTTCTGTAATTCAATTGCGCATCAGTCAGACAAACGAAACAACCTTGCCTGGCTACACACCTGGTCATGCAAAAACTCAGGCCCCCGCCTCGGGCATGGGAACCGGATGTTCATCTTCATGGAGCTTATGCTCCGAACCTATGGCCTCGGCTGCCCGAGCCTCCGCGATAGCGTTGTCGCTGAAACCCAGTACATCCCGCAGAATCTCGTCGGTGTGTTCACCGAGCAGCGGGGAGCGAACAACCTCGGTAGACGAGGCGGACAGCTTGATCGGATTGCCAACCGTCAGATAGGGACCCCTGGTGGGATGATCCACCTCCACCACAGTGCCGTTATCGCGCAGCGACGGCTCTTCGGCAAGCTCCTGCAATGACAGGATCGGCCCGCAGGGGATGTTCTGGGCATTGAGGATATCCATCGCCTCGAATTTGGTCTTCGTCAGGGTCCACTCCTCTATCATTGCAAAGCATTGATCCAGCTTCGGCAGCCGCGCCTCGGGCGTGGCCCATTCGGGATCGCTGATCAACTCCTCGCGTCCGATGGTCTTCATCCAGGCCTCCCAGACCTGGGGCTGGATGATGACGTAGATATAGTCGTCGATTCCGCCTCCCTTGGTCTTCACCGCCCACCCCGGCTGGCCGCCGCCGGAGGCGTTTCCCGCCCGGGGCACCGACTCGCCGAACTCGCCATGGGGGAACTGCGGATACTCCCGCAGCGGACCCTGTGACAGGCGCTGCTGGTCACGCAGCTTGACCCGGCACAGATTGAGAACGCCGTCCTGCATGGCGCACTCGACACGCTGCCCTTTGCCGCTGCGCTCCCGGTGCATCAGCGCCGTCACCAGTCCCAGGGCCAGGTGGAGGCCGGTTCCGGAATCGCCGATCTGGGCGCCGGTGACCATCGGCGGGCCGTCGTCGAAACCGGTGGTGCTGGCAGATCCGCCGGCGCACTGGGCCACGTTCTCGTAGACCTTGCAATCCTGGTAGGGACCGGGGCCGAAGCCCTTCACCGAGCCGTAGATGATGCGCGGGTTGATCTCCTGGATCCGTTCCCAGGAAAAACCCATGCGGTCCAGCGCGCCCGGGGCGAAATTCTCTACCAGCACATCGCACTCCTCGATCAGCCGGGTGAAGATCTCCTTGCCCTTCGGCGTCTTCGGGTTCAAGGTGATACTGCGTTTGTTGTGGTTGAGCATGGTGAAGTAGAGGCTGTCCACATCGGGGATGTCACGCAGCTGTCCCCTTGTCGCGTCGCCCACGTGAGGTCGTTCGACTTTGATTACATCCGCGCCAAACCAGGCCAATAGCTGGGTGCATGTAGGACCCGATTGGACATGCGTCATATCAAGGACACGAATTCCGCTAAGCGCTTTATCTGTCATCGAAATACCTCACGTTTTCTTATGGCGGCGCCCAGGCCGCGTTGTTATCTACTTCTTGCCGATCGTGCTCACAACATTCAGGTTGCCGATACGGCCGGATTCCACACCGGCGGCCGGATCGATAATGGCGTCGATGAGGGTGGGCCTACCGGATTTGATTGATCTCTCCAATGCCTCGGCCAGCTCCTCGGGGGTGGTGACGCGAACGCCCTCGCCACCCAATGCCACCATCATCTGATCGTAACGGGTGCTGGAATTGAACACGGTGACGGCCGCCTGATCACTCGCCTCATTGGTTTCATCACCGCGATAGATGCCCCCGTTGTTCATCACGATCACGGTGACGGGCAGCTTGTAGCGGGTGATGGTTTCGATCTCCATGCCGCTGAAGCCGAAGGCACTGTCACCGGAGACGGCGACCACCGGGGCCCGGGTCTCGACCGCGGCGGCCACGCTGAATCCCATGCCTATGCCCATCACGCCCCAGGTGCCGGTATCCAGGCGCCGCCTCGGCTTATATTGATCGATGATCATGCGCGCATTGTCGAGGGCGTTGGCGCCTTCGTTGACCAGGGTGATATCGGGATAGTTCTTCAGCACCTCGCGAATCGCGCCCAGTGAATTGTGATAGTTCATCACCGCGGTCGGCTTGGTCAGCTTGCCGGCAAGCTTGAGACGATTGCCGGATGCCTTCTCGGCGACCGCCTTGGCCCATTCACTCGGTTTCTGCATACCGCGCAGGGCGGGACGCAGCAGTGAGACGCAGGATTCGATATCCCCTACCAGCGGCGCTGCGATGGGGACGTTGCTGTCCATTTCGTCGGCCTGGATATCGATCTGCACAAACTGCTTCAGGCCGCCGCCCCAGGTCTTACCCTTGCCATGGGCGAGCAGCCAGTTCAGGCGGGCGCCGATCAGTACGACCAGATCGGAATCCTTCAACACCATGGAGCGCGCTGCCGAGGCGCATTGCGGGTGGGTGTCGGGCAGCAGACCCTTCGCCATCGACATCGGCGTGAAGGGTATGCCCGTCTCCTCGATCAAGGCCTTGATCTCGTCATCGCACTGGGCATAGGCCGCGCCCTTGCCGAGCAGGATCAGGGGCCGTTCCGCTTCCCGTATCAGTTTGGCGGCGCGTTCTATGGCATCCGGACCGGGCAGCTGGACCGGACTCGGATCGACCGGCGCAAACAGGGACTGCTCACCCTTTTCGGCACTCAGGGTTTCGCAAAACAGGCGCGCCGGGATATCGAGATAGACACCGCCAGGCCTGCCCGAGGCGGCGGCGCGGATAGCGCGGGCAACGCCTACGCCGATATCCTCGGGACGATTGATGCGATAGGCCGCCTTACAGTGGGGACGCGCGATGTTCAGCTGGTCCATCTCTTCATAATCGCCCTGCTGCAGGTCGACGATTTCCCGCTCGCTGGAGCCACTGATCAGCACCATCGGAAAACAGTTCGTGGTCGCATTGGCCAGTGCGGTCAGGGCATTGAGGAAACCGGGAGCGGAAACCGAAAGGCAGATACCGGGTTTCTTGGTCAGGTAGCCAGCGATGGAAGCGGCAAAACCGGCATTCTGTTCATGCCGGAAGCTGTAGAACTGATGACCCCGGGCCTGCCACATACGACCGAGTTCAGTCACCGGAATGCCGACCAGGCCGTAGATATTCTCGATGCCGTTCATCTCCAAGGCATCCATGATCAGATGAAAGCCGTCTGTCAGCTCTGCGCCATCAGGTACGATTTTTGCCACGTTGCTCATTTCTCGCTCCAGGTATGCTGAGTCGTTTCTCTTTCAGCAGATTCAATAAACATGCTCTCGTATCAACCGCTCCCAAATCCCAAGCCGTGGATGTCGCTAGCTTGGCTGACGCCCCCCCTAACCGGGGAGAGGACTCGTCTCTTCGAGGCCTCCCGCAGTCCAATCCGACTGCCGGGAACCTACTTTTTGTATTGTGTATACAATATACCAGATTATTCGTCACTATCAAGGCTGGATTCCGCTTTCCTTCTGGTAAACGATCGGCAGTCGATTCACGACACCGGGGAGATATCAGCCCCCGGACGCCGCGTTCACCTCGCCCTTGGAATTCGTCAATTTGGCCTTGATGGCCTTGAACACCGGCAGCAGGAAGAGCAGCAGCGCGACCCCCATGATCGGGCCCGATATCGGTCTTTCAATAAAGACCATCAGTGAGCCCTCGGACTGCAACAGGGCCTGGCGCAGGGATGACTCGGCCAGTGGCCCCAGGACGATGGCCAACACCATCGGCGCCATGGGATAGTCGAGTTTGCGCATCAGGTAGCCGACGACACCGAAGATAAGCATGAGCCAGACATCGTGCATGTCCTGGGTCGGGGCATAACCGCCAACCACGCAGAGCACGAAAATCACCGGCGCCAGAATGGTGAACGGCAGCTTCAACACCCAGATAAACAGCGGGATGAAGGCCACATTCAGCACCACGGAGAAGAAGTTGGCCACATAGAGGCTGGCAATCAGCCCCCAGACAAACTCGGTCTGATCGACAAACAGGCGCGGACCGGGCTCCAGGCCCCAAATGACCATGCCGCCAAGGAGAATGGCGGTGGTCGGCGAACCGGGTATACCGAGGGTAAGCATCGGCAACATGGAGCCCGTGCTGGCGGCGTTGTTGGCCGATTCGGGTGCCGCAACACCGTCCACATTGCCCTTGCCGTAGCTGTCCGGATCCTTTGACATGGTCTTGGCGAAACCGTACGCCATGATCGAGCCTGGGGTGGCGCCGGCCGCGGGGAGCAGACCGACGAAATAGCCGACGAAGGAGCCCATGATCACCGTCTTGATGCTCTTGCCCATCTGCTTCAGGGAGTCGATGATGCGCCGCACCGTCACCACCGCCTGCGAGACCTGCACCTCGCCGCGGCTGCTCTCTATGGTCCAGAGAATCTCGCCGATGCCGTAGATGCCGATCGCCAGCACCAGGAAGTTGATGCCGTGGAAAAAGCCCGGTATATCGCCGAATATGAGGCGCGGCTGACCACTCAGGACATCCAGGCCCACCGCGCTGAGCACGAGACCGATAAGGATGGAGAAAATGGTCTTCGGAATATCGTCACCGCCCAGGCCGATAAAAGTGCCGAATGCCAGCAGCATCAGGGCGAACTCCTCCGCCGAACCGAAGGCAAGCGCCACATGGGCGAGGGGCGGCGCAAAGGCGGTAAAGAGAATGACCGAAATCGTGCCGCCCGCGAACGAGGCGACCGCGGCGGCGACCAGCGCCATGTCGGCCTTGCCCTGAACCGCCAGCGGACGACCGTCAAAGGTGGTCGCAACGGCGGTGGATGCGCCGGGTATGCCGAGCATGATCGAGCTGACAGCGCCGCCGTACATGGCGCCGTAGTAGATTGCCGCGAGAAAAATGATCGCTGAAGTGGGAGGTACGATAAAGGTAACAGGCAACAGGATGGCCACTCCATTGACCGAGCCCAGTCCAGGCATGGCACCGATAAACAGACCGACGGCGCAGCCAATGATCACCAAGAACAGATTGGTTGGCTCTAAGGCGACCAGAAAGCCATCGAGCAGGAGTTGGATTATCTCCATGGTTGCATCCTCAAGACAGGCGAATGGATAAGTTATTCAAATTCTTTGTTATAAAAAAACCGCGGCCTACAAAGCCACTAAAGGAACAGGTCATAGAGCGGGTAAAAAAGCGGCTCTGTCTCACCCTTGGGCAGGGTTATATGCAACATGATCTCGAAGAAGAAAAAAGTGACCACAGGCGCCCCGATGGCAAACGCCGACGTCTGCAGCCACGAGTGACGTCCGATGAACTTCATATAGAAAATGAAGAAGAACGGAATCGCGCCGTAGACCCCGATCCAGTGGATCGAGCCGATCATTGCGGTCAACGCCACCGCCACAAGCCCGATGAGGGTCGCAGACTGGCTATCGAAATAGGGGAGATTGGAACGTGATTGGGGCGTCACACGCCTGAACCAACGCCATATTATCCACAGGCAGCTCAACAACATGCCCGTGGAGAGCCAGAAGGGAAACGCACCGCCACCCGGCCCCTCTTCCGGAATCCAACCGATTGGCAGTTCCGTACTCTTCCACATCAAATAGGCGGAGAAAATCGCCAATACTATTGCCATGATAAGTTCAGCACGTCGCATGATGATCTCCTCCGCCTAGCCGCCTCTGTACACGCTTTATTGATGTTGCATATAACCGGTTGAGATCAGATCTCGCCGATCTCTTTGAGCATCTTGCGATGCGTTTCGTTATTCACTTTCCAATAGTCGACCAGTCCGTTGCCGCTGAGGAAATCACCGAGCAGGCTCTTCTTCTTCATATAGGCCTTCCACTCTTCAGAGTTGTAGACCTTCTCGAATACACCCTTGTAGAACTCATAGGCATCATCGGTCATACCGGGGGTACCGACCACGCTTCGCTGCATGAAATAGGAGTATGGCACGCCGACTTCACCCATGGTCGGGGTATCGGGAAACAGCGGCAGACGATCCTTGGTGAAGGCCACGATAGGCACGACATCGCCAGACTCATAGAAACCGAGTGCCTCGGACGGGTTGTTGACCGTGGAGTTCGCATGCTTGCCGGCCAGCTCCTTGGCGACACGACCACCCCCCTTGAACGGTACATACTTCATTTTCAGACCGTAGGTCTTGTTGAGAAAGGAGGTTAGCAGTTCGTCCTCGCCGCCCTTGCCGGTACCGGCCATGGTCCATTTGGAACCTGCCTTCTTTGCCGCATCGACAAACTGCTCGATGTTGGTGATACCGGCATCCTTGTGAACCCAGAGGATAAAGGTATCTTCCGCCATGCGCGCAATGGGCTTGAACGTCAGCGGATCGACACGGAGATTGGGTTGACGCAGAGGTGTTGTATAGAAGCTGTTGAGGGTAACCATGACGATATGGTTGTCCTTCTTCTTACTCTTCATATGAACCAGGGCCTCTGCACCGGAACCGCCGGGCTTGTTGACCGGGATAAAGGGCTTCGGGGAGAAGTTGTGTTTTTCGATAACGGTCTGCATCAGACGCGCCATCTTATCGGCACCACCGCCAGGCCCCGCCATAATGACGAACTCAACCGGTTTTCTCGGAGTCCATGCCGCGTGTGCGACGTTGACAGTGGAGACAAAGAATGCCGCGGCTGTCAGCACCAGTGGAAGCACGGCGAATCTACGTAGTTTTAAATTCATCTACTCAATCCTCTCTGTTTTTTGCAGATCCGCGTCCAGGAGTGTTAAGGCTGCTCTCTTGTAAATGAACGCGGGACGATTTAATTATGGTATATGGTATACAACATACCACTAGTAATGAATGTTAGCCCAACCTCAGATATAAACAAGTGGTTTTTTGAAGATTTTTTTTAATTTTTTTTTCACTTGGCGAAGGAATTGAGCGATAGCGGACTGGTTGCCCGCAATGCAGTGCCTGCCGGCTCGGATCCGCTCGGTTCATTATGGTCTAAGCTCTTGTAATAGCTATGTAATTATATAATTTCCACAACCTTTATATAGTTTATGGCCTGCCCCTCTATTCACCAATAGTGGCGGCAGTCCCAAGGCGTCTATTAATTAACTAATAGATCCCCGACGAAGCCGGCAGCGGCAGTGACGGACAGCACCGCCGCACCTGTCGCTCGCCATGGGCGGCTTGCTGTTTTGCCTGCGCGCTATAGCAGCAGTACGATCTTGCCGAAGTGGGCGCTCGCCTCCATCTCCTCATGGGCGCGGGCAACATCTTCCAACTTATAGGTTTCATGGATAAGCGGCAGGATCTCACGCCGTTCCAGCAGCGGCACAACCGCCTCCTTGAATGCAGCGACGATCGCGGCCTTTTCCGCCACCGGCCTGGAGCGGAGTACCGAGCCGATGATCTGTTGCCGCTTCACCATCATCAGCGCCAGGTTCAACTCCGCCTTGATCCCGCCCATGACGCCGATGATCACCAGGCGTCCGCCGACGGCGAGGGATTTCATGTTCGGCGCCAGATAGGCCGCGCCGATATGGTCGAGGATAACCGACGCGCCCTTTTTCCCGGTGTATCCCTTGACCTCCTCGACAAAGTCCTGGTTCTTGTAGTCGACCACCAGGTCGGCGCCCAGTTCCGCCACCCGTTCGACCTTGCCCGGCGAGGCGGTCACTATCACTTTCGAGTCCGCTGCCAGCGCCTTGCAAAGCTGGATCGCGGCGGTGTTCACACCGCCTCCGCCGCCATGCAGCAGCACGGTTTCGCCCGCTTTCAACGCCCCGAGCATGAAGATGTTGAGGTAGGCGGTGATGTAGGTCTCACAGACGCAGGCCGCCTCTTCAAAACTCATGGATTGGGGAATGGGGATCAGATGGTCGGCATGGGCGACGGCATACTCCGCATAGCCACCGCCTCCGACCAGGGTCATGACCCGATCACCGACGGCCCAACCGCTTACCCCGGGGCCGAGCGCCTTGACTCGCCCCGCCACCTCCAGGCCCAGGATCTCGGAATCGCCCTTCGGCGGGGGATAGTTGCCCTCGCGTTGCACGATGTCGGGACGATTGACCGATGTGGCGACGACTTCGACCAGGACCTGTCCGGGACCCGGCGCGGGGGTCTCCACCTCGCCGATCCGCAGGACATCCGCACCACCAAACTCACTGATCAGGACTGCTCTCATACCGCTTCCACCTTGGCTGCGCAAAATTTAAACTCCGGGATCTTGCCGTAAGGGTCGAGCGCCTGATTGGTGAGTACGTTCGCCGGCGCCTCCGCATAGCAGAAGGGAATGAATACCACACCCGGGGGCACCGCACTGTCAACCCTCGCCCGCAGTTCCAGGACGCCGCGTCGTGTTGTGACTCTCACCTTCGCGCCGGGCTCGATACCAAACCTCTCCAGGTCGGCCGGAGAGAGGGTTGCGATCGCCTCCGGCTCCAGGCTGTCGAGCACGCTGGCCCGCCTGGTCATGGCGCCGGTATGCCAGTGTTCGAGCTGGCGGCCGGTGGTGAGGATCATGGGATAGCTGTCGTCGGGCACTTCGTCCGGGGGCACGATACTGGCGGGCACCAGCTTGCCCAGGCCGTTGGCGGTGGGGAAATCCTCGCTGAAGATAATCTCGTTGCCGGGGAGGTCGGGTTGCGGGCAGGGATAGGTCACCGCCCCCTCCGCGGTCACCCGATCCCAGCTGATGTTATCCAGTGAAGGCATGACCCTGGCCATCTCCCCATAGACGTCGCTGGGCCCGCTGTAGTTCCAGTCGCAGCCGATGCGCTGGGCGATCTCATTGGTGATCCACCAATCCTGGCGCGCAACCCCCGGCATCTCCACCGCCCTGCGCCCCCGCTGCACCTGGCGGTTGGTGTTGGTCACCGTGCCATCCTTCTCGGGCCAGGCCGATGCCGGCAGGACCACGTCGGCGTGGAACGCGGTCTCGGTAAGAAAGATATCCTGCACCACCAGATGCTCGAGGCTCGCCAGGGCCTCCCGGGCATGCTGCACATTGGGATCGGACATCGCCGGGTTCTCGCCCATGATATACATGCCCTTGACCTTGCCGGCATGGATCGCATCCATGGTCTCGACCACGGTGAGCCCCTTCTCCGGATCTAGGGCGGTGCCCCAGGCATCCTCGAAACGCTGCCGCACCTGCGGTTCGGTCACCGGCTGGTAGTCGGGATACATCATCGGGATCAGGCCCGCGTCCGAGGCGCCCTGGACGTTGTTCTGTCCACGCAACGGATGGAGTCCGGTGCCCGGCCGGCCGACCTGGCCGGTGATCAGGGATAGGGCGATCAGGCAGCGGCAGTTGTCGGTCCCGTGCACATGCTGGGAGACACCCATGCCCCAGAATATGATGGCCGCCTTGGCCTTGGCGTATTTCCGCGCAACCGTTCTCAGGGTATCCGCATCGATGCCGCAGATGGGCGCCATCGCCTCCGGGGTGAACCCCTCGATGTGGCGCTTCAGATTCTCGAAGCCTTCCGTATGGGCGTCTATGTAGGCCTGATCGTAGAGCTGTTCACTGATGATGACATTGAGCATGGCGTTGAGCATCGCCACGTCACTGCCCGGCTTGAACTGCAGCATGTGGGTGGCGTGTCGCTTCAGCGCCATCCCCCTGGGATCCATCACGACCAGGGTGGCGCGCCGTGCCGCCTGCTTGAAATAGGTGGCGGCGACCGGATGGTTCTCGGTGGGATTGGAGCCGATCACCATCACGAAGTCGGCATCCTCCACCGCCTTGAAGGGCGCGCTGACCGCTCCCGAACCGACCCCCTCCAGCAGCGCCGCCACCGAGGAGGCGTGACAGAGACGGGTGCAGTGATCGACGTTGTTGGTGCCGAACACCGAGCGCACCAGCTTCTGAAACAGGTAGGCCTCCTCGTTGGAGCATTTCGCCGAACCGAATCCCGCCAGCGCGCCACCGCCGTCACGGTCGCGGATCGCCTTCAATCCGCCGGCGGCGCGATCCAACGCCTCCTCCCAGCTCGCCTCCCTGAAGTGCGTCAGCGGGTCTTTCGGATCGAGATCGATGTCGCCCCGCTTGGGGGCGTCGTCGCGCCTGATCAGCGGCCTGGTGAGGCGTTGCGGATTGTTGATGTAGTCGAATCCGAAGCGCCCCTTGACGCAGAGACGATTCTCGTTGGCGGGACCCGGCCGGCCGCTGACGGAGATGATCCTGTTGTCGCTGACCTGGTAGCTCAGCTGACAGCCCACACCGCAGAAGGGGCAGACGCTCTCGACCTCACTGTCGTGGGCCGCACTGCTGCCTCTGCCCGCCGCATCGACCAGGGTCGCGGGCATCAGCGCCCCGGTGGGACAGGCCTGCACGCACTCGCCGCAGGCGACACAGCTGCTCGCCCCCATCGGATCGTCCTGGTCGAATACGATCTTAGAATGATGGCCGCGAAAGGCCATGCCGATGACATCGTTGACCTGGACCTCGCGGCAGGCGCGCAGGCAGAGGTTGCAGTTGATGCAGGCATCCAGGGCCACCCGCATCGCCGGATGGCTCGAATCGGGGTCGTGTGTCTCCCTGCCCGGGAAGCGGCTCTCCCCGAGTCCGAGTCCGTCGGCAACACCCCAGAAATGGGAATCCCGGTCATGGGCCGCCTCACGCGCCGGTTGATCGGCCAGCAGCAGCTCCACCACCATGCTTTGGGCGCGCCTGGCGCGTTCGTTCGCCGAATGCACCTTCATCCCTGGCGTCGGTTTGCGCAGACAGGAGGCGGCAAGCACCCGTTCCCCCTCGATCTCCACCATGCAGGCGCGGCAGTTGCCGTCCGCCCGGTAACCCGGTTGGGGTGAATAGCAGAGATGGGGAATCGTGTTGCCGACGCGTTTGGCTACCTGCCAGATGGTCTCCTCGGGGGCGGCCTCGACCTCCTCTCCGTCCAGGGTGAAGCGGATTGAGTCACTCATGAGAGGTCCTCCGGAAAATAGTTGAGCACCGAGTTGATGGGATTCCCCGCGGCCTGGCCCAGTCCGCAGATGGAGGCATCCGCCATCGCCGTCGACAGCTCGGTCAGCAGCTCCCGGTCCCACTGCTGTTGCGACATCAGCTTGACCGCCTTCTCGGTGCCCACCCGGCAGGGGGTGCACTGGCCGCAGCTTTCGTCCTCGAAGAAGCGCATCAGGTTAAGGGCGACCTCGCGCATGTTGTCCCGGTGGCTGAAGATCACCACCGCGGCGGAGCCGATGAAACAGCCGAACTGCTCCAGGGTGCCGAAATCGAGGGGCTGGTCCCCGAGGGAGGCCGGCAGGATGCCGCCGGATGCGCCGCCCGGCAGGTAGGCCTTGAAGCTGTGGCCCTCCTGCATGCCGCCGCAGTAGTCGTCGATCAGCGCCTTCACCGTGATCCCGGCGGGGGCCAGCTTGACCCCCGGCTCCCTGACCCGGCCTGAGACCGAGTAGGTGCGCCAGCCCTTGCGACCGTTGAGACCGGCGCCGCTGAACCACTCGGGGCCGCGCTCCAGGATGTCGCGCACCCAGTAGAGGGTCTCCACGTTGTTCTCCAGGGTGGGCCGTCCGAAGAGGCCGACCTCGGCCACATAGGGGGGGCGGTTGCGGGGCAGGCCGCGCTTGCCCTCGATGGACTCGATCATCGCCGACTCCTCGCCGCAGATATAGGCGCCGGCGCCCCGGCGAACCTCCACCTTGAGCCCACCCAACAGGCCCTCTGCAGCCAGCCGTTGCAGCTCGGCGATGAGGATTTCACGCACCGCCGGGTATTCGTCGCGGACATAGACGTAGCAGGCCTCCGCCTCCACCGCCCAGGCCCCGATCAGCATCCCCTCGAGGAAGCGGTGGGGATCCCGTTCGAGGTACTCCCCGTCCTTGAAGGTACCCGGTTCGCCCTCGTCGCAGTTGACCGCCATCATCCTCGGGCCTTCATAGCCCCGCACGATGCGCCATTTACGCCCGGTGGGAAAACCCGCGCCGCCCAGGCCGCGGAGCTCCGAATGCTCCAGTGCCGAAATGATCTCCTCCACGCTGCGCTCGGAGGAGAGGCAGGCACGCAACAGCCGGTATCCCCCCTCCTCCTGATAGGCGTCGAAATCGATATAGTGGGGCAGTCGATGCCTGGTGTCTCCGCTGCGGACAGCGGCCATCACCCGCTCCGCATCCGCCTCCGTCATATGGTTATGTCCCACCTCCACCACCGGCGCCTTGGCGCAGCGCCCCATGCAGGGCGCCCTCAAGATCCGCACCTCGCGCCCCGCCTGCCTGGCCAGATCCGCCAGCAGCTTGTTGGCGCCGGCAAGTTCGCAGGCGATGCTGTCGCAGACACGGATCGTCAGCGGCGGCGGCGGTGTCTCGCCCTCCCCCACCACATCGAAGTGGGAGTAGAAGCTGGCGACCTCGTAGACCTCCGTTTGCGACAGGCCCATCTCCTGGGCGAGCGCCGCGAGATGGGGTGCCGAGAGATGGCCGTAGCGATCCTGGATCAGGTGCAGATGTTCGATCAGAAGGTCCCGGCGCCGCTCCCTGTCCCCCAGAAGCTGTTGAACCTCTTTCAGTGCTTCCGGATCGACCTGTCTCCCTTTGGGGGTTTTGTTTGTGCGCTTTTTCCCCGCACCCGGGTGACCTCGTTTTACAACCGACTGCATGGACTCTGTCATCAAGCGATCCTCATTCTGTTATTCGGTATCTGCAGACAGCGCAGGATAGACCTCGCAAACCTCCCTATCGGCCCAGCGCCGCCTTGAGGGTCGTTCCCAGGGCGGCCGGTGAATCCGAAACATGGATCCCGGCGCTCCGCATTGCCTCGATCTTTTCCCTCGCGCCACCCTTGCCCCCGGCGATGATCGCACCCGCGTGTCCCATGCGGCGACCGGGAGGAGCCGTAACCCCGGCAATGAATCCGACCACCGGCTTCTTCACCTTCGCCTGCCGGATAAAGTCCGCGGCCTCCTCTTCGGCGGTACCGCCGATCTCGCCGATCATGATGATCGACTCGGTCTGCGGATCGGCGAGAAACAGCTCCAGGCAGTCGATGAAATTGGTGCCGTTGACGGGATCGCCGCCGATGCCGATACAGGTCGACTGGCCCAGCCCCACCGCCGTGGTCTGCGCCACCGCCTCGTAGGTCAGGGTGCCCGAGCGCGAGACGATGCCCACATTGCCCGGCGTATGGATATGGCCGGGCATGATACCTATCTTACACGCTCCCGGGGTGATCACACCCGGACAGTTCGGCCCAACCAGGCGGGTAGCGGAGCCCCGAAGCACCCGCTTCACCTTCACCATATCCGCGGCGGGGATCCCCTCGGTGATACAGACCACCAAGGGGATCTCGGCATAGACGGCCTCCAGGATGGCATCCGCGGCGAAGGGGGGCGGCACATAGATCACGCTTGCGCTGGCGCCGGTTTCGGCCACCGCCTCGGCGACGGTGTCGAATACCGGCAGCTGCAGATGCCTGCTGCCGCCCTTGCCCGGGGTGACACCGCCGACCATGGTGGTGCCGTAGGCGATCGCCTGTTCACAATGAAAGGTCGCCTGGGAGCCGGTAAAGCCCTGGCAGAGCACCTTGGTGTTTCTATCGATAAGTACTGACATCAGTGAGCCCCCCCTATGGCGGCGACGACCTTTTTCGCCGCGTCTCCGAGATCGTTGGCGGCCAGGATATCCAATCCCGATTCGGCCAGGATGGCCTTGCCTTTCTCCACGTTGGTGCCTTCGAGACGCACCACCAGCGGTATCTGCAGCCTGACCTCCTTCGCCGCCGCGACTATCCCCTCGGCGATGATGTCGCAACGCATGATGCCGCCGAAGATATTCACCAGCACCCCTTTCACGTTCGTATCGGAGAGGATGATCTTGAACGCCGCGGTGACCCGCTCCGTGGTGGCGCCGCCGCCCACATCGAGAAAGTTGGCCGGTTCGCCGCCCTCCAGCTTGATAATGTCCATGGTCGCCATGGCCAGCCCGGCGCCGTTGACCATGCAGCCGATGGAGCCGTCGAGCTTGATATAGTTGAGCTCGTGCTTGCTCGCCTCCAGCTCGGAGGGATCCTCCTCATCCTCGTCGCGCAGATCCTCCACCGCTTTCTGGCGATAGAGGCCGTTGTCGTCGAAGTTCATTTTCGCATCCAGGGCGATCAGCTCCCCGCTCGCGGTGACAACGAGCGGGTTGATCTCGACCAGACTCGCATCCAGCTCGGTGTACGCCCGATAGAGGCCCTTGAAGAATTTGACCGCCGAGGAGATCTGGCTGCGCTCCAGTCCCAGACCGAAGGCGATCTCCCGGGCGTGAAAGGGCTGCAGCCCGATGGCGGGATCAATCGCCACCTTGAGGATCTTCTCCGGTGTCTTGGCGGCCACCTCTTCGATGTCCATGCCGCCCTCGGTGGATGCCATCAGGGTGACCCAGCTTGTGGCCCGGTCGAGCAGAACCCCCAGGTAGAGCTCGCGGGCGATGTCGCACCCCTCCTCCACGTAGATCCGCTTGACCTCCTTGCCCTCGGGACCGGTCTGGTGGGTGACCAGGTTCATGCCCAGCATCCGTTCGGCCTCGGCCTGGACCTCCTCGTGGGACTTCACCACCTTGACGCCGCCTCCCTTGCCCCGCCCACCGGCGTGGATCTGCGCCTTGACCACCCAGAGATCCCCGCCCAGCTCCTGGGCGGCCAGTTCAGCCTCGCCGGAGGTAAATGCGGGACGGCCACGGGGCACCGCCACACCGAACTTCGCCAATAGCGCCTTTGCTTGGTATTCGTGAATATTCATTCCTGCTCCGTCCTCGTGAGTCGTTCAACAACATAGGGTTGCGACTGTTATTTGGTATATTGTATACCAACTTATTGTGGTACAGATGAGGTGATTTTGCAACCGGGTCAATTGCGTCCCGTCTACGGGGACATTGTGGGTACGCCCCTCCCGGAAGGCCGGGGACGGGATTCAACGCCGCCTCCCGCTGCTTACCGCCGTTCTCAGTTCGAATTCAGGTGCTGCAGTGGAAACAGCTCCCCCAACCTGTTGTTCTCCGGGCGGCCAAGCTCATGCAACCGGGGTGTTTTGTAGCAGCGCACCTCACGGATGGCGTTATCCTGGCCGACCAGTACCGCACGGCTGATGCGCCCGGCCAACTCCGCCACCGGAACCTGCTCGTAACCCATGATGATCGCTAGATCGCCCCGTTTGAAGAGGTGGGCGGCCGCTCCGTTCACACAGATCGCCCCTGAGCCCCTCGGACCCTCGATTACATAGGTCTCTACCCTGCTGCCGGTGCTTATATTGACGATATCCACACCGGTATGGGGATAGATACGGGCCGCCTGCAGAAGCAGCGGGTCGATGGTCACCGACCCGACATAGTCGAGATTGGCCTCGGTAACGGTGACACGGTGAAGCTTACCGTACATGAAAGGCCTGGTTGGCGACATTGTTATCCACCTCTCGATTGCGTGCTTTTTTAGTCCTTTATCTAAACAGAGATTTCGTATATTGTATACCATATACAATAAAAGCTGTCCATTCCAACACCCGGATGCGACCAGCCCGGCGACGGTCGATTCTCACCGGCCAGGCTGCGCTGTCCCGGGTGGATAGCCGCGTGGCCCCAGGGTCCGGCAGGCGCGTCAGAACGGCGGGCACCCGCGGTAAATCCGGTGAGATCCCGACCCTGCCGCGGTCGAGGGGCCATAGGGTGGACGCAAAGGCAGCAACTGGTGCGGAGGAGAGATACAAATGTCCATGACAATCGGTGCACCCCGTGAAATAGACCCGGGTGAACGGCGGGTCGCGATAACCCCGGAGACAGCGGAACAACTGAAAAAACTCGGCTTTTCAGTGGCGGTCGAGACAGGCGCCGGTGACGCGGCCCACTTTTCCGACGACTGTTATCGGGAAGCGGGTGTAGAGATCAAGAGTGACCCAGCCTCGCTCTGGCGCGAGTCGGATATCCTGCTCAAGGTTCAAAGTCCCCGGTTCCATCCCGCCCTGGGGGTGGACGAAACGGAACTGCTGCCGGAAGGCGGCACGCTGATCAGTTTCATCTGGCCGGCGCAGAATCCGCAGCTGATGGAGAGGCTGGCGGCTCGCGGCGCCACGGTGATGGCAATGGACAGCGTCCCCCGCCTGTCACGGGCACAGAAGCTCGATGCCCTGAGTTCGATGGCCAACGTGGCCGGTTACCGGGCCGTTATCGAGGCATCCAACCATTTCGGACGCTTCTTCACCGGCCAGGTGACCGCTGCCGGAAAGGTGCCGCCGGCGAAGATCCTGGTGATCGGCGCCGGTGTCGCCGGGCTCGCCGCCATCGGCGCCGCCGGCTCCATGGGCGCCATCGTCCGCGCCTTCGATACCCGTCCCGAGGTGAAGGAACAGGTGGAGAGCATGGGCGCCGAATTCCTCATGCTCGATTTCGCGGAAGAGGCGGATGGGGAAGGCGGTTACGCCAAGGTGATGAGCGAGGCCTTCATCGAGGCGGAGATGGATCTCTTCATGCGCCAGGCGATGGAGGTCGATATCATCATCACCACCGCCCTCATCCCGGGCAAACCGGCGCCCAAGCTGATCACCGAGGCGATGGTCGAATCGATGCAGGACGGATCGGTGATCGTCGACCTGGCGGCGCAGCAGGGCGGCAACTGTACTCTCTGCGAACCGGGTCAGGCCGTGGTGCGTCACGGCGTGACCATCATCGGTTTCACCGACCTGCCGAGCCGTCTGCCGACCCAGTCCAGCCAGCTCTACGGCACCAACCTGCGCCACCTGTTGAGCGACCTGACGCCAGACAAGGACGGTGTGATCCATGTCGACATGGAGGATGAGGTGACCCGCGGCCTTACCGTCATCGACAGGGGGACGATCACATGGCCGCCGCCCGCACCCAAACTCTCGGCGAAGGCGTCCGCGGATAAACACATGGCTACGGCGGCGCCGCCGCAGCAGGGTGCTGAAGAGACAGAGGTTGGAACGTCCAAAGGATGGGGCAGTGCGCTGCTGCTGGCCGCCATCAGCCTGGCCCTGCTGTTCGTCGGCGCGATCGCCCCCGCGGCCTTCCTCTCCCACTTGACCGTCTTCGTCCTCTCCTGCTTTGTCGGCTACATGGTGGTCTGGAACGTCACCCCCTCGCTTCACACCCCCCTGATGAGCGTCACCAATGCGATCAGCGGGATCATCGTCATCGGTGCGCTGCTACAGATATCGAGCCCCTCCGGGCTGGTCGTCGTCCTCGCGGCGATAGCGATCCTGATCGCGACGATCAATATCTTCGGCGGCTTTTTCGTCACCCAGCGCATGCTGCAGATGTTCAGGAAATGAGGGGAACCAAATATGACTGAAGGCCTACTCACCTCCGCATATATCGTCTCCGGGGTGCTGTTCATCCTCGCCCTCGGCGGCCTGAGCAACCAGGAGACCGCAGGTCGCGGCAACATCTACGGCATCGTCGGCATGATCATCGCCCTGGTGGCCACCATCGGCGGCGCCCAGGTGACCAATTACACCACCCTGGCGGGCTGCATGGTCGTCGGCGCCATCGTCGGCATCTACCTGGCCTCCCGCGTACAGATGACCCAGATGCCCGAACTGGTCGCCATGCTCCACAGTTTTGTCGGCCTGGCGGCGGTGCTGGTCGGTTATGCCAGCTATCTGGATCCCGGGACCCATCTTCAGGGCGTGGAGCGCGTCATCCATGAAGTCGAAATCTACCTGGGAATATTGATCGGCGCCGTGACCTTTACCGGCTCGGTGGCCGCCTTCGGCAAGCTGAGCGGGCGCATCTCGAGCAAGCCCCTGCTGCTGCCGGGACGCCACTGGATAAACCTCGGCCTGGGCCTCGCCTGCGTATGGCTTGGCTACCTCTTCGTCGGCGCCGAAGGAGAGAGCGGTCAGCTGCCGCTGATCATCATGACCCTTGTCTCACTGCTGTTCGGCGTACTCATGGTCATGGCCATCGGCGGCGCCGATATGCCGGTGGTGATTTCCATGCTCAACAGCTATTCGGGCTGGGCCGCCGCGGCCACCGGTTTCATGCTGCAGAACGATCTGCTGATCGTCACCGGCGCCCTGGTGGGAAGCTCCGGCGCCATCCTCTCCTATATCATGTGTCGCGCCATGAACCGTAAATTCCTCGCGGTGATCGCCGGGGGTTTTGGCACCACGGCAGGCAGCGGCTCGGGGGTTGTGGATGATGGCCGGGAGGCCGTCCCGATCTCCGCGCAGGATACAGCGGATCTGCTCAGCAGCGCCGGCAGCGTGATTATCGTACCCGGCTACGGCATGGCCGTCGCCCAGGCCCAGCACTCCATCAACGAAATCACCAAAAAGCTGCGCGACAACGGGGTCGAGGTGCGCTTTGCGATCCACCCGGTAGCGGGACGCATGCCGGGCCACATGAACGTGCTCCTGGCGGAGGCCAAGGTGCCCTATGACATCGTATTGGAGATGGATGAAATCAACGCGGACTTCGAAAACGCCGATGCGGTTCTGGTGATCGGCGCCAACGATATCGTCAATCCATCGGCGCAGACCGATCCGGCCAGTCCAATCGCGGGCATGCCGGTGTTGGAGGTCTGGAAAGCGAAGAGCGTGGTGATCATGAAACGCAGCATGGCGGCGGGTTATGCCGGGGTGCAGAATCCCCTCTTTTTCGAAGACAATGCCCGCATGCTGTTCGGCGACGCGAAGAGCAGCGTCGATTCCATCCTGGCGAGTGTCTGACGTCGAGTCAGATCGACTCCAGGCGCACGGGGTCCCCGTCCCGGACTGAACGGAGCAGCGTGGGATCCCCCGCTACCCTGCCCATGATATTGGCGTCGCTGATCAGCCGACACTCATCCCCCTGGGAGACCGGCGTGGGACCGAACAGCAGCGCAAGCGCACTTCCTCCGAGCCAAAAGCAGACCGTGCCCTTTTCCACCACCGAGGTGGCATCGGGTTCCCTCTCCGCGCTAAAGGGGAGGCTGAAGTAGACCTCGTCGCCCCAGGTGTTGGCGCTCCCCTCATAGGGCAGAACCCCCAGCAGTTTGGCTGTCGTCGGAGTGTCGACCAGCTCAGCAGTCACTTCACCGGAGGGCCATGAAATTCGAATTCTAGCTGTAGACATATCTCTACCCTATCTCCTTGTGGTCACTTCGGGCCCCCTGGGGGCCCCTCGCCATCGCTGCCGACCGCGCCCCGGTCCAATCATGCCTGCCGGCGATTTTTCTGCAGATGGTATTCCACCAGATCGACAATCCTGTCAACGGTCTCCGAATGCATATCCTTCAAACCCGCAAGGCGCTTGACGATGCAGTCCACCCGTTCGATACTCTGCGCCCCGGCCGCCAGGGCGCGGGCGGCGGAGGATGGCTTGGCCAGACCCTTGGCCGCATTCGCATACTTGTCGAATGGTACCAGGTCCTCCTCCTTGGCACCCAGTTCGATACAGAGTTGCTTGACCCAGTCGTAGATGCTTCTCGATGCATCCAGGTCCGAGTGGACGGCATCCTTGATCGGGATCATCTCATCCTGGCCGATACAGCGATAGTTGCCGGCGAGCAGCATCGACCACTTCGCCAGGGGTACGAACACCGAATCGAAGACCTTCAGCTTGACCGGGAGCTCGACGCTGCCGTCGCCCGTCTGGTAGCGAATCGCCTCGATATCCTTCTCCATGTCGCGCAGCATCGCGGTATGCTCATCGGACTCGAAGCGCGCAACCTTGAAGTTGGTCGGCAGGCTCACCTGGAGGATGTTCTTGGCCTCTTCCGGCGGTCTGAATGCCTGGGGATCGGGGCTCGCGAGGGTGACCAGACCCGGTTCGAAGTCAACCCAGATCTCCGGATTCCGGTAGCAGGACTGCAGGTCCTCCATGGTAATGCCTGGAATGCGTGCAAGATAGGGCATGGGCGGCATGTTCATAATCGCCATGCAGGGTTTGCCCGCGGCAATAATCCGCTCTACCAGCTGGCGCACGTCGGGGGATGCATACTGGGGCTCCTGCATACCCAGGACCACCAGATCATACTCATCCGGGTTCACCTCCCCGGGGGTCTGCGCCTTCAGCTTGCCGGGAAGTCCGTTGGAGGAGATCTCCACCAGGCCCTCTCGGCCCTTGGCCGGCATGCGCACCAGCGTCCCCGCCTGGTTGATCAGGTCGGCTGTAGCGCGGGTACAGACCAGGGTCACCGAGTGACCGGCCAGCAAAAGTTTGGTACCTAGAAGCGAGCCGTATGAGGCCCCCAGTATCAGCGTGTTGTATGTTGTCATTTTCCAGCGTCCCCCCGTTCGTACGTTTTAATATTGCGTTTAATTAACTGGGAATAGCACCCAAGGCGATCAAACAGCTATCGTTTGCACTGGCAGTGCGTTAAATTCCCTGACATCCTTGCTGAATATGGCGCCGGGAAATAGATAACAATAGCCTGCGGCTCGGGCATCCAGTTTGCGGTTACCGTTAATTTGCAGCGGATGATGCGCGAAGCTGCGCGGATAACGGGTTGAAACCGCCATGAGACCAGGCTTGATCATGCTGATAGACAGGTTCATGGCGGCTCAACTCCTAACTGTGAGAAACGGACAGCCATCTCGTTTACAAAGACAACTGCCGAATACGGAAATAGGTTTACAAAACAGTTGTATATTGTATACCAGATGATTAAACTTAGATTCAAGGTTTTTTTACGATATTTCAGAGCAGGAGGGTATTGCGATGGCGATAATGAAGACGACAGAGGCCGCTGTGCATGTATTGAAGAAGGAAGGGATCGACGTCGCCTTCGGCATCCCCGGCGCAGCGATCAACCCCTTTTATGCAGCAATGCGCAAGATCGGCGGCATGAAGCATGTACTGGCGCGCCACATGGAGGGCGCCTCACACATGGCGGAGGGCTACACCCGAGCGGAACCGGGCAATATAGGGCTCTGTATCGGCACCTCCGGACCCGCCGGAACCGACATGATCACCGGTCTCTACTCCGCTTCCGCGGACTCCATACCGATCCTCTGCATCACCGGCCAGGCCCCCCGGGAACGCCTCCACAAGGAGGACTTCCAGGCGGTGGACATCGAGAGCATCGCCAAGCCCGTCACCAAGATGGCGGTGACCGTACGTGAACCGGGCCTTGTCCCCAGGGTCTTCCAGCGCGCCTGCCATGAGATGCGCTCGGGCCGTCCGGGACCGGTGCTGATCGACCTGCCGCTGGATATCCAGATGGCCGATATCGAGTTCGATCCGGATACCTACGAACCGCTGGAGCCCTTCAAGCCCGCCGCCACCAGGGAGCAGATCGAAAAGGCATTGACCATGGCCAACGAATCGGAGCGGCCGTTGATCGTTGCCGGCGGTGGAATCATCAACGCCAATGCGGGCGCCCTGCTGACGGAGTTCGCCGAAGTGACCAACATCCCGGTGATCCCGACCCTGATGGGATGGGGCACCATTGCCGACGACCATCCGCTGATGGCGGGCATGGTCGGTCTGCAGACCTCCAACCGTTACGGCAACGCCACCCTGCTGGAGTCGGACCTGGTGATGGGTATCGGCAACCGCTGGGCCAATCGCCATACCGGCACCCTGCCGGTCTACACCAAGGGGCGCAAATTCATCCACGTCGATATCGAGCCGACCCAGATCGGCCGCGTCTTCAATCCCGACTACGGTATCGTCTCGGACGCCAAGGCGGCACTCGAGCTCTTCGTCGAAGTCGCCAGGGAGATGAAGGCGGCGGGTAAACTGCCCGACCGCAACGCCTGGGTCGACGACTGTCAGGCCCGCAAACGCACCATGCACCGCAGAACCGACTACGACGAGGTGCCGATGAAGCCCCAGCGCGTCTACCAGGAGATGAACAAGTTCTTCAACAAGGAGACGCGCTACGTGACCACCATCGGCCTGTCGCAGATCTCCGCCGCGCAGCATCTCCACGTCTACAACTCCAGGCACTGGATCAACTGCGGCCAGGCCGGTCCGCTGGGCTGGACCATACCTGCGGCGATCGGGGTCAAGGTCGCCGATCCAAAAGGCGATATCGTGGCCATCTCAGGCGATTTCGACTTCCAGTTCATGATCGAGGAGCTCGCGGTCGCGGCCCAGCACCGGGTGCCCTATATCCACATCCTGGTGAACAACTCCTATCTCGGACTGATCCGCCAGGCACAGATGAACTTCGACATGGATTTCCAGGTGAAGCTCGACTTCGACAATATCAACTCGCCGGAAGTCAACGGCTACGGCGTCGACCATGTTAAGGTTGCGGAGGGGCTCGGCTGCAAGGCGGTGCGCATCTTCGATCCCAAGGATATCCAGGCCGGCCTTGCCCGCGCCCGCCAGCTGATGGACGAGTTCTCGGTGCCGGTGGTGGTCGAGTTCGTGCTCGAGCGCGTAACCAACATTCCCATGGGGACCGATATCGACAACATCAACGAGTTCGGCGGCGCCATCGATCTGCCGGACGAGAGCAAGAAGAAATCGAAGAAGGCAGCCTGACAAGACTGCATCGAACCTGAATAAAAAATCAGTTTCCCCGATCAGGGGACGGCAACCTGATAGACACAAGAAGAGGAACCCTTATGCCAAAGTTTGCTGCTAACCTCACCATGCTATACAACGAGGTGGACTTCCTGGACAGATTCGAGGCCGCCGCCAAGGCCGGTTTCAGCGGTGTCGAATACCTGTTCCCCTATCCATTCGCCAAAGAGGAGCTGGCCGAGCGCCTGCAGCGGTTCGGCCTGACCCAGGTGCTGCACAACCTGCCCGCCGGCGACTGGGGTGCCGGTGAACGGGGGATCGCCTGCCTGCCCGATCGCGTCGCTGAATTCCAGGAGGGTGTGGGCCAGGCCATCGACTATGCCAATGCCCTGGGTTGCAAACAGATCAACTGCCTGGCCGGACTCACCCCCGAGGGTGTGGACGCGGGCAAGGTCCATGAGACCTTCGTCTCCAACCTGAAATTCGCCGCTGACAAGCTCGGCGCCGAAGGCATACGCCTGCTGATCGAACCGATCAACACCCGGGACATTCCCGGCTTCCATCTGACCGGTACCCGGCAGGCCCTCGATGTCATCGCCGAAAGCGGATCGGACAACATCGCCCTGCAGTACGACATCTACCATATGCAGATCATGGAAGGTGACCTGGCGATGACCATCAAGAACAACCTGTCCAGTATCGAGCATATGCAACTGGCGGACAATCCCGGACGCAACGAGCCCGGTACCGGCGAGATCGACTATCCGTTCCTGTTCGGTTTCATCGACAACCTTGGTTACAACGGCTGGATCGGCTGCGAGTACAAACCTGCAGGTAATACCGATGAAGGCATGGGTTGGGTCAAATCCTATCTCGCTTAATCGAAAAACAGATAACAAGTCGCCGCCGAGGCGGACATAGAAATCAGCAAGGAGTTTTCATCATGAGCAAAGTCGGTTTCATCGGTCTGGGAATCATGGGCGCCCCAATGGCGGGACACCTCATCAAAGGCGGTCATGAGCTTTATGCCTATACGCTTTTAGGCGTTCCGGAGGAGTTGAAGGGAATGGGAGCCGTCGAGTGCGGCAGCTCAAAGGAGGTGGCCGAAAAGGCGGACACCATCATCATTATGGTTCCCGACACCCCCCATGTGAAGGCGGTACTGTTTGACGACGAAGGTGTTGCCCAAGGATTGTCCGGCGGAAAGACCGTGGTGGACATGAGCTCGATCTCCCCCATCGAAACCAAGGAGTTCGCCGCCAAGATCAACGATCTCGGGTGTGCCTATCTTGATGCCCCTGTCTCGGGGGGCGAAGTCGGCGCGAAGGGGGGAACCCTCACCATCATGGTGGGTGGCTCTCAGGAGGATTTCGACCGCACCCTGCCCCTGTTCGAACTGATGGGCAAGAACATCACCCTGGTGGGCGGAAACGGTGACGGCCAGACCTGCAAGGTCGCCAACCAGATCATCGTTGCCCTCAACATCGAGGCCGTCTCCGAGGCCCTGCTCTTCGCCTCCAAGGCCGGCGCCGATCCCGCCAAGGTCCGCGAGGCGCTGATGGGCGGCTTCGCCTCCTCCAAGATTCTCGAGGTCCACGGCGAACGCATGGTGAAGCGCACCTTCGATCCCGGCTTCCGTATCGAACTGCATCAAAAGGATCTCAACCTGGCCCTCTCGGGCGCCCGCGCCCTCGGCATGAGTCTGCCCAACACCGCCACCGCCCAGGAGCTGTTCAACTCCTGCGCCGCCCACGGCGGATCGGCCTGGGACCACTCGGCCATGTGCCGGGCGCTGGAGATGATGGCCGACCACGATATCGCCGGAGAGTAACAGGGCCCGATCCCCATGGACTCCCAGCGAGACATCCTGCTCGATCTCTTCAGGGCATCGGTGGACGCCGCCCTGCCGGCAAGCTGCCTGCCGCAGCATCTGCCTGAGCCTCCCAAGGGGCGCACCCTGGTGGTAGGCGCAGGCAAGGCGGCGGCATCCATGGCCAAGGCCGTGGAGGAGCACTGGGACGGCCCCCTCTCCGGCCTGGTCATCACCCGCTACGACCATGGCGTTCCCCTCGAGCGGATAGAACTGGTCGAGGCCGCCCACCCGGTGCCGGACGAGGCCGGCCGCCAGGCCGCCAGGCGCATCCTGGAGATGGCCCTGGCGCTTGGCCCCGATGACATGATGCTCTGCCTGATATCGGGTGGAGGCTCGGCCCTGCTCGCCCTGCCCGCGGACGGCGTCACCCTCGAGGACAAGCAGCGGATCAACAAGTCGCTGCTGCGCTCCGGCGCCACCATCAGCGAGATGAACTGCGTGCGCAAACATCTCTCGGCGATCAAGGGCGGAAGGCTGGCCGCGGCGGCATCGCCGGCGCAAGTGGTGACCCTGCTGATCTCCGACGTCCCCGGCGACGATCCCTCGGTGATCGCATCCGGCCCCACCGTTGCCGATCCCACAACCTTTGCGGATGCGTTGGCGATTCTCAGGAAGTACGGCATCGAAGAACCCAAGGCGGTTGTTCAACACCTCGAGGAGGCCGGGGAAGAGACGCCGAAACCCGGCGATGAGCGACTCGAGCGGGCCGAGACAGTGATGCTGGCCACCGCGCAGGACGCCCTGGAGGCGGCGGCCGCCAAGGCGCAGTCCCTGGGATACAAACCGTTGATACTGGGCAACAGCATCGAGGGCGAATCCCGGGACGTGGCCTCCGTCCATGCCGGAATCGCACTGCAGATAGCGACCCATGGTCAGCCGGCGGAGGCACCCTGTGTGCTGCTCTCCGGCGGCGAGACCACGGTAACGGTAAAGGGCTCCGGTCGCGGTGGCCGCGATGCGGAGTTTCTGCTTGCCCTCGCGGTGGCCCTGGACAGTCACCCGCGCATTCATGCCATCGCCTGCGATACCGACGGCATCGACGGCACCGAGGACAACGCGGGCGCCCTGCTCGATCCGGAGTCCCTTGGCCGTGCGGAACAGCTTGGTCTCAAGGCCGTCGATATGCTCAACGACAACAACGGTTACCACTTCTTCGCAAGACTGGACGACCTTGTCATTACCGGGCCGACGCGGACCAATGTAAATGACTTCCGGGCGATACTCATCGATGAATAGTCGAGTCTATCCAACCCAAACCCCGGTAGCGGATTTACCTCCAGCTCCCTGATGGGGAGCCTTTACGCCAGATCCCCATCTGGCGTTTTTTATTTTCGACAATAACCATCTGCCCTATTCGGCATGCCGTTATGGCTGATTGTTTATACCATTGTTAACAGAGGGGAGCATGCAGCAGACTGAACACATCAAGGAGTTTGGCGGCTGGCTGAACCGTTATAAGCATGAATCGACCAGCTGCAACTGCAGCATGACCTTTTCGGTCTACCTGCCGCCCCAGGCAACGGTATCGCCGGTACCGGTATTGTACTGGCTCTCCGGCCTGACCTGCAGCGATGACAATGCCCGCACCAAGGCGGGCATGCAACGCTATGCGGCAGAGCTTGGTTTGGCCATTGTCTTTCCCGACACCAGCCCGCGGGGCGCCGATGTCGCCGACGAACGCAGCCGCTGGGACCTGGGAAAGGGGGCCGGATTCTACGTAAACAGCACCCAGGAACCCTGGCGCAGCCATTATCAGATGTATGACTACGTAACCCGTGAACTCCCTGCGCTTATCGAAAGCGAACTCCCCGTGTTGAAGGACCGCAAATCGATCTGCGGCCACTCGATGGGAGGACATGGCGCCTTGATCTGCGCCCTGAAAAATCCCGGCGCCTATCGATCTGTGTCGGCCTTCTCTCCGATATGCAATCCCATACTCTCCGGCTGGGGTCAGGGTTGTTTTTCCGCCTACCTGGGGAGCGACGAGGAGAGCTGGAAGGAGTACGATGCCACCTGCCTGATCGAGGATGGGGCACAAAAGATCCCGTTGCTGATCGACTGCGGCAGCAACGATGAATACCTGGTGGATCAACTCTATATCGACAGCCTGGTCACCGCCTGCCGGGCAAACGACTTCCCGCTGAACCTGCGGATGCAGCGCGATTATGATCACAGCTATCACTTCGTCTCCAGCTTTATCGGCGAACACCTGGCCTACCATGCCGAGGCATTGCATGGCGACCGGGACCGCTAGTGCTGAGACCGTAGCGACACATATGAGAGGGAGCCGAATATGCCCTACATAACCACACCACAACTTCGACTCTACTATGAACGTCGGGGAACGGGCTGTCCGGTGCTGTTCCTGCCGGGCGTGGGCGGCGACCTGCGCAGCAGGCCGAACATTTTCGACAGCAGCCTGGCAAACAGATTCGATATCCTCGCCCTGGATCACAGGGGAACGGGGCAGAGTGACAAACCGCAAGTCGAATACACCATGCAACAGTATGCCGAAGATGCCGAGAGCCTGATGGATGGCATCGGTTGGCAAGGCGCCCATGTCATCGGCGTCTCCTTCGGTGGCATGGTTGCCCAGGAACTGGCTATCAGAGCGCCGAGGCGTGTCCGCAGCCTGACACTCTGCTGCACCGCCAGCGGCGGTGCGGGCGGATCCTCCTATCCGATCCACGAGTTGTCTGACCTCTCTCCTGAAGCGCGTTCACGCAAGATGCTCGCGATCGGGGACAGCCGGTACAGCGAAGCCTGGCAGGCGGAACACCCGGACGAGACAGCGGAGATGCTGGTGGCCGCGGCGGCAAATGCCTCCCCCTTCCTCAAGGAGCCGGGTGGTATCGCCGGGATCACCCGCCAGATAGAGGCACGCAGGCACCACGACACCTATGACCGTTTACCTGCCCTGCAGGTACCGGCCCTGGTATGTGGCGGGAAATACGACGGCCAGGCAAAGCCCGAAGCGGTAAAGAATCTGCATAGCCGAATAGAGGGAGCGGAGATAGCCTTCTTTGAGGGCGGACATCGCTTCCTCGAGCAGGATCCCAATGCCTTCCAGTTCATTGCGAAAACCCTCGAGCGCTTCTGCACGGAAGCATAAGTCTTGATGCGGAACAATCAACAGGGTCGAACAAATGAAGGTCAAATATGTCAAATCCTTTTCAGCGGTTTTATTAGTACTACCTTGTTCTTAAACATGGCATAGGGGGTTCCGGCCTCATCTCCTCCAATGCCTTGCTATCTATACTTTTGCTGATTTATCCCTGGTTCAGTTAGAGAGTAGCAATGTCACAGCTCTGGTTAATCTTTATTTGTCTCTATCTGCTTGCCGGGTGCAGTGAGCAGCAGCAAGGCCAGGCAATACCGGATATGCCGCGCTTTGCGGAACAACAGCTTGCAAAGGGACGCGGCATCTGGATGGGCACCTGTCGTAACTGCCACCTCCTGGGTGTCTCCGGCGCGCCGGCTGTAACAGACAGTGACGCCTGGGCACAACGGATCGGAAAAGGCAAACCCGCCCTCTACCAGAGTGCGCTGAACGGCATCAAGGGGGACGACGGCAACTACCGCATGCCACCGCGAGGCGGTAACGGCCGACTCAAGGATGAAGAGGTTCGCCAGGCCGTGGACTATATGGTTGCCGCAGTTGAAACCCTAAGCAGTTCGAATTGATTTACAGCAGTGAAATCTAATGGCTAATGGGCGCTGTCCGCATGCTATTTACTCAAGCCAAGAACCACCGTCATCCCGGCGCATGCCGGGATCAAGAATACTTGACGGCGACGGTATTCCTGGATTCCGGCATACACCGGAATGACGAAATCCTGAAATTCGTCTCAGCTAAGTACGATACGGCTTCGAGCCCGTTTCATCGGTAAGCAGGTACAAAGTACTAATTATCAGGAGGGATGCGGAAAGCCCTCAGCAGGGTAAACGTCCAATAAGCCGTGTAAACAAGAAATATCACCAACGCGACGATCAGCGGCCCCTCATCGAGTCTCACCGGCCGGGAAAGATTCGCCTTCAGAGTGAGCAGGCCCACGAACAGCATAAACAGAAACAGGACCGTGCCAAAACGCCACATCTGTTGGCTGAATTTTTCAACCGCCTGAGTGCGGTGCTCAGGTCTGAGCCAGTAGTCACGGTTGGGAAGACTGATCCATTTGGCGGGCACCGAAGCAAGCAGCCTAGGTGACAAGTAGAGGGAGCAGAACAGGAGCGTATGCACACCCAGCATAATCAGTGTACCGGCCAGGTTTGATGCCCATCCATCGGGCATCCCCCCCTGGCCGAAATGAATCGCGACCCGATCCGGAAGCATGACCAGAGACACGATGGCCAGGACCAGATTCGCCAGGAAACTCGCAATAAAGCTAGTACGCATTTTTGAAATAACGAAACACGGCACATCCATCTGAGTAGATTATAACATCTGCAACAGATTCAGATTATCTTTGTGTTCGACAGACTATTGTAAACAGTACGACTATTGGCCCTGTTAAAATTGGAAATAAACCGATTGAGTGCTATAGATTAGGGCTCAGTTATTCACAGCTGGCGACCACCTATGACTGCCCCCGATGAAGGCGACCGGCTTGAGCGGCTTGCCGAACAAAACGAGCACCAGTCCTGGGCCGATTACAGCTCGGTCAACCGCGTACATCCGCTGCTGAGCCGGTATATCGCCAGCTACACCTACTCCATCGGCTGCCTGAGAGAACGGGACAGCAAGCTGATCACCCGCGCCTATCCCACAATCATGACTCAAATCTATTTTGAGTTTTATGGCGGCCTGAGCGAAATTCGGGGAGAGGCTCACGGTTTTGGCCAGGGTGCCGGGACCAGGAGAGAGGCGATTCCCTCCGCTGAGCGGACAAGCCAAGGCACGGTGATCGAGAAGCGCACCTATATCAAGCAGGGCCTGGGCAGCTGGTTCGACATCTACCAGCTTGCCTGCGAAGAGCAAAGCCGTCCGATCAAAAATCTCAAAGTCGATCTCTACCCGATGGCACTGTATGAACTGTTCCAATGCGCGCCAAAGGAGCTTGCCGGGGAGGATCTGCAACTGGCCGACCTGCTTGGCCACACCACCACGAGCCTGATGCTTGAAGAGATGGAAGCGACCGACAGTGGAGAGGAGCTGATTCGGATTGTCGAGCGCTACTTTCTTCAGCACACATGGCAACAGGTCAAACAGCAGCGGCTGGAGATCGACAGCCGCCGCTCCGCGACCAGCGACAAGCGGCACGCCATCAACCCGAAGGGCTTTACCCCGCCGCTCCCCAAGGGAGAGGAGAGCCTGATACAGCAGGCGGAACGTTACAACAAGAGCAAACGCTGGCTGCAAAAGCGCTACGACGAAGTCTATGGCATGTCCTTTAAGCAGATTCAGAGCAATCTGAGGTTTCAAGGCGCCCACCAAAAATTATGGCTGACCCTGGCCAGACGCCAGCCGATCAGCCTAACCGAGCTTGCCTATCGCTGCGGCTATTTCGACCAGGCGCACTTCATCAAGGACTTTAAGCGCTATACAGGTATGACGCCGGGGCAGTACCTGAAAACCAACTTTGATCAACAAAGCCAATATCTCTGGTATTGGTAGCTCCTGCCCCTTTGTGAGCGGCAACTGACAACCCGTCAACCCTGGCGACGAAACAGTGGCCACTGGCTCGACAGGATCACCAATGCAAATCCAATCAATACGAAGGTCTGAATAGATTTTGTCTGTTGGGTCATGCTCAGCATCTCCTGGGAAAGGTTGACCACAAAATGAAACAGAATCGCGACCAGAATACTGCGCTGATTGATATGGCACACCCAGCTGATAATAACCCCCAATACCGCCGTTCCAAGATAAAAATTCACTGCATACCACGGGCTTTGCTGATAGATCTCAAACTGGTAGGAGTGATTCACCCAGAGCAGAGGCAGGTGCCACAGGGACCATAGCAACCCGAAGATCAGCGAGGCTGCGAGAAAACTCCGCCCCTTCTCCAGGCTCTCGAAGCCATACCCCCGCCATCCCAGCTCCTCGAAAACCGCCGCCAGCAGCAACAAGGCCAGCACGGGTACGAATCCGGTAGTGAACGAGAAGGCCTCCGAGACCTGAAACTGCTCGATTGAACCGCCGAACGCCAGTGATACAAGGATTGAAAGCACCACGGATAACGGCATCAGAGCCAGAGAAAGCAGGAATACACCGGGCCGAATCAGGCGAAGACTCACCAGGCGCCGGGTAAAGTCCCGGCGCATACCCGATTCCGGCTGCCGCCAGATGAACAGGATTGCGACTATGGCCGGCATCATCAGGCCCAGCAGCATGGGCAACATGTAATAGTCCGCCCAACCGGGGCTGAAGCTCATATAGCCCCCTAATGCCCACGCCGAAAATGTACCGCCAAATACCGTCAAAAAGTAGTTTTTCCCCTGGTAGTTAAACTCGTTGCTCATTGTCTGTAACCTCGATATCCGCCAACCCTGTGTGATCGGCGCGACTTTGAATAGATAGCCATGCTTCAGAACCGGTAAAACACACCGGCATAGGCAGACCACTGGTCCCGTCTGGTTGTCAGGGGACTGTCGCCCACCGCATCCGACGCCCGCAGATACTCTGCGCTGAGAATCAGGTTGACGTTGTCGTCGATGCGCTTGACGGCGTTACTGCCAAGGAAGATGCTGTAGCTTCGATCCGCGGTGTAAGCTTGACGTGTTGGTGTCGCCTCTTCAGGGGCCACACCAAAGTAATAATCGGTTTTCTTGCTATTCCAGTATTCCGAGCCTGCGTACCAAGAGACCGTCCGGTCATCGCTGGTCCAGAATGGACGTTCATATTCAATCCGTGCCGAAAAGCCGTTATGGGTGTCCGAAACATCCTGCATCAATTTCGCCTTTGCCTCTCCGCCAGCCAGACCGACTTCATACGCAAGTCCCGCTTCCCAGGCAGCATCGCGATCAGCCATGCCCGCCAAGGCATCGCTGTCATCGCTTTGATAGCCATCGAAGGTGTGACGAATCTCCAATGCCAGGCCCTGGCCCTCGTCACCCTGGTAAAACCGGTATCCGCCTTCGATACCCTCCAGGTAGAAGCGGTCATATTCAGCGATCACCAGGGGCAGAAGGTAGTACTCCTCTCCCACGTCTCTATAAAAGCTGCTATTGGCCGAGGTCACCAAGCCAATCTGCACACTGCGCTCCGCCGGTGAGGGTGTGTTGACAGCCGCAAGCGCCAGGCCGACAAGGCCGGTGTACATGTTCAGTCTGCTCATCATCAGTTGCCATCCTTATTTGCCCAATTGATGAACAAAGGATAAGGAGGCGTCAGGGATAAGAATTGTAAAAATGTGAACAGGGAAGATCGCAATCGGCGCGCTGAGTCGCAGCAATCCAGCAGCAACATCCGCAGATTTTCCCCGCCCGGCCTGGAGGCATCAGGCGAGATCCCGGCAAGGATCCGCTTTTCCATACAATTGAGAGGTTTGGGCCCATGAAATGCTGAGTTGCAACAGTTTCACCGGCAGCAGCCCGCACCCGTTTCTCGGCAAATCGCCTATTATTGGATCAACACCCTGGGCACAGAGACAATGAGATCATCGACATGAGACCGTGGAGTGCCGCCTTATTGCTGTTGCACCTGGTTGCCGGGCCGCTGAATGCCGAAATCTCGGCAAGCTTCGTGCACGCCAGCGGGACGTTCCTGTCAAACCCGCATGACCTCAAACTGACTCCCGATGGCCGCTATCTGTTCGTCTCCGACGTCGGCAACGATCGCATCGCCATCCTCGATCCGCAAACCCTCGAATTGATCGACGCATTCGGAGAGGACCATCAATCCGGCACCCACGACATCGACTTCGATGCCTCGGGCCGGGCCTATGTCGCCGATACCCACAACAACCGGGTTGTCGTCTACTCGATAAGCGGCACCAAGGCCAGCCGGATCGCTGAACTGACGACCCGCATCCGGGGTCCGGAAGGGGTTCTTGCCCACCCCAATGGCCGCATCTATGTGGCCGGCGCCTGGTCGAACAACCTGGTGGTATTCGAGAACGGCGTCGCGGTCGATGAACTACCCGGTCTCTCTGCGCCCCACGATATCGAGCTTGCCGCCAATGGCTCGGATATCTGGCTGGCCGACGCGGGGAATGACCGTATCCTGTTGCTATCCGAAGGGCTTGCGGTGAAGACTGAGCTGGACCGCGAGTCCTACGGCTTCAATGGCGTGCGCTACATGGATCTGCTCGACGACGGCAGCCTGGTCGCGGCGGACAAGAACAACCACCAGGTCAAGTTCATTGCGGCCGACGGCAGGCTGATTCTGGTGCTCGGCGACGGCGAGCCCGGGCGCGGTCCGGACAGATTCAGAACCCCGGAAGGCGTGGAACTGCGCGGCAGCGATCTTTGGCTCTCGGATTCCGGCAATGACCGTGTCGTCCGTTACCGTTTGATCCTGTCACCCTGACCGGCTCTACCGAGCTCAAGCATACGGCGCCAACGCCGGGGCGGAATACGTGCAATCACATCGAATCCGCCCTTGCCGTCGGCGAGAAAAACCACTCCCTCGCCCTCTTCCGGATAGACCGGTGTCGCCTCTCGCGCAACATTACCGTGGGCAACGACGACCCGATTGGCACCAGCCGCGGGTGGCGTCGCCAGCAAACGCCGCGCACTGGCGACAATTTCGTCGCGCCCGCCGAAATAACCGGCACTCCTCAGGTTCATGACATCGCTACTCTGGATTACCGGACCGACATCGAACAGCTCGGCCGTTTCCATGGTCCGGCAATAGGGACTCGCCAATACCTCTCCCACCGGAATGCCCAGGCCGCGGATCGCCTTTCCGATATCTCTTGCATCGGCGCGACCGCTGTCTGACAGTTGCCGCATTTTACGCGCGTCACAACTCGTCCAATCCCCCGCCTTGCCGACTCGGTCAGACTTGGACCAGTCTGTCGCCACATGGCGAAAATAGAGCGTATAGCCGCCACCGCGCAATCGCGTCAGCAACTCGGCGTCGTCGGCCGCGACGACCGTTTGCGGACCGAGCAGGACAAACAGCAGCAAGACAGAGAGAAAACCCCGGGCCTGCCACGCCCCGGACGGCGATCGCCGTTCGCCGCAGCCGTGGCGGCGGAAGATCCCAATTCCGTTGTTTTCAATTTTGCAGACCATGGCTGTCGATGCACGCTGCAGACACTGCACCTGGCTGCAGCGGGCGCTCCCGGTGCCGGTGATAGGTTTCGAGTATAGACTGGAAAATCTGGCTTAATACCGGTCCTGAAGATGGGAATCCCGGAGGATCGGTCTCTGTCTACCCAGGACGGAGGCTGAGGTCAGAGCATGGCCTTCAGGTGGGCCTCTACACAGGAACCTAGCGAGGCGATGCTGTAACCGCCCTCGAGTACCGACACAAGGCGGCCCTGTGCAGAGTTGTCGGCCACCTCCCTGATCCTGCGGGTGACCCATTCGTAATCATCCTCCCGCAACCGGAGCTGGGCCAGCGGATCGTTTTCATGGGCATCGAAACCGGCGGAAACCAACACCAGCTCAGGCGCAAAATCGTTTAATGCGGGAACGATCTCCCCCTCGAAGGCGTCTCGAAATTGCGCGCCCGACGTGCCCGCCGGCAAGGGGACGTTCACGATATGGTCGGATCGGGTATCCGCGCCGCTGCCCGGATAGAAGGGGTGCTGAAAGGTGGAACAGAAGAGCACCGATGGGTCGTGGCGAAAGATGTCTTCGGTGCCGTTGCCGTGGTGCACATCGAAGTCGACGATGGCGATTCTTTTCGCCGCGTAGCGATCCTTGGCATAACAGGCGCCCACGGCAACATTGTTGAACATGCAGAATCCCATGGCCCTCCTGGTCTCCGCATGGTGGCCGCAGGGGCGCACGCTGCAAAAGGCATTGTCGGCCTCGCCCGTGTAAACCAGGTCTATGCCCTTTATCACGGATCCCGCCGCCCTCAATGCCGCATTCAGTGAGTGCGGCGACATGCAGGTATCGGGATCCAGGTAGACATATCCCTCGGAAGGGGCGGCGGAGAAGACCACATCTATGTAGTTTTCGTCATGCGCCCGGCAGAGTTGTTCCCGGCTGGCGAGGGGAGCCTCGTGGCGGACCAACCTGTCCCAGATGCCGGATGTGGGCAGGTAGTCGTTGATCGCCCTGATCCGCGCCGGCGACTCCGGATGTTGGGCACCGGGATCGTGCAGCTCGCAATCACGGTGATGGATAAAGGCTGTAGCCATCAGTGCACACTCTTTCGATCTTGATTTCAGTGAAACGGCCGGGGTTCACTCAAGCCGCGCCTGACTGCCGACGCAGGCGGCCCCGAACCGGCCATTGCTCGAACCGTTATCTCGCAAATGCTCAACCGTAACAGTCCCCCAGGGTTTCCGATCGCGAGATATCGACAATATCCGGTATCGATATATCAGTGTCTCGACGCGCTTTTGCAGGGGAAATCAGCTTCAACAACGCCTCGCGGATATCCACATCGGGCACGGCCTCCTCGAGCTCCATCATCCTCAGCTCCACCAACTCGCCGCTTCTTATTCTTGCTGCAACTTTTCTGTTTTTCGCATTGACAAACTCGACATTCTCAAGACGTTCGATACAGGCTTTGAGAAACGCCAGATTCATTTCAGGGGCCATCTCCCGCGCAGACGGATAGACACTGCTTGCGGAATCCGCATTGATGTTGATCTTGCGGTAACGATCGATGTCGATCATGCATTTCACGCAGAGAATGCAGAGCGAGCCATTTTCGCCGTAGGCCACGGTTCTTGGACGCTCGCCAAGGTCGACGCTGTTGTCGAGGAATTCGTAGTGGATATCCTTATCCTGATCGAGAGCCCAGGTAAAGAAGATCTGCGATATCCCGGTAAAGGCCTCCACATTGTGGTCGAGAAGGTCATCCACCGCCTTGTAACGCCCAACCTGTTCACCACGCTCCCAGGCACGCTCCACGGTATCGTGGGGCGGTGTAATCATGAAAAACATAAACACCTTTGAACCGAAACGGGTGAGCAGATTACTCCCCTCCTTGCCCGACTTTTCGGCGAAGCTGTCAAAGCGGAAGCGATCTATGAGCAGATGGGATACACCGACGCGTTTCGCCTTTCCCGCCATGTAGGCATCGAGCTTCTTGTCGACGATCTTGAGTTCATGCCCGGTACAGACAGCGGCGTACTTGTACAACTCGCCCAGGGAGTCGTAATCCAACAGATACTTACGCCAGATATCGGGGCTTATCAGGGCAAACTCCTCCCAGCGAAAACCGAGCCTGTTGGCAAGCTGATGCTGCAGCGGCCTGAGGGTGCTCTTCCCCGACGCCGACGCCCCCTTGACGTTCATGATCACCGGATGTTCCTGAATGGGCAGGGTCGAATAACCCTCGGCGGCGGCGCCGGCCTCGATCATGGGTTCGATCATATTACCGATCTGCCTGCTGCCGTATAGGTTACAGACTTCCCCGGCCACAAGCTTGACAAGGAGCTTCTTCTCACCCCGGATCCTGCCGTGTCGAATCATGATTGCGTTGGTTATCCGATGGAGGCTCTGCAGCATCGTACGGCGCAGGGGATTGTCTTTCAGCCGCGGCGCCTCCTCCTTCCATGCCGCGATAATCTGCAGTTCGCGGTCCTCCCTGGGAAGCGTTGGGGCTGCCTGTTGTTGGCCCTTGAAGAGTCTAGTCAACCAGCCTCTCGGCTCGACTTTTTCCTCCTCCCGGGCAAACAGCGTAGCCTCCAGTTCCGCTTCGACCGCCGCTTCTATGGCGCGCCTCAATTCATCATAGAGGTCGTTTATCTGTTGCAGATTGGGACTGACGTAGCGCTCGAACAACTGCTGGGCCATGCTGCGAAAATTGACCCCAAGGTCTTCATACCGCGTTCCGTCGGAAACCGAGAGATTGGCCGATATCCTTATCAACAGCTCGTGCACCGCCAGGCGCTGCGGTCGAAAGGTTGCAATATACTCCCAGGGGAAGCCGGTAAACTCGCTGATCTCCTCCAGCTCCGGTATCGACTGAAAAACATTCTCTGCGCGGGCGATGGTCATGAAGGGTTTCACATCCTCGGGCATGGGGCTCAGGATACCCGGATTCCAGGGACCGTATTTCTCTCCAGCCGAGCTCACCCAGCGCTACCCTTTCATCCTGACGAGAGACAGCGGCGACCCATCTACTCAACCCAGGTCACATGTTTCTTTACATGCGTAGAGAGGTGATCCGTGTGCTCGCGTACCAGTTTTTCCGCCAATACCGCATCCCGTTTCTCCAACGCCTCGATGATGTGCACGTGTTCCACCACCGAGTCAGCGAGCTGTCTGCGCTCCTTGACCGAACGGGAGCGGATGGCGCGCATGTGGACGAAGAGCCCATCGGCGATATCCTGCAGGAGTTCGCACTTGCTGAGGCGTATAATCGACTGGTGAAAACGGATGTTCTTTTCCGAGTACTCGTCGATGGCGGCCAGGGCCGAGTTGGCATCGTCCAGGTTGACGAAGGTCTCCCGCAATCCCGAAATCTCCTTGTCGCTGGCATTGACCGTCGCAAGCCGCGCAGCCAGGCTCTCCAAGGCCCCCCATACGCAGATCATCTCCAGGATCTCGCGCTTGGTCTTGCGCACGACAAAGGCGCCACGGCGGGGAATCATCCGGATCAGGCCCTCTTTCTCCAGCAGCATCAGCGCTTCGCGAATCGGGGTTCGGCTCACCCCGAGCTCATCCGCCAGTCGGCGCTCGTCGAGCTTGGTATCGGTCTCGGCGGCGTAGATATCCATCGATGTGATCGCCGCTTTCAGCTGATCATATAC
The DNA here is from genome assembly GCA_003058495.1 of gamma proteobacterium symbiont of Ctena orbiculata. GTDB lineage: Bacteria > Pseudomonadota > Gammaproteobacteria > Chromatiales > Chromatiaceae > Thiodiazotropha. The sequence continues at coordinate 84,714 of QBVC01000027.1, read as the reverse complement.
CTTACTTTTCAGTACGTTATTCGAGTCGATTGGTTTCAGTCGCAGTTCTTTCGTGGGCATTCTCAAAATCCTGGGTCTCTGATCAATCTGTATACAATACACACCACAAGCATAGGAATCGAGGATATTGTTTGGTTAAAATTTCACCCCTGGCCTGACCTGGATCCGACCTCGATCAGCAAACACGCCAGCCCCGTACGATTCCTCCCGACCCTGCTGACTCTGTTCCGATGCGGGCAGCCGACGGGCGACCGAATCGGCCGGCAGATCGGCAAAATACCCTTGCCAGCCTCTATACCAGAGCCATTGGAATGGTATACAATATACCAATATTATAGTCCAGGCATTCAATTAAGTGAACATTTCGATACACTCTGCCCCGGCTAGATGAAACAGCGAGCGCGACCCATGCCCAGACGCACCAAGATAGTTGCCACACTCGGCCCGGCCACCGACGGAATCGAGGTCACGGATCGGCTCATCGCCGCCGGGGTGGACGTTGTCCGCATCAACCTCTCGCACGATTCGCTGCAGAGGCATCGGGAGCGCACCCGGCTGATTCGCCAGCGAGCGGCTGAGGCCGGACGTGAAATCGCGGTCCTGATCGATCTCCAGGGACCGAAGATCCGCGTCGGCACCTTCAAAGACGGAAAGGTCGAACTGAAGGCCGGTGATCGTTTCGCCATCGATGCGAACTGTGATCTCTCATCCGGCGATCAACAACGGGTCGGCACCACCTATGCCGCGCTGGCCGACGACCTCTCGGAAGACGACACCCTGATACTCGACGACGGCGCCATCGAACTGCTTGTGACCCGGGTCGAATCGGGTTGCGTCCACTGCAGGGTCGTCGTTGGCGGCATGCTCTCCAACAACAAGGGGATCAACAAACGGGGAGGCGGTCTGTCGGCGCCCGCATTGACCGCGAAGGACAGGGAGGATATCAAGTTCGCCGCGGAGATCGATGCCGACTACCTTGGCGTCTCCTTCGTGCGCAACGCGGAGGATGTGGAGAGCGCGCGCAGCCTGCTGCGGGAGGCGGGGTGCAACGGTGGCATCGTCTCCAAGATAGAACGGGTCGAGGCGCTGCAGGCGATCGACGGGATCATCGACGCCTCGGATGCGATCATGGTGGCGCGGGGCGATCTCGGCGTGGAGATAGGCGATGCCAAGCTGCCCGAAGTGCAGAAACAGCTGATCCACAAGGCGCGCAGCAACAACTGCGTGGTCATCACCGCAACCCAGATGATGCAGTCGATGATCGAGAGCCCGATCCCGACCCGCGCCGAGGTCTTCGATGTCTCCAATGCGGTCATCGACGGCACCGATGCGGTGATGCTCTCGGCGGAGAGCTCCATCGGCAAGAATCCGCCCAAGGTGGTGGCGGCCCTGGACAGGATCTGCATGGAGGCCGAAAAGAACGCCCGCAGATCGAAGCATCGCATCGACAGCCATTTCGGCCGCGTCGACGAGGCCATCGCCATGGCCTCCATGTATATCGCCAACCACCTCGAGGTGAAGGCGATTGCCGCCCTCACCGAGACCGGTTCGACCGCAAAATGGATGTCGCGGATGAACTCGGGGATTCCGATCCATGCATTGACCCGCTCTCAGGTCACATGCAGAAAGGTGACCCTCTACCGGGGGGTCTATCCGCTCTACTTCGACGTCACCAGCAGAGACCTCTCCAAGATCAACAGTGAAGTGATCGAGGCGATGCTACGCCAGGGCACCGTCCAGGAGGGGGACCTGGTGCTTATCACCAAGGGCGACCGCTCCGGTGTCGAAGGCCAGACCAACATCATGAAGATCATGCGCGTGGGTGAACACACCCTCTCCCGCATCGCCTGACGGGCGAGCCGCGCCCTGCCGCCGGTTGTCGTGTTTACCTGATCTCAACGCCCTGCACAGCCGGATCAGCCGGTGTTTCGCATACCCGCGGCGATGGCGTTGATGGAGCGTAACAGGGGATCGAGGCAGGCGTCGCGATCGCTCTCCCTGGTCTCCGGATTGCGGTAGCGGCGCAAAAGCTCCAGCTGGATGTGATTCAGCGGATAGAGATAGAGGTCCCTACGGCTGAGGGATGTCTTGAGCAGCGGATTTTCATCGAGCAGATCCTCTATCTCGGCGATCTTGCAGATCCACTTCACGCTCCTATGGTACTCATCCCTGATCATGCCGAATACCCGCTTGCGGGTCTTGCCCTCGCCACACAGCTCGGCATACTCCTGCGCGATGTCCATGCTCGATTTGAACAGGGCCATCTGGGTGTTGCTGAGCAGGGCGCGGAAGAAGGGCCACTTGCGGTACATCTCCCGGAGGGTCTTCAGGTTTTTCTTCTTCCCCTTGCAGCAGGACTCCAGGGCGGTGCCTATGCCATACCAGGCCGGCAGGGTCTGCCGCGCCTGAGCCCAGCCGAAGACCCAGGATATGGCGCGCACCGAATATTTCGAGAGATCCCCCTTGGCGCGATGGGACGGGCGCGATCCGATATTCAACAACCCGATCTCGGATACCGGGGTCGCGGAGTAGAAATAGTCGAGAAAGCCGGGGGTCTTCTCGGTCAGCTCGCGGTAGGCGGCCTCGCCCTTGTCAGAGAGATACCGCATATTCTCATGGAACGACTTCTCGTCCGGCTCGACCTCGCGGATCAGGCCGATGCTGGCGTTGATGACCCCCGAAAGCCCCATGGTCAGCTCATAGATCGCGGTCTCCCGGTTGCTGTATTTGTAGGAGAGCACCTCGCCCTGCTCGGTGAACTTGATCTGCCCCTGGAGGGTGCCCGAGGGCTGGGAACGGATGGCGTCGTGGGTGGGGCCGCCGCCGCGGCCGATGGTGCCGCCCCGGCCGTGAAACAGGCGGATGCGCACACCCCGTTCCCTGCCCAGGGTGATCACCCGTTGCTGCGCCCGGTAGAGGAGCCAGGCGGAGGCCACGATGCCGCCGTCCTTCGCCGAGTCGGAGTAGCCGAGCATCACCTCCTGCAGTCCACCGTGCTGTTTCAACAGCTGGGCATAGACCGGCTGATCGAGCAGGTCGCACATCACGGGTTCGATGCGGGAGAGATCGTGGATGGTCTCGAACAGGGGAGAGACGCCGATACGGCAGTAGAACGAATCGCCGCGCCTGCCGCAGAGTCCCTTCAGGCTGGCAAGAAACATCACGTGCATCGCATCGGAGGCGTGATGGGCCATGGAGATGACATAGCGGCCGATGACCCGGGGACTGATCATGCGCTGCATCTCTTCGACCACATCGAAGACCCGCAGCACCTCCTGGGTCATCTCCGCAAACCGTCCGGGATCCTCTATCGCCGGCGGATCCAGAATCAGCTCTGCGAGCAGCTTGAGACGCGCCCCCTCTTCCAGTTCCTCGTAGTTCTGCTCGATCCCCAACACCGACAGCAGATCGGCCACGGCGCTGGTATGCACCGCCGACTCCTGGCGGATATCCAGCCGCGCCAGATAGAAACCGAAGGTACGCACCAGCCTGATCAGGTCCAGCAACTCCGCATTCGCCGCATCCGCGTCGCCGTGGCTGTTGAGCGAGTCCCGAATCAGCTCAAGGTCGCGGAGGAAATCGAGTTCATTGGCAAATCCAGCCACCATATCCTCGATGGAGGCCCCGTCAAGCCAGGCCTTGCCGCGCCGCTCCACCTGGCGCAGGCGCAGGCCGGTGATGTAGAGCTTGCGCCGGTAGGGCTCGCCCAGAAAACGCTCCGGCCACTCCTGGGCAAACCCCTGGCGGTAGTCGTCATCCTCCTTGAGGCTGGCCATGAAGGCCGGCGACAGGGTGCAGAACTCCTGGGAGTGGGTGAGGATGCCGACCAGCCTGTCTACCCGCTCGATATAGGCGCGAATCACCGTCAGGTGCTGGGTCAGGATCGCCTCGCGGGTGGTCTGTGCGGTGACATTGGGATTGCCGTCCCGGTCGCCGCCGATCCAGCTGCCGAAGCGGATCATCGCCGGTACGTCGATGCCGTGAAAACCTTCATGGTCGTGATAGGAGCGCTTGAGCGCGAGCTCCAGGCGGCGATAGACCACGGGCACGGCGTCGAAGATCGCCTCCCGGAAGTGGTACATGCCCATGCGGACCTCTTGGTGGACTTCGGGTCGCGAGGGGCGTACATCGTTGGTTTTCCATAGCGCCTGGATGTGGGTGCGCAGATTGCGGGTGTGGGTCTCGTTATGTTCCACCGTTGACGAGGGTGCATCCAGGGCCTCGTTGCTTTCGAATATCCGCCTCATCTGCAACAGGATGGCGCGGCGTTTGGACTCGGTGGGATGGGCGGTGAAGACCGGCATGTAGCGAACGTCTTCAAACAGATCCTGCAACTCATCGGGCTCGACATCCATCTCCCGCAGTTCGCGGATGCAGGCATCGAAAGAGCCCTTCCACAACACCCCGCCCTGGGCGGCCACGTTGCGGCGCTGACGGTGTTGAAAACTCTCCTCCGCGGTGCTGGCCAGCTGGAAGTAGATGTTGAAGGCCCGTATCACCGGGCGCAGGGCATCGGGAGACAACACGCTGATCAGCCTCTCCAGCCTGGCGTGACGCTCCGCATCGGGATCCTGCCGCAGCTTGATAAACCCCTTGCGCAGACGTTCGATGGTGCGCAGCACCTCGGAACCCGACTGGGTGCTGATCACGTCGCCCAGCAGATTGCCGAGCAGTTTCACCCGGGCGCGCAGCACCGAATCGTTTTTCACGCAGGCATCGACAAACGGATCACTCACAGACCTCTGCTCCCCTCGGTAGAGCCTGACTCACCGATGTGCAACATTGTGTTGAAAAAATTCACCCCGTTACTTCTACAATCTACTAAAAATATCGACAACACCCACACCAGGGTGAGTGACAATCAGTGTGACGACAGGGTTTAAAATCATGGAAGTGGCAAGTCTACCCATTTAACGGCAGATCGTGAAACCCGTCCGCCGAAGACGACCCACTCCCGATCAATGACAGTTTCGATATCTTTTCTTAATTACTAACTGACTAATTTTAATGAAATTACTAGCATGTATAATGTATACGGTATGCATTTTAAACGATTGGAATGGTGATTACCATTTTGCATACATTGATTTCTGCAAAAACCAGGAACTGCGGCCGGTTGGTATATGATTGCGGCTGAAGGCGAGGTTGTTAAGCAGTTTTGCCAGGCCACCCGATCGTTCGTTATGGTGACGTTTACACGCCTTCCCACAGAGGCAAGCAATCTTAACGATCCGTTTCAACGTCCTTAAAGGAGATTTGAGCGTGATGAAGCTCAGCGTTCTGATCATTGGGTTCCTGTGTATGGCCCATGCGATTGCAGCACCTCCAAAGAAACCTGGCCTGGTTACCGTTACCGAGGTCGTGGAGCAGAAGATGCGAGAGGAGATCCCCCTCTCGGGCACTGCGGAGGCGTTACAGGAATCGCAGTTGTCTCCGCGACTGTCAGGGGTGGTGAAAGAGGTGTTCGTCGAGGAGGGCAAACGGGTCGAGGCCGGTGAAAGAATTCTCTCCCTCGATTCCGTCATTGCCAAACTGGATGTGGCATCGGCACGGGCCGGACTCGATGAGGCGATCGCCCGGCACCGGGAGGCCGTGCGGCAAAAAAACGAGTACCAGTCATTGCGCCGCAACAAGGCCGTTGCCGCCAGCCAGCTGGCCTCGGCCGTGGCCGAAGAGGAGATTGCCCAGGCGTCGATCGCCAAGCAACGTGCGGAGGTGGAACGACTGGAAGAGCTGCTCTCGCGGCATCTCCTGACCGCCCCTTTTTCCGGTGTGATTGCCGAGAAGAACGTGGAGACGGGGCAATGGGTAAAGGCCGAGTCGGGGGTGGTGAAACTGGTTGCGCTGGATCGTATCCGCATACGGGCATCCATACCACAGCGATTCTACCCAAGGATCAAACCCGAGCTGAAGACCCGAATCCGCTTCGATTCGCTGCCCGGGGAGGAGTTCACCGGCACGCTTGCGTCAATGGTTGCGGCAGGAAACCGCAACACCCGGACCTTTCCCCTCCTGTTGCTGCTGGATAACAGAGAAAACCGGATCGCCCCCGGTATGTCGGCCCGCATTTTCATTGAACTGAGCGGTGAGCAGCAACCCTCGATCATGCTTCCACGGGATGCGATAGTGCTGAAGGCGGATGGCAGCCGGGTCGTCTGGCGCGTGACCGGCTCAGATGAGCCATTCAAGGTGAAACAGGTCAGCGTGGTGACCGGGCGCACCCAGGACAATCTGGTGGAGATCCTCGACAGCAGCCTGAATGTGGGAGATCGCGTCGTACTGCTGGGCAACGAGAACTTACGACCCGGTCAATCGGTCAAAATCGGAAAGGCGGATTAGGGGGCGGCGTCTCACAATGTTTCGCTTCTGCATCGAAAAACCGGTCATTCTCACCGTCGCCATCCTGATTCTGACCCTGTTCGGCCTGCTGGCCATCTTCAGCGTGCCGGTACAGATGATTCCCGACCTGGACGCCCGCCTGATCAAGGTCACCACCACCTGGCCCGGCGCCTCGCCACAGGATGTGGAGAAGGAGATCATCATCGAGCAGGAGCAGTACCTGACCCGTATCCCTGGGCTTGAGCGGATCATCTCCACCGCCAATACCGGCAGGGCGGAGATCGAACTGGAATTCCCCTATACCATCTCCATCGACGAGGCGTTGCTGGACGTCAACAACGCCCTGTCGCAGGTCGACAACTACCCGGAGAACGTCCGCCAGCCCAGCATCCGCTCACAATCGTTCTCATCCAACTCCTTCATGTATTTCCGTCTGACGCCGATCAGCGGTGACTTTTCCGAGGACGATGTCATCGCCCTCCACGACTGGGCGGAAGAGAACATCAAACGGCCGATGGAGCGGGTGCCCGACGTCTCCAGCGTCCGCCTCTGGGGCGGTGCGGAGCGGCAGATCAAAATCCATGTGGATCCGCTCAAGCTGGCGCAGCGCAACATCAGCCTGCTGGACCTGAGAAACGCCATCCGGGCCAGAAACCGGGATATCTCCGGCGGTGACCTGGACAGCGGCAAGCGACGCTACCTGCTGCGCACCATCGGCCGCTTCCAGTCCGTCGAGGAACTGAATGACCTGGTCATCACTGAACGGGACGGCGCCTTCGTTCGATTGAAAGACCTGGGCCATGCGGAACTGGGCTTTGCCGAGGTCCGCAACTACGCCTATGCGTCCGGAAAACCTCAGCTGGCCTTCGCGGTGAACCGGCAGATCGGCACCAACGTGATCGAGATCAAGCAGGCGATGATGGCGAGGGTGGAGGAGCTCAATGCGGGCATCCTCAAGGAGAAGGGCCTGGAGCTGGTCCTGAACTCCGATGATGTGGTCTACGTGACCGATGCGGTTGAGGTGGTGAAGCACAACCTGGCGATCGGTGCGATCCTCGCCCTGCTGGTGCTGTTCCTGTTTCTGCGCTCGGTTTCGGGCACCCTGATCGGCGCCATGGCGATTCCCATCTGCGCCATCGCCGCGTTTCTCGGGCTGTTGATCGCCGGTCGCACCATCAACGTCATCTCACTCTCCGGCGTGGCCTTCGCCATCGGCATGACGCTGGACAACAATATCGTGGTGGCGGAGAACATCTACCGCCACCTGAGCAAGGGCACCAGCCGCCTGCAGGCCGCCCTCAACGGCATCACCGAGGTCTGGCCCGCGGTGCTGGCCTCAACCCTGACTACGGTCTGCGTTTTCCTGCCGATTCTGTTCATCCACGAAGAGGCAGGGCAGCTCTATTCGGATATCGCCATCGCGATTGCCTCATCGATACTGATGTCGATGCTGGTGGCGATCACCCTGGTCCCGGCGGCGAGCGGCCGTTACCTCTCCATCCATAAAGAATCCGAAAACTCATTCCTGGACAGGCTCGGCGCCACCGTTTCGCGCTGGGTGCTATCACTGATCCACTGGCTGGTGGCCGGCTTTATACGGCCACTGGCGGTAATCCTGATCGTGCTGGCGGGGGCCGGCGCCATCCTCTACTATCTGACGCCGCAAACCGAGTATCTGCCGGAGGGTGAAGAGGCCAAGGTCTTCACCATCATGTTCGCCCCACCCGGCTATAACATCGACACCATGAAGGACCACTATCAGTCGGTGGATGAACAATTCCTGCCGCAACTGGGCGCGGATCCCGAACAGTTCGCGAAGGGTGAAACCGACATTCCGGCCATGACCTTCTCGGTGAGTTTCGTCAGCAATACCCGGGTGTTCTCCGTTCGCGGCGTGGCGGACAGGCACCAGACCGATGAGTTTCTGGAGATCGCCAGCGCCAAGGCCGGTGAACTGCCCGGCCTGCGCTCATTCTCCTCCAAGGGATCGATCTTTTCAGGCAATTTCGGCGGTACCCGCAGTATCAACATCGATATCAGCGGCCCGGAACTTGAATCACTGTTCGATGCCGGGTTGAAGGTCTTTCTCAAGTCGAAGCAGGTCTTCGACAACCCGAGGGTGCGACCCGAGCCCTCCAACCTGACCATGGGGCAACCCATGCTCGAGGTGCAGCCTGACTGGGAGCGCGCCGCTGAACTCGGCATCGACACCCAGGACCTGGGATACACCATCTGGGCCTATTCGGACGGCGCCTTTGTGGACGAGTTTTTCCTCGACGATGACCAGATCGACATGTTTCTCTACTCCACCCAGGGCAACATCGAACAGCCCCAGGATCTCGAATCCCTGATGCTCTACTCCTCCCGGGGCGAAATCGTTCCACTGAATGCCGTCGCCCGGCTCGAGGAGAGCGTCAATACCGAGACCATCCGTCGCGTCGACGGTGATCGAACCATCACCCTGAGCGTGATACCGCCCAGGGAGATCCCGCTGGAGACCGGCGTAGAGGCGGTGACTAAGGAGATCATCAAAGGGATGAAGGAATCCGGTGAACTGCCTGCGGATATCCGGCTGGAGATCAGCGGCGCCAGTGATCAACTGACGGCAACGCGGGACGCCCTGTTCAGCAACTTCATCGTTGCGATACTGATCGCCTACCTGCTGATGGTGGCGGTATTCTCCCACTGGGGATATCCGCTGCTGATCATGACCAACCTGCCCGTGGGCATCAGCGGCGGTATCGCCGGTCTCTATCTGATCAACCTGGCCGGCGCCAACCTTGACCAGATCGGCCTCAATCCCATCAACCAACCCTTCGACATGATTACCATGCTCGGCTTCCTGGTATTGATCGGCACGGTGGTCAACAACCCCATTTTGATCGTTGAACTCACTGCAACCAACCTGAAGAAGAAAGGCATGAACATCGTCGAGGCAGTGACGGAAGCCGTGCGTATCCGACTGCGACCAATCCTCATGTCGACCGTCACTACAGTTGCCGGGCTGTCTCCGCTGGTCTTCAACCCCGGAGCCGGAACCGAGCTATACCGGGGACTGGGCGCCATCGTCCTGTTTGGACTGCTGTTCTCAATGATCGTGACTTTGACCTTTATGCCGGCGCTACTGGCGTTGGTGTTCAGGGTATCGGATAGATTGTTTTCACAGCAGGCAAAACCCTTGCCTGATTGACCTGAGCCTTGCAGTGTTGATGGACCCTCTAGCATGATTCGGCTTTGCCGGCGCTGCCCGGTTGTCGAACCAAGCCTGTTTGAAGCCGTTCGCTTCGAATCTTTTTCGTAGAAAATATAAAACCGAAATAACCCACCATTTTATGGATACTTTCGGATATCTTTTCGGGTAATTTACACCATACCTTGCCTTTATGGATATTTATGGGTATTTATATGGGTATGCATTTAAACACAGACACCCTCAATATCACCCGCGAAATCCCCTCGCTGATTGACGAGCTGGGTAAATCTCTCCACTAAAACCCCATCCCCATGAACAAAATCCGTACTTCGCGTTCCTGGATGTGTGGGTTGCATAGGATCTGCGCCTCGGTCGCGTGGCCATAGGCGCGCATAAGGCGAGGTCGTAATCTAGTTTTATGCCGCCCGATCATTCGTTATGGTAACGTTTACGCGCCTTCCCACAGAGGCAAGCAATCTTACCAGTCTGTCGATGGTAAACTTCTGATACCGTCCGTTGATAGCATCATTGAGGACCGGTTGTTTTACGCCCATCGACTCCGCCGCTTCAATTTGAGTCATACCGGAACTCTCAAACCATTCCCGAATCGAGGCAAGCAAGACCAACCGGAGCTTTTCATTCTCCGCATCGGGTACATCCAGGTCAGCGAAGATGTTTCCACCCGCCGGAGTTACATGGGTTTTAGTCATCTCTTCCTCTCTTGCTCCAGTTCACGGAGTCGTGATCTAGCCAGCTCAATATCCCGTTTCGAAGTCTTCTGCGTCTTCTTCTGAAAGGCATGGAGCACATATATAGCCTCTTCATGTTTGGCTATGTAGATCACCCGGAATTCACCCTCCACATGAATCCTGATCTCTCTCACTCCTGAACCTATAGTTGGCATAGATTTCCAGTCAGAAGATTCGAAACCAAGCTGGATAAAACCAAGTTGGTAACCTGCTTCCCTGCGGGCCTGTTCTGGAAAAGAGAGCAGATCCTTGTAACTGCTCCCTCTCCAATGTAAATCCTTTTCCATGGCTTCAATTATAACATTTTTGTTATAATTCACCAAGTCTGTTTATGGGTGGTATCTTGGGATCTACATGACATCTAACCATATAGAATCTGTAACTTAGAACCAGGACTTATGCGATTTCCTCTTTGATGGGTATCTGGCCGTTTGAACCTGGTATTTAAAATCGTAGGTTCGAATCACCTGAGTAGAAACAGAAAACCCGAACCCAAGGTTCGGGCTTTAATTTGATACTGGTGGGTCATGTAGGATTACTCGGCTGCACCTCGTCCCTTCGGGCAGCGGTCGCAGCGCTCCCGGGTTCAGCCTTGCTCTGCTCAGCCATCGAACCAGGCTTTTTTGATAAAGAAGTAAACCGAGTGGAGCCCGTGGGTTACAACCCATTTGCTCCAAAACTGTTACCTATGTCCTCGGAATAAAGTGTTACCTATGTGGCCGGTAAGCACCCATTGTTGTTTGGTGGGCCATGTAGGATTCGAACCTACGACCAATGGATTAAGAGTCGGGGCGTGAGAACCAATGGTCCTTATTTTTCAATAAGTTACCGGAACGCCCGTTGCCCTGTTTGCGTGACTTTGCACAACAATGCACAACCCATTCACGCAAAATTCACGCAGCCAGATCGTGCTAATCAGGATCGTCCATAGGTGGTCAACACTTGGATGAGAGGATCACCGCTCTTGACTGAATCATCCCAAGGATCAATCACAACCGAGGCATGGTGATGGCGATAGGGAGAAAGAAGGACAAGACCGGTACAGACTAATCCGGCCAGTAGCAAGAACACTGAACCTGGCATCAATTTTTGCCTACTGGTCATATCTTCCTCCATAGACTGAAGATCACATCAAGAACACAGAGTCATGCATCTTAAGCGCACAATCAATCGCCATTGTCTGGATAAATAGGAAGTATTCGCCAAATACGTCGCATTAAGAGAAAGATGAAATAGTCATTTTGATCCCAACCACAAGATATTGTGGTTGAAGGTGCATTTATATGCACTATACTGTGTTTTATTGTAATAATTGGGGTTTTTATTATGGCCAAAAAACAGAGTCATACGGGGCATCGTAGCTCCAAAACCGGGCAATTTGTTACGGAGACGTATGCGAAGCGGCATCCGTCTACAACACAGAAAGAGTCTATCCCTAATCCAGGACGGGGTGATACGGGACGTGGCAAAGGCAGATAGCACGACTTCACTTTACATTTTTGAACAAGTCAAGCTTGACTCAGTATGCTTTTCTTTAGAGAAAGATGGCCTAGACTAGGATAAATATGTTTTAAATTAGGAAGATAAGATGTCTATCCCATCGCAAAAGCAAATCTCCGAAAATCGTCGACTGCTTCAAAACCCATATGCCTATCTGGACGGAGAAGGCGGATATGATGCAGCGCCGAAGGTTGTTGAAGCGTCCGCCGCGCAAATCGCGGCTAACCGTCGGTTACTTGGAGACCAATATGCTTTTCTCGATGATACGGGTGGTCTGAGCGGCGAGATTCCCGTAGCGGCCTCAAAATCTGCACAAGTTCCCAATACAAAATGGTCTGCTCATGCTAAACGACCAGGCTATCAGGGGATTGAACAAGCAGCGAAAAAACTCCAGGAAAACATATGGCAACGGCGTCATGACCTCTGGCCAGATGGCGTTCCCGATGACCCTGTCGAGCTGCTCGATCCCGCCATCGCCCTGAACCTCATTGAATTTGACTTCGACTTGGAGGAAACGTTGGGACAGTACTCCAGTAACGGTGAGACCTTCGAAGTCGCTGGAATTATCGATCGAACGGATAAGCGCGTTCTGATTTCACGGCAAATGCCGTTTAACACACGCCGTTTCACAGCAGCCCATGAGCTTGCCCACGCTGTTCTCCACGAGGGGGTACGCATGCATCGCGACCGCCCCCTCGATGGATCAGGGCAAGAAAGCGGGGCACGTGGCAAAATCGAAAAAGAGGCCGATAAATTCGCCACTTTCTTCCTGATGCCGGAAAACCTTGTCAGGGCACGGTTCCGGCAGTTTTTCTTGTCCGATAAATTTGCGCTCAATGAAGCCACAATATTCGCACTTGACCCATCAGGATCGCTGGGTTTGCAGGACGGCAAAAAGACACTGCGCCAACTCTCCCGAATTCTTGCAAAATCTGAAAGCTTCAACGGTCGGCATTTTCGGTCACTGGCCGACCAGTTTCATGTGTCAGTAGAAACCATGGCCATCCGGTTGGAAGAGCTGGGATTGCTAGAAGTCTAAGGAGGAACACTAAATAACATTAGTTTCGTCTTGGGGCTACTGTATATTCACATCCCTATGGCGCTTTCTTCACCCAGGATATAGCGCGATCGGCACTGGCAAACACTTCATGCTTCATACAGGATGTTTTTAAGAATCCACTTTAATACTCTCGTCCTGTCCTGATTATCGGCAGCAATTGCCATGACTAAAAAGATATAAAAGGATGATATTTTTCGTGCTTTGTAATGAAGATGGACAACAAGAAATCATTTGAACAACTAAATTCTTATATCCAGTTATTGGTCCTACTGTTGCCCGCCCTGTTTTTAGGACTAGGCATTGGGGTATTTCGTAACTGGCAACTGGGAGCAATCACTGCAGTGCTATTATCAGTGATGCCGCTCTGGAAATTTCGAGATATATGGCTGAAAAGAGACGTATCACCAACACTAAGATTAAAACTGAATGAGCAATATCTTTCCTTCATTCACAATTTCAAGGAAGTATTACTGGCAACCGGATTCTTAGCTACGATCACAGTTGTTAGCTCAATACCGGATATTGTTACACCTTATCAACCGGATACGGCCTTGTTTACCATCATACTGGCCATCTCAGCCATAGTAATATTTATAGTATACGTACTGATGCGATGGATCATTATTCGGCAAACAAACAGATATTCCATCATCTTTGTTTTATTCGCAGCCATGTCCAGCGCCTTCATCATAATCCATTCTTTTGCCGAAGGTTATGCTGTCTCAGGAATTATCGACACAACCAAAGAGGAAACTGCTCCTGATCGTATGATCAAATTTTCAGGCGATGATCTTAAAAGCCTTGAGCCTGAAACTAAGAAGAAAATCAAAAAGGCCGAAAGGGACTTGTTTTACTTTTCAATCGTGACTTTTACAACGCTTGGCTATGGAGACTTTCAGCCAACAGAAGATGCGCGGATGATGGCGGCTATAGAAGCCTTATGTGGCTTGGTGTTCATGGCATTTATGATTGCCGTATTGTTTAATTTATTTAGGGAATTTTCAGAGCAGGCCGCTCAAAAGGAACAGATATCTTTTCTGAATATAATTTACATTTTCGCCTTTGTAATAGTAGCTGCGTATTTACTTGCATCTATTTAAATCGTGCTACAGAGGTCTACTCTACATACGTCTAAGGAAACAAGAAAATCTCTCGGTCTGTCATTTACTTTGTCTAGGCCTCACCATAAAAGCAAAAGGTATCGCCAGAGGGCCGAACAGGCCGCCCATAAAGCCCCAGAAGACAGGATTGCGGCCCCGTTTTATCGCAATCCTATGGCAGAGTATGGAATCATAAGGGGACACCCGTTAATTGTTTTGATTTTAGGCGTTATGTTTAAGCAAGGATTTGTGGGTGTCCTCGCATATCCTCGAGCGTGTTGGCTTAAACCCGGATGCCTGGGTGACGAGTGTCAGCCACTATAATAAAAACTATTTCTCCGTATTGGGCGCGATTGATCGAATCAAGGCCTACGCCGAGATACAAAAAAAGAGCTGGCATCGCGGCCAACGTGCTGTACTACGAAGTTATTGTCTTGTAATGGCATAGGGGAATGGAGCAGTTGCCAAAATCATGTCTGGATTTGAAGTATTTTTCGGGTGTCCGTTAACTCCTATGCTCATTTATCACCGGATCATCTTGAAGAGGTTGCTAAGCTGAATCCGTTGACCTAATTATTTTTGCTTAAAAAATTAACTGTTTCTAAAGCACTATGCTGCACAGGTCTTTTTTCCAAACTGGTCTTTATAGCCGTCTAGATCTTCGTCCATCTCATTAATTTGCTCTTGCTTCTTTTCAACCTTCTCAATCAGTTTAGTAATCTTAACGATTTTTAATAAGAAGCCAACAGCAAGTAGACCAGGAAATAAGAAATACCTAAGTGCCCTGGTATCTGAACGAAGTATGTCGTGTAAAACCTCAAATACATCACTTGCTATTCTGCAATACTCTTTGTGGTTTGCTTGATCAATTTTTTCTACTATAGATTTAAATCTAGCTTTACGTTCTTCATCTTTGTGAAAATTGAATATAAACTTTAAAAAGTCGGTTACTTGAAATGAACCAGTAGCCCGAATTGCATTGTTTATCAATTTAATAAGTGTCAAATATTCATCAGACTTTTCATCTAATTCACCACTCATTGCCAACAAAGACAATTCATCTCTTAATTTATATAATTTGAACCTTTGTTGATTTTTTAAAGCTGGTTGCAAGAAATGATAATTAATAAGCATAATCAACCACAGCGACAAACACGCGATAATGAAATTAATCGCTAGCATGATTATCTCCTTTTTTCTGACTACCCAGTGAGCTTTCGTAATTAGTCATTTTCACTACTATGATGAGTTCCTAGATGACTCAACTCTCCGCTCTCTAATCCATGTATAAGTAGTTTTCTATGCTCAGCAAGATCTTTGATATGAGTTCTATAAACACGTTTCTGAATAAGGTTTGTATAACCACAAAACGCAATTACAGCGGTAAATGGCACAATATAGAATGATTCACTGGCTAAAAAGTTCCCAATGCCATACAACATACCTTCCACAGTTTCTGCAGGTAATTTGTACGTTACATAAAATATCCAACATACAAAACCGAATAGCGCCAAGCCTACAAGATTACCGGTTTGAGCAAGATCATACATCGCATCTATAAACCTTATAGCGACATCTGCGAAACCTTTTTTACTATTTTCTTGTGTCGGCTCTTGGATCCTAGAATCCTTTCTGCCCCGATTTGACGCTTTTTTCTTTCCCACAAATCATCCTATCCCTTTCATAACTTGATAACAATTATTTTTAATCAAGTCAATAATTTAGACTATAGCAGAGATCAATAATAATATTTTAAATCTCGTTTAAAGTGCGTTATTTGTAACGTTAATATGGTTCAGTCAATATTATTATTATTTCGTTGACTATCCGTCGTCTTTTTTATTTTTCACCTATCACTATCCAGATGAAATATTTTTTATTTTTATTTAAATCAAATAGTTACTGGTGGGCCATGTAGGATTCGAACCTACGACCAATGGATTAAGAGTCCACTGCTCTACCAGCTGAGCTAATGGCCCATGAGCTGTTTGACCCCCACACGGAATGGGGAGTCGCGTTAATGGGGTGGACGATGGGTCTCGAACCCACGACCGCCGGAACCACAATCCGGAGCTCTACCAACTGAGCTACGTCCACCATTGACCGTTTCTATCCGGCTGTTTCGCGACAGCCGCTCCTGCAGACTTGGCACGCCCGGCAGGACTCGAACCTGCTACCCTCGGCTTAGCTTACCAACTACGCCTTTCGACGCCCCCGTTCGGGGTTTGTGGTCTGGACTATCTCTTCACCGTCTCAGGTGTCGCACGTATAGTCTCTACGGATCCCCCGGCTGCAGGCTCGCCCATCCGCTCTTTCAGGATGTCCCAACCTGAGGTTTCCTCGGGATTGCCATCAGCATGACCTGTTAAGGTTTCCCCGATACAGTGCGATCCACTCTACGGGTTGCATTCCCCATAGAGGCTCCTGGTTGCACTTGGCCTGGGCCAGGTGCGCTCAAAGGCCGATGCTCTATCCAAATGAGCTACGGGCGCAGTCAACTGGTCGGGGTAGAGAGATTCGAACTCCCGACATCCTGCTCCCAAAGCAGGCGCGCTACCAGACTGCGCTATACCCCGAAAATCATCCCAAAAGTATATCCCTACACCCTGGGTGAGCAAAGGGGGGGAATAATACTGGCGAAGCCCCGCGAGGTCAATGGCGGCGGGCCCTGCGCACTGACAGTAGGGCCGGCTTTCTGTATCATCCGATCCCTGGTTTCAATCAGACCCCGGGAACCCCGATGAGTGCGCAGATTTTAGACGGCAAGGCCATTGCGGCCGATCTCAGAGAGCAGATCAGACAACGCGTGGAGGAACGCGTGGCAGGCGGCATGCGCCGACCCGGCCTGGCGGTGGTCCTGGTGGGGGAGAATCCCGCCTCCCAGGTCTATGTAAGGAATAAGCGGAAATCCTGTGACGAGGTCGGCTTCCACTCCGTCTCCCACGATCTCCCCGCCTCCACCGGCGAGGATCAGCTGCTGGCGCTGATCGACCGGCTGAATGAAGACGAGGCGATCGACGGCATCCTGGTGCAGCTGCCGCTGCCCGAACACATCGACGAGGAGGCGGTGATCGAGCGCATCCTGCCGACCAAGGATGTGGACGGTTTCCATCCCTACAACGTCGGCCGCCTGGTGCTGCGCATGCCGCTGCTGCGCTCCTGCACACCCAAAGGGATCATGACCCTGTTGGCGAGAACCGGCCAGAAGCTCGAGGGGCTGGATGCGGTGATCATCGGCCAGTCCAACATCGTCGGCCGCCCCATGGCCCTGGAGCTGCTGGCGGCCCGCTGCACCATCACCGTCTGCCACAGCCGCACCAAGGAGCTTGCGCAGAAGGCGCATAACGCGGATATCCTGGTGGTCGCCATCGGCCGTGCCGAATATGTGCCGGGAGACTGGATCAAGGAGGGGGCCATCGTCATCGATGTGGGAATGAACCGCAATGACCAGGGCAAACTGGTGGGGGACGTGAACTTTGCTGAGGCCAGTGAGCGAGCCAGTTGGATTACGCCTGTACCCGGCGGCGTCGGACCCATGACCATCGCCACCCTGCTGGAGAACACCCTGCAGGCGGCGGAGCTGCACAGCTCGGCAAATTAATTTCATCATACGGTGCGGCAAGCCGCACCCTACGCCCTTATCTAGCTTGTTGGGTGCGGCTTGCCGCACCGATAAGACTCCCTAAAAAGCAGATTCTCGACAGGGATCACATACCGGGCCACAGCTTTCCGCTATAAAACCACAACTAATTTATGGTTTTATCCCCAGGTGCAGTTGCTGGAGATCCGTTATGTCGTTATGTCACTTGAAGATGCCGTCATTGACGGTGGTGTTGCTCTGTCTATTCCTTGTAGCATGCGGAGGTAACGGCGGCAGCAATGTCAGCAACGACAGTGACCTTAACAATGACATCTCTGATGGCAATGATGTGATCGATGATGGTGACAACGATAGCGGGACTGCCTCATCCGCCTATGTGGCCGATTACAGCGTGGCCACCGAAGCAGTATTGCGGGCCATACCCGACAGCTATATCGACAGCGCCCGCAGCACCCTGCACATCGCCTACAACCACACCTCCCACGGCACCCATGTCAGTTACGGTGTCTTCGGCCTGCCCGACTACAAAGACGGCGACGAGAGAAGATTCGGTGTAACCAGAAACTCACTCCCCGAAGCGGACAAGCTCGATTTTCACGACAACGAAATCGGCGGCGCCTTTCAGGATCTGTCCCAGGCAGACGCCGACTGGATGAGCTGGCGCCATCAGGTGCGCAACTACCTCGACGATCCGGCCAACGAGGCCATCAACGTCATGCTCTGGTCCTGGTGCAACATCGCCGGCCACTCGGTGGCCGACTACCTGAGTTCGATGCAGACCCTGATCGACGAGTATGGTCCCGGCGGCAGCAGGATCGGTAGCGGCGTCGGCCAGACCCGCACCACGCCGGTCACATTCATCTTCATGACCGGGCATGCAAACACCGGCTCGAATACCGGTGAGGGCAATCCCCGCGAGCAGGCGTCACTGATCACCGACTACTGCAACACCCACCACTATTTCTGTATCGACTACTACTCCATCGACACTCATGCCATGGATGGCAGCTATTACGAGGATGCCGGCGACAACGGCAATTCCACCAGCTACGGGGGCAACTTCTATGAGGATTGGCAGGCGGCGCACTCGTTGGGCGTCGACTGGTACGAGAACCGTTCAACACCCGGTGGTGTGGCCACTTATGGTGCGCATAATAGCCAGCATATTACGGCCAATCGAAAGGCGTTTGCATTCTGGTGGGTATTGGCCAGGATTGTGGGTTATCAGTAAGAGTTTATGGTGCGGTTTACCGCACCGATAAACTTACCCCCTGCGCCAGGTTGTGCCTTGAGGTCCATCCTCCAGAATAATCCCAGCCGCTTGCAATTCATCACGGATACGATCAGCCTCAGCCCAGTTCTTCGCCGAACGGGCATCGATACGTGCCTGGATCATGGTTTCTATCGCCTCGTCGCTCAATCCGTCCTCATCCGCGGGGGCAGCCCCTCGCAGATAACTCTCCGGATCGTCTTGCAGGATACCCAGTATCCCACCCAGTTCGCGCAAAATGGCCGCCAGTGACGCTGCTGCTTCGTTCTCGGTCTCTTTCAGACGATTGATCTCCCTTGCAAGATCAAACAACACCGCTAACGCTTCGGGGGTGTTGAAGTCGTCGTCCATAGCGTCGCGAAAGCGACCGACATACTCTTCCCCACCAGTGGCGTCAGCCTCCGGCAGCCCTCTCAACGCGGTATAGAAACGGGTCAGTGCCGCACGGGCATTGTCGAGGTGCTCGGTATCGTAATTCAGCGGCGAACGATAGTGGCTGGTGAGGATGAAGTAGCGCACCTCTTCGGCGCGGTAGTGTTCCAGGATCTCCCTCACGGTGAAGAAGTTGCCCAGGGACTTGGACATCTTCTCGTCGTTGATGCGCACGAAGCCGTTGTGCATCCAGTATTTGACGAAGGGATGGCCGGTCGCCCCCTCGGACTGGGCGATCTCGTTCTCGTGGTGGGGAAAGGTGAGGTCGGCGCCCCCGCCGTGGATGTCGAAGCTGTCGCCCAGGGCTGTGGTCGACATGGCGGAGCATTCGATGTGCCAGCCCGGGCGGCCGCGCCCCCAGGGCGAGTCCCAGGCCGGTTCGTCGGGCTTTGCCCCCTTCCACAGCGCGAAGTCGAGGGGATCCCGCTTGACATCCCCGGGTTCAACCCGGGCGCCGGCGCGCAGATCCTCGATGGACTTGCCGGAGAGTTTGCCGTAGTCGCTGAAGCTGCGTACGTCGTAGTAGACGTCGCCGTTGTCCACGGCGTAGGCGTGCCCCTTCTCGATCAGCCTTGTGATCATCGCCAGGATCTCATCCATGTGCTCGGTGGCCTTGGGCTCGTCCGTCGGCCGCAGGACCCCGAGGGCTTCCGCATCCTGGTGCATCGCCTGGATGAACTCCCCGGTGAGGTCGCCGATGTGGACCCCCTTCTCGTTGGCCCGGTTGATGATCTTGTCGTCGATGTCGGTGATGTTGCGGATGTAGTTCACCTCGTAACCGCTCGCCCGCAGGTAGCGATAGACCACGTCGAACACCACCATCACCCGCGCATGGCCTAGATGGCAGAGATCGTAGACGGTCATGCCGCAGACATACATGCGCACCTTGCCGGCCTCCAGGGGCTGAAAGGTCTCTTTACGGTTGCTGAGATCGTTGTAGAGCTTGAGCATTGTCCATCACATCGACTGGGAGATAAGTGCCGCGCATCTTAGCGAAAAGCGGCGGCTACCACAAAGCGCCTCCCTGGACTCCAGCAGAAATAACACAACCGGTGAACATGGTTCGGGATCGAGGGAAACCGACCTTGGTAATTACCACAAAATATGTAAACCATCTTTCCAGTAAGGAAATTGAGATGTAATGATCCCTTGCACTTTTTTTGTCTGTGCAATTAGCTGAGTTTTCTAAGCCAATGAATCTAAGCAACAAAACAAATCCGGCACAAAAATTGCGGAAATTGTTGACTTGTCTTTTGCAGACTGCAGCACCCAAAACGCCTCAGCAAGCTAACCGGAGAGAGTACAGATGGCAGCGCACGATTTCGACTTTTCAGCAGTGGAGAAACGTCTCGGCGTCTCTCGCAGAACCTTTCTCAAGTTCTGTACCGGCGTAGCGGCATCCCTGGGACTATCGAACAATGCCGCCATGGCCATGGCCCAGGCGGTGGCCGATCCGAAACGGCGCCCGCCCGTCATCTGGCTCCACGGCCAGGAGTGTACGGGGCCCAGTGAAGCCCTGCTGCGCTCCGAACAGCCCTCCCTCGAACACCTCATCCTCGACCTCATCTCCCTCGACTACCACCAGACCCTCGATACCGGCGCCGGCCACCAGGTTGAGGAGATCAAGAAGAAGGTCATGGAGGAGAACAAGGGCAAATATCTGCTGGTGGTGGAAGGGGCCATACCCCTCGCCAACGACGGCATCTTCTGCAAGATCGGCGGCGAGACCATGGTCGATATCACCAACGAGGCCGCCGAACACGCCGCCGCCATCGTCGCCTTCGGCTCCTGCGCCAGCTGGGGCGGGGTGCAGTCGGCCGAGCCCAATCCCACAGGGGCGGTGGGTGCGCCGCAGCTGCTGGCCGGCAAGACGGTGGTCACCATCCCCGGCTGCCCGCCCAACCCGGCCAACTTCATCGGCACCGTGCTCTACTTCGTCACCTACGGCAAGCTGCCCCCCATCGACGAGAAGGGGCGCCCGAAATGGGCCTACGGCCGCCTCATCCACGAGAACTGCTACCGCCGTCCCCACTTCGACGCCGGCCGCTTCGCCAAGGAGTTCGGCGACGAGGGCCATCGCAAGGGATGGTGCCTCTATAAGCTCGGCTGCAAGGGTCCCGAGACCTACAACAACTGCCCCAGCCTGGAGTTCAACAACGTCGGCGGCGGTGTCTGGCCCATCGGCGTCGGCCACCCCTGTTTCGGCTGCTCGGAGGGCGGCGTCGGCTTCAACAAGCCGCTGTTCAGCCTGGCCGACGTCAAGACCCACACCCCGCCCAACATGTTCCCCGGCATCGAGGATCGCGAGGGCACGGCCGGCATCTCAGCCGGTGCCGCGGCGATCGCCGGTGCCGCGGTCGGGGTGGCGGTGGGCGCCACCGCCATGGCCTCGAAGAAGCTCGACGGCAAAGAGAAAGACGGGGAGTGAGGGCAGCATGAAACGCAGAGATTTTCTCAAGGCCTCCCTCGGCGGCGGCGCGGCCCTGATGGGCGCCGGCACGGCCGATGCGCGGGGCAACCTGGAGCCGGCGGAGGAAGCCATCGGCATGCTCTACGACTCGACGCTCTGCATCGGCTGCAAGGCCTGCGTGGCGAAATGCAAAGAGGTCAATGAGATGCCGGCGACACCCCTGGGCGAAGAGACCGCCTGGGACGCCGCCCACGACCTTTCGGCCGAGACCCTGAACGTGATCAAGGTCTACAGCGAAGGCAAAGGCGAGCGGAAGGATGCAGTGAAAGACGGCTACGCCTTCGAAAAGCGCAGCTGCATGCACTGTGTCGATCCGGGCTGCGTCTCGGTCTGTCCGGTGACCGCCATGCGGCGCGATGCGAAGACCGGCATCGTCACCCACCATCCCGATGCCTGCATCGGCTGCCGCACCTGCATGGTGGGCTGCCCCTACAACGTGCCCCAGTTCGACTACGACAACCCCTTCGGTGAGATCCACAAGTGCCAGATGTGCAACCAGGCCGGGGTGGAGCGCATCGACAGGGGCCAGATGACCGGCTGCGCCGAGGTCTGCCCCACCGGCGCCACCCTGTTCGGCTCGCGCAAGGCGCTGCTGGAGGAGGCCAAGCGCCGCATGGCGCTGAAGCCCGGCGAGACTTACAACTACCCCCGCGGCGACGTGCGCAACCCGGAGAGTCACCACCAAAAGGCGGTGCCCGAGTACCAGGACCATGTCTGGGGCGAGAAGGAGGCGGGCGGCACCAATGTGCTGCACATCTCCTCCATCCCCTTCGACAAGCTGGGCATGCCGCCGCTGGAGGAGCGCTCCTACGCCTCCATCTCGGAGACGGTGCAGCACACCCTCTACAGCTATATGGCCCTGCCGGCCATCGCCCTGGCGGGTCTTACCTACGTGGTCCGGCGCAATACCGATGACGAGGGAGGAGACGACTCATGAGTGCATATCAACCCCTCAAGCGGCCGGTACTCACCCTGCCCTTCCTGGCGCTCACCGTCATCGCCCTGATCGGCACCTACTACCTGGCCCAGCGCTTCATCCACGGCATGGGCATAGTCACCAACCTCAACGGCGGCTACGCCTGGGGCGTCTGGGTGGTCTACGACGTGGTGGTGGGCACCGCCCTTGCCTGCGGCGGCTACGCCCTGGCCATCACCGTCTATGTGATGAACAAGGGCAAGTACCATCCGCTGATGCGCACCGCCCTGCTCGCCAGCCTGCTCGGCTACGGCCTGGGCGGCGTCGGCGCCATGATCGACATGGGCCGCTACTGGCAGTTCTACAACATCTTCACCCCCTGGCACATGAACTTCAATTCGGTGATGCTGGAGGTCGGCCTCTGTGTCGCCACCTACATCCTGGTGCTCTGCATCGAGTTCGCCCCCACGCTGCTGGAAAAGATCGGCGCCAAGGGGCTGATCAGGTCGTTGAACAAGGTGCTCTTCATCTTCATCGCCCTCGGCGTGCTGCTGCCGACCATGCATCAGTCCTCCCTCGGCTCCATGCTGATCGCCATGGGCTGGAAGGTGCATCCTCTCTGGCAGTCGCTCCATCTGCAGCCCCTGCTGGCGATTCTCACCGCGCTGACCATGGGCTTCGCGGTGGTGGTCTTCGAGGCCTCCTTCAGCAGCGTCGGCTTTCGCCGGCCTTCGGAGACACCCCTGCTGGCCGGTCTCGGCAAGGGCATCGTCGGCCTGCTCGCCGCCTATCTGCTGTTCCGCTTCGGCGAGATCCTGGTGAACGGCAAGCTGGGGCTGATCTTCGCCGGCGATCTGGGCAGTCTGATGTTCCTGCTGGAGACGGCCCTGTTCGTCTTCCCGCTGCTGGTGTTGAGCTCGGCAAAATACCGCGGCCATGGATCCCTGCTGCTCTGGGCCTCGGTCTCGATGCTGTTCGCCGGCTCGCTCTACCGTTTCAACGCCTTTCTTATCACCTACGATCCGGGTGCGGGTTACAGCTACTTCCCCTCTGTTCCGGAGATCATGGTCACCGCCGGTATGGTGGCCCTGGAGATCATGGTCTTTCTGTTCGTGGTGAAAAAATTCCCCGTGCTACACGACGCAAGACATGCGTGACCTTTGAGGAGAATCCCAAGTGACGACAAGAATTACTGTTGACCCGATTACCCGTATCGAAGGCCACCTGCGTATCGATGTGGAGGTGGATGACGGCAAGGTGAGCAAGGCCTGGTCATCCGGCCAGATGTGGCGCGGCATCGAGAAGATCCTGGTGGGCCGCGATCCCCGCGAGGCCTGGAGCTACACCCAGCGCTTCTGCGGTGTCTGCACCACGGTGCACGCTATCACCTCGGTGAGGGCGGTGGAGAACGCCCTCGACCTGGAGGTGCCGGTCAACGCCCAGCTGATCCGCAACATTATCCAGACCGCACATGCGGTGCAGGATCACATCGTCCACTTCTATCACCTCTCCGCCGTCGACTGGGTGGATGTGGTCTCGGCCCTGGAGGCCGACCCGGTGGCCACCGCCAAGCTGGCGGAGAGCCTCTCCGACTGGCCATTGAACGGCCCCCACGAGATGAGGGCGGTGCAGGAGCGGCTGAAGACCTTCGTCGGCAGCGGTCAGCTCGGCCCCTTCGCCAGCGGCTACTGGGGCCATCCGGCGATGAAGCTGCCGCCGGAGGTCAACCTGCTGGCGGTGGCCCATTACCTGCAGGCCCTGGACGTGCAGAACCATGCCAACAAGATCGTCGCCATCCTCGGCGGCAAGAGCCCCCACATTCAGAACGTGGCGGTGGGCGGGGTCAGCAACTCCATCGGCCACGACGCCCCCTCGGTGCTCAATATCGAGCGCCTGATGCTGATCAAGGGCTTTATCGACAAGCTGGACCACTTCGTCAAATCGACCTACCTGGTCGACGTGCCGGCGGTGGGCGCCTTCTACCTCGACTGGGCCGGCATCGGCGGCGGGGTCAACAACTATCTGACCGTGCCCGACTGTCCCCAGGACCCCAAGGGCACGGTCTTCGACCTGCCCGGCGGCTACATCGAGAATGGCGATATCGGAAGCATGAAACCGATCACCACTTTCGGCGACCCCTACTTCCGCGACGGCGTGGCGGAGAGCTCCAAGCACGCCTGGTACAGCGGCGGCGACGCCCTCCACCCCTGGGTGGGGGAGACCGAGCCGGACTACACCGACTTCCAGGACGAGGGCAAATACTCCTGGGTCAAGGCCCCCACCTTCTACGGCAAGCGGGCCGAGGTGGGACCCCTGGCCGATGTGCTGGTGGGCGTGGCCAGCGGCCACGAAGGCTACAGCGACTATCTCAACAAGGCGCTGGATGTCCTCAGGGCGGTCTCGCAGAATCCGGACATCCCGCTGGCCGCGGTCAACTCCACCATCGGCCGCCACGCCGCCCGCGCGGTGCGCTGCGCGGTGATGATGGATACCCTGGAGGCCCAGTGGCAGAAGCTGGTCGACAACATCGGCAGCGGCGATCTGGACACCTTCAACGCCCCGGTCTTCCCCAAGGGTGAGATCAAGGGCGTTGGCTTTCACCAGGCGCCCCGCGGCACCCTCTCCCACTGGGTGGTGATCGAGGATGCCAAGATCAAGAACTACCAGGCGGTGGTGCCCAGCACCTGGAACGCGGGCCCCCGGGACGCCAACGACGAGATCGGCCCCTACGAGTCCTCCCTGATGGACAACCCGGTGGCCGACCCGGAGAAGCCCCTGGAGGTGCTGCGCACCGTCCACTCCTTCGATCCCTGCATCGCCTGCGCCATTCACATGGTCGACACCGAGCAGCAGGAGATCGTGCGGGTCAAGGCGCTGTGAGCATGGCCGAGGAGAAAACCGGCAAGGTCCTGGTCATCGGCATGGGCAACGTGCTGATGCAGGACGAGGGTATCGGCGTGCGCGCCGTGGAGGAGCTTGAGCAACGCTACCATATCCCCGACGGGGTCGAGGTGGTCGACGGCGGCACCACCGGCATGGAGCTGTTCGAGCCCATGCGCGGCGCCAGCTCCCTGGTCATCGCCGACGCGGTCAACACCGGCGCTGCCTACGGCAGCCTGGTGCGCATCGCCAACGAGGAGATCCCCGCCTTCTTCCAGACCAAGCTCTCCAACCACCAGCTCGGCATTTCCGATCTGCTGGCCCTGCTTGCCCTCAAGGGCGAGACGCCGGAGCAGGTCACCATCGTCGGCATGGTGCCCCACTCCCTGGAGAACCGCCTCGGCCTGACCCCCGAGGCAGCAGAGGGACTGGAGGCGATGGTGCAGATGCTGGTGGAAGAACTGGCGGCTCTGGGCATTGCACTCGAACCCCGCTCCCGGGCCGGTAACGGCCATTGGAAACGTGAGGCCGAGTACGAGGCTGCGGCGGGTTTGGCAGGGTGAAATAATTCACCGCAAATTAACGCGAATCACCGCCAATGATCGCGAATATTTTTAAACAACGTGTAGGGTGGGGCCCTGCCCCACCGGATCACCCAATAACGAGAGGCATATTGGTGGGGCAGGGCTCCACCCTACATAAATCTCGAGACATCGATAAAGCCGAAACTTTCGCGATCATTGGCGGTGATTCGCGTCCATGTGCGGTTTGAGTATTTATTAAATATGAGAGTTGAAACATGTGCGTAGGCATCCCTGCCCAGGTGATCGAGGCTGGTGATTTTGTCGCCCGCTGCCGCACCCGCAACGGCGAGGAGCAGGTCAATATGATGCTGACCGGATCCCAGCCCGTGGGGACCTGGCTGCTGACCTTTCTCGGCTCCGCCCGTGAGGTGATCACTGAACAGGACGCCCGTCAAATCAACCAGGCCCTGGACGGTCTCAGCGCCATCATGAGCGGTGAAGAGGAGATCGATGTGGATCACTACTTCCCCGATATAAAGCCAGCTTAAGACAAATCCAATCGTGTAGGGTGGGGCCCTGCCCCACCCTACACGGAAATGGACGACCTCAGACATACCGGGCAGGGAACGCCTTGACGAGCCACAATGAGCAACGATATGACTGACCTGAAAGCACTAACCCGACAGATCCAAGATGTTTTCCTGGGCATAGAGCAGGAGCAGATGCAGGGCATTCCCCTGCTCAATCCCATGCTGAAGGTTGAGACTGTGGGCTTCCAGGAATTTGAGGGGCGCGTTGTCGGCGTCATCATCACTCCCTGGATGATGAACCTGATCCTCTTCCCCGGGGAAAACGAGGATTGGAGCGAGATGAAGCTGGGGCATAAACAACCGCACCGCTTTCCCGCCAACCAATACAAGTTCATGGTCAACGAGGTCGAGGGTATCGGCCGCTGCCAGACCCACTCCCTCTACTCGCCGATGCATGAGTTCGTCAATCAGGAACATGCCCTGGCGGCGGCCAGAAGCTTCATGCAGACCCTGATGGTCGAGGTCGATGAACCGGATGAAGACCCCTACGACGAAGAGCTGCTCGGACGGATATTGCGGGGGGAGGAAGGGGTTGAAGCCGGTGTCGACGGATTTGCCCTTGCCGAGGAGGGTTCAGAGACCGCGGGCATGGACCGGGACAGGCTGATCACACGTCGCGAACTGCTGCGTGGAGACCTGAACCGGGAGACCTGACCCGGCTCGCGCCGGGCGGTCCCGATTCTACCCATCAAACCTTGAACTGATTTACCATCTGATCCAGCTGCGAGGATATCCGAGCCACCTCTTCACTCTCCTTGAGCGTGCGGCAGGTACCCTCGGCCGTCTGGTGCGACACCTCGTTGATGGCGATGATATTCTTGTTGATCTCGTTGGCCACGGAGGTCTGCTCCGAGGCCGCGGTGGCGATCACCGAGTTCATTTCACTGATCGATTCCACGGCACTGGCGATCTGAGCCAGGGCGTCACCGGCGCGGTTGGAGTCGGAGACACTCTGATCGGCCTCCTTTTTGCTGCCATCCATCACCTTCACCGCTTGCCTGGAGGCTGAGACCAGCTGTTCGATGATTTCCTGAATCTCATGGGTCGCCTCCTGGGTACGCTGTGCCAGGTTGCGCACTTCATCGGCCACCACGGCAAAGCCGCGACCCTGCTCGCCGGCCCGCGCCGCTTCGATTGCCGCATTCAGGGCCAGCAGGTTGGTCTGTTCCGCGATCGCGGTGATCGATTCGGAGACCTGGCCGATGCTCTGGGTGCCGTCCGCGAGCTGACGCACCACCACCGCGGCATCGTCGACACGCTTGGCCAGACGCTTGATGGAGTCGGATACCTGGGCCACCACGTCACTGCCGCCATTGGCATTGGACTTCGCATCCACCGCCGCCTGTTCGGCACCGGCGGCATTCCTCGCCACCTCTTCCGCCGCCTGGGTGAGCTCACCGATGGCCACGGTGAGTTGGCTGGTCTCCTTATCCTGCTGATCCACCCCGTCACGGGTCGTCTTGGTGACATGGGCGAGTTGCTCGGCAGAATTTGCCAGGCCGTCCATGGTCTGTGCCAGATCGGTGATTGTCGGCTGAAACTTATCCAGCATGGTGTTGACGGCGGTGCCCACCTGATGGAACTCGTCGTTGGCGCCGAGGGTCACCCGTGGACGCAGATCGGA
The DNA here is from genome assembly GCA_003058495.1 of gamma proteobacterium symbiont of Ctena orbiculata. Classification (GTDB taxonomy): domain Bacteria; phylum Pseudomonadota; class Gammaproteobacteria; order Chromatiales; family Chromatiaceae; genus Thiodiazotropha. The sequence goes on along the minus strand of QBVC01000027.1, from coordinate 56,466 downwards.
ATCGGCGCCGATATTCTCCATGGTGCTGCGCAGCCCGCAGAGCGGTTTGATCACCACCTTGCGCATGATCAAATTGATGATGAAAAGGCCGGCCAGTAAGACAAGAAAGTTGATAACGGCGCTGAACAGCAGCTCATTCTCGATCGCCTTGTCCCGTTGCCCCAGGTTGAATGTCAGTCTCCCCGCACCCAGGATTGTCCCTTCCGGCAGTGCGTGACAGGTCAGGCAGTTGGTGCCGTTGCGATCGGAAACGGCTGCGAAGGGTTCGATAATGGTGACAATGCGCTCACCCTTGATCTTCTCTACCCTGACAACCTGTTCGCCATTCAATGCCCGCTTATCAAGCTCATCCAACGGCTTTTCATGATCAAATCCGGGACCAAAGGTCTTGTTCACCGCCTCACCGCGGAGCATCCGTACCTCGACCACACCATCACGTTTCTCGATTTTCTGCTTCAACATCTCCCTGTTGCCCATCGTTCCTGTAAACATCATTGCGTTCATGCTGTCGAGATAACCGTGCAAGACATCAAAAATCTGATGCTCAGTCAGCCTTAACAACCGCTCCTTCTGCTGATGCGCGGAATAGACGGTTACAACTGACATGATGAGAATGAAGATCAGGGCCATTGGTGTGAGAATTTTCCACTGAACCGAGATGTATTTACTCATGGTCAAACCTGCTTATTGAAGTATCTATAAGTCCTACACCTCTCTATTTTTCGGCAACTCGCAGAATCTCTTGAGTAAATCTCTGGTAAAGAGGCAAAACTGCGCCGTAGAAGCGCCTGTGTGGAGAAAATACCGGGCAGGGCCCGGGAGAGAAAAAAAAGAGCAAATTCAAAAATCTACTCGCGCGCAACCATGACTTGGCGCTGCAATACCCTGATTAACTTGGTTTTCCGCTTAATGATGGGTTAAAGAATCCGCGCTCCCTCCCGACACAGTGTATGTGGTCTAACGGGCTGCGGACCGGGCGGCAACGCCGGGTGCGGCCTATTCAAAATAGTTTTGGAGTACATAGATGCGAAAAATCGCCATTGCTGCAGTGACTCTTGCTACCCTTTTCAGTCAGGCCGTGATTGCCGATCAGACCCTGGCCATGCGCTCAGGATGCATGGGCTGCCACAAAACCGATGCCAAACTGGTCGGACCCGCATTCAAGGATGTCGCCGCGAAGTATGCGAGTGACGCGGGCGCCGTGGACCGGCTTGCCGCAAAGGTAAAGGCCGGCAGTACACCCGGGGAACCCCTGGTTTGGGGAGCGGCGGCCATGCCCCCCAGTCCGGCGAGCCTGGACGATATAAAAGGCGTGATTACCTGGGTGATGGGCCTGAAGTAAGCAGTGTGTTGATAGCAGTACCCTTTCTGACAAAACACAGCCTGCAGTCGAAATTTCTCACCTGTTGATGGTAGAGTATTGGTAAAATCATCTACAGGTTGAATATACCAAGTGGATCACTGGAATCCTTATCCAGCGGATCCTATAAATTGACGCATTAAGGAGCTGATTAATGTCTAAAAGCACGCCCCTCTTACTGTCATCCACCCTCACCGCCCTGTTGCTGGCGGGGTGCAGCGCCGGTCCGGCACCGGTCAGTTTCAAGTCAGAGGTCAAGCCATTGGTCGACAAGTATTGTACCGAGTGTCACCTGCCAGGGGGTACCGGCGCAGAAGCCAGCGGCTTCATCACCGACAGTTATGAAAACGTCATGAAAGGAACCAAGTTTGGCCCGGTGGTGGTGGCCGGCGACCCACTCTCCAGCTCCTTCTACCGCCTGATCGCCGGTAAGGTCGATCCCTCGATCCGCATGCCCCACGGTAAGGAGGCGCTGAGTGAGGTGGAGATCGCCACGGTAGAGAACTGGATCAACCAGGGGGCCAAGAACAACTGATCCCGGCTTAAATCCCGATTCGATGCGTAAAAAAGCCATGCCGGACCGCATGGCTTTTTTGTTCCCGGACAGACGGCCTGCCGCGCCTTCCCACAACATCAGGAATCACCCCTTTTTATGCTGCCGGTGAACCGTTATGATGCACCGACCGGACAGTGACCACCCTGAGGATGCCATGAACAAAGCAAGATTAAGCCTTCTCCTATGCCTGCTCTTTGTTACCTCTCTCTCCAGCAACGCCTGGGCCGAAAAGGTCGAGGTGCTGATGCAGACATCGATGGGCGAAATCAGGTTGTCCCTCGACAAGGAAAAGGCGCCGAAATCGGTAGCGAACTTCACTCAGTATGTAAAAGATGGCTTTTATGACGGGACGGTTTTTCACCGCGTGATCAAGGGCTTTATGATCCAGGGCGGTGGCTTCGACGAGTCCATGGAACGAAAACAGACCCGCGACCCAGTGGAGAACGAGGCGAAAAACGGCCTTAGAAACCTCCGCGGCACCATCGCCATGGCGCGGACCTCGGCGCCCCACTCGGCAACGGCTCAGTTCTTCATCAACCACAAAAACAACAGTTTTCTCGATTATCCCGGCCAAGACGGATGGGGTTATGCCGTATTCGGCAAGGTCTCAGCAGGCATGGACATAGTGGACAGCATCGCGGTGCAACCCACCGGCGTCTCCAACGGCATGCGTGATGTGCCCAGGTCATCCATCGTCATCGAGAAGGTCACCATACTCGAGTAATGCCTAATACACCAAAGCTATTGCAGACAGGAATCCTATGATCACATTGACCACGAACCTCGGGCCCATCGTCATTGAACTGGACGAGGCCAACGCCCCGAAAACCTGCGAAAACTTCAAACAATATGTTGAGGACGGCTTTTTCGACGGCACGATCTTTCATCGCGTAATCGACAATTTCATGATTCAAGGGGGCGGATTTCTGCCCGGCATGGTGCAGAAGCAGACCGGTGACCCGATTGAAAACGAGGCCAAGAACGGCCTCTCGAATGAGGTCGGCAGCATCGCCATGGCGCGCACCATGGATCCCCACTCGGCCACCGCCCAGTTTTTCATCAACGTCGCGAACAACAAGTTCCTCGATCACCCGGGTCAGGACGGCTGGGGCTACTGTGTCTTCGGCAAGGTCATCAGCGGCATGGATGTGGTCAATCAGATCAAGGGGTCCGCTACCACCACCCGCGCCGGCCACCAGGACGTACCGGTGGATGACATCGTCATCGAGAAGGCCGAAGTCACTGAGTGACCCAGTCCCTGTTCATCTCCGATCTGCACCTGTCCGTCGACGAGACGGATAGGGTGCGGCTGTTCCTCCGTTTTCTCACCGACCGGGCCCCGCAGGCTGACCACCTCTACATCCTCGGTGATCTGTTCGATGCCTGGGTCGGCGACGACCATCTGCAGCCCCCGATCCCTGAAATCAAACTCGCCATGCAGCAGCTGAGCAATAGCGGGACCCGTTTGTGGCTGATGCATGGCAACAGGGACTTTCTGATCGGCGATGACTTCTGCCGTGAGACCGGTGCAGCGCTGCTGCAGGATCCGACGCTGGTGGATCTCTACGATACGCCGACCCTGTTGATGCATGGCGATCTCCTGTGCAGCGACGATGAGCCGTACCAGCGGTTTCGCCGGGAGATTCGTGAGCCGGAAAATGTGAAGGCGTTTCTCTCCCATTCGCTGGCGCAGCGTTTGGCCCTGGCACAGCGCTACCGGGAAATGAGCGGCGAGGCCAAATCGCTCAAGTCCGAGTCGATCATGGATGTCAATCAGGAGACGGTGAAAGCCTATCTCACCGAGTACGCTGCCGAGCGCTTGATCCATGGCCATACCCATCGGCCCGCCGACCATAGGTTCGAGCTGCGGGGGAAACCGGTGCAGCGCCATGTATTGGCGGAGTGGCATCATGATCAGGCCGAATCGTTATGCGTAACCCCTGAGGGGGCCAGCAGAGAGCGATTCCACTAGCGCCTGTCGGCAGCAATCGAGTCGATGCTGCCGGCCCTGAACATCGGGGTCGGCCCGCAAGGTGGAGATTGCATCCGGCGGTGTTGCCGCCCACCCATCCAGATTCACCGCGATTGTGATATCGGTACGAGCTGATAGTCCCCGGGCAAGTGGAAGAGCTCGGTGCCGACCTGTTTCTCAACCGAGAAATCCAGCAGGCTCTGCTGATAACCGTGCTGATCCCAGACCCGAACCGGGAGTCCTCTCTCCACAAACAGGGCCGGCGCGAAGACATGGACCGCATCATCACAGGGATCGCGATACTCGGCGGGGACTGCAGCCAGACCGAGATAGTGTTGATTGGCAAGCAGCATCAGGTAGTCCCGGTAGAGCAGCCGCTGATCCGCCATCAAACCCGGCGCCAGAATCGCATCGCGACAGACGCTCCCATTCACCGTCAGACGCCAGTGTTGCGGCTTGCTGCCGCCGATTTCGGGGGCATCGATGTCGTCAATCCTCTCCAACTTCAATGCCATGCCGTCAGGGATCCTCGGCTTTTCCGCCTCGGGTTGAATGACCAGAATCGTCCTCTCGTCAGGCGTCACGCTGTAGATGGATGCCGCCTCGCTGTGGTAGAGGATGTAACCTTCCGCCCGGTCCCGTGACTCGATGCGCAGCTTACCCGGGGTAAACAGCAGCCGAGTGACGATCTCTTCGCCGCCTGCCCCGCGTTCACCGTAGAGCAGGAGTCCGGCCCGGGCCTGATCCGCCAGCGATCCCGCGCCCGGCGTGGCCAGCCACAGCATCGCCATGCAGACGAGGTTCATCTTGTTCAGCCCCCGGTACATAGCGCCTCCAGGCGGCTCAACTCCCGCTTGCTGAATCCCGCCTGCCGTCTTGCCTCATGGTGCAGGGGACAGCGGATCTCGCCGTTGAGAAAGTTCTCCAGGAGAGCGAAATAGGTCTGCTCCGGATCCAGCCCCCGACGTTGACAGAGGTAGTGATACCAGCGGCTGCCAAACTGAACATGCCCCACCTCTTCGCGCAGAATAACCTCCAACACCGCTACGGTCTCGTCGTCGCCAATGGCTTGGAAACGGCGAATGATGCCGGGGGTCACATCCAGCCCCCTGGCCTCGAGCATGCGCGGCACCAGGGCCATTCTGATCAATGGATCGTGGGCCGTTCTCTGCGCCATCTCCCATAAGCCGTTGTGAGCGGGGAAGTCACCGTACTCGGCGCCGCCGGCCTGCAGCCGCGCTCTCAGCAGACGAAAGTGGTAGACCTCTTCCCGCGCCACCTGGACCCAGTCGTCATAGTATGACCTCGGCATATCGGGAAATCGCATCACCGCGTCCCAGGCAAGATTGATGGCATTGAACTCGATATGGGCAATGGCGTGGATCAAGGCCAGACGGCCCTTTTCACTGCCCAGGCCGCGTCTCGGCAGTCGGCTCGGGTGGACCAGTTCGGGTCGTTGCGGACGCCCCGCCCGGGTTATCCTGTCGCAGGCTGACCACGCCCCTGCAACCAGCTCGCCGTTTGCCCAGGCATCTGCAGCAACATCAGTGAGTTGCAGCTTTTCATCCAGGACTTCCGAGAGCAGGCAGCGCTTCGCCGCTTGAAATAGAGACCGTTCTAAACCCATGTCACACCCGTTTACCCATCATCATCTCCACCCTCGGCCAGGAGGGTGATCGATCCTCTTCTCCTCCTCCTCATATAACAATACTGGATGGACCCTGCAACAGCTTCCCCGGCCTCCGCCGCGGCCTGGCGGTGAATTGGGACAGTCCGCCCGCTGCCCGGGCGATGGGGCAGAAATCAGCGGGATCTATGGCGAGGTACCCTTGGCTGGGTTACACTGTGACAGCCAACAGACGTGAGTTCGAAGTGGCTGTTTATTGCAAGTAATTGATTCAAATAGCGGAATAAGATTTACAAAAACCATTTACAGTTTGTGCGGCCGCCGCCCGCCATTTCGCCAACTGAATAACGACTCTGCAATCCGCCCTTGACCTCACCCTATTTTGTGCCTGATAACGAAATTTCATATCCCCGGGGAGCAGAGCGTTGGGAAGCATACAGTTACGTCGAAACCTCAGCCGTAACATCCTGATACGGATGATACTCCTGTCCGTTGTGATCGCGGCACTCATTGTCTGGAAGTATGAATTCATCAATGACGTCTATTTCCGCAATCAGTTGACCAGTACCGGCCTGATCATCAACGGCACCATCGTCGGGCTGTTTGCCATCGGAATCCTGCGCATGATCACCATCTTCCTCCACTACGCGGGGGAGGAGAACGCCCTGATCCGGTTCCTGCGCAATCTCCGGGAAGGCGAACCGGATCCTCTGAAGAAGATCAACAAGAAGGCGATAATCGCCAACCGCTACCGGACCATGCTCGGCCTGCACAAGGCGAATTGCCCGATCAACCACGGATCCCTGGCCTCCACCCTGGTCGCCAGCGAGAGCACCCGCAACAGTCTGCCGAAATTCATCAACAACATTCTCATTTTGACCGGTGTATTCGGCACCATCGTCTCCCTCTCCATCGCCTTGATCGGCGCCTCCGACCAGCTCGCCACCTCGATCAATACAAGCGGCATGGGCCTGGTGGTGCATGGTATGTCCACCGCACTCTCGACCACCATCACCGCGATTGTCTGCTTCATCTTTTTCGGCTATTTCAATCTCAAGCTGGGTGATGTCCAGACCAACCTGCTCAGCGCGGTGGAACAGGTAACGGTGAATGAGCTGATTCCCAGATTCCAGGTTCAGACCGACAGCGCACTCTATGAATTCACCGGTCTGGTCCGCTCCCTGCAGGAACTGGTCAATCAGATGGAGCAGTCCCAGCAAACCTTTGAAACGGTGGAGCAACGCATCCTGGAGTCCCTGCAGGGACAAGAAGAGCGGGAAGAGGCGCTGCATAGCGACATGGCAGAGATCAAGCATGTATTGAAGCGCGGCTTCCGTCTGCACGAGGACGATTGATCCCGATGGATAACAACTTCATCGATCTTCGTCTCAACCAGCAGGGCAGTCAGGGGGAGGACAGTTTCTGGCCCTCCTTCACCGATATCATGACCGTGATCGTCATGATCTTCCTGCTGGCGATGGTGATCCTGCTGCTGCGCAACATGGAGCTGCTCTCCCAGCTCAGGATGTCCATAGAGTCGGAGCAGGAGGCCCTGGAACTGGTCCGCACCACGGATGAAGAGAATGAAACCCTGGAGGAGCGGCTGATCGCCCGCGAGCACGAAATCACCATGCTGCGCATGCAGCTGATGCGCATGACCGAACGCACCGAGGAGCAGGAAGCGGCGATCTCCAGTCAGCGCTTCCAGATCACCAACCTCAGCCGCGAGCGGGACGAGCTTGAAAGCAAGCGCAAGCTGTTGACCCAGGAGCGGGACAGCCTGACCTCCCAGGTGACTCGCCTGAACCAGGAGACCAGCAGGCTGCAAGACCTGATCACCGAGTCAAACCGCAGTATCGACAACCTGCGGGCCGACCTGGAACAGGCAAATGCCCGCCAGGCGGCCACCCAGCAGGATCTGGAACAGCTTCGCATCACCCTGAGCGAAAAAGACCGGGAGCTGCTGGCGGCCCTGACCCGCAGCCAGGAAGCGGATGAACAGCTTGTCGATCTGAAGCAGGACTATTCAAAGCTGAAGATCCAGTACAACAAGCTGTTGCGCCCGGCCCGCACCGCCAAGGGCAAGACGGTGGTGGAGGTGCGTTATACAAAGTCCGGAAAATACTTCCGCATCGATTACAAAGGACCGGAGGATAGCGGCTTCTCCTCGATCTCGCGGAAAAGGCTCGAACAGAATCTGAAGCGCCTGAAACAGAAGGATGACAATCTCTACGTCAAGGTCATCATCCCAAAAAACAGCGGCCTCTCATATAACGAGGCCTGGTCGTTCACCAATCATATGCATCAGAATTATGACTACTACTACCAGGAAGAGGCGGAAAAGGAACGTATCGTTGAGTAGATTGAGCCGCAAACGGTAGGCTCGATACCAGCACACTTGCGGGAAAGGAATTTAATCGCAGCGATAGAGTCAAATTTGGCAGCGAGACAATCATGTCCAGGATGCGATGATGCGTGCAATGACCAGATGCAACCGTCAGATAGCTCTAACTATCCTCACCCTATTTCTGCTCGCGGGCTGCGCCTCGAAAGTTCCCAAGGTAATCGGCACTCCGCCTGCGGGTGATATACGGGTGGACGAGGTGCAGCAGCATCAGCAGCAGTTCGCCAACTCCAGAGTGCGCTGGGGCGGGGATATCATCTCGGTGGAGAACCTGGCCGATGAGACCCATATCGAGATTCTCTCCCGGCAGCTATCCGATAAGGGCAAGCCCGACGACGACCAGCGCAGCATCGGCCGCTTCATCGCCCGTATCGAGGGCTACCTGGAGCCCGAGGAGTATCCGAAAAACAGACAGATCACGGTCACCGGCACCCTGCTCGAGGTGGTGAAGAGACCGGTCGGCGACTATCCCTACCCCTATCCCGTGGTCGAAGTAGAGGCCTACTATCTCTGGCCCGAGGAGAAGGTCTACCACCGTCCCTACTATTACGACCCGTTCTACGATCCATTCTATTTTCCTTACTGGCGTAGATACCCCTACTACTACTGGTAATCCACATGGGACGCTGGTCTCTCATCATCATGCTCTCCTTGCTGCAGGCCTGCAGCACCCAACCGGTCGTTCCTGTCGCCGACCGTAGCATCACGCCAAAACAGGCGGCCGGCACCCAGCCCGCCAGGGAAGAGGCGCCGCTGCAGTGGGGCGGAGTTATCGTCGAGAGCCAAAACCTGCAGCAAACGACGGAGGTTCAGATCCTCGCCTTTCCACTGGACGCGGATGGGCGTCCCGAAACCGACGCCACCTCGATCGGGCGTTTCATCGCCCTCCTGCCCGGCTATCTTGAACTGGAGGAGTATGCGGTGGGCCGCAGGGTAACGGCGACGGGCAGATTCACGGCGAACCGCGAAGGCATGGTCGCCGACAGCAGCTACACCTTCCCGGTTCTGGCCTGTGACGAGCTCACCCTATGGCCTGAACGGGAACCGAGGCCCAAGCCCCGCATCCATTTCGGTTTCGGCGCCAGTTCGGGCGGACGGGGTTTCGGCTCCATCGGCATCAGCTTCTGAATGCCCCGGGGTCGCTACATCTTCTCGGCAACCTGATTGCGCAGATAGACCGGCAGCGCATGCTCCGGGGCAACCGCCTCACCCCGGTGGAAGTAGTCGGCGGCCAGCTGCGCGACATCCCGTGCGCTGCAATAGAGGTCGGCCTTGTAGCCCAAAAGGGCCCCATTTAAACGATGTTCAAGTTGCTCGGCATAGACCCCCCAGCCCGAGCCGACACCATACCATTCATCGTCGACGGGAATCTCGACCCGCGCTGCGCTGGCGACCTGTTCCGGGATTGCCGGCGTCACCAGTTCATTCTCGCCGAGGCGATAGCCGGCCCAGTAGAGCTCACCCATCCGCGCATCGAACGCGGTCAGCAGCTTCGGCTCACCCTTCTCCCGATAGGCGCGCTGCGCCAGTGCGGCCAGCGTTGAAACGGGCACCACCGGCAGATCCGCCGCGAACGCCACACCCTGAATCACCCCCGCCGCGATACGAACCCCGGTGAACGAGCCGGGACCGCGCCCATAGGCCACCGCATCCAGCTCGGCGAGTCTGAGCTCCGCTTCCGCCAAGACCTCATCCATCATCTTCAGGATCAGCTCGCTATGGCCGCGGGGCCTTACCTCATAGCGCAGATAGATCTCCCCGTCATGGAAGAGGGCCGCGGAACAGGTCTCGGATGCGGTTTCGATGGCGATCAGTTTCATGGTTTCTATAATCTCTTACAGGTCGATGACAGGATGGTAGGGCATATTAGAAAAAAAACGCCTATTTTCCGTAAGGACAAATTTTAACATATTGATTAATAACAAAAATATCATTTACTTCCCAATGTCGGATCTCTTTACACATCGCCTGGGCCCTATTATCACTTAAAAACATATCCATTTGTAATTAAAAGAAAAATACATACTGGCACGCATACTGCATTATTCTGGGCAGAGTTGTAATAAATGGAAGCCTAGAGGACTTGTGATGAACACCAAACACATTATTACAAAAGCGGCATTTGCTGCCCTGTTTGCCTGCAGCGCTGCTGTCAACGCAAGCATTATGTCCATCGGAGACGTAGCCTCTTTCAGTTTTGGTTCAAACGGAATCATCTACGACTGGAATGACGGTGTCGACAGTGCCGGAAACAACATCCGTACTGTGGTCACTGATGTGCAGACTGTCAGCCTGGACCGCTTCAACGGCAGTCTGGGTGAGCTGCTGGACGTGCAGATCGGGTTTACCAGCGACTGGTCCCTCACCTCCATCGTTCACTCCTATGACGAAAGGACGCGCGCCTGGACCGCGTCCGCGGCTGGCAGGTCGATCTCCAGACAGTCGATCCGGCTCGTCGACCCCGACAGAGAGGTCGAGCGCAATCGCGAGGTCGTCCGTTCTAACTGCAGAGGCGAGAGTAGCTGTAACGATGTCTCCAGTGATTCAGGCAGCTTCAACGGCCTGTTCGACCTGGATGACGGATTCTCGTTGAGCGATTTCGTCGGCACCGATGATCTCGATTTCAGGATCGTACGCACCCTGATCTCCGATCTGACCCGCTGCGGTTACTACGACACCTGCTATCAGAGAAACAAAGAGAATGCATGGAGCGGCAGCCTCTACGTCAGTTACCTCTACGATGACGGCATCTATGATGAGGTAGAACCGGAACCGCAGTACAACGTTCCTGAGCCGTCTACGCTGGCATTGCTCGGACTCGGACTTCTAGGCATGGGAGCAAGCCGCATAGGCCGCAAGAAAAGCTAGTCACTTGCTTTCATATCTTTAAAACGCCCACGCAAGTGGGCGTTTTTTTTACCGCCACTCTTCCCCCGCCCGGCCAGCCCGGCGACGATGAATCCACTCCTGCAGCCCCTGCACCAGGTCCCATAATACCGGAATGATAAACAGGGTAAGGGCCGTCGCGGTCGCCAGCCCGGTGACAAAGGTCGAAGCCATGGTTCCCCAGATCAGCGAGTAGCTGGGAAAACCTATCGCCATGGGCAGCAGACCCAATGAGGTGGTCAGCGTGGTCAACAGGATCGGTCGCAGTCTGATATTGACGCCTTCTATGATCGCCTCGCGCCTGGAGAGCCCCTTGCGATAGCGTTTGTTGATGAAGTCGATCAGCACCAAGGCGTCATTGACCACAACGCCCGCCACCCCGATGACAGCAATGAAGCTGTTTACGGTAAACAGCGACTGGGTCACCAATTTGCCGAATACCACCCCGATCAGCGCAAAGACGATGGCCGAGAGTATGATCAGCGGCTGCAGATAGGATTGGAACTGCGTCGCCAGAATCACATACATCACCAGCACCGCAATGATGAAGGCATAGGCCAGCGATTCGAAGGAGCGCTGGGTATCCTCGTGTTCGCCGCCGAAGGTCACCGTGGCTCCGGGATAGCGTTCGCGAATGGTCTCAAAATGGCTCTTGACCCGGTTCACCACCGCCGGCGTCGATGTGGGTGCCCCGTCGCGGATGTCGGCCTTGAGACTGATCGCCCTCTGCCCCTGGTAGCGTTTGATCTCACCGGACTCGTTGTAGGTCTGCACGCTCACCAGGTCGGCGAGATAGATAGGGCGCTCCGCATCCTCAACCACCGGTATATAGAGGGCATTTTCCGGATCCCGCAGCGCTTGCGGATCGATCCGGAGCTTGAGATCGACCTCCTCATCGATATGCCGGTACTTGCCCAGGTAGCGGCCGTCGAGCACGCTCGCCGCCAGCTGCGCAACCTGACCGTTGTCCAACCCGTACTCCGCCACTCTCTCCTGCTCGACCTGGAGTCGGAATACACGCTTGGGGACCCCGCGGTCGTCATTCAGTCCGATCAGATGGGGGCCGATCTCGGGGGATTCACGCATGAATTGCAGCAACTCCCTGGCCAGTCCTGAAACAGCATCCACATTCGCACCCACCACCCGGACATTGATATCCTTGCCGCTCGGCGGACCGTCATTTTGCGGATGGATATGGAGCCTGTAGCCATCGGTTTCATAGATCGGCTTCAAACGTTCGCGCATGCGGTCGAGGTGGGCCAGTGGATCATCGAAGGTCTGATCGGAGGCGCTCGGCATGGTTACCATCACCGAGCCGTGATTGTTGCCGTAGATCGGTTCATAGTCCTCGTTGAAATAGAGGCCGGCAAGTCCCGCCGCGGCACTGGCCATTCCCGGCCCATCCTCCATGACGCTCTCGGCGATCCGCTTGACCCGCTCATCCACCTCTTCAAGCGCAATGTTGCTCGGCCCGACAATATCGACGTAGTAGAGCTTGTAGTCGTCGGGAAAGAACTGGATTCGAATCAACGGAACCTTGCCGCTCGCGGACAGCGCAAGAATCATAACCGCCACGCCAAACAGCAGCGTGACAACCATCAGGGAGGTCAGGCGATAGCGCATGGTCAGGGACAACAGCCAGTCGGTAAAGCGGCGCGCCACCCGCATCATTGCGTTGTCCCGCTGCTGCAGTTCCAGCGCGCCCTGCTGACGGGGACCGAAATCCAGATAGTGGATCGGCAGGATCAGCAGACACTCGATCAACGAGGCAATGATGGCGAAGCTCACCGCCTTGGGTACCAATGCGAAGAATTGACCGGTGGAACCCGACATGATCAACATCGGCAGGAATGCGGCCACGGTGGTCATGGTGGCCGATATCACCGGCAGCGCCACCTCGGCCGTACCGTTGATGATCGCGTCGCGCAGCGGTTTTCCTTCCTGCACGTGACGATAGATGTTCTCGGTCACGACGATCGCATCATCCACCACGATGCCGGTCACCAGGACGAAGGAGAAGAGGGTGATCTCGTTGAGGCTGTTGCCGGTAAGATACATGATCAACATGGTGATCATGAACGAAAAGGGGATGCCGATGGTCACCAGGCCGGCATTGCGTATGCCCATGAAGTACCAGATGATCAGCGACACCAGAAAAATACCCACCAGCATGTTCATGCCCAGGGTCGTCAATCCATCCTTGATGTAGACGGTTGAATCCTGGGTCAGCACCACATCCACCCCCTGTGCCTTCAGCACTGGCCGGAACTCGTCGATCACGGCCACGACCTGATCCCGAATCTCCATCGCATTGCCCTGGTCCGACTTGACCACCTTGAGTCCCAAGGCGGGCTTGCCGTTGACGGATGAGATGACGATGGAATCGCGATATCCCATCCCGGTATGGGTGATCAGATCCATGACGCGAACCAGACTGCCGTCCGCATCCCTGCGTACCACCGTCGAATGTACCTGCTCAAGGGAGTGGAATCGTTCGTCCAGCTTTACCAGGTATTCGCCGCTTCGGTTGGTATACTTCCCCGCCGGTATGGTGAGATTGGCCGCGCTCAGCGCCCGCGCCACCTGGTCGAAGCCGATGCCGAACTCGCGCAGCTTCTGGGGATCGAGATAGACATGAAACTCCTGGGTCTGCTTACCGGAAAAGTCGACCTGCTGCACATGGGGAATCCTCAGCAGCCTTGTCTTGATCTCCTCCCCCATCAGGGCCAGGGCGCGGTTGCTGTGGTCGCCAACGAGATTGATGGCGATAACCGGCAGCCAGTCCTGGACCTTGGCATTCAGCAGAGACGGAGGGTCCACCCCCTCGGGCAGCTCGCTGATGATGTTGAGCACCTCGAACCTGACTTCGTTATAGAGGGCGTCGTAGTCGGAGTCGTCTACGAACTTGAGACGTATGTTGGAGCGTCCGCTAAAAGATGTGGAGCTGATCCACTCGACATCGTCGACCTGTTCAATGGCGTCCTCGATTTTCCGCGTAACCAGGGTCTCGACCTCCACCGGCGAGGCGCCCGGATAGACAGTGGAGATGATCACCTCGCCAAATCCGAAGTTGGGGTAGCGCTCCGCGGGCAGGGCGAACAGGGTATAGAAGCCAATCACGATCAAGACCACAAACATCAGGTTGTAGAAGACCCGCTGTTTGAGCGAAAAGGCGACTACCTCATGCATCGATCACTGCTCTTGGTTCAACTTGAATTGATCCCCCGGCTTGATCCCCGGACCGGTTACCCGCACCCATGCCTCGTCATCACCCTTGATGCGTCCGAGATAGACCACCCGCAACTCCTCGCCGTCCGCGCGCTTCAGCCAGTACTGTTCATAACGCTGCTTGAGCGCCCGCTCGGGAATCAGAACGGCATCGCCGCGAAGGGGGATATCAAGTGCCAGCTCCACCCTCAGTCCGCCCCGGGCAAGGGACGGGTCGAGAGCGATCTCCAGCTCGATGTTGATCTTGCGGGAGACCTCGTCAAAGGCGGGTGATACCCTCAGAATTGCGGCGTCGACCTCGCTGTTCAAGTCAGGCAGGGTCAGCCTGAGCTCTCCCTCCAACGCTTTCAATGCCTGATACTCTGCCATGCTGAGGGCAAAGGGGACAACCAGGCTGTGATAGTCACCCAGATCCACCACCGGCTCTCCCGTATTGACCCACTCGCCGGGTTCGATATAGCGCTTCACCACCCGCCAGCCGGCGGGGGCCATGATACAGAGCCGTTTTTTGCGCTCCTTCAGAATATCGGCGGCAACGGTTAAAGCGACAAGCTGGGTATTGATTTTATCCAGGCTGCGCAGTGCCGCGTCGAGTTGACTCTGAGATGAGCTGTTCTGCTGCAGCAATCGACGGTAGCGGGCCACCTCCTTGCGAAAATAGGCCTTATCCACGGCCAGGGCATCGCGCTCGGCCTCATTGCTGCGCAATTCCATGTTGATGAAGGTCTGATCCTGGCAGGCGAACGGTTCACCCTCCTCGATCCGGTCTCCCACGTCGCCACTGACCGATTCGATGCGGCCTGCGTTCTCCGCCGCCAGCAGGACCCGGGAGCGGGCGCGGGTGAAACCGGAAAGGACTTCACGCTGCAACGCCGGCCTGGCCGTCACCAGGCGATCATCCGCGAAGTTGTCGGGCGGCAACAGTACGAGACCGAAAATGAGTGGTGACAGGTTGATAATTCGCATCTTAATTTTCTATTCCAGATAGTTACCGATCTGACAGTGAGTCTGGACGATCAGCTCACCGGAGAACGCCCCGGCCCAGCCATTCCATTGTAATGAGATGGCGACAGGATGATGCATCGGTGTCGTTCAGGTTACTGCGAATCCAGGAATGACAGCTTATTAACCCTTGAAAAAAAACAAGAATATTGAATACCATCCCTGGTTTAGTATTATCCCGATCGGGTATATTATGCATAAATAACTATAAAAACAATAAGTTATACTTTCACACCCCTTCCCCCCCCACGATCCTGCCCTGTGTTTCCGAACAAATCACACAGCCACAGCATAAAAAGTTATACTGGAGGGACGAGAGAGATAAAAATCAACAAAGGTGGTCTTGGTAAGGTCGCGGCTCTCACCCGGCGGCCGCCAGCCTTAATGGAGAAGAAGCGATCACGCGCCTCAGGGATGCCTGGAGAATGGATGACTCAGGTGGAGAATTCGGTGATCCTTCTTATGTCATGGCGATGACCATCATGACAATTCGAGGAACGCACATGTGGATCTTTTATAAGCATCTCCCCCGTGGGGTTTCCACCAAGGAGATTAAAAAGGTCACGTTGAGAGGCACAAGGCCCAGCTGGTCACTGTTACCGGTGACAAAAAAGAGTGCCGTAAGACGTACCAAAATAATTCGCATCAAGGACTTAAATACCGAGTCGACAGAATACCACGCCATCGTCCAGGTCGAGTCTCCCGTGCTGGCGGACACCATTATCGAGAATCTGGATGGCAGGACCGTAAACGGCCTGTTTCTCAAGCCCCATCGCTACCACCGCAGATTCCCAAACCGCGACCGGCGCGTCAGTGAACAAGGGACCGGGCTGGACGAAGAGCGACGCAAGCAGGACAGACGCAGACACAACCTGATCACGCGGGTATTGGACATCAACTGACGCGAAAACCCACTACCCGACAGAGCCGGTCGCTAAGGAATGGCGGCCATTGGCAGACCTATGGTCAGAGTTCTGCCAGCAATTCCGCGAGCACACGCCCGTCAATTGGCTGCAGGGCATGGCTGACCGCGTAAAGACGGGTCGCGGACTGCCCTTTCAGCGCTTGAATATTGTTCATATCCTGACTGAAAGCGGGCACCAGTTCGTCTCCCATGCCAACCGGTCCGGTACGCACGATCGAGATGTATCGGATCGAGGGGTGGGACTGCCGGTTCAGCCAAAACAGAAGATTGCCCGGTCGCTCGGGTACCAGATCGAGCAGCACCGCCCAGGAGTCGCGCACCACGTCATAGAGTTCACCGCTGAAGAACTCCTTGACCATGCTGATGGGAAATGGATCGTCGGTCTCATCCAGAGCCTCCACGGCGCGCACCGTTCCCAGGTGGGGAGAGGCGATGGTAATCAAGGCCTTTGGATTTTTCACCCCGCCCCGCACTAAGGCCATCCTCGCCACGACACCCCCCGCGGAGTGACCGACCAGGATAATCGGTTCATCGGGATGGCGCTGCGCCAGCTGCGCCAGCATCCCCCGCAGCAGCTCAGCCTGCAGACCCACCGCATCCATCGAAGGCAATTCGACGCTATAGAACTTGTTCCCCGGGGTCTCGCTGGCCGCAGGCAGCAATCCCCTTGGGGTGAAGACGCCGCCAGGTTGCCAACCGTGCCGGATCAGAGCCGCATTGACACCGCTGGCGTGCCAGGAGTGGGCGCTGCCGAGATAGCCATGGATCAATACCACGACGTCTGCATGGAGCGGCAGGCTAAGCAGAGCCAACAACAGTGACAGCATGAAACCTTTCATATCGACCTCCGGTGGGAATCTATTATCAAGCCATACTCTGGTAGTAGAGATTCTGCGGATGCCTGGCTTCCGTGAAGAAGTGGTAGCGCTCCATAACCAAACCGATGTATTGAATGACAAAGGCGGCAACGGGCAACCTTGACGACTCCAGCAGATAGGCGAACAGAATCAACAAAACGGGTAGCACAAACACCATCAGCAGAAACAGGTAGCGAAGCATGAGCAGAAAGGCGTCCGATTTTCCGTGAAAGAACTCACGGGTATTGAAGGACCCCCCCATGAAGCCCTGGGCCTTCTGATGCAGCTGGGCATGGTGAACACCCAACGCCGACTGCATGTCCACTTTGCAACGGAAACGGCTGTTGCGATAGAGGGACGAGCCCCGGCTGACCCCACCCAACAGGGTCGCGATTACCGCCCAGGTGCCGTAGAAGGCGACCAGCTCGGTACCCATGTAGGCGGACAAGGCGGCGGCCAGCATAAAGCCCGAGGCGATGCCGAGAAAGAGGAAATTGGCCACCGTCAGCGGCGAGTGCCAGGCCTTGATGAAGCGCAGGCTGGCGTAGATCATCGCCGTGCAGAGAAAGAGCACGAAGCTGGCAAGGGTGGCGAGGGCGCCGACGATCAGGGTGATATCCACCGGTAGGGTTGCGGAGACCACGAACAGGGGGTTGGTCCAGCCCAGGTAGTGAAAGAGGCCATAGAGAAGGATCAGCCCCATGGCCGCCGGCAATGCGATGACCTCACGGGAGAGCCAGGAGCTGCGCCACTGGGTGGCGGCGCGCCAGGCCCGTTCCGGACGGCCCAGGTGGAACACCGAAGCGACCAGACCGGCCACCAACAGCGCGAGGGCGAAGATACTGCCCAGGGCGTAGAAGTACTCACTCTGCACCGGCAGCAGCTGGGCCAGGGAGTAGAGCTGACCGGTGTACAGCGCCAGGAACAGGCCCTGGCCGGCGCCGATCAGGGTGGTTAGAAAGATTACCGAGAAAGCCGGATGCATCTATTTTTTCTCCGAAAAAAATAATTTTGAATTGAGGTGTTCGCTTCGCGAACACCTGTTTAAAACGTATAAACCGTGCGCAAAGCGCACTCATCAATTCAAAATTCAACATTCAAAATTCATAATTAATTACCATGCCACATCGTCCAGTGTTTCGCCCGCCTCCGGCGTCGGCAGCTGTTCCTTCTTCAGCGGATTGTCCGCCCGCACCAGTTCATCCTCGTGGATCTGGATGCGGGTCTTGCGCCTGGGCAGGTAGTGGTTGGCCGGCTTGGTGCCCCACTCCGGCTGCAGCTGGTAGCCGCCCTCCTCGCGGATCGCCACCGAGACCGCCGAGTTGGAATCGTGCACATCACCGAAGAGGCGGGCATTGGTCGGGCAGGCCAGCACGCAGGCGGGCTTGCGCTGGGATTCGGCAAGCGTCAAGTCGGTGATGCGGTCGATGCAGAGGGTGCATTTCTTCATCACCCGTTGCTTCTCGTCGATCTCTCGGGCGCCGTAGGGGCAGGCCCAGGCGCAGTATTTGCAGCCGATGCACTTGTCGTAATCGACCAGCACCACCCCATTGTCCTCCCGCTTGTAGGAGGCCCCGGTGGGACAGACCGGCACGCAGGGGGGATCCTCGCAGTGGAGGCACGACTTGGGGAAGTGGTAGGTCTCGGTGTGGGGGAAGACCCCCGCTTCGTAGGTCTGCACCCGGTTGAAGAAGGTCCCGCTGGGATCCGCGTCATAGGGGCGCAGGTCGGTCATGGGACCCGCCCAGCCGGAGGTGTTCCACTCCTTGCAGCTGGTGACGCAGGCGTGGCAGCCGACGCAGACGTTGAGGTCGATTACTAGTGCTAGTTGTGTCATCTGTTTAATCCAATTTTGAATTTTGAATTGTTAATTTTGAATTGATGAGTGTGCTACGCGCACGGTTTATAAGTTTTAAACAGGCGTTTGCGAAGCGAACACCTCAATTCAAAATTCAACATTCAAAATTCATAATTAATCAGCCCCTACTTTTCTTTTTTCCGCCGAAACCTCCCGGCAAAGTACCCCTGCCATTTCCCGCGCCGCGATTCCTGCCCCGGCAGCCGTTTCATTGGTTCGAACTGGGGCGAGGTCTGCTTCGGTTCTTCCGCTCCCGCCGGGTAGAGGCGCACCCGTACGTCGAACCAGGCGGCCTGGCCGGTGACCGGGTCGGAGTTGGACATATGGTCGCCCGCCTCGCAGGGGGGCAGCTCCTCGGCGATCAGATGGTTGAGCAGGAATCCCTTCTGCGACTCGTTGGCCCTGGGCGACAGGCCCCAGGCGCCGGCGGCCTTGCCGATGGCGTTCCAGGTCCAGACCGTGCCCGGCTCCACCGCCTCGGTGAAGCGGGCCATGCAGCGCACCTTGCTGGTGGGGGACTCGACCCAGATCCACTCCCCGTCGCCGAAGCCGCAGGCCTCCCCCAGCTTGGGATTGACGAAGAGATAGTTGTGGGTGTGAATCTGCCGCAGCCAGGCGTTCTGGGAGTCCCAGGAGTGGTACATGGCCATGGGCCGCTGGGTCAGGGCGTTGATCGGATAGTGGTGGGTGTCGACCAGCTTGTGCTCCAGCGGCGCGGTGTAGAAGGGCAGCGGATCGAAGTGCTCCGCCACCCGCTTGCGCAGGCGCTCGGGGGGCTGCTTGCCGGGCAGCTTGCCCTGGGCGGCGAGGCGGAAGCGCTGCAGCACCTCGGAGTAGAGATGCAGGGTGATCGGCTCCACGTAGCGGGTCATACCGTGGTAGCGGGCCCACTCCAGGTAACCCTGGTTCCAGTTGCGCATGTACTGGTAGGACCTGGGCAGCTCGTAGTGGTAGACGCAGCCGTTCTCCTTGTACATCTCCCACTGGCGCGGATTGGGCTCGCCCTTGAGGAACTTCTCCCCTCCCTTGCCCCGCCAGCCGGCGAGAAAGCCGATGCCGGAACCCGGGGAGGTCTCGTAGTTGGTGACGAAGTCGGGGTAGTTGCGGAACTTGCGGCTGCCGTCCCCTTTGACGAAGGCGGGCAGGCCGAGCCGGCTGCCCAGCTCGATCAGCACCTCCTGGAAGGGCTTGCAGTCGCCCCGGGGCTCAACCACCGGGATGCGTACCGAATCCACCGGGCCGTCGTACTCGGAGATGGGCCGGTCGAGCATCGACATGGCATCGTGGCGCTCCAGATAGCTGGTGTCGGGCAGCACCAGGTCGGCGAAGGCCACGGTCTCGGATTGGAAGGCGTCGGCGACGATGATGAAGGGGATCTTGTACTCCCCGTTCTCGTCCCTGTCCCGCAGCATCTCGCGCACGCTCTCCGTGTTCATCGACGAGTTCCAGGCCATGTTGGCCATGAACAGCAGCAGGGTGTCGATCTTGTAGGGGTCGCCGCGCCAGGCGTTGGTGATGACATTGTGCATCAGGCCGTGGACCGAGAGGGGGTACTCCCAGGAGAAGGCCTTGTCGATGCGTACCGCCTCCCCCGCCCCGTCGACGAAGAGATCGTCCGGTTTGGCCGGCCAGCCCAGGGGCATGCCGTCCAGCGGGGTGTTGGGCTGTACCCCTTGCGGTCCCCTGGGCGGCTTGGGACAGGGCGGGATCGGCCGCGGGAACGGCGCCTTGTGGCGGAAGCCGCCGGGGCGGTCGATGGTGCCGAGGATGGTCATCAGAATGCCCAGGGCGCGGATGGTCTGGAAGCCGTTGGAGTGGGCCGCCAGGCCCCGCATGGCGTGGAAGGAGACCGGGTTGCCGGTGACGCTGTCGTGCTCGTTGCCCCAGGAGTCGGTCCACTGGATCGGCAGTTCGATCTTCTGGTCCCGGGCCACCACCCCCATCTCGTGGGCCAGGCGGCGGATGGTCCCGGCGGGGATGCCGGTGATGTCCTCGGCCCACTCCGGGGTGTACTCCTCGACCCGCTCCTTGAGCAGCTGCATGGCGGGCTTTACCGGGGTGCCGTCCTCCAGGGTGAAGCTGCCGAGGAGACGGGGATCGGTGCCGGGGGTGTGGGTGGAGATCTCCCGGTCGAGCTCCCGGTCCCACCAGAGCTTGTTCTCCGGGTCGAAGCAGCCCTCCTCGATGTGGGTTTCGAAGCGGCGGAAGAGACCATGGTCGTCCCGCTGGGGATCGTCCACCACCAGCTCGGCGGCGTTGGTGTACTTGATCAGGAACTCCCGGTCGTAGAGACCGGTCTGGATCAGCTCACGGATGATCGCCAGCAGCAGGGCGCCGTCGGTGCCCGGTTTGATCGGCACCCACTCGTCGGCGATGGCCGAGTAGCCGGTGCGGATCGGGTTGATGGAGATGAAACGCCCACCGCGGCGCTTGAAGTCTGCCAGCGCGATCTTCATCGGGTTGGAGTGGTGATCCTCGGCGGTGCCGATCATGATGAAGAGCTTGGAGCGCTCCAGGTCGGGGCCGCCGAACTCCCAGAAAGAGCCGCCGATGGTGTAGATCAGCCCGGCCGCCATGTTGACCGAGCAGAAGCCGCCGTGGGCGGCATAGTTGGGGGTGCCGAACTGCTTGGCGAACATGCCGGTCAGCGCCTGCATCTGGTCGCGGCCGGTGAACAGGGCGAACTTCTTCGGGTCCTCGGCGCGGATGCCACCGAGACGTTCCTCCATGATCTCGAATGCCCGCTCCCAGGAGATCTCCTCGAACTCGGAGGCGCCCCGCTCCGCGCCGGGCTTGCGCAGCAGGGGCCTGGTGAGACGGGCCGGCGAGTACTGCTTCATGATGCCAGAGGAGCCCTTGGCGCAGATCACCCCCTTGTTCAAGGGATGGTCGGGATTGCCCTCGATATAACGCACCTCGCCGTCACGCAGGGTCACGCGAATGCCGCAGCGGCAGGCACACATGTAGCAGGTGGTCTCCTTGACCTCGATACGCCCCATGTCGCTGTCGGAATGGGCAGTGGGATCCAGCATCTGACGATAACCTTTGTAGATCTACGCCTTATATAAGGCATTCGGTAATCTACTTATATTAGTCTTTTCTGATTTAGCTCGCCAGGCCTGTCGCCATCACAATCCTTTGGGGGTGGAATATCTGGGTTAATGGAAACAGCGTTATCGTTCAGCCTTTTCAGCGAGGTGTGACAGCGTTGGATTATCGATGGAGTGGGTCAACGGCGTATTCAAGCCGATCCCCAGTTCGTAGGAGAGATCGTAGGCCGCCCTGTTGATCAGGTACTCCGCCTCGATGAGCCGGTAGGCGCTGTTGATGCGGTAGGAGAGCCGCCATACCACCGCGTGGTCGCCGTTCTCCACGATGCGCACCTTGGGCGGACGCTCCTCGTTGATCAACGATCCGTCATCGGCGACCCACTGCCAGACCTGGGTCAGGAACGACTCGATCTGCTCGCTGCTGAAACCGTAGCCGATCTTGAAATCCGCATTGCAATCGAGATTGTCGTTCGAGTTGCTGGTCAGGATCTCGATCTTGCAGGCACGGAAGCGGGAGTTGGGGAGCAGGATCTTGTACTTCCTACGCAGATCCTTGAACACGGTCTGGGTAAGCGTGGTGCGCACCACCACCGCCAGCAGATCGATCTCCCTCACCTGGACGACCGAGCCGGGCTCCACGTCGTTGTTGTAGAGCAGGATCAGGCCATTGATATTGTCGGGCGCCCAGACATCCTTGGTGGAGTAGACGATGAGTACAACCGCCCCCAGTACCGAGGTGGTGTGCAGCCAGCTGGTCATATCCCAGACATTGATGACGATGAGAAAGGAGATCAGGGCGGCCACGGCCCAGCCGATCAATCCGATGACTTCCGACTGGTAGGTATGGGACAAGGTCTCTGTGCCGGCGATCTCCCGGGTGCGGCCGTAGCGCTTCAATGCATGCAGCTGAAACAGGTGCGCCAGCAAAAAGGAGCAGAGCAGGGTCAGACCGGTGACCGACAGCGGGCGCGCCTTTTCGGTAAAGAAGACCGCGAGAAAGTAGAGCACGAACAGGGTCAGATTGACCAGGCGCAGCATCCAGACAGAGGCATTGTAGCGCCGGTCACTCTCGGCATATCCCAGCTTCGAGACGATCTTCGACGAGAAGAGAAAGATCAGGGCATTGACGCCCAGCACGAAGTAGTCGAAGAGCGAGTAGACGCTGTTTACCTTGCTCAGCAGAAGCTGGCCAATCTCACCGATATACTGCTCCAAGACCCTTCCCTATCCTCAACCTGGTTGATTCGGCACCTTACTAGGCCAAATTCAAGAGTTCAAGCGCGCCTGGGATCAAGCCCCATCGCACCGCTGATCGAGACCTTCACCCGGTCGCAAAGGGTACCCAGTCCGGCAATGCCTCAACCCGCCCGAGCCAGGCGCACACAGCCGGATAGGGTTGGAGCGGGACCTCCCCTTCAGCGGCCAGCGCCACATAGGGATAACAGGCGATATCCGCGATGGAGACCTCGGCTGCGGCCAACCAGTCGCCCTCCGCCAGCCTCAGTTCCAACACCGAGAGTCCGGCACGGCCATCCTGTTGACACAACTCGAGGTCGAAGGGCTTGCCAAAGATCAGCGCAGCACGGGCCCGCGCAAGCCCGTAGAGCAGTTCGTTCTCCGATACCGCCAGCCACTGCATCACCCGGGCCTCTCCCAGCGGATCCGTCGGCAGCCAGTTGGATGCCCCATATCGCCTGGCGAGGTAGACCAGTATCGCCATCGAATCCCAGATCACCAGATCGCGATCCACCAATACCGGCACCTGCCCGCGAGGATTGATCCGCTTGAACTCATCGGTCAGCGACTCGCCCTTCAGCAGATCGATATCGATGCGCCCGTAGTCGAGGCCCAGCATGGAGAGGAACAGGCGCACCTTGTAACAATTACCGGATCTGGGGTAGTTGTAGAGTTTTAGACTGGCCATGATTGAGATCCTGTTATTGATTGGCTACGAACTTATCGTACTGATGAAGGGAGAAGGATTGACCTGCACCCTAATTATGTCAACTCTGTGCTGTCTGACCTGACACCATCTGCCCTATAAAGTACGGAATACCATATATCAATATAGAGGTTCTCAGATGAACCAAGCGATCGATGCCGAACATCCCCTAGCCCTGATCGAGCTGCTCACGACCGGGAAGCGGCGTCTGATGCTGTTCGGGCAACCGGGCATCGGCAAATCCACCCTGGCGAGGACGCTGGCGCAACAGCTGGGCATGGCTGGAAGGGAGGTCCATTGCCTGGCAGCCGACCCGGGGATGCCGGCATTCGGCCCCCCCGGTGCTATCAGTCTGGGGGTGTGGCGGCAAGGCAAGTGGAAGCTGGAGGTCTATGAGGCCCTCTGCAGCCTCGATGCCGCCCGCTTCCGCTTGCCACTGATCGAAGCGGTGGGCAGGCTGGCAAGAAGGGCAGGCCAGGGCAGGCTGTTGATCGACGCGCCTGGGGTGGTACGGGGTGTTGCGGGATCTGAACTGCTGACCTCGATCGTCGCCGCAGCCGCCGTCGATCTGGTCGCAGTGGTGGTGCGTGAGAACCATGCGCCGCCCCTCCAGCAGGAGCTGCAGGCACTCAGGGTCGAAGTCGTCAAGGTAGCGGCCTCACCCTTGGCCAGGCGGCCAGGCAAAAACAGCCGCAACCGCGAACGTACCCGCGCATGGGAAGACCACCTGGCCAATGCCGAGGTGAGGGAGGTCTCGTTGAACCGGGTAACCAGCCTCGGTACACCACCGCGCAAGGCGCCCGAGGCCTGGATCGGCAAACAGGCCGCCTTCCTCCGGGATGGGGCCAGTGTCGGCCTGGGTGAGATCATCGCAATGGATGGGGATTCCCTGAGGCTGCGGCTGCCGCGCCGGGAGAGGCTCTCTTCGTCGATGCTGGTGCGCGATGCCGTGCGCGACTCATCCGGCATGCTGGTAACCGGCAAGCGCTTTGGCGACAGCGTGGTGCGCTACCTCCCCCCATCCGATCTGGTACCCGACTATCCGCAGACACCGCAGGGGGGATACCGCCCCATGGTACAGACCGGGAGCGCCTCCGCGCTGTTGATGAACGGGGTCTTCGGCGATCCCCAGCTCCACCTGCGCCTGGCCCATCGGCGGCGCAGCCTGCTCTTCGATCTCGGCGACGGCACGCGGCTGCCGGGGCGGGTGGCGCACCAGGTCAGCGACATCTTCATCAGCCACGCCCACATGGACCATATCTGCGGCTTTCTCTGGCTGCTGCGCGTGCGCATCGGTGAAAGGGCGGGCTGCCGGCTCTACGGTCCGCCCGGACTGGCCACCCGCATCGAACACCTGATCGAAGGGATCCACTGGGACCGCATCGGTGACCGGGGACCCAGGTTCGAGGTTTCGGAACTGCATGGCGATCGCTTGCAGCGGTTTGAGCTACAGGCCGGCAGACCGGGCCGCCGACAGCTCGGAGAAAAGCCCGTCAGGGAGGGTGTCGTGCTGGCTGAAGACGAATTTCAGATCCGTGCCGTCACTCTCGATCACGGGATTCCTGTCATCGCCTACGCCTTCGAGCCGGTGCTGCAGATCAATATACGCAAGGAGCGCTTGCAAGCCTGCGGCTTGGAGCCCGGTCCCTGGTTGACCGAGCTGAAGCGGCTGATCCTGAAACAACAGCTGGAGAGCCGGCTCTCGCTGCCGAACGGCAACAGGGAAAAGGTACAACGGCTGGCCGAGGAACTCACCCTGACCACGGCCGGCAGTAAGATCGTCTACGCCACCGATCTCGCCGACACAGCCGGCAATCGCGAGCGACTCATCGCCCTTGCCGATGGGGCCCACACCCTCTTCTGCGAATCGCCATTCATGCAAAAAGATGCCGAGCAGGCCTGGCGCACCGGCCATCTGACCACCATTGCCTGCGCCGAGATCGCCACCCGGGCATCGGTCCGCCACCTGATCCCTTTCCATTTTTCCCGCCGCTATGAGGCGGCGTCGTTCAAGCTCTATGAGGAGATCGCGGCCCACTGCCCCCACCTAGTTATCCCAAGCAGCGCGGCGGTATCGATGGGATCCCGTTAACTGCTCAACCAGGCGAGGGCGCGCTCTGGATCCGTGAAGATACGGATGTTGTATCCGGCATTGTTAAAAACAGTCTCCATGAAATCGTGGGACCTGTCATCCGGGTCTATCAGCAATGCGGATCGACTATCCTTGGGAAAGCCAAGCTCTTTCATATCATGGTAGGCGAATTGATAGTTGGGAAGGGTGGATTGGATATTTGGCGAACCCCGGAGATCGACCAGAAAACATTTAATGCCATTTCGTTCTCCCAACCTTACGGCATCTTCGGCACAACGGCGCCCAAGTTCACTGGTCATGGGCCTGAGCACATCAACGAATATGTAGTGAGCGTTCGAGTCAATCGAGATCTTATAATCCGTTGTTGTACCCGCTGAATCAGTCATGCATGCTTGTCGATGATAGGATGTGATCTGTTTTCCACGCGCGTTGTCTTGGCGTCACATATTTATAATACAGTGATGATGAGAGTGCAAAATTAAATCTTATCTAGATCCATTCTAACTAAATGATAATTAAAATAACGAAAATCACAACCGGGTACATTTCAAATAGGCGTAGTGTCAGCAGCTCTGCTTCAATCCACTGAGGACCTGGATTTTGTCTTCAACGCAAAGGGGATGGCCAAAGGCCCGAAGAACGCGCCCAGCACCGCCCAGAGAATGGTCTTGGCGCCGCGTGATTTGGCAATGTGATGACAGATGACGATGCTGGCGATGTTCAGTGCGAGCAATAGATAGATCATCATCCCGAGGTATCCGCTTTCGTAAAGCGATAATAGGTAAACTGTTGTTCAGCGCCTGACGGTGTGATGTGGAGTTCGTCTCTCTGCTCCATCAATTCGAATCCCCTCCCCAATTCTCGCATCAGCTTGGTTGCATCATACTGCACGATATCCAGACCACTGCACTTCTCGGGGCCGCCGATGGCAAATGCCGCAATGATGAGATGACCGCTCGGACGCAGCGCCATGTTCAAGGCCTCGATATATTTCGCTCTATCCGATTCAACGGTTAAAAAGTGGAAGACCGCCCGGTCATGCCAGAGAGAAAACGGGTGTGGCGGGATGAATTCGGTGACATCGGCCTCGAACCACTCTATGCCTTCAGCCGCATCACCCAATCGCTGTTTGGCGAATGCAAGCGCACGCCCGGAGATATCCAGTACCGCCAGATTGCTGAATCCCTCTTTGCAGAGGCAGTCCACCAACAGGGATGCACCGCCGCCGACATCGATTATCGCCTCGTCCCGGCCAATCCCGCCGTGATGGATGAGTCGCAGCGATAGTCCCGGTTCGGATTGATGCCAACTCACGTCTGTCGGATCTCGTTCCCGGTAGAGATTCTGCCAATGCGCTTTTTTGTCGACCACGCCAACCACACCTCGCCATGAGAGCTGCAGAGCCTCGCAACCATGAGCCGGCTGGTATGCGCTTCATGGCTGCGATCCAAAACTGCAATTGAAGCGACAGCTATAGCGTTAGTTTAGGCGATAATAGAGGCAAGCTGGCGATCTCAGCTGGCGCATCGACCCGATCGAGATCAATAGCGAAGCGACTCCACCACCTCATACCCCTTCTCCGGCTTCCAGCCCCAGGAGTAGTTGCGCAGGTCATAGAGGGCCGCCTGTTCCGCTTCGGCGGCCGAGCGCGGGCTGTAGCCACAGCCGTAGCTGGTGCGGGTGCGCCCGGTAAGGGTGGTGTAGGTTGTCTTGACGATCACCATAAAGGCGTGGCGCATCCCGCTGCTCGCCTGGACGTGCACGTCCTGCCCCTTCTTGCGATAACCCTGATCGAGCAGTCGCTGTTTTGCCTTGAAGATGGCCGATTCGACACTCTCATCCGCAGCGGCCACCCACTCGATGGCCAGCGAGTCGCCGAGTCGCTTGGCGACGGCGCAGCTGGCGCCCGCCGCCGCCTCGGCCGTCCACAACAGGGCCGCCAGCGCAAGCAGGAGCGGCGGCAGAACGCACCGCTCAACTTCCCGTCTGCATCGATTCCAGTCTTTCCCAACGTTCATAGGCCTGATCCAGTTGCTGCTGCACCTCGGACATCCGCTGCTGAAGTTCTGCGACCCGCCCCCCCTGGGTGCGATAGAGTTCCGGGTCTCCGAGCTGGGTCTGCAGCTCGCCGAGCCGCTGCTCCAGCTGCTCGATAGTCTGGGGCAGCGCCTCCAGTTCCCGCTGCTCCCTGTAACTCAGCTTCTCACTCCTCTTTTTCGGCTTCCCGGGGGCAGACTTGACCGCCCGCTTCTGCTTGGGCTTGGACGGCGACGGCCGACTGCCCCGGTGATACGCCTCCCAGTCGCTGTAGCCGCCGATATATTCCGCTACCCTGCCATCACCCTCGAACACCAGGCAGCTGGTCACCGCATTATCGAGAAACTCACGATCGTGGCTCACCAGCAGCAGGGTGCCCGGGTAGTCGGAGAGCAGCTCCTCGAGCAGCTCCAGGGTCTCCACATCCAGGTCGTTGGTGGGCTCGTCGAGCACCAGTACATTGGCCGGTCTGGTAAACAGCTTGGCCAGCAGCAGGCGGTTGCGTTCCCCCCCGGAGAGGGCCTTTACCGGGCTCCTCGCCCGCGCCGGGGTGAAGAGAAAATCCTGCAGATAACCGATAATGTGTCTGCTTCTGCCGCCGACCTCCACCTTGTCGCTGCCGCCGCCCACGTTGTCCTGCACCGAGCGCTCCTCATCGAGCTGGCTGCGCAGTTGGTCGAAATAGGCCAGTTGCAGGTTGGTGCCGAGCCTGACCCGGCCCTTGTCGGGTTCGAGCCGCCCAAGCAGCAGCTTGAGCAGGGTGGTCTTGCCCGATCCGTTGGGACCGATGACGCCGACCCGGTCACCGCGCAGGATGGCGGTGGAGAGATCGCGGACGATCGGTGTGTTCTCCCATGCATAGCTGATCTTCTCCACCTCCACCACCAGCTTGCCGGAGCGCTCACCCGTTGTGATCTGCATCTGTGCCTTGCCGCTCTGCTCGCGGCGTTGCCTGCGCGCCTCGCGCATCGCCTTGAGCGCCCGCACCCGGCCTTCGTTGCGGGTACGCCGCGCCTTGATACCCTGACGGATCCAGACCTCCTCCTGGGCCAGTTTCTTGTCGAAACGCTGATTGGCCTGCTCCTCGGCATGCAGCATCTCCTGCTTGCGGCGCAGAAAGTTGCCGTAATCACCCGGCCAGTCGCTGAGCCTGCCGCGATCCAGCTCGAGGATCCGGGTGGCGATGCGGCGCAGGAAGGCCCGGTCATGGGTGACGAAGAGGATGGCCCCGGAGTAGCCGAGCAGAAACTCCTCCATCCAGCGGATCGCCTCGATATCGAGATGATTGGTGGGTTCATCGAGGAGCAGCAGCTCGGGCTCGTTCACCAGGGCCTGGGCCAGCAGGACACGGCGCTTGAGGCCGCCGGACAGGGCGCTGAACGTCGCATCGGCGTCCAGGCCGAAACGGGAGATGACCGTCTCCACCCGCTGCTCCAGCTGCCAGCCATGTACGGCCTCCAGCTCATGCTGAGCCCGCGCCAGGGATGACAGCAGGTTCTCGTCTCCTGTCTCCGCGAGGCGGTGGCTGATTCTGTGGTAGGCCTTGATCTTCTCGGCAAGCTCTCCTACCCCGTCCGCCACCATATCGAAGACACTCCCGACCGCCGCTTCCGGCACCTCCTGGATCAAGTGCGCGATTCCTACCCCGCTGCCCACCACGCGCTCTCCATCATCGGCGACGACACTGCCCCGGATCACCCGCATCAGGGTCGATTTACCCGCACCGTTGCGTCCCAGCAGGGCAATCCTCTCCCCCTTCTCGATGGTGAGATCAAGCCCATCCAGCAACGGCCTATCGCCATAGCTGAGCTGCAGATTGCGCAGGGTAATCAGCGGCATTGAAACTTCCTATCATTCATGACTTATCTCAAGCAAAATGGTCCTCGCAGATGGCAAAATGCCGACTTTACAAATCTCGGCGTCATGGATGGGCTATCAAATCACTATTCAGGACTCGGGCCAAGTAGCGGGAGAGACCAATCGATGAAGACAAAGATTCTGCTGAAAGAGGCGGAGATGCCGACCCACTGGTATAACGTCGTGGCCGACATGCCTAATCCGCCGGCCCCCATCCTCGCTCCCGACGGTTCGCCGGTAACCCCCGACGCCCTCAGCGCCATCTTCCCCAACGCCATCATCGAGCAGGAGGTCAGCGCGGAACGCTGGGTCCCCATCCCCGATGAGGTCCGTGAAATGCTGCGTCTGTGGCGGCCATCCCCGCTCTACCGGGCGGAACGCCTGGAGATGGCGCTGAAGACCCCGGCCAAGATCTACTTCAAGAACGAAGCCGTGAGTCCGGCGGGATCGCACAAACCGAACACCGCGGTCGCCCAGGCCTACTACAACAAGCAGGAGGGGATCAATCGGCTCACCACCGAGACGGGGGCGGGTCAGTGGGGCTGCTCCCTGGCCCTGGCGGGACAGCTGTTCGACATGGAGGTGCGGGTCTATATGGTGAATGTCAGCTATCAACAGAAGCCCTATCGGCGCTCGATGATGCAGACCTGGGGCGCGGAGGTCTTCGCCAGCCCCACCGAGATGACCCAGTCGGGGCGACATATCCTGGAGCAAGACCCCGAATCCCCGGGTTCGCTGGGGATCGCCATCTCCGAGGCGGTGGAGGAGGCGGCGGGCCGGGCGGATACCAACTACTCCCTGGGCTCGGTGCTCAACCATGTGCTGCTGCACCAGACCATCATCGGCGAGGAGGCGAAAAAGCAGCTGCAGCTGGTGGGGGACTACCCGGATGCGATCTATGCCCCCTGCGGGGGCGGCTCAAACTTCGGCGGTATCGCCTTCCCCTTCTTTGCCGACAAGGCCGCGGGCAGGGAGATCGAGCTGGTGGCGGTCGAACCGACCTCCTGTCCGACCCTGACCAAGGGCGTATACGCCTATGACTTCGGCGACACCGAGGGCCTCACGCCGCTGACCAAGATGTATACCCTGGGCCACGATTTCATGCCCCCCGGAATCCACGCCGGCGGTCTGCGCTATCACGGCGATTCGGCCCTGGTCAGTCAACTCTACGACGAGGGCCTGCTGAGCGCCGTGGCCATTCCCCAGCTTGAGACCTTCCAGGCCGGGGAGCTGTTCGCCAAGACCCAGGGCATTATCCCGGCGCCCGAATCCTGCCATGCGGTGGCGGCGGTGATCCGTGAGGCGAAACGCTGCGCCGAGACGGGGGAGGCGAAGACCCTGCTGTTCAACCTCTCCGGGCATGGCCATTTCGACATGAGCGCCTATGACCGCTATTTCAAGGGGGAGTTGGAGGACTTCGACTACCCGGACGAGGCGATCCAGGCGTCATTGGCCCACCTGCCGAAGGTCGGCTGAGCCAACGCCGCCGCTGTTGTCATGGCTGATGGGACTCCCAGGCCATGCGCAAGCGGTTCAGGTCGTGGCATGCCTGATCCCAGTTGAGGTCGTCTCCCGAGCCCTGCAATTGCTCTATCAATTGGTGAATACCCCCGATCAGGGACTGCAGACGCTCACGCTCCTTCTGTCTGTTGCTCTTGCGCTGCAGATTGTCGATAAGGCTGTTCACCACCTCAACCAGCAGTTTCAGATTGTCTCGCCAGCGCTGGTAGCGGGCATCGTCGTGCAGCGGCATATTACGCACAAGCACCGAGACAAACTTGGCGTTTATCAGGGTGCGGTGGCCGAAATCGATAATGTTCCCTTTTTCGTAGAGACTCTCCATCATCTCCTGGTCCAGGACACCGACTTCACCGGCATGGGAAAAGTAGTGGCCGCTCTCCACCAGCCTGACAATCACCCGCAGGCCGAAGCGGTCGAAGGTATCCAGCAGCCGCTCGCCCAGGGCCCTGAGATCGTCGCATTCGAGGCTGCGATGGAAAAAATCGGCCATCAGGTTCAGCTCGGTACAGGCGGCAAGGGAGGTCTCCATCTCTTCCCGGGCAAGGCTGGATCGCTCACGGGCGGTCTCGAGGTCGTGCCGGTTGTTGAGTGCGATGCGGATCTTTACCAGCAGTTCCTCCACATCATAGGGCTTGGCGACATAGTCATCCGCGCCGGCATGATATCCGGCGAGGCGTTCGCTGAGACGGGATAGGGCGGAGACAAAGATAACCGGGATCAGGGATGTGACGGGATCCGCCTTGAGCCGACGGCACACGGTCAGCCCATCCATCCTTGGCATGTCCACGTCGAGCAGGATCAGATCCGGCGGTTCCCGCGCTGCCACCAGCTTGAGACAGGCCTCTCCGCTGGCCGCCAATGAGACCTGGTAACTGAAGCGCAATATCTGTTCGAGGCTTTTCAGATTCTCCGGCTGGTCATCGACCACCAGGATATGCTGGGGCTTTGCCTCCTCCTGTTCGGATACCATTACCCTCCTCCATGTCCTACACAATTCGCTGAGCAACAACTGCAGGTTCGTAGCTAAACACAAGACCGGTGGTCTGAATCAGCATGGCCGGATACATCTTGTCATAAATGGTTCGACAACCCCAGCACTATAAAACCAAGGTTGGTTGTCAGGCTCAGCTGCCTTTCTTGCACCAATCTGGTATTGTTGACTGAACTACCCTGTTAATCAGAAAACGGCTGGATGATAATTGGTCATCCGTGAAGGACTCGACACTGCAATGGTAAAAAATGTCTCTTTCAAGGAGGCCAGGGATGGCGTCGCCGACTGTTTGAACTGCTCCCTGCGCGAGTCTGTCCTGTTTGCAAAACTGGAAGAGAAGGACTTTGAGAAGCTCCACGATCCCATCGACCAATATACGCTACCGGTGGGTGCTACCCTCTACCACACGGGCGACAGGGGGGACCGTCTCTACACGGTTCGCTCCGGCATCCTGAAACTGGTGCAATATCTGCCCGACGGCAGCCAGCGCATCGTGCGCCTGATCCGTTCAACCGATATCACCGGGCTCGAGTGTATCGTCGGTGAGAGCTATCAGCATGACGCCGTCGTGCTCCAGGAGACCGAAGTCTGCGCCCTCCCGGTGCGTGTCGTGGAAAACCTGAGCAATGAGAATCCCGCGCTTCACCATGAACTGCTCAACCGCTGGCAACGCGCCCTGAAGGAGGCCGACGCCTGGCTCACCGAACTCTCCACGGGATCGGCCAAGCAGCGCGTGGCCCGCCTGCTGCTGCGCCTGGTCAAGGACACCGAAGAGAGCAAATGCAGCCTGTTCGCGCGGGAAGATATGGGCGCCATGCTGGGGATCACCACCGAAACGGCGAGCCGCACGATCGCGGAATTCAAGAGACAGAGCCTGCTGGTCGAGACCAGCGTCAACCAGTTTCTGCTCGACATCCCCAATCTGCAGCGCATCGCCGAGGATTGACCATTTTCAATGCCAAGTGCGCTCCGCCTCCATACCCTACAGGCTTGATTGGCCGGGTAAGCTAGGCAGGGGAGAGGCAAGTTGAAACAGGTCGTCAGGGAGATTGCGCTACCGATCTTCAATATCGAAATGGAGTTCGCCGAGTGCAGGTTCGATACGGTCGAAGCGATCGTCAGCTATTTCGAGGAGCAGGTGCGAAGCCACAGGGCCGCGTGCTATATCGCCACCTTCAACCACCTGCAGCACACCACCGGGTTGCCGGAAGGCAGAGTCGCAGACGATATCGAGGCCGCTTACAACATCGTTTTCTGTTTCGGCTTCAGCCTGCAGGATGCGGAGCAACTGGCCACGAGACCCCGCTCGATCGGCGTGTGTCAATGCGGCGGCAAGATCTCCATCTCCTTTGTCGAGGCCCCCATGCCGGTGGCCAATGCGCTCATGGAGCAGTGGGCGAAGTCCCTGCTGCTTGACGAGAAACAACAGCTCCCGACCTCGGCCAGGTCAGGCCAGGAGGGCGACGCCCGGCAGACGCCATAGCGCTTGCCGGGGATGACGGCTACATCTCCATTTCCAGGTCATCGATAATCGTATCGATCCCGGCCTGGGCGCACTCCTCATCGGTCTCTCCCGACGGTGCGCCGCTTACCCCCACGGCACCGAGCAGCTGACCGCCGGCCTGTATCGGCAACCCCCCCGCGGACATCACCAGGCCGTCGATACGCCCGATGGGCGTGTTGGCACGACTCTTCAAGGCGGATGTCGCGGCATTGAAGTTGGCCGCGGTAAAGGCCTTCATGCGGCTGATCGGCACCGTGATCTGGGCGGCGATGGTGTCACGCATCACGGCCTGAACCGTACCGTCCCGATCGACCACCGTGACCCCTATCTGGATCCCCTTTTTACGACAGGCCTCGACCGCGCCCAGGGCAATCCTGTTCGCAGACTCCAGCGACAGGCGTTTCAGGTTCACGCTGGGCGCATCTTCATCCGCTACCGCCCAGCCCGAGATACCCGCTATCAGGACAGCGGTGATAAGTTCTTGTTTCATCATCTCCTCCGGTCTGATTGTTATACTGCTGATCCTATCCCATGGTTCGGTTCCGTGCCAAACCCGTTGATCCACCTTTTGCCGGCCCTGCAACCGCCCCTCAGTAGTTTTCTCTTACATAGCCATCCACCAATTTCATGAATTGATCCGAGATGTCATCGCCTTTCAGTGTCGCCACCTTTTCACCATCCACGTAGACAGGTGCCGATGGGGACTCGCCGGTTCCCGGCAGACTGATACCGATATTGGCCTGCTTGCTCTCACCGGGCCCGTTTACCACGCACCCCATCACGGCCACGGACATCGACTCCACCCCCGGGTGTTCCCGCTTCCACCCGGGCATCATCCGCCGCAGATGGTTTTGCACATCCTTCGCCAACTGCTGGAAGTAGCTGCTGGTAGTGCGGCCGCAGCCCGGACAGGCGACAACCATCGGGGTAAATGCGCGAATGCCCATCGATTGCAGCAGTTCCTGGGCGACCACCACCTCCTGGCTTCTCGAACCGCCAGGCTCCGGCGTCAACGAGATGCGTATCGTATCCCCGATCCCCTCCTGCAGCAGGACCGCGAGGGCGGCACTCGAGGCGACGATGCCCTTGGAACCCATACCCGCCTCGGTCAACCCCAGGTGCAGCGCATAGGCGCAGCGGCGTGCCAGGGTCCGGTAGACCGCAATCAGGTCCTGGACGCCGCTCATTTTACAGGAGAGCACGATTCTCTCCTCGGCAAGTCCGACATCCCGGGCGCGCCGGGCGCTCTCCAGGGCGGAGACCACCATCACCTCCCGGGTCATCTGATCCGCATCCAGCGGCTCCGGCGAACGCGCATTTTCATCCATCATTCTGGCCACCAGCGCCTTGTCCAGGCTACCCCAGTTGACCCCGATTCTCACCGCTTTCCCGTAGCGGCACGCGATCTCTATCATGCGCGCGAACTGGCTGTCGCGCTTGGCGCCGCTGCCCACGTTGCCCGGGTTGATGCGGTATTTGGCAAGGGCTTGGGCACAGGCGGGAAAATCACTCAGCAAGCGATGACCGTTGAAGTGAAAATCCCCCACCAAAGGCACTTCGAGCCCCATCCGGTCGAGCCGATCGCGGATCCCTGGCACCGCCCTGGCCGCCTCCTCGGTATTCACCGTGAT
The DNA here is from genome assembly GCA_003058495.1 of gamma proteobacterium symbiont of Ctena orbiculata. GTDB lineage: Bacteria > Pseudomonadota > Gammaproteobacteria > Chromatiales > Chromatiaceae > Thiodiazotropha. The sequence continues at coordinate 21,166 of QBVC01000027.1, read as the reverse complement.
ACGGACCAGTTCCGAGCCCGCCCTGGCAAGCTCCGCCACCTGGTCTGTCGTGGCGTCAATATCCGCGGTGTCGGTGTTGGTCATCGACTGCACGACCACCGGCGCATCCCCACCGATCTGCACGCCGTCCACCATCACGCCACGGGTTTTGTGTCTTTCGATTGCCACGCCTCTCTCTGCCTCGGGTTGTAAACTGGATGAGAAGGATACCAAAAGAACCTTAAGCTGATTAGATTTTCAAATAGCGGTTGCTTTTCCAACCGGGTATCCCACTCATTTGTTGGGGTTGGATCTCAGCCATCCCCCAGCTGGACTTCGACGCAAGAATATTGGTGGGGCAGGGCCCCACCCTACCCTGAAGCCGTTGGGCTGCCTTAAAAGGGTGGGGCCCTGCCCCACCGAACCATTCACCTTTTGTATCGAGTTTCATCTACCCAGGGATGAATCACCCCCCAAAAATCACCCGGCCACCGTTGTCCGCTGATACCGCCGACCCTCAGCCGCGAAACGTGGGGAGGAAGCGCTCGAGCCGTTGAACGGGAGAGATAAGACTCTGGATCAGACACAAAAAAGCCCGGCTGGTAACCGGGCTTCATTGCGCTTAAAGGCAAACTATTTTAATTTGCCTATACCCAGCATCTTGAGGATATATTTCTCATAGATCGGCTCGGAAGTCCCTTTTTTCATCTTGCGGATGAAGTACTTCTCAAACGCGATCTTCGCCATATGCACCCATTTGCCCTTCTTGAACCAGGCCACGTTGCGGGGCGGGATCTGCGGCAGGGCGACAAACGCGGCGCCGGTATCGCCCATATCGGCGAGACAGACCGCATTCCAGGTAGCCAGGGTCGTACCCTCCCTGCCCGCCAGCTCGTCGGCGATGTTGTGCACGATGGCGGTGACCATCGATTCGATCATATAGCCGGTCTTGGGTGCGCCGGTTGGAACCGCCGTGGCCTCCACCGGGGGTATCGCGATACAGACGCCGGCGGCAAATATATTCGGATATTTCGGGTTGCGCTGGTGATCATCCACAAATACGAAACCGCGGGGATTGCACAGCCCCTCCACATTGGCGACCGCGTCGACGCCCTTGAATGCCGGCAGCACCATCGAGTAGCTGAACGCCAGCTCATGGTCCTTCAATTTATGCCCGGAATCGTCGTACTGCTCGACGAACATCTTGCCCTGCTCGACTTTGATCACCTTGGCGTTGGTGATCCAGTTGATATGGTGGTTGCGAAACTCGCTCTCGAGAAAGCCCTTCGAATCCCCCACACCGCCCAGACCCAGGTGGCCGATATAGGGTTCCGATGTGACAAAGGTCATCGGCACCTTGTCGCGCATCTTGCGCTTGCGCAGATCCGAATCCATGATGAAGGCAAATTCGTAGGCGGGGCCGAAACAGCTGGCGAAGGGCGATGCACCGATCACCACATGGCCGGGATTCTGCAGCAGCTCCTGGTAGGCGCCATAGGCCCTCTCCGCATGGTCCACGGTGCAGATCGATTCGGTAAACCCGTCCGGCCCCGTACCCTCCACCTCCTCGAAGGCAAGGCGGGGACCGGTGGCGATGACCAGGTAGTCGTAGTTGACGGTATCACCGCCATCGAGGGTCAGTTGATTGGCTTCTGGATCGATTTTCTCGACCCGTTTGGCAATGAAATTGATCCCCTTGCGTTCCAGGTGGGGGCGAATGTCAAAGGTGATATGCGATCGATCGCGCCAACCTACGGCCAGCCAGGGATTGGATGGAACGAACTGGAAGTAGTCACGTTCATTGATCATGGTGACTTCATGTTCGCGTCCCAGCTCCATCCGCAACTCATAGGCACAGGGCATACCCCCGGTGCCGGCACCCATAATGACGATATGCGCCATTCACAAAACCTCCAACCTCTCCGAAATTATTGATTGCGGCAAAGCCAGGAGAGGTGGCTGAACCGCGTCTTCAAACTGCGCACAGTGTATACTCAACTACCTGAAATTTAAAACTATTAAAGTAATTTGTAATTTGCTGATATGCCGATTCTAAAGGGGATTCTCAGCCCCCCAGCTGAAACCAGTCAGTGGCGCTATGCTGGGTTGCGATGGCGAACCGATCACTCAAATCGGGTAACTGCTGATGAATCAGCTGCGCCACCAGTTCGGGTGAATTGTTCTTCTCGCTGAGGTGGGAAGCGACCACCCGCTGCAGACGTGAAGTCTGCAGTCGCTGCAACAATCCCACCGCCTGCTGATTGTTCAAATGGCCATGGGAGCCGCCGACCCTCGACCGCAGGCTGGGTGGATAGGGCCCGTTGGCCAGCATCTGCGGATCGTGGTTGAATTCGAGAATCAGGCTGTCGCAGGCCTGCAGTATGCCCGCGATATGGGGCGTGATGTAACCCGCATCGGTGAGCAGACCCAGGGTGTCGCCAGCGGCACGGAAGAGAAACTGGCAGGGTTCCCTCGAGTCGTGCGGCACCGGATAGGGGGTAACAGCCAGGTCGCCGATGCTCCACCAGCCCCCATGGCAGTCGATCGTATTGATAAACGGCAGCTTACCGTAGTTGGCACCGTGAAATGTGCCGGGGGTCATCCAGACCGGGATCCTGTAGCGCCTCGCCAGGGCCCCCACTCCCCGGACATGATCCGTGTGTTCGTGGGTGACAAGGATCGCCGAAAGCGATTCCGCATCTATTCCAAGACCGCCCAGGCGCTGCTCGATGACGCGGGCGGGAAAGCCGCAATCCACCAGCACCCTGACCGACGGGGTTTCGATGACCAGCGCATTTCCCTGACTGCCGCTGCCGAGTAGAGCGAAATTCAGGGACACGCTTCAGCGAATCTGTTCGTGGATCAGGGTCAGGATCCTCCCTGCGGCCTTGTGGTCTGTCTCGACGCCGTCCTGATCCCGAATCACCACCTGGGTTCTTTGGTCGAGTTCAGAGAGCCTGACCTGGTATTGCGTCTCTTTATCGATACTCTCTTCATCGTCACGCCAGAATGCGAGTTTGGAGAAGAAACCCTTGTTCTCGTCACTGGCGCCCGATAGTTCACTGTATCTGACAAAATAGATTCCGGACGAGCGATCCCTGTCTTCCACGGCAAACCCCACCCGGTCGAGGGCAACCCCCGTCATCCGCCAGGCACGGGCAAAGCCTTCATTGATCCAGAGCTCGGCGCGTTCACCGGTCCTGACCAGCTGTGAGCGTTGCTCCCTCTCCTCCCCCTTGGCCAGGGCCGCTTCCGCCTGTTCGCGGGCCATGCCGAGATAGACCATGAGGCTGCGAAGCATTGCCGCCTCGATCCCCGGATCATTGGGCCGGGGGGTCCAGTAGGTGGTGTCCGCATTTCCGCTGACATCCTCTTTCAGCTTCTCCTCCATGCCACGATGGGTCAGGTAGAGTTCCGTGGTTCCAGGTTCGAGGCCCTGCTCCAGGCGCACCCGGAATTGATCGCGGGTGGCTGAACTGTAGATGCTGCCGAGGGTCTTGCGGAAGAATTCGGTAATCACCCCCTGCTTGATATCGGCCCGACTCTCCAGCCAGTCGGTCTTCATGACACCGATGGTGGGGTCCTGCTCCACCAGCAGCAGGCCATTGTTTCGCCAGAAGGCGACAACCTTGGGCCAGACGGATGTCGGAGCGGCGTTGATGACCAGCCAGCGCTGATCGCCGTCACGCTCAACCCTGATATTCTCGAACTCGGGCAGTACCTCGTCGGATGGGCTCGCCGCCCTGCCCCTGCCACTCTCCCGTTTGTTGGCATACTCCTCGTACGAGGCGCTGCCGGCGCCCGGAACGACCATCGCATCCTGAATTGTGGAACGGCTCAGGTCGGGGGGTATTTCGAGATCGTCAACCGTCTCTTTCTGGGAGCGGTAGACGCGCTCGGAATCTGAAAAATAACCGCCACCGGAGCTGCAGCCGATCAAGGCCAGGGGCAGCAGGGTGATCAACAGAAAAACTAAAGCTGATTGCATGTCTAAGAAATCGTCAGATATTTGATGTGTTGCCTATGACAGTGGAACCAAGTGATAAGTTTGATGGTGAATCACACTTCATCGACTCTGGCGCAAGACTGCCGCCCAGGAGCGATACCAACGAGTGGAGAAGGGATCTGCGGCGCGGTCATAGAATCCCAGCCTGCCGCATCGCCTGCACCACCTCTTGCTCCGCCGACGGGCTCAGCCAGGTCAGCGGCAAGCGGATGCCGGGCTTTGCCAAACCCAGTTTCATCATCGCCCATTTCACCGGAATGGGATTGGATTCCACGAACAGCGCCCGATGCAGACCGGCCAGTTTTGCATCGATGGCCCGTGCCTCCTCATCTCTCCCCGCCAGCGCCGCGTCGGTCATCTCGTGCATCAGACGGGGCGCGGCATTTGCGGTCACCGAGATGACCCCATGACCGCCCTGCAGCAGAAAGTCGCAACCTGTGGCATCGTCGCCACTGAGCAGGCTGAATGAGGCGTCGCACTGCTCGCGCAACTGCTGCAGGCGCGACAGATCCCCGGTCGCCTCCTTGACGCCGACTATGTTGGGCACTTCCGCCAATCTGGCGATCGTCTCCGGCAGCATGTCGCAGGCGGTCCGACCGGGCACGTTATAGAGAATCTGCGGTATATCCACCGCCTCGGCAACCGCCTTGTGGTGCAGATAGAGCCCTTCCTGGGTTGGCTTGTTGTAGTAGGGCGTCACCAGCAGGCAGGCGTCCGCGCCCGACTCCTTGGCGCACTGGGTCAAAATAACGGCTTCACGGGTCGAATTGGCACCGGTACCCGCAATGACCGGCAACCTGCCGTCGACATAGCCGGCAACCCGCCGGATCACATCGCAGTGCTCCTCCTCATCCAGCGTCGCGGACTCGCCGGTGGTGCCCACGGCCACGATCGCGTCGCTCCCTTGCTCGATGTGAAACTCCACAAGTGAGCGTAATGCGGCATCATCCAGGCTGCCATCCTCCCCCATGGGAGTGATCATTGCTACCATACTGCCTTGAAACATCACCACACACCCCGATTTATTGAATAATCGGCAATGGTATCCTGTGGCTTGCGATGATGACAAGGGGCATGAAATGCGTGCCGGGCAAGGGGCGCAAAAATATCGCTTGACAGAGATAACAGATGGTACACTCTTCTCAAATCATCCAATAACACGACACCAAGCTATTTATATGTCCACGCCAAAGAATTACCTGGTTATCTCAGCACTTGGAAAGGATCAGCCCGGTATTGTCAAAAACCTCTCGAGAAAGATACTTGACGAAGGCTGTAATATCAGCGACAGCAGGATGACGGTATTGGGGGGCGAGTTCGCAATCCTGCTGTTGATCGAAGGCCCCTGGAACACCCTGGCCAAGCTCGAGTCGGCTGTTCCGGAGCTCCAGCAGGACCTGGGGCTCACCATCATATGCAAGCGCACCGAGGGGAGGATTCGCAGCAGCAATCTCCTGCCCTACATGGTTGAAGTCGTCTCCATGGACCATCCCGGCATCGTCAATCAACTGGCGGAATTTTTCTCCGAACGCGACATCAACATAGAGGATATGGTAACCGCAAGCTATTCGGCCGCCCATACCGGCACCCCCATGTTTTCGGTTCATATGAGTGTAGGCATCCCCTCGGATATCCACATCGCGGCACTGCGGGAGGAGTTCATGGACTACTGCGATGCCCTCAATCTGGATGCCGTTATTGAACCCATCAAGGGTTGAGGAGGAATCTGCAAACCATGCCCGTCACTACCATCGGCAAGGCCGTGCCCAAGATCGAGTTACTCGCCACCGGTGACAGGAAGATCAGGCTCACCGACTTTCACGGCAAACCCATCGTTCTCTATTTCTATCCAAAAGCGAGCACACCGGGGTGCACCCAGGAGGGGCTCGATTTCAGCGCCGCCATCGCAAAGTTCAGACGCCAGTCGGCAGTGATCCTCGGCGTCTCCAGGGACAGCCTCAAGGCCCAGGAAAATTTCAAGCAAAAACAAGGCTTTCCTTTCGAATTAATCGCCGACACAGAGGAGAAACTGTGCTCGGCGTTCGATGTCATAAAAATGAAGTCGCTGTACGGCAAACAGGTTCGCGGTATCGAACGCAGCACCTTTTTGATCGATGAGGGTGGCCGTCTGCGCCGGGAGTGGCGCAAGGTCAAGGTCAAGGGACACGTAGACGAGGTCCTGGAAACACTGAAGGCGATGCGCGCCGGTAAACTAGCCTGAACAGCGTCGAACCCTTTCTCAACTTCAGACAACAGCCTCGCAATGCAGCGGTGCACCATCGATTCGCTGCGCTTGCCGTGGATCGCCGCCATCCCTATTAGACAAGTCGAAATTAGCGTATGTCAGAAAAACGACCCAACCAATCCCGCCTCTTCGTCCTCGATACAAATGTGCTGATGCACGATCCGTCGGCGCTGTTCCGCTTCAAGGAGCATGACATCTACCTGCCGATGGTGGTGCTGGAGGAGTTGGACAAAGGCAAAAAGGGGATGTCGGAGGTTGCGAGAAATGTGCGCCAGACCAGCCGCTTCCTCGATGAACTGATGGGCAACATCCCGCAAGCCGCCATCTGCGACGGCATCCCCCTCAACACCCTGCAATTGAACGGCGGTATCGAATCCCTCACCGGACATCTCTTTTTCCAGACCAAGCCGCTGAGTGGAGACCTGCCGTCGACCCTCCCTGGCAATACCCCGGACAACACCATACTCGCCACCGCCCTCAGCCTGCAGGCGGAGTATCCCGACCGACAGATCATCCTGGTCTCCAAGGATATCAATCTGCGGATCAAGGCCGCGGTGGTGGGCATTCACGCGGAAGACTACTCCAATGACAAGGTGCTGGAGGACGTCAATCTGCTCTACAGCGGCATTGAGAGTATGGCGGAGGATTTCTGGGACCAGCACACCCGGGAGGTCGAGTCCTGGCAGGAGGAGGGACGGACCTACTACCGCATCGCCGGACCCGATACGGAGGCCTGGTACCCCAGTCAGTGCCTGCACCTGCCCGGAGAAGATGGTTTTCAGGCCATCGTCAGAAAAAAGGAGGAGAACAACGCAACCATCGAGCTGGTGGAGGACTACACCAATCCCAAACACTCGGTGTGGGGGATAACGGCGCGTAACCAGGAGCAGAATTTCGCCCTCAACCTCCTGCTCGATCCCGAGCTCGATTTTGTCTCCCTGCTGGGGACGGCAGGGACCGGCAAGACCCTGCTCACCCTCGCGGCCGGACTGGTGCAGACCCTCGATCTCAATCTCTATCGGGAGATCATCATGACCCGGGTCACCGTTCCGGTGGGCGAGGATATCGGCTTTCTACCGGGTACGGAGGAGGAGAAGATGACCCCCTGGATGGGGGCGCTGATGGACAACCTGGAGGTCTTGACCCAAACCGAGGGCGGCGAGTGGGGCCGTGCCGCCACCGAGGATCTGCTGCGCAGCCGGATCCGCATTCATTCCCTCAATTTCATGCGCGGGCGCACCTTCCTCAACAAGTACATCATCCTCGACGAGGCCCAGAACCTGACCCCGAAACAGATGAAGACCCTGGTCACCCGGGCCGGACCCGGGACAAAGATCGTCTGTCTCGGCAATGTGGCACAGATCGATACCCCCTACCTGACAGAGACCACATCGGGCCTGACCTATGCCGTCGACCGCTTCAAAAACTGGCCTCACAGCGGACATATCACCCTGCAGAGAGGCGAGCGCTCGCGGCTCGCGGACTACGCCTCCGAGAATCTCTAAGCCAATGTTGTTTCAGGGTGTTATAGCGATAGCTTGTTATCAAACAGGGTCTGAGATGGTGGGGCAGGGCCCCACCCTACCCAGTAGTAAAGGGTGCGACATGGTACACATCCTAGCCTGTTGATGAGGGTGTAGTAGGGTGGGGCCCTGCCCCACCAAACACGATTGTATAGGAGAGTGGCTCTTCCAGTTCGAATGGATTCGTACCGGCGCTACCTGAAACTCAATCAAGAAAAGTTCTGTATACAGCTGAGGTGATGGGTTAGTGGATGCTGCCCCGATCGACGATGGTCTTCAGTTCCGCAATGGTGCGGCGATAGACATCGGCGGCCTGATTGTAGCTGTTCACCAGGCCGGAGCTGTCATTCTGGCGTCCCTTGAATTCCAGATCGCGGGCGAGGATCGAGAGTTCCATCGCCCCTACATTGGCGCTGCTCGATTTAAGCGGATGGGCAGATTTAACCAGGGCATCCATGTCTCGATCCTTCACTGCATCGCGTATCCCATGCATAAGTCCGGGAGCGCTTTTGAGGTAGCTCTCGAGAACAGAGACGAACTCATCTTCCATGATTTCATACAACTCTTCCAAAACACTGCGGTCTATCATGCCGCCTGCAGACATATCGACGTCTCCTGTGCTCTCTGAATCTTCGACAGATAGCTCGCTGGAAGGCTCTGACAGCTCCTCATGAGCAGGCTCTTCCGCCAGCGCGCTCTCCTCTCCATGGCTGATCATCTCCTCCATGGGCAGCCACTGACGCAGCATATTCTCAAGCTGTGCCGGTTTCACGGGTTTTGAGAGATAGTCGTCCATGCCTACCGCCAGACAGCGCTCCCGATCCCCGGCCATCGCATTTGCCGTCATCGCAATCACCGGGGTACGCATCAATCCCTGGTTCACCTCCCGGTCCCTGATCGCCTCGGTGGCCTCATAGCCATCCATTCGCGGCATCTGGCAATCCATCAGAACCACGTCAAACTGCTCCTCATGCATGGCTTCCATCGCTTCCACGCCATCATTTGCTGTTATCGGCGAGAGTCCCGCCTTTTCCAGCATTTTTTTCACCACCGCCTGATTGACCGGGTTGTCCTCGACCACCAGTACCCGTCCGGCGAGCCTGGTGTGTCGGTCTGCCGCCTCGCGATCCTCGGCACGTTCACTGCCGGGGAGCTGACTCACATTATCTCCCTGCTTGTCGAGCCAGTTCATGTGATCATCCGGCAGGCGGGGAATCGGGGCCTCTTCGGGTGTAGTTGTGACACCCGTAACCTGTTCCACATCGAAGATCCTGTTGAGTCGCTGCGTGATCTCCTTGCTCCTGCCGCCGCCGCTGACACACTCGATATTCAAACCCTCGAGGGTTTCGATGCTCTCCTGAGGCACGTTGATCGCCAACGCGGAGACATCCCTCATGTGGGAGATCTCACGGGCGGAATTGACGACCTGAAGCAGGTTGACGCTGGAGAAGGCGGCATCGACGACAATCAATTCATAGCGCCAGCTGGCGCCGAGATTGGCCGATGTCTTCAGCTTGGAGAGGGCATCGTACTGATCATCGGTCTGCTCCAGAATCATCCCCTGCTCTTTGAGGGAGTTCGCCAGCGCCGCGATCTCGGGATCGCTCTTCGCCGCCAGCAGCAGGGTGCGGATGTCGTTGAGGTTGCGCCGGCTGGATGGGATCTCCTGCAGCGATTTTCGCATCGGCAGGACGAACCAGAAATAGGATCCCTTGCCCAGCTGGGACTTGACGCCGATGCGTCCACCCATCAGCTCCGTCAGGCGCTTACAGATAACCAATCCCAAACCGGTGCCGCCATGCTTACGGGTGGTGGAAGCGTCGGCCTGGGAAAAGGGCTCGAAGAGGCGACCCACATGCTCGTCCGACATTCCCATCCCGGTGTCCCTGACCGCAAACAGCAACTCCACTTCGGTGCGTGTGGACTGGCGCGTGGAGACCTCGACCGTGACCTCTCCCTTCTCGGTGAACTTGACCGCATTGCTCACCAGGTTGGTGAGGATCTGGCGCAGCCGGATCGGATCGCCACGCACGATTCTCGGCACATCCCGGGCGATGTTGTATTTGAGGTTGAGACCGCGCCGGTCGGCGGCATTTTTCATCAACGAGGTCACCTGGGAGACAACATCCTTCAGGGTGACATCGATAAACTCCAGATCGAGCTTGCCGGCCTCGATCTTGGAGAAGTCGAGGATGTCATTGATGATACTGAGCAGAACCTGGGACGAATTGAGCGCGGTGGTGACAAACTGCTTTTGCTCGGTGTTCAGCTTGGTCTCCAAGAGCATATCGAGAATCGGCAGGATGCCGTTCAGCGGCGTCCTGATCTCATGACTCATGGTGGCCAAAAATTCCGACTTGGCCAGATTCGCACTCTCCGCCGCCTCTTTCGCGAGAAACAGCTCCTGTTCCACCGATTGCCGCTGATCATTCTCGACAATCAGGCGGCTTCTCATTTCACTGAGCTCGGTTTCGGAGGCAACCATGCGTTCATGCAGCAGCACGCGGTTGGCTGCGAGCAGCAGATATCCCTGTTGATAGACCATCATCCAGGCTGACAGGATCAACAGCGCCAGGGCATAGGCGATCATGCCGATGAGGAACTCACTGGATACTAGATCCCGATTCCCGGAAATGCTGAGAACCACCAGACCGGTGGCGGCCAGTACGTAGACGATGCTGAAGAAGGTGTCGATGGTGAGCAGCAGGGCCGTGAGGAGAAAAACGGTACCTATGAGTACCAAGTCGATGACCAGGTAATCGGTGTCCATCGGGTTGGTGAGCAGGTGAATGAGCGCGGCAGCCCACAACAAGCCGAGCATGGATATGCCTGGGAGCAGGGCATAGCGCCACATTTGTATTCGTTCTAAATTGCTTCTGCGGACAATAATCGTGAGCGCAGTCTGACCGATGAGAACAACCGCGAGCAAGCCACCCCAAATTGCGCCCAGGGGAGTCTCCCAGACTCTGTTAAGATAGAAAAATATCAAGCCGGCAATTAGGTTGGCAATAATCAGCGTTGTGCCGTTTGCATAGAGCAAACGTACCCGCTCTTTTCTTATTTTTACCGCCTCTTCGTTTGGATCAGTCATGCCCGATGCCCGGGTTATAAACCCCGCTAATTTTGTTTAAATTAACACAATAACCCTGCACAAGTGTAGCAAAGTTGTGCAATTTGGGGCATGGCGGGAGCTGCCCGGGGCGACCCGGCGTTGGCGCCGTCCATTTCGGCCGGGCCGTTGACTATAGTAGACTCGATACCCGTCTTGCCGTTGCCAAAACCTGGATAGCCGAATACGCCATCGTGATAGCCGATTCAAGCATCATCGAAGATCTAACCGCTCGGTTTCGTTTCTTACAGCGTGCCGACGACGACTTCACTCGCCATTTCTTCAGCAGCACCACGATCATACAGCTGGACTCCGATCAGCCGATATGTCAGCAGGGAATGCACTGCAGCCACTTGGCGCTGGTGATCGAAGGCACGGCACGGGTCTACAAGATAGGTGAAAGCGGACGTGAAATCACCCTCTATCGGATCGGCCCCGGGGAGAGCTGCATCCTCACCGCCTCCTGTATCATGAGCCAAAAGCCCTTTCCCGCCTTCGCTGTCAGCGAGGAGCCGATCAAGGCCCTGATCGTATCCACCGCAAACGTGGTGCGCTGGTCCAACCGGGAACCGGCTTGGAGAGACTACCTTTTCCAACTCATCAGCGATCGTCTCAGCGATGTGATAAGCGTTGTCGAAGAGGTTGCATTCAGAAGGGTTGACCGCAGGCTTGCCGACTATCTGTTGCAGCACACCGGCGACGACAGTGCGCGCCTGCGGATCACGCACCAGTCGATCGCATCCGACCTGGGCACTTCCCGTGAAGTGGTGAGTCGAATATTAAAGGACTTTGAGCAGCAGGGGATGATCTCTACCTCCCGCGGCACGATAACCCTGGAGGATCGGCATCGCCTGAGCGCGAAGCTCAGCGAATGAGTGACCGGCCCCGCTTGCCGGCCAGGCTTCGCGCTGTGTGACTTAGTCACATACTTGTCTGCCGTCTGCGGGTAGGGTTAGCCGTCAACAGCGCCGTTTTCTCTGTAAAGAGCCATTCATGGGCAGGCGTTTTTACGATTAGCCACTTTAATGTAAGGAGCGGATCATGACTCAGAATGTAGGCAGTATTGAACGTATTATCCGAATAGTTGCAGGCCTGGCGATTCTCGCCTGGGGATTCCTCTTGAGCGAGCCGATCAACTGGTGGGGCGCAATCGGCGCCATTCCATTGGTCACCGGCATTGTCTCCTTTTGCCCGCTCTGGACCCTGTTCGGTATCAACACCAAGAAGACAGCCTGAGGAGCCGCATTTAGCGTCTGCTGAGAGCGCTCCGCCAGGCTGACGGGATTGATCGTTACAGCCTGGCGGAACGCTAAGCCCCGGCTTCAACCTTCTCCTCGCTGCTCTTCGGCCAGGCCACCAGCACTGCCTGTACCAGGGTGGCCAGCGGAATCGCGAAAAAAACGCCCCAAAAACCCCAGAAGCCGCCAAACACCAATATCGCAACGATGATAGCAACCGGGTGCAGATTCACCACCTCGGAAAAGAGCAGGGGCACCAGCACATTGCCGTCCAGCGCCTGGATGATGAAATAGGCGACGGCCAGCCATGCGAAATCGCTGCTCCAGCCCCATTGAAACCAGGCGATGAAAAGCACCGGGATGGTGACCACCGCTGCGCCGATGTAGGGAATGATCACGGAGAGCCCCACCAACATCGACAACAGCAGGGCATAATTCAAACCAAGCAGCCTGAAAGTGACGAAGCTGACCGCCCATACGATGACAATCTCCCAGAACTTACCCCGCACATAGTTGGCAATCTGCTTGTCAACATCCTGCCAGACCGTACCGGCAAAGCGCCTGTGCTTCGGCAGATACTCCACAAACCAGTCGATGATCAGACGCTTGTCCTTCAGAAAGAAGAACACCAGCAGCGGCATCAGAATCAGGTAGACGATCAGGGTTATGACCCCGACCACCGAGGCGAGGGACCAGGTAACGGCCTGCTGAGCGAACGAGGCAATCTCGTTTCGCAGCTGTCGAATCAGCTGGTCGACCTGTTCCTGGGGTATCAGGTCCGGATAGCGTTCGGGCAGCTGCATCAGTGCCTGCTGACCCATGGATATCATTACCGGCAGCTGCTGCAGAAAATCGGTCACCTGTCGCGACAACAGCGGCAGCAGCCCCAACAGCAGCAGCGCCACGAAGAGCAGAAACAGGATAAAAACGATCACCACTGAAATGGTTCTCGGCCAGGATCGCTTCTCCAGCAGAAATATGACGCCCTCCAACAGATAGGCGATGACGATACTCGCCAACACCGGCGCGAGCATGTCCCCCATGGTGATGACGATGCCGAAGAACAGCAGCAGAAAGAGCGTTAGGAAGACGATCTGAGGATCGGAAAAGTAACGCTTGAACCAGTTTGTAACTACCTGCATAGGACTACCTATTCGGCGCCACCGTCTCTGCGATCATCCAGATAGTTCTGGTAGTGCCGGGCAAACAATGCCTCCAACTCATCGATTACAGACTTCGCGTCACGTCCTTGCATCATGTGGGCCATCATCAATGATGATGTCTCATCCAACAGCAGCTCTTTCTCGACCATGAAATAGGTTTCCGAAAGGCGCTTGATCGCCTTCACCACGGACTCCTCCCGGGGTCGATCGATGCGCTTGGGTTGATGGACCTGCTCATCCTCGGACTCGCTCTCCGCACCCTCCTGGCTTGTCAGAAAGGCGGCAAAAGAGAGCAAGCTCTGCCGCTGTTGGTGATCGAGTCGCGCAAAGAGCTCCAGCAGCCTCTGCTGGTCGGCGGCCAGTCTTTTCTGTGTAGGAACTATTTGCACAATGGTTCCACCTTAAAGATCTTGAAGACCCGGCCGGCTGTCACCACGGGGATCGCTGTTACAGCTGCTCCTCGGCGTGATCTTCACAATAGCCTCTGGCAAAGTCGAGCAGCTCCTCCATGGCGCGCAGCCTGAATTTCTGCTTTTGGTGTACGAATGAGAAGGGGCGTTCCAGTTTAGGCTCCAGGTTGATCGCCCGCAGGGTATCCAGCTTCAGCTCTTTCTGAATGGTGGCACGGGAGACCACGGAGACGCCCATGCCCGCCTCGACCGCCCCTTTGACCGCTTCGGGGCTGCCCAGCTCCATGGAGATATTCAATGCCGAGTCGCATGAGTTGGTTTCCAGATACTCGTTGATCACCTCCCGGGTGCCGGACCCCTCTTCGCGGCAGATGAAGGGGTATTCGATGAGCCGGCCTATCTCGACCGACTCCAGCTCGGCGAGGTCGTGGTTCGGGGGTACGATCGCCACCAGGTGATCCTCACGGCACATCTCGACCACCAGGTTCTTGTTGCCCACCGGCGCCTCGACGACACCCAGATCGATGGTGTTGTTCTCGACCATCGAGACGATGCCGTCTGAATTGGAAACGCGCAAGTGGATCGTGACCTCCGGGAAGCGGGCGCCGAAATCCCCCAGCAGGGCGGGCAGCATATATTCGGCGATGGTGGTACTGGCACCGATGGTCAGGGCACCCCTGATCTCACCCGTCATCTCACGAACAGAATTCTCCATATCGGCATAGAGATCGAAGATCCTGTCGGCATACTCATAGACCCGCTCTCCCGCCTCGGTCAGACTGATGCGGTTATGGGTACGATCGAAGAGACGGGTATTGAAGTACTCCTCCAGCTGTCGGACCTGAAAGGTCACGGCCGGTTGAGTCATATGCAGCGTCTCCGCCGCCTTGGTGAAACTTAATAGACGTGCAACCGTATGAAAAACTTGTAATCTTCGATCCGCCATTGTATTTATGGGTCCAATCAACCGTTCTTTAACGTAGATAAACTCAATTTATACCATAACTCAACAGGCTATGGGAGCTGTTAAACAAAACCGGAAAAATCGAGGCGGGGTTGGGTGGCGCGAAGGCAAAAAACACCCATAGTGCAATTACTTGTCCAGAAAACATGGAAATTCGATGAAAAATCCTCTAGCCTCACAAAATGGACCCATTGTGGCGTCATTGGGGGATCAATGTCGCAATGAACCGGCCTGACCCTGCCGGCCTTCTTTTGGCAGAAGAGGGGCAGGCTAAAAATAATTGATAACTAAGGCGGAGGAAATATGCGGATGCATTTCAACAAGAAGCTTCAACTTTCTCGACTGGCAATGGCATGCGGTGCTGCCCTGTTTACCCTGAACCAGACCGCCCAGGCATCGGGTTTTGCAGTTCCCGAGTTGAACATCACCGGGCTTGCCCTCTCCAATGCCATGGTTGCGAATCCCGATTCCCTGTCGGCCATCGCCTATAACCCCGCCGCCATGGCCTTTCACCAGGGCAAGGCCGTCGAGCTTGGCCTGATGCTGGTGGAGCCCGATCTGAGCGTCAATACGGGCAGCGGCAGTGTCGACAGCGACGCCAACGATGCCGTGGCGATCCCGGCCCTGACAGCCTTTGCCCAGCTCAACGAAACCTGGTCGCTGGGTATTTCCGTCAATGCGCCTTTTGGACTGGAGACCGATTGGCCCGCGGGGACCTTCGACGCCCAGTACCCCCCCGCCGCCACCATACCCACCCAGAGTAAACTGGAGATCATCGCTTTTTCACCCAGTGTCGCCTACAAAATCAACGATAAAGCCAGCCTCTCAGGCGGTGTCGACTACTACTGGATGCGCGAAGTCATCTTCAACGGCGACATCAATGCGGGCATGCCAGGCTCCAATCCCGCAGCCGACCTTGAGGGTGACGGACGCGGCGTAGGCTTCAACCTGGGTTTTATGGTCGATCAGGGTGATTGGAGCTTCGGCGCCAGCTACCACTCGGAGGCGAACATCCCGGTAGAGGGCAGGGTCGATCTCCCCGCAGGCGCCCTCCCTTCATTCTTTTCCAACAGGGTCGATGCGGAATTGACCGTACCCTGGCGCCTGCAGGTCGGGGTAAGAAATCAGACCACCCAGAAACTTGCCATTGAGTTCGATGTCACCCGCACGGGCTGGAGTTCCTTCGACAAGCTTGTCGTCGATCATGACCAGTACGACGTCAATATCGTCACCAGCAACAACCAGTGGGATGACGCCAATGCCTACAGGATCGGCATCAGCTACGACTTCACCCAGGCGACCCAGCTGCGGATCGGATACACCTTCGATGAAACGCCCCAGGACGACGACTTCTACAGCCCGCGCATACCCGACGCGGACCGCCAGCTGTTCAGCCTTGGGGTGGGGCATACCCTGACTAACGGCTGGACCGTCGATGTCGGCTATATGTATGTCAAATTCGACGACAGGACCCTGGATATCGATCCCACATTCGTCCATGCGGCACCGGACGCCGCTGAAACCAACGGCACCAGCGCCGTCAACGGCGACTACGAGTCGAGCGTCCACCTGTTCGGCATCGGCGTGAAGAAAAGCTTCATGTAAACAGATACTGTATTGATTGACACTCGAACCCCGAGTACCCGCTCGGGGTTTTTTTGCTTCTTTCCACAGGTCGGAACGGCAGAATAAAAAAGTCCGCAAATGGACGCAAATAGATTGATTTTTTTATGTAGTAACGGAGCGGCACATTGGATTAGCCAGCCACATCTTCCCAGGTGGATAGGCCAGATTCCTACTGGATAGGTCCCGTATCAGTAAAGACAACAGTAACTAACATTATCTGCGTTTATTAGCGTTCATTTGCGGACTTATAATAAATCCATTTGCGGCTCGTTCTCGATCTGTTTTCCACCTGATCAGGTTTTTTTAGCACAAAAAAAACGCCGCCCTTGTGGGGCGGCGCCGTGACTGCATTTTACAACGGGTTAGATGTAAAGGCAGATATCGCTGTTGCCGGCAAATTCAAAGAAGCGTGCGGCACCCGCATATTCGATACCGTCAATGAATTCGCTGGTATTCATCTCAAACAGATCCACCGTCATCTGACAGGCAATCAGTTTGACCTCGGCCTCCTGGCAAAGCTCGCGCAGCTCGGTGAGATCGGCGACCCCTTTGGAGGCCATCTTTTTCTTCATCATACCGGTCATCATGCCCTGCATGCCCGGTAGCGCGAGACCCAGTACCGGAAACCACTTATCCATACCCATGGGCATGGGCATGCCCGGATTTCCCAGTGGCGTCACTTCCAGATCGAGATTCTTTTTCAGCAGCTGCAGGCCATAGAAGGTGAAGAATATCTCCGTCTCATAGCCAAGGGCAGCGGCGGTGGAGGCAAGAATGAATGGGGGATAGGCCCAATCAAGGGAGCCTTTGGTGGCGATAATGGCAAGTTTTTTTTCGTCTGACATGATAGTGTCTCCTGAAAAACTCCAATCAGGCTTTCTTGATCAGAAATTCAAATTTACCGCCAACTTCCTTCGACTCCATCAACTCGTTACCGGTCTGGTTGGCGAACGCCTCGAAATCCTTCACTGAACCGGGATCGGTCGCGATGATGTGCAATACTTTTCCGGATTCCATACCATTCAGGGTTTTCTTAGCACGCAGAATAGGCAGTGGGCAGTTAAGCCCGCTTGCGTCCAGTTCTTGATCAAAATCTGCCATGGTATGACCTCCAGCTATTTAATTTAATGTGTTTTGTATGCCGTTAAAAACAGACGGACCTTTATATGTCATGCGTCTGATAAACGCAAGTCGTCGGATGGTCCGGCTGCCACCCTCCACAGTGCTACCCGAATCGATAGCCGCCGTGGATCACTAGCTCGCCAGTCTGGCGTCCAGTTGAAAACCCGATCTTGCCCAGCCCAGGATGCCACCGCGCAGATTGATCGCGTTGTCGATACCCTGCTGTGCCAGATAGGCACAGGCGTGGTAGGAACGCGCACCGCTGTGACAATAGAGTATGATCTCTTTGTCTTTAGGCAATTCGCTGATTCTCAAGGGAATTAGATGCATGGGCATATGTACCGCGTCAGGCAGTACACCCTGGGCGAGCTCCCCTGCGCTGCGAATATCCAGGAGCAGAAAATTATCGCCCTCATTGAGACGGGTCTGAAGATCGTGCGCATCAATTTCCTTTATCATCACTTGCTGGGTCGCCTTTTAAAAAAACAGATTACGGAATATATTAGTATATTAATGCGTTTAAATATTGCAAGCTGGATTGGTTCAATTAGCCTTTGGTTTATCGGGGTGATTGAGTCATGATAGAGTCGTTCACAGCAACTTGCAGATCAGATTAAATCTAACCAACCAATTGATATTATATGGATTTTTTCCCTATTTTCCTTGATTTAAAGAGCCGCCCCTGCCTGGTCGTGGGGGGTGGCTCGATCGCCGAGAGAAAAACCGCCCTGCTCCTGAGATCGGGTGCCGATGTGACCCTGGTCTCTCCCGATCTGTGCCATAACCTCGCCACATGGCGCGATATGGGGCGCCTTACACACCGGGCAAGAGGGTTCCGGGACGAGGACCTGAATGGCCAGTATCTCGCCATCGCGGCCACCAACGATCCGGCGGTGAACCGGCGGGTTGCGGAAATCGCAACCCGTCAGCGCATCCCGGTCAACGTGGTCGATCAACCGGAACTCTGCAGATTCATCGTCCCTTCCATCATCGACCGCTCTCCGGTGGTCGCAGCGGTCTCCACCGGTGGCGCCTCCCCGGTTTTGGCACGCCTGATACGCTCCCGTCTCGAGTCCCTGATCCCAGCCGGATACGGCCGCCTGGCCGAACTCTGCAAGCGTTTTCGCCAACGGGTGAAAGAGCGCTACGCCGAGCCCGTCGATCGGCGCTTGTTCTGGGATCGCGTGCTCCAGGGCAGGGTTGCCGAGCGGGTCTTTTCCGGTCATCAGGATGAGGCCGATCAACTCATGGAACAGATCCTCGGCACCCCCCTGTCGCAACAGAAGATGGGTGAGGTCTACCTGGTCGGCGCCGGTCCCGGCGATCCAGACCTGTTGACCTTCCGCGCCTTGCGGCTGATGCAGCAGGCCGATGTGGTGATCTACGACCGCCTCGTGGCCAAGCCGATCCTGGACATGACCCGCCACGATGCCGAGCACATCTATGTCGGCAAGGAGCGCGACAAGCACACCATGCGCCAGGAGGAGATCAACCAGCTGCTGGCGAAGCTGGCCAAGCAGGGGAAGCGGGTATTGCGGCTGAAGGGCGGCGACCCCTTCATCTTCGGGCGCGGCGGCGAGGAGATCGACACCCTGGCCGCCGAGGGCGTCCCCTTCCAGGTGATTCCGGGGATAACCGCCGCCTCGGGATGCGCCTCCTATGCGGGCATACCCCTGACCCACAGGGACTATGCCCAATCGGTGACCTTCGTCACCGGCCATCTCAAGGATGGCACCATGAACCTGAACTGGGAGATGCTGGCGCAGCCAAGTCAGACCATCGTCTTCTACATGGGCTTGGTCGGCCTGCCCGTAATCTGCAGGGAACTGAAGAACCAGGGTGTCGACGGTGACATGCCGATTGCACTGATTCAGCAGGGCACCACCCAGATGCAACGGGTGTTCACCGGCACCCTGGAGACGATCCTCGATCTGGTCGAGCGGGAGCGCCCGAAACCGCCGACCCTGATCATCGTCGGCCGCGTAGTCGAACTGCAGGAGAAGCTCTCGTGGTACGAGGCCCCGCCCCATTCCGAACAGGGGGCGACTTCACCGATCGATTATTAGTCCGCAAATGAACGCGAATAAACGCAAATTGAATTTTAACCAATGCAGGGTGCGGCTTGCCGCACCGCTGGTTATTCTCAATCGATTCGGGGGATTATAGATTGTCTGAAGAGTTTTGAGTTATGAGTTTTGAATTGTCGGGTTCGCTTCGCTCACGCTTTTCTCTTGATTAACTCAAAACTCTAAAGCTTCGGTCTTAGCTGGTCCCCTCGCAGCTTGGGAGTGAAGTAGTCATCCGCATCTTCAATCTCCACCAGCTTCCCCTCTTTGTCCACCAACGGCTGTTCGTAGTCGTTCCAGCCGCGCAGTCCGGTCTTCAGGGAGACCACATTCTCATAACCGAGCACATGCATGGAGAAGGTGGCAAGCACGCTGCGGTAGCCGGAGCGGCAGACGACGACGATTTCACGCTGCCGCGCATTCACCAGTTCGGGAAGCGTCTCCTCATAGTCCCATTCGCAGGCCGATTCGAGAATACCGCGGGGGACGGCGAGAGAACCCTCGATATGCATGGCGTCGTACTCGTAGGGCTCGCGCACATCGACGATCAGCAGATCGGGGTTGGCCACCATCCTCTCCTCGAGGTCCCAGGGCATAATCTCGTCGACGTCGCTCAGGCTGTCACTGATCAAATTTAGGAAGTTTTTCATCTATTCTCTGTATCTGTTCCTGGTTCCCGTGCCACAGGGCGCGTCGGCCGGTCGCTGCTATAGCTGCCCTCTGGAACAGAGGTTCTGTTCCACGGCTATCACCGCCGCCTCTACCCGGGAGTGGACATCCAGCTTGCGCAGTATCGCCTTGACATGGAGCTTTACCGTACCGTCGGAAATACCCAGGTTACGCGCAATCACCTTGTTGCTCTGCCCATCGGCCAGGTGGCAGAGGATCTCCCGCTCGCGAGGGGTCAGGTCATCCAGTGAGGAGGTCGGCGGCGTGCTGCTCTGCCCCTCCCCCTGCACCGCCTTGGCCAACACCCCCGTCAGCTCCTTGGCCACCACGGTCTGTCCCTGTTTGATCTGCTGCAGCGCATCGATAAGCTCGTCGGGTTCCATATCCTTCAGCAGGTATCCCTGGGCGCCGTTTTGCAGGGCCTCGATGACGTCCGACTCCTCGCGGCTGGTGGTCAGCATGCTGATAGGCATCTCCGGATAGTGCTTGCGCAACACGCTCAACACCTCGGTGCCGGTCATATCGGGCATGCGCATGTCGAGCAGCACCACATCGGGCCGATCCGTGGCCACGGTCTCAATACCCTTCAGGCAGTCACCGATGGCGATGACATCGATGCCGCGACGCTCCAGCAGCTCCTGCAGGCCGATACGAAACAGGGCGTGATCATCTATCAGTAATACCCGCATCTTGCTTTACCTCTGTAGACTCGCTTCGCTTTTTTCACTGCGGATCACCAGCTCGACCCGGGTACCCTCGCCGGGCTCGCTCTCGATCGACAACTCGCCATCGACTCGCCGGGCGCGCTCCTCCATGATCGACAGCCCGATATGCTCACCCGGGTTGCCCTGGGGCACCGCGCCCTCGAAACCGACACCGTCATCCTCGACCAGTATCAGATAACTACCCGGACTGCGACAGCGTAACAAGATGCGGATTGTGTGGGCTTTGGCGTGTTTACGGATATTGGCAAGCGCCTCCTGCACGATACGCAGCGCCTGCATCTCCTGGTTGGGATTCAGATCGGTCTTCAGGCAATCGGGCTG
>QBVC01000026.1 GCA_003058495.1 gamma proteobacterium symbiont of Ctena orbiculata | reverse complement strand
AGGGACTGATCAGCGTCAAGGGCAAGACCATCGTCGTCTTCGGCACACGCTGATCCAGCTTTGGACTCTTCGGAGCTCACCTGGCAATAGGTAAAACCAATGATCGAAAGGGGAGCCGGTTGGTACTCCCCTTTCACAGCCGCGGCAGGGATGCCGCGAAAACCCCGGCGGAACACGGACGATCCGTTGGGGGGGCGGATGCCACTTACAGTCCTGCGACCTCCTTGTGGCGCGGACAATTCAGCAGATGATCGTTCACCATCCCCACCGACTGCATGAAGGCATAGCAGATCGTCGTACCGACAAAGCGAAACCCCCTTCGTTTCAGCTCCCGGCTCATACGGTCCGATAGGGGTGTCGAGGCCGGCACCTGCTCCAGGCTGCGCCAGCGGTTCTGCACCGGTTCGCCCTCCACGAAGGACCAGAGCAGCTCGCTCAGCCCCTCCCCGGACTCCAGTTCCAGGGTCACCCTGGCATTATCGATCGCCGCCGCCACCTTGAGGCGGTTGCGCACGATCCCCGCATCGGCCAGCAGCCGCTTCACATCGCCGTCGTCGTAGGCGGCGATGCGCTCCACATCGAAACCGTCAAAGGCGCGGCGATAACCCTCGCGCTTGCGCAGGATGGTCAGCCAGGAGAGCCCGGCCTGGGCGCCTTCGAGGATCAGCATCTCGAACAGGTGCCGCGGATCATGGGAGGGTACCCCCCACTCGTTGTCGTGGTAGCGAATATACTCCTCGTGACCGAGACACCATGGACAGGGTTCCATCTTACTCATGTTTCATCTCCTGGCTGGTCGGATAGCGCTTGCTACCCCGTTCCTGGGTAATGCGAAAGCCTCGCTCGGCCCATCGCATCAGGCGAAGAGCTGCGCCAGCCTCGCCCCCGGATCCTCGGCCCGCATGAAGGCTTCGCCGACGAGAAAGGCGTTAACCCGGTGACTGCGCATCAGCGCCACATCCTCGGTGGTGAGGATTCCGCTCTCGGTGACCAGGATCCTGTCGGACGGTATCCGGGGCAGCAGGGTCAGGGTGGTTTCGAGGCTCACTTCGAAGCTGCGCAGATCCCGGTTGTTGATCCCGATCAGGCGGTTCTCGACCCCCAGGGCGCGCTGCAACTCCTCGCCGTCGTGGACCTCGATCAGGACATCCATACCCAGACCATGGGCCAGCTCATTGAGTTCATTGAGTTGCCGGTCATCGAGGCAGGCGGCGATCAGGAGGATGCAGTCGGCGCCGATCGCCCGCGCCTCGTAGACCTGATAGGGATCGATGATGAAGTCCTTGCGGATCACCGGCAGGTCGCAGGCCTCCCTGGCCTCCTGAAGATAGCGGTCGCTGCCTTGGAAAAAGTCGATATCGGTGAGAACGGAGAGACAGGCCGCACCCCCCCGCGCATAGCTCCGCGCGATCTCCGCCGGTTGAAAATCCTCTCTGAGCACCCCTTTGCTGGGTGAGGCCTTCTTGATCTCGGCGATCACACCGGCCTCTCCCGCCGCCAGCCTGGCGGCGATGGCAGCGGCAAATCCCCGCGGTTCCGGGGCCTGTTCGATCTGCATCCGCAGCTCATCGACGGATCGCGCCGCTGCCCTCTCGCTGATCTCCTCCCGCTTGCGCCGGATGATCTTCAACAGAATATCGGGGGTGCCGCCCATGTTCAGTCAAAGCCCTGGGTCAGCACCACCAGGCGATCCAGGCGGTTGCGCGCCTCGCCGCTGGCGATGGCATGATCGGCCTTCTCCACGCCCTCGTCCAGGCTCTCCGCCTGGCCGGCGGTATAGATTGCGGCACCGGCATTGAAGACCACGATGTCGCGGGCGGGTCCGGGATTGTCTTCAAGCACCCCGCGGATCATGCCCAGACTCGCGGCGGCGTCATCGACACGGATCCCGTCCAGCGAACTGCGCTGCAATCCGAACTGCTCCGGCTGCAGGGTGAAACGCCTGATCCGGCCATCCTTCAGCTCCGCCACATCGGTGACATCGCCGATGCTGATCTCATCCAGGCCATCCCGGGAGTGGACCACCATCACGTGGCGGCTGCCGAGACGCTGAAGCACCTCCGCCAGGGGTTCCAGCAGTTCGCTGTCGAAGACCCCCAGCAGTTGATTCGGCACCCCCGCGGGATTGGTCAGCGGCCCGAGGACATTGAAGATGGTGCGCACCCCCATCTCCTTGCGCGGACCGATGGCGTGTTTCATCGCACTGTGGTGGCCGGGGGCGAACATGAAGCCGACCCCGACTTCACGCACACACTGCTCCACCTGCTGCGGCGACAGATCGAGCCTGACCCCCGCGGCCTCCAGCGCGTCGGCGCTGCCCGACTTGGAAGAGACCGAACGGTTGCCATGCTTCGCCACGTGACAGCCGGCGGCGGCGGCGACGAACATGCAGGCGGTGGAGACGTTGAAGGTGCCGGAAGCGTCACCCCCGGTGCCGACGATATCCACCGTGTTGTCGAGATCAGAAATGGAGACACCGGAGGCGAGCTCACGCATCACCGAGGCCGCGGCGGCGATCTCGCTCACCGTCTCCTCCTTCATCCGCAGGCCGACCAGGAAGCCGCCGATCTGCGCCGGGGTGGCGTTGCCGGTCATGATGTTGCGCATCACCGCCGTCATCTCGTCTGCCGTGAGATCCTGGCGGGCCAGGACTTTTTTTATCGCTTGCTGCATCTCCACGGGTGTGCTCCTTCTATTCGTTCAGGGGTGAATCTATTGCAGTCCGCGAATGAACGCAAATGAACGCGAATATTTTTTTACCTCAGGCATACTACGAAGCGGCTCTCAATTGCTTGGCACTGAAGCGTCCGGCAGTCTTCTTTCGCAGCAGCGGCATGGACGCCGCGGTAGCCCCTCCAGCGCAGGGATGCGCTGTCGGGGCGGCGAAGAAAGAAGATCGCCGGATGCTGGTAGTAGATGGAGATACCATGTCTGAAGAGTCCGCCACCAAATCGCTTATACTCATTCTCACGCGTCGAGCGAAGATTCATGTCTCGGTTTGCCAGGCCAACCGCCGTATGCATTCCCACGCTGGAGCGTGGGAACGAGTTAATGGTCCATTAATAAGAACAGACAGTCATTTCGGTGGGGCAAGGCCCCACCCTACAAGCTGCTCCCAATTATGTGGCGCAGAAGCGTCCGGGGGTCTTCTTTCGTAGCAGCGGCATGGACGCCGCGGTAGCCCCGCCAGCACAGGGATGTGCTGTCGGGGCGGTGGAGAAAGAAGATCGCCGGACGCTGGTGGTGATGGAGATACCATGTCTACGGAATTCGCCATCAAATTGTTTATCACCGTCCTTACACTCCAATGCACTAACTCCTATCTCGGTTTACCAGGCTACCTGCCGTATGCATTCCCACGCTGGAGCGTGGGAACGAGTTAAGACCGCCGGACGCTTCACTGCCATTTCGTAAGGTATTGCTTTGTAAGATACGAAAGCGAAGAAAAATTTGCGTTCATTTGCGGACTAAAAAGCTACCGCCCCTCGACAAAATTACGCAGCAGATCGTGCCCGTGTCGGGTCAGGATCGACTCGGGATGAAACTGCACCCCCTGGATCGCCAGCTCCCTGTGCCGCACCCCCATGATCTCATCCATCCCGCCATCGACCTCGGTCCAGGCGGTGATCTCCAGGCACTCCGGCAGGCTCTCCCGCTCGATCACCAGGGAGTGGTAGCGGGTCGCCTCGAAGGGATTCTCCAGTCCGCTGAAGACCCCTGCCCCGGCATGGAGGATGGGGGAGGTCTTGCCGTGCATCACCTGCCGGGCATGGACGATCCTGCCGCCGAAGGCCTGCCCGATGGACTGGTGGCCCAGGCAGACCCCGAGGATCGGGATGCGTCCGCCGTAGCGGCGGATGGTCTCCACCGAGATCCCCGCCTCGTTGGGCGTGCAGGGGCCGGGGGAGATGACGATATGGTCGGGGGCGATAGTTGCTATATCCCCCACCGAGATCTCGTCGTTGCGCACCACCTTGACCTCGACCCCGAGCTCACCGAGATACTGCACCAGGTTGTAGGTGAAGGAGTCGTAGTTATCGATCATTAACAGCATGGTTAGCCCGCATTTCTTACAGGGATTCGGATTTTTCGGCCGAACTGGCGAACTAGTTTGTCCGAAAAACCGAATAGGACAGGGTGTCTAATCACTGCCGTCTGTTGATTGAAGCTAAGGTATGTGGTTTTCATGATTTTTCCGTTAAGTCGGTTCGCTCTGTGAGAAATGCGGGCTATACCCCCTCGTCACAGGCATGCCGGTCGAGGCCGGCCTCAGCCATGGCCACGGCACGGAATACCGCCCGCCCCTTGTTCATGGTCTCCTTCCACTCCAGCTCGGGAATGGAGTCGGCGACGATACCGGCCCCCGCCTGGATATGCAGGGTCTTGTCCTTGATCACCGCGGTCCTGATGGCGATGGCGGTGTCCATGTTGCCATTCCAGGAGAGGTAACCCACGGCGCCGGAGTAGACCCCCCGCTTCACCGGCTCCAGCTCGTCGATGATCTCCATGGCGCGGATCTTCGGCGCCCCGCTCACCGTGCCGGCGGGAAAGGTGGCGCGCAGCACATCGATGGCGCTCATGCCGTCGCGCAGCTCGCCGATGACGTTGGAGACGATATGCATGACATGGGAGTAGCGCTCGACGATCATCTTGTCGGTCAATTCCACGCTGCCGATCTTCGCCACCCGGCCGGTGTCGTTGCGCCCGAGATCGATCAGCATCAGGTGCTCGGCAAGCTCCTTGGGATCGGCCAGCAGCTCCGCCTCCAGGGATCTGTCCTCCTCTTCCGTATGCCCCCGCCGGCGGGTGCCCGCGATGGGGCGGACCGTGACCTCGCCATCCTCCAGCCGGGTGAGGATCTCCGGTGACGATCCGACGATATGAAAGCCGTCGAGATCGAGGAGATACATATAGGGGGAGGGATTGAGCCCGCGCAGCGCCCGATAGAGATCGAGGGGCGGCGCCTGGAAGGGGATGGAGAGGCGCTGGGAGACCACCACCTGCATGCAGTCACCCTCGAGGATGTACTCCTTGATGCGCTCCACCGCCTGTTTATAGCCCTGCTCGGTAAAGCCGGAGACGAAATCGGACTCGTTGACGGTTCGCTCCGGGGTGCAGCTGTCCCGGGGTATGGGCTGCGCCATGGCGCGGATCAGCTCGCGGATACGCGACTCCGCCGAGGCCAGGGTCCCGCCCCGGGTGGGATCCACATGGACGATGAGATACATCCGCCCGGAAAGGTTGTCGAAGACCACCAATTCGTCGGAAACCATCAACAGGATATCGGGTGTCCCGAGTTGATCGGGATTGGGGCATTGGGCCAGCTTGGGTTCGATATAGCGGATGATGTCGTAGCCGAAGTAGCCCACCAGGCCGCCGTTGAAGCGGGGCAGTCCCTCCACCTCGGCCGCCTTATAGCGCTGCTGAAAACTCTCTATCCAGGCCAGCGGGTCCTCGACCCGGCGGGATTCGGTCACCGCACCGTCGCTCACCACCTCGACCTGCAGGCCATCCACCCTGACATGGGTGCGGCAGGGCAGGCCGATGATCGAGTAGCGCCCCCACTTCTCCCCGCCATGCACCGACTCGAAGAGATAGGAGAAGGGGCCGTGGGCCAGCTTCATATAGACGCTGAGGGGGGTATCGAGATCCGCCAGGACCTCACAGACGACCGGGATGCGGTTGTAGCCCTGTTGCGCCAGGGCGGCGAACTGTTGGGGGGTCATTTTCCTCTCCACACAAAAGACCAGACAACGGGATTCAATGGCTTGGGTTGGGAATCACCAACGCCATCGCGCGCCGTACATCAGGGTCGTGTTGTGTGAAAGCAGGCTCATTTCGAATTGTTCACCATGATCAGTTGGTGCTAACCATAATCAAAACTTGGACCGGGCTCAAGCGGCATTTTCCAGCAAGGTGCGGATCTCTATCAATGAATCGAGCACCGCATCCGGATTGTAGTGGCGGATGTCCTCTCCATGGTTGTAACCGTAACTCATACAGACAATCTGAAATCCGGCGGCGCGGGCCGCCTTCACATCGCTCTGGGAATCACCCACCATCAACGAAGCGGATGGCCTCACCGAGAGCCGCTCCGCCGCATGCAGCAGCGGCAGTGGATCGGGCTTTTTCTTCGGCAGGGTGTCACCGGCGACGACGATCTCGAAATCGTCGTGGACCCCCAGATCCCGCAGCAGCGGCAGGGTGAACTGGGAGGCCTTGTTGGTGACGCAGCCGAGGCGGTAACCGCAGCCCTTGAGGTAATCCAGGCCCTCGCGGATGCCGGGATAGAGCAGGGAACGCTTGCTCGTGTTCTCGGCGTAGAGATCGAGAAAGATGGGGTAGGCGCGGGCGAAATCGGCCTCATCCGGCTCCCCCTCCAGCTGGCCGATGAGGGCGCGGCGCACCAGGCGCTCCACCCCGTTGCCGACCCAGTCCCGCACCCTCGCTTCGCCGTGAGACGGGCGTCCCAGTGCCTTCATCATCTCATCCACGCAGTAGGCGAGATCGGGCACGCTGTCGACCAGGGTGCCGTCCACGTCGATGAGGATCATTTCGGGTTTTTTAATCATATAAATATCTATAACGCAAAGGGCGCTGAGAAGCGCCAAGATCGCAAATTGATTACAGGTTATTCACTACTCTTTGGATACCTTGTCTCAACAACATCGAGTCAACGTAGGGTGGGGCCCTGCCCCACCGTTTATCTCAGAACCGAGCTATCAATGGTGCGGCGAGCCGCACCCTACTTGTATAAAAACATTTGCGTTCATTCGCGGACTCATAGACTAAATCAAACCTTGGCCAGTTCCGCCATCATCTTGCCGACGATGGTGTCGTAGCGGTTGGCATCGCTCGCCTCGGGAAAACCGAAGATCCCCGATCCCGCGACGAAGGTGTCGGCGCCGGCGGCCTTGATCTCGGCGATGTTGTCCACCTTGACCCCGCCGTCGATCTCGAGGCGGATATCGAGGCCCGAGTCGTCGATCAGCTTGCGGCACTGACGCAGCTTGTCCATGGTGGCGGGAATGAAGCTCTGGCCGCCGAAGCCCGGATTGACCGACATCAGCAGGATCATATCGACCTTGTCCAGCACATAGTCGAGGTGGGACAGGGGAGTGGCCGGATTGAACACCAGGCCCGACTTGCAGCCCTCGCTGCGGATCAGCTGCAGGCTGCGGTCGATATGCTCCGAGGCCTCCGGGTGAAAGGTGATATAGGTGGCCCCGGCCTTGGCGAAATCGGGAATGATGCGGTCCACCGGCTTGACCATCATATGGACGTCGATATCGGCGGTAACACCATGCTTGCGCAGCGCCTCGCAGACCAGCGGTCCGATGGTCAGGTTCGGCACATAGTGGTTGTCCATGACGTCAAAGTGTACGATCTCCGCACCGGAGGCGAGGACGTTGTCAACCTCTTCGCCCAGCTTCGCGAAATCCGCTGACAATATTGAAGGTGCGATCTTGTCGGATTGACGGGCCATTACTCTAATCTCCTACGGTTCTACGGGCTGCGGCCTGGCGCAAATCCAGTCTCTCGCCACAGTTAGCTAAAAAAGGGAGGCCACTTTAACCCAAAGCGCCGCTATTTTCAGCTATCCCCTTAGGGCTAGTACCGGTTATACAATCCAATTCGGATAGCGGCCCCGCCCACATAGGGGGTAGACTTAAAACCACGAGACAGACTGGGAATAGAGAACCGAATCGATAGCGCCAAAGGGCAAGATCCATGGGAAGACCCAACACACCGGCAGCGTTCCGCTGCCTGCTTCTGCTCCTGATCATCACCGCCGCGGCGTCCCTGCATGCCGCCAACCTGAGCCGTGAACAGCGGATCTCGGAGGGGCTGGCTGCCGGGGCTATAACAGGTGATCCGGTCTGGCTCGAGGCTGGATCCGCGCGTTTTCTGGCCATTCACATGGCCTCCTTCGCAGCCGTGCGCCAGGGCGGCGCCATCCTGCTCCACGACAGCGGTGCCCATGCGGACTGGCACGAGGTGATCCATCCCCTGCGGCGTCACCTTGCCGAGCGGGGCTGGGACACCCTCTCTCTTCAACTCCCACTCGGCGATAATCCCTCGGACCCTTCGGACAGCGCCTCACTGCTCACCCTCAGCGGGCCGCGCATCAAGGCCGGCATCGACTTTCTGAAAGGCCGCCAGGTCGAGGCGGTGGCCCTGATAGGGCATGGCCTGGGGGCCGCCATGGCGATGGATTTCATCGCCGCTCAGGGAGCGGGGATAGGCGCGCTGGTAGCCGTCGGTGTCGCCCCGGGCGGCAGGGGTGAAGAAGACCCCCTTGCCCGACTCCTCGGGGGTTCCGATGTGCCGATACTCGATCTCTACGGCAGCCTCGACCTCCCCGCCGTGGTCGACAGCGCCCGGGAACGGCGCGCACTTGCCGCGCGAAACGGGCGGGATCGCTACCGGCAGGAGAGGGTGTCGGGCGCCGACCACTACTTCAGCGGCATGCAGGAGGAGTTGAACAACCGGATCGCCGCCTGGTTACGCCAGGCAGTCCGGCAACCCACGCCCGCTCGACGTCCATCAACGCCCTAGAGCGCCTGACCTGGTGGCGGCTTGTCCATCACCCCATGCCCCGGGCCTCTTTCACCCTTTCATAGGCCTTCTTGATCTCATCCGTCTTCTGCGCCGCCATTTTCATCATCTCCTCGGGAAGCCCCTTGGAGACCAGCTTGTCGGGATGGTGTTGACTGATCAGCCGTCGATAGGCCCGCTTAACCTCCTTATCCGAGGCCTCCGCGGTGACGTTGAGAATGGCATAGGCGTCCTCCAGACTCGGACCCTGGCTCCTCGGCGCCGCGCGACCAGCCCCGCCGGCCGCGCCCTGGTAGTGGTAGTGGGCGCGAATCATGCGCTCCAGTCTTCTGAAGGTGAATTCGGAGACGTTCAGCAGCGCGCAAATGTGCAGCAGCAGCGACTCCTCTTCCTTGTGCAGACGACCGTCCGCGTAGGCGGCCTGGATCTGGATCTCGAGAAACATCTGGATCAGGGTCTGGCGGCGATGGCACTCCTGGCGAAACTGCGCCACGACATCGTCGAGGGGGAAATCCTCCGCCTTGCCCTCGTTGAAGAGGTGGATCGCGGTCTGGCGCATTTCGCTCGAGAGCGACATCTGCGCCATCAGGGCCTCGGCCATCTTGATCTCGTCGGGAGAGACGCGGCCGTCGGCCTTGGCCAGATGCCCCATCACGGAGAAGGTGGCGGTGAAAAAGGCGGTCTGGACCCGCTCCTGATCACCCGGCCCCCAGCTGATCTGGTCATCCGGCAGACCCCGCAGCCCCTTGTCGAAATGGTGGCCTAGGGCGGCACCCAGCACCGCACCCAGGGGTCCACCCAGCATGAAGCCAAACGCACCACCTACCAGTTTACCCCACCAACTCAATGGCCTACCTCTAACCGTGACAGCTGATCAACCGGGGCTGTCGAGACGAACCCAAGCGGCCCGGAAACCCTAACAGCCTGCCACTATACAGCAACGGAATCCTATTTTCCGTGGATATATTGTTCGTCGCTGAAGGAGTAGACCCAGGCCGGAAAGAAAACCACCATCAGGGTGATCGCCCAGCCGTTGACCAGGGCTTCCGGAAAGAACATCAAAGGGAAGAAGGGTATCACCGTGGCCTTAAGCTGCGCCATGGTATAGGCGCCGCTGAGGACCAGCAGCTGCATCGCCACATAGCCGCTGATATAGCCGACCAGCCAGGCGGTAAAAAAGCCATTCCCCAGCACATAGACGAAGAACTGCTTCGGCAGCAGGCTGCGCACAAGGACCAGGGCTATCTGCGACAGGGTGATCGGCACCAGCGCCACGGTAAGGAAGCTGACCACATAACCCTGCCAGCCAAAGCCGATATTGAGACAGACCGCGAGCAAGGCGAGGCTGGCTATGATGATCGCCATCGACCAGCCGAACATCAGGGTAACAACCGTCACCCCAAGCAGGTGAAACGAGATCCCCGTCTGCACCTGACCGCGAATATGCCAGAGCACTATCAGCGCGACGATGGCGCCCAAGAAGACATGCAGTTGCCCTTTGCGGGTGAGCCGTCGCCAAGGTGCGATGCGCAAGGCAAGGAGAAGCGTCACGCCGAAGATGCCTGCAAACCACCACAGCAGGTCAGTGGAGAAGAGTTCACCATCCAATTCCATCGCGATTCAATCCTTTTCACAAATCGGATTTCAGTTATGCTGATAACAGTCGAAGGACTGAAATCTCTACACAGGGTGGCTGGGCCGCCGATCCAAACCACAGCAACAGGGGAAGATTCCCGTGAAATATCGCGTACTTGGCCATACAGACCTCAAACTGAGCGCACTCTGCCTGGGAACGATGACCTACGGCGAACAGAACAGTGAAGCGGAGGCCCATGCCCAGCTCGACCGGGCTGTAGATGCAGGTATTAACTTTATCGACACAGCCGAGATGTATCCGGTTCCGCCAAAGGCCGATACCCAGGGCTCGACAGAACGCCACATCGGCACCTGGCTTGCCGGTCGCGGTCGACGCGACCGTTTGATCATCGCCACCAAGGTCGCCGGCCCGGCGGATTGGCTCTCCTATCTGCGAGACGGCAACCTGCATCACGACCGCGTCAATATCGAGGCGGCAGTGGACCAGAGTCTGCAACGACTACAGACAGATTACATTGACATCTATCAGCTTCACTGGCCGGATCGCCAAACCAATTACTTCGGCGAGCTTGGCTATCAAGTGGCCGCAGAGGAACAGACAACGCCGATCCTCGAGACATTGGGGGTCTTGAGCGATCTGCAGCGGGCGGGAAAGATTCGCTATATCGGCGTCTCCAACGAGACCCCCTGGGGAGTCTCCCAATTCCTCCGGTTGGCCGAGAAGCACGACCTGCCAAGAATTGTCAGCATCCAAAATCCCTACAATCTGCTCAATCGCACCTATGAGGTCGGTTTGGCGGAAATCTCCCATCGGGAAAAGTGTGGCCTGCTCGCCTACTCGCCGATGGCGTTCGGCATGCTTTCCGGCAAGTATCTCGGGGGCCGCAAGCCCGAGGGGGCCCGGCTCACGCTGTTCAGCCGCTTCGATCGCTACTCCAGTCCGCAGACCCTGTGGGCGACAGAGAAATATGTGGCATTGGCCGAGCGGCAGGGTTTAAAGCCCGCACAAATGGCATTGGCATTCGTTACCAGCCGCCCCTTCGTGACCAGCAATATCATCGGTGCAACAACCCTGGCGCAACTCGATGAAAACATTGAAAGCATCGATATCTCACTCGCTCCTGAGGTTTTGCAGGAGATCGAGACGATTCACAAGCAACAGCCGAATCCCGCACCCTAAACCAAACCGTGATTGAGATGAGAAAATGCCGACTGAAGATGGTATTACATCTCTTTCGGAGCCATAATCGAGTGGTACCGGGGGTAAACCTATCTAACGGAGACGCATGACAATGAACTCACCAAGAATCCGCATTGGCGATTGGTTCAAGACAGTCGATGGCGATAGTCTTGAAGTAGTGGCCTTCGATCCCGATGAGGGTGTTGTGGAAGTCCAGTTCTATGACGGCACCGTGGAAGAGTACGATCTGGAGGATTGGGAGGCGCTCGAGGTCAAACCCATCGCCCCACCGGAGGACTGGTCGGGTTCCTATGACCTCACCAAAGACGATTATGGCGTGGACCTGGACCACCCTGCGGGGGAAACCAGGCCCAATCCACTCGACCATATCGAAGATACCGATTAATCTCGCCGTTCCTGAGCAGATCCGGCCGGCGACCGTCAGCCTTAAACCCCTATTTTCCTGCCGTTGTAATCACCTGGTTCGGACCCCATCTTGAAACCAAAGGGTTCCCGGTTACGTAAGTCATTGTAAGGATGTGAAATCCTGGATCTGGGCCAAAACCGGACCCGGGACGTTAAAGTTAGCCGGCGGCACGCCGCTAAAATGAGTAACAGGAACCCCCACTGAGGTGGTGCAGGAGGTGCAAAATGATGAAAGTCTACGACATGAGCTCAGGGCAGGCCATGGATAATTGCCTGACAAATGAGACCGAACAGGTCGTCGCGCCCGATGCATCCCTGCCAGAACTGCAATTGCAGCCGGTCACTCCGGAACAGCGTACAGAGAGAGAGATTCCAGCCGATTTGGTCATGGCGGACTTAAGCGCCTTCCTCGAGAAGATGGGTTAACGGGCCAGAAGCTCTCTCCCTGTAGCACCCAAAACCGGGCCTTGATGGCCCGGTTTTTCCAGCCCTGGAAAAAAGAGGGATCGCCCCGCGAAACCGGCGATCACTGGTGCAGAATCGCCACCACCTGCCCCCCCTCGAGCCGCACCTCAATCGATTGCAATGAATCTCCGGCACAGGGGCCCCGCAAACAGTAGCCATCTTCCAGTCTGAACAGGGCGCCATGGGTCGCACATTGAATATAGCTGGCGCTAAGATCGAGGAAACGATCCGGCTGCCACTCGAGATTGACACCGGTATGGGGACAGCTGTTCTCATACGCCATCACGGATTCACCGCGCCGAACAACGAAGAGCGCCAAGGAGCCCCACCCACGTTCAATGAAGAAGCCGCGGCTGCCCGGATCATCCAGGGATGAAATATCGCAAAGCGGATAGCGCTCAGGCAATGCGAAGCCCCCGCCGTCCACACTTCTCCCCAGCCAGATGTACCGCGCGGTTCAAGGCCAGTTCCGGCTCTTCGCCCGCGAGCAGGGCATCAATCAATCCGGCATTGAAGACATCCCCCGCACCCAAGGTGTCGACGACCGCAGGGGGGTGGAACGCCGGCGCATGACAGGATCTCCCGTCCGCCCCTTGCAGCCAGGCGCCGGCCTCGCCCCAGGCAGCGAACAGCATGGCTGAAGCCGAATAAGGCCGCACCCCGTCGAACAGCTGTTGCGCATTGCGATAGCCGTGGGCCGATGCATAGGATCTGGAAAGCATCACGAAATCGGCCAGCCCGATGAGCCGTTCAATGTCTTTTCTCGGCTTTTCCAGCTCAACCGAGAGCATCGTCGACTGCGCCACCGCTCGGGCATGCCTGAGAATTTGCGCGCAAACCGAGACCTCCCTGCCCTCGATGTGGACCCAGTCATAGCCGCTCAGGTCGATCTTCTCGAATGCCGCATAGCCATATTCGGGAAGATCGCGGTAGTGAACGATGGTGCGCGAACCGCTTGCCCGGCTCGAAATGACATAGGAGGTTGGTGCCGCCCCCCCGGGGTGAACCGTCACCCATTCTGTATCAACGCCGTTGCGCCGCAGGTCATCGAGGATATACATGCTCGCGGCATCGTCTCCCAGCATGCCCGCCCAGCTGCACTGGTGACCCAATTGACTCAATACCACAAGGGTGTTGGCAGCATTGCCGCCGCGAGACCGGTGATGGGATAGTGCGCGTAGCTCGTCGTCCTCCTCGGGATAGGCGGCTACGCTATTGACTATATCAAGGGTTGCACCGCCAACCGCAAGCACCCGCATCTCATTCTGTCCTGCAAACTCTGTTCTGCCCCAATCCGTTCCCCAATCCGGGGCCTTCACGATACCACGAAGCGCAGTGAATCGGCGGCGGGATCAATACTATTTTCTACGGAACAAGCGGCCCAGGGATGTGCGCTTCGGATCCGAATCGGGCGAGTTGCCCCCCGCAGGCGGTGTGGGCTCGGGCTCTTCGGTCATCATGGAGTCGTCTGCAAGCTGGCTGATTCCATACTGCATCGAAGGCTGATCCAGGCCGCCGGCCTTTCTCAACAGCAGTTCCAACTTGCGTTTCAGTTGATCCACCTCTTTGTCCCGATCCTCAATGGCGTCTTCCAGCGAGCGGCACTGGCTTTGTGACATCTTCAATAGATGATCTTTCTCATGCAGGGATTGCTGCATGGAAACCATCTCCTGTCGGCTCGCCTGCAGCGCGGCCACTTCGTCCACATCCCGGTTCTCAGCCGAGGTCAGACGGGATTTCGCGGCCTGCAGCTCACTGCGCATATGCTCCAGATCCGCTGCCGCCTGGCGGCGCACCATGTCCAGCTCGGTACGCAGGGCATTTACCTGTTCGTCCGTACCAAAAGACTGCACATCCTGTATCTGCTCCACATAGGTCTCGATGACGCTGCGCAGCTCACCGACTTCGCGGCGCATTCGCGAAGCCTCAGCCTTGGCATCGTTGCGCTCCTTTTCGAACAGCTCCGCCTGGCGGCGCAGCGACTCCATCTGCCCCAGCAGGTCGTCCGCCAGGCTGGAGTCGGAAGCATGTTCGCGCATTCCGCTCATCTCTGAATGGAGGTGGTCGTTTTCATTGACCAGGTCGGTGTACTGATTGCGCATCTCCGCAAGCTGCCTGGTCAGACCGTCCCGCTCCTTGGTGAGGTTCTCAAGATCCTCACCCAACATCTCGATTGCCGTCTCCTGGACCTCACGCTCGCGCCTGAGGACGTCCGCCTGGCGCGCCATCTTTTCCGATTTCTCGCGCTTTTTCTTCTCCGACTCCAGCGCCACGCGCAGCGCGTGTACTTCATTTTCGACATCGTCGCTGAGCTGACTCTCCATCTCCAGTTGGACTTCACGCAGGCCTTCGACTTCGCGTTTCAATGCCTTGATTTTCTCTTCCGCCTTTCTCAGCGCCTCGTTGCTCGCTTTCAGCTCGCTCCTGTCGACCATCCGCTCCGTTCCCTCGACCGAGGCCGCGAGGGCGATATGCAACTCGTCCATTTCGCTTTGCAGCTGATCTATGGTCTGTTTTTGCTCCGCCTCATGCTGCTGTTGGGCATCGCTCTGCTTCTCAGACTCGGCCCTCGCCTGATCGAGCTGCTGCTGCCGATCCGTCAACTGCTGCTGCAGCTCGGTGAGTTGCTGCCGTTGCTGTTCGACCGTCTCGGTGAGCGTCTGCTCGCGCTGCTGTTGGGCATGGATCTGCTCCTGAGCCTCGGCCTTGGCCTGTTCTAACTGCCCTTGCCGATCCGTCATCTGCTGCTCTAGATCCGTCAACTGCTGTTGTAGATCCGTAACCTGTTGCTGCTGCCGTTCAACCGTCTCGGTGAGACTCTGCTCGTGCTGCTGATGCTGCTGGCCCTCCTCATCCTTTGCCTGCAGCTGTTGCCGCAACTGCTCCAGCTCGCTGTTTCCATCGTTTAGCTGTTGTTCCAGGGCGCTCTTTGCCTGCAGCAGCTCGTTGTGGCTCGACTCCAGCTGGGCAAGGGTGACGGCGACGGACTCGGCAGCCTCCTTTTCGACCGCCAACTCCTGCTGCGCGCGTTGCAGCGCCGCTCTCTCATCCGCGATGGCCGATTCGCTGCCCTCACGCTGTTGTTGGAGTTCGGCCTGCACTTCACCGAGTTGCCGCTCCAGGCCCTCCTTCGCGGAAGCAAGTTCCTGCCTTGCCGCCTCCAGTTCGGAACGGGACTGCTCCTGCGCCTGGAGCGAATCCCTGGTCTCTTCCAGGCTCTGTTCCAGTTGCTCGGCCTGCTGCCTCTTGCCGTCGATCTCCTCTTCAGCGCCCTGCAGGCGTTGCTGCCACTCTGTCTGTTGCTGATCAAGCCGCTGCTGCAGTTCGCTCTTCTCTTTCTGCTCCTGCTGCAGTGACTCCTGAAGCGAGTTCAGCTGCTGTTCCAATGCCTGCTGCGACTGCCGCTGCTCTTCCAGTTCCTGGTTGGAGAGCTCGACCGCCTGTTCAGCGGTCTCCAGGGAGTGCTTGAGGAACTGCGCCGTCTGGTGCTCCTGCTCCAGCAATGCCTCGAACTCAACCCGTTTTTCACTCTGCCGCTTGGCGTCATCCCCTACCTGCTGCAACTGCTCTTTGAGGGCGACTACCGTCTCCTCGGTAGTGGATGCATGTTCATCGCTCTCTGCCTGCAGCGCCTCGAGTTTCTGTTCCAGATCGGCGATCTCACTGGAATAGAGCGCCGCCTGCTCTGTTATCTCCTGCTGCAGCTTCCGCTCTCTCTCCTCGACCTGTTGCCGTGTCTCTTCAAGGGCCTCCAGCTTTTGCACCAGCTCGGCTCGCTCATCCGAATAGCGCGCCTCCTGTGCCTCCAGCTCCTGCTGCATCGCCTCTGTCTTCGCTTCCGCCCGGCCGATATCCTGTTCGCGAACCGCAAGCAGTTCGTCGCTCTGCTGCTTTTCCTGCCGCAACTGGTCCAGCAGACCCCGGGTCTGCTCCAGGTCGCCGCGCAGGGAGTCCATGGCATTGGTGTACTGGGCATCCGCGTCGCTGCCTGCCTGGCGCACCGCCTCCAGCTCCTTCTCCAAACCGCCGCGACGGTCTTCTAATGCCTGCAGCTCCTGCTGCAGGGTGGTGGCCTGAGAATTCTTCTCATCGAATCGCTGCTGCAGTTCATCATGGGCGCCCTGCAACCTGTTCTGCGCCGCGTCCGCGGCCTCCAGTTGCTGGGCGAGTTGCTGCTGCGTCTGCTGCAGGTCGCTGATCTCCCCCTCCGCCTGCTGCCTCGCCTGTTCCAGGCGTTGCTCGATCTCCTGCAACTGAACTTGCAGGGAGTCGGCCTGGGAATGCTTCTCATCGTATCGCTGTTGCAGCTCATCATGTTCGCCCTGCAGCGAACTCTGCGCCGCATCCGCGGCTTCCAGCCGCTCAGTCAGCTGTTGCCGCGTCTGCTGCAGGTCGCTGATCTCACTCTCCGCCTGCTGCCTTGACTGCTCCAGACGCTGCTCGACCTCCTGCAGCTTGTTCTGCAGCTCGCCGACTGCCTGTTGGTGTTCGCCCTGTTGCTGTCCCAACGCCGACTGGGCCTGCTGTAGTTCATGCTGGGCGGATTCCAGACTCTGTTCAAGCTCGGCGGCCTCGGCGTTCATGTTCTGATGGGTCTGTTGCAGCGATTCGGAGAGCCGATCGCGCTCCTCCGTGATCGCCTGTAACGCCTCGTCCTGTTGTTGGCGCTGGCTTTCGAGCTCCTGGTAACGCTGCTGCAGCCGGTCCCGTTCCTCGGTCTGGTTTTGCAGCGCCTCCTTGGACTGCCGCTGCATCTGTTCGGCTTCATCACGGGCAGCCGCCTGTTCGTCACGCTCCCTGAGAATCTTCTCCTGCTCCTCGGCAGCCTGGGTACGGAACGCCTCGAAATCCTGCCGCGATTGAGAGATCTCGCTTTGCAGCGCCTCGACCTCGGCGCGCAGCTGCTGCCCTGCCTCATGATCTTCCTGCTGATTCTCCCTGGTGCTTTCAAGCTGAAACTTGAGCTCAGTTATCTCCTCCTTGAGGCGGCCCTCGTTCTCCTCGTGGCGCGATTGCGACTGCTCGAGTTGACGCTCGAGGTCATTGCTCAGCTGCGACATCCTGTCCTGGCCCTGCCTTGATCCCTCAAGCTCTTCCCGGGTGACCTCGAGGGCCTGCTCCAACTCATCGACACGATCGTTCAGCATCTGGCGTTCGGCCTCGAGGCCTTCACCTTCCGCGAGCCTCGATTCTGCTATTGCCAGCGACTCGCGCAGGGACTCAACCTCCTGCTGCAGCGCCTGGGCGTTTTTGGCGCCCTCCTCGCCTGTTTCCATGCGGCTCTTGGCCACGGCCAGGGCCTGGCGCAGCAGCTTGATTTCGGTGTGCCGCTGTTCCATTTCCTGCTCGAAGTCCAGCTTGGCCTCCGCCAACTCCTTTTGCAGGCCATCAACCACCGACTGCGACACACCGCCTTCCGCGCTTGCGGCGTCCTCATCCGACTCACGATTGAAATCGATAACGTTGTTTGCAGCCGAACCATCCTCTTGCTGATTGAGCCCGGACAACCCGGCAATCTGTTCCCAGCTGCTTTCGACGACGAAAACCTCTGCACCCCGCTCGGTCAAGAGGTAGGCGGCGGTCGCGGATTGCCCCACCTCCTCGCCATAGACGATGTAGGCGCGGTCGAGGGTCAAGCTGGACGCCTGAAAGCGCAGGGAGAAGAAGGGCAGGTTGATCGCCCCGGGAAGATGCCCCTCCTCATACTCCTCGGGGGTACGCACATCCAGCCAGAGGGCGCCTTTTTCGACCATCCCCATGGCTTCCTGGTAGCTGATCGACCTGGAAAGGGGCTGCTTGACCAGTTCGATGAAATCGTTTTTGCTCAGCCGGACCAGAATGCCGTCGCTAAGCATCACCACGGAGCTGCCCCGGGGTTTGTTGGAGATCAGGGCCTCCTCGCCAAAACCCTTGCCTGCACGCAACTTGGCCAACTCGACCGGGGCATGGCCTGCCTCGGGGGTGCGGGAGACACTGCACTCCCCTTTGCTGATCAGGTAGAAATAGTCTCCCTCGTCGCCCTGGTTGATGATGACATCACCGGAGCTGACCTTGACCTCCTCCATCCGCATCATCACGCGCTGGAGATTTGCCGGCGGTATCTGTTGGAAGATCGGCGACTGCAGCAGCAGCGTCATCCAGTCGTCGCTGCTCGGCTGTTCGATATCCTTGACTTCATAGCTGGCGCTGTGGCTGCGCGCCAGCATATCGCTGAGCAAGCGGCTATCGATACGGACATAGCTGACGCTGGTCCGGGCCTGAGCCGAGTGTTTTCGCGGCAGCTGGTGGGCAAGGGCGAAACGCGCCGTGGGGGTGCCGCTGCTGATCAGGTCCATCTCTTTCTGACCGGATAGCAGGGCTACCGTGCCTGAAAGCAGATAGACATTCTGATGGTCGGTATCCCCCTCGCGGAAGAGGTATTCACCCTTTTTGGCCTTCTCGATCACGATCTGGCTGAGCAGCTGTCCCAGCTGCTCTTCTGAAAGCGTATTCAGAGGAACCAGATTCTTGAGTAGGACGTCGTCGTTTTTACTATCGGGCACGGCCATTCTTTACAAGCTCAGGAATTTTGATCCTTAATAACGTGGTCACATCGCTCCTCTATGTAACGGCACATTTTTAAAAAACTGAACGGGTATATTACCCTTAAATGAGGGCGATTCACGACCCTGTTAGCACCAGGTCAGAGCGCAAAACCATAGCCGGAACAAGGTTATAATGCAACGACCCAGATCAATTATATGCAACATCGCAAGGGTGAAATGTGAAAACGGTTAAAGGCATTGTCGCAGCTGGACATTATGAAACCGTTAAAGCCGGCTGCGAGGTACTGCGCGAGGGCGGAAACGCCTTCGATGCCGTGGTGGCCTCGATGCTCGCCGCCTGTGTCGCGGAACCGGTGCTCGCATCCCCCGGCGGAGGGGGGTTCCTGACCGCGAAACCCGTTCGCTCGGATCCCCTTGTATACGATTTCTTCGCCCAGACACCGAAGCGGAAGCTGCACGGCGGTGAGACCGGTTTCTACCCCATAGAGGCCGATTTCGGAACCGCCAGCCAGATCTTTCACATCGGCATGGGTTCGATCGCAACCCCGGGATTCATCAAAGGCCTCTACTGCATTCATCGCAATCACTGCCGCATGCCGCTGCAGACCCTGTTTCAACCGGCGATCGAATTGGCCCGCGAAGGGGTCGAGATCAATCCGTTTCAGCATCTGATTACGACTATCATCGCGCCGATTCTGCGGGCAACACCCGAGGCCTTCGAAATCAACGCCTCGCCGCAACACCCTGAATCCCTTATCGGCGAGGGCGAACGCCATCGCCAGCCTGCGTTGTCAGCCTTTCTCGATACCCTGCAACATGAGGGTGAGCGACTCTTCTACCAGGGCGAGGCGGGAAGGCGGCTGGTCGATGATTGTCGAGACCGGGGCGGTCATCTGCAGAGGGACGACCTGCTCGACTACCGGGTTGAGATCCGCAGTCCGCTCCAGTACCGATATCGAAACGCGCAACTGTTCACCAATCCCCTGCCCTCGCTCGGCGGCACGCTGATCGCATTTTCCCTCGGTCTGCTGGCAGACCACGGCATGGTCCGACCCCAGCCGGGCGGAGAGGATCATCTGCGAAGACTGGCGCGGATCATGCGTCTGACCCAACTGGTGCGCAATGAACACCAACTCTCCATGGAGAGAATACTCAATCCGGAGGTAGGCAGGCACTTCAGTGAACGCCTGCGTAAAGGGGGGATCTCAACGCGCGGCACAACCCAGATCAGCATCGCCGACGCGGACGGCAATCTCGCCAGCATGACCCTCTCCAACGGAGAGGGCAGCGGGTACGTGATCGCGGACACCGGCATCATGATGAACAACATGCTGGGCGAGGAGGACCTGAATCCGACAGGCTTTCACCAGTGGCCGCTCAACCGGCGTCTCGCATCCATGATGGCGCCCACTCTGATCCTGACAGATGAGGGCAGTTCGATCGTCCTCGGCTCCGGGGGCTCGAACCGGATTCGCAGCGCAATCCTGCAAGTGATCGTCAATCATCTCGATTACGGCATGCCGCTGGAGCAGGCGGTCTCATTCCCCCGCATCCACTTTGAAAATGAGTTGTTGAGCCTGGAGCCGGGCATCGATCGACCGATCGCCCGGGCCCTGGAGGATGAGTTCCCGAAACAGCAGCAATGGCAAGGCAAAAACCTCTTCTTCGGCGGCACCCACTGCGTCATGCTGGACAGAAAGTCCAGCCCAAGCGGCATCGGCGACGAGCGCCGCGGCGGTGTCTGCCTCTCCGTCTAGGCAATCCTCACCGGGGGTCAGCCGATGCCGAGCTGGAGGCGGTAAATGCAGTCCGGGCTGCAGCCCCGGGATGAGCCTTGGCAGGCCTAGTCAGCCCCCAGCAGTTGCTGTTTCAGGGATTGGCTGATCGGCGAATCACCCAGCCAAACCATGAGCAGTGCCTGATAGAAATCGCCACCCGGTATCACGCCCTTGTCCACTTCCTTGATGGTGACCCGGGTTCCCTCGCCGGGACTGTAATCCAGATTAATGAGATCGCCCGCCTTCAATGTCTCAAACATCGCATTGAATTGATCCAGCCTCTCACGCACGGTCTCAAGCCTTGCAGCATCGAGGTTGGCGCTGAAGCCATCGTTCCAACCCTTTACAAATTTCTCCTTCTCGATCTCCGAGTAGAGAATATGCATCTGAACCCGGGCGGGTCTGTCCGCGGCCGTCACTTCAGCGATATCACTCGTCGGCTGCGGAAGATAGAGAGAGGCCAGATAGACTTTGAAGAAGAGTTTCTTGCGAATCCCTGCGCCGTTCAGCCTTAATTCAACGTTGTCCGCCTCGCGTACGATCTGTTCCGCGAGGGTCACGCCCGCTATCTCCCTGGCCTGACTCGTGGTCATGCTGATCATGAACAGGCAAACTGTGATAATCACTCTCACCATTTTCTTCATCCTTTACTCAATTATCTATCCAGCCTGCCACTCGCTTTGCGCTTCAAGGATACGGAATTGGCAACAGGCCGTCGTTGTCGCGATGCATCTGCGGTCGGGATCAACTATATACCGACCATCCACCGCTTGTTGTCATTTTCCCCGATCGAGTGCAGGTCAGGCAACAGCACAGCATCAATCATAGCCCACTCTGCGGTCGTCAGCCGACAACTTCTCATCAACGACGGTTGCGAAGAGCGGAGGAATTATCAAATAAACTGAGGAGAAATTAACCGAGATCATGAAAAAAACAGCAAAAACTATAGATTTTCATCTTTAACTATCTACAATCTGTGTTATTTTTAACACGCACAACTATTCATCAGAAGGAGCAAACCCTATGGCCCTCAGAAAGACTGCAAAAAAAGCAGCAAAGAAAAAGGCAACCGCAAAGAAGGTTGCCGCAGCACCGCGTCTGAAAGCAATTGCAACCAAACAGACCAAGACCCAGATCATCAGCGCTATCGCAGAGGACACGGATCTATCGAAAAAAGACGTCTCCGCGGTTTTCGCTTCATTGGATTCGCTGATCTCTCGCCACATGGCACGCAGAGGATCCGGTGAGATAACCATTCCGGACACCGGCATCAAAGTCCGCCGGGTCGTGAAACCTCGAACCAAGGCACGCATGGGCCGCAATCCCGCTACCGGTGAAGCGATAAAGATTCCGGCAAAACCCGCCAAGACCGTGGTCAAGGTGACTGCGCTCAAGGCCTTGAAAGACAAGATCGGCTGAGTGAGCCGAACCGCTGCCACTGCAACCAGTAGTGGCAGCAACATCCCCATCAATCAGTCGAAAGCGCTGTGAGCGAACAGCCTTCACCCCAACACAGGGCTCACGGCTGCGCTGATATAACCAACTCCCCACCCTGCTGCTTCAGCGACAGATGCTTGAGAAAGCTCATGCCAAGCAGCACTTCGTAGTCCGGCATGCTGGGAAGGATGGTTGCCTTGACGTCGCGCATCTCGATCGGCCCCAACTGAAGCTGATCGATGGTCGTCAACCAGCTGCGAACAACGCCGTTGGCGGTCCTGCTCTGTGACGGCGCACCTCTCGTGAGTCCCGCCCTATCCGCAACCGCGGAGGAGACGGCGACATAGGTGGCGCCGGTATCGAGCAGAAAGGTCACGGGTATGCCGTTGATACGGCCAGGCGCAAGATAGTGACCGGCACGATTCCTCTTCAGCACAACCGCGCTGTTACCGCCTTCGAAGGTAGCGACTTTCAACGCCCGGTTCGGATTGTTGCGTTTCTCCAGCCACTGCGAAAACAACAGGGTCAACAGCATCAGCAACAGCAGCCA
Organism: gamma proteobacterium symbiont of Ctena orbiculata; assembly: GCA_003058495.1. Taxonomy (GTDB): domain Bacteria; phylum Pseudomonadota; class Gammaproteobacteria; order Chromatiales; family Chromatiaceae; genus Thiodiazotropha. Next base: position 133,347 of record QBVC01000026.1, on the reverse strand, counting down.
GGCGCCAAGAATCATCCATCGCCCGAACCTCTGCTGTGCGCTCATTTCGCGGATTTTTTTTACGGCTGCAAAAGGCTACCTGCGAAAACTCCTGCCGCCCTGTGCCTCTCTTTGATTGGCGAAGTGGCGTCGATAGTAGGCCACGGCGCTGTTGCCGTTTGCCGATACATCAAACACCTTCCAGCCGGCTTCACTGCGATAAAAACGGAAGTCTATCGTTGCCGGATAGCCGCCGGCGCGAAGAATGCCGACCCGCATTTTTACCTCGTTATCGCCAGTCCTGCGCGGCCGATAGAACCGCACATCCTGATTATCGTAGCTTGCAAGTCGCTTCGCCAGCGTGCCCAGCAGCAACTCTTTGATTGTCTGCGCCAGTTGCAAACGCTGCTGTTCATTCATCTGCCGGTTCATGGGACCGGCCGCCCAGGTCGCCATATAGGCAAAATCGAAATAGGGCGCCACTTCGCGCTCCAGAAACGCCGAGATCTGCTGCGGTTGCGGATTTTCATTTGTGCGCAGGTATCTCAACAGTTTCGTCATGCCTTCGCGCAGCAAGGTGTCGGGGCCCGCCTCCTGGTATGTCGGCGCCTGCAGCCGCGATGGCGGGTAGTTGTAACCCGGCGCCGCCTGCAGTGCGGTTGCGGCAAACAGGAATAAACTGGTTAGGGTAATAAGAATTCGTTTCATAAATCCTCCGATCTGTTGGTTGCGACGTCTCTGCGTCCTCCCCGTGAGAGTGCCTAGAGCTGATGGCAAAATCAAGCGGATCTCAAGGCACTCCCCACCGCGTCCTCCGAATCGCCTCATCAGCCGAACAGGGCCATGTGCAATAACCGATTGAAATCAGAAAAAAACCAATTCGGACAGGGGGCACAGGTTTCAGGTGGTAATCTTTTTATAGATATCGGATACCTTCAAGGGCAGCTTTTCGATCTCACTGACAACCGTATAGTTGGCGGCACCGTACATATGCGGGAGATAGTCCTGCCCCTCTTCGTCGATGGTGATACAGAAGGCGTGAACTCCCTGGCGCCTGGCCTCGAAAAGGGCCTGGCGTGTATCCTCGATACCATACTGGCTGCGATACTCGTCATTGTAGTCATCCGGTTTGCCATCTGACAATGTAACCAACAGTTTGGTTCTCGCCTCCACTTCATTCAGACGATGCGTCAGGTGGCGGATCGCCGCTCCCATGCGGGTATAGTCCCCGGCACGTATGCCACTGATCCTCGCCCTTACCGCGGCGTCGTAGGGCTGATCGAATTGTTTTACCGGAAACACCTCGCAACGCTTGCGGCTCATCCCGGTGAAGCCGTAGATGGCATAGCGGTCGCCCAGGGCCTGCAGCGCCTCGGCCAGTAATACCAGCGCTTCTCGCTCCGCCTCATTGACCCACCCCTGGGTGGAACCCGACATATCCACCATAAACATCACCGCAATATTCCGCTCTTCACGGTGCATGCGGGAAAACAGGCGATCGGTCATCTCCAATCCGGTATGCATATCGGCCCAGGCCTCGACAAAGGCATCGATATCGACCCCATCGCCCTGGGTCTGGCGCTTCAGCAGCCTGTCCTCGTCACGCATCGCCTCGAATGTCTTGCGCAGACTCGATAGCAGGCGGCGATATTTGTAGATCACCCCGGCAACAAACTCATCATGCTCCTCCTTGACGGGCATCTCTCTGACCACGCACCAGTTTTTACGGTAGTGTTTCCGCCGGTAGTCCCACTCCTTGTAGAGATAGGCGCCATCCTCATGATAGGTACCGCTCCACACATCCTCCGGCTTCAACAGCGCCTCTTCGATATCCTTAAGATCGTATTCGCCGGGCCCGGCGGGGGTCAGATACTCTTCCGGGATCTCCCCGAGATCCTGAACGATCGATGTCAGCAGATTCTTGACCTCATCCGTAACCGGCATCGATTTTCCGTCAACCAGCAGCTCGATCCGCATCTCCTGTTCCAGCTCGAGGCCCTCCAGCGGGGATATCTCAAACCTGTCTATCGGTTCCTCATCGGCGTTCGGCTGTCTGAGCTCGTCGGCGACCGCCTTCAGGGCCACCCTGAGCTTGGCCTTTTCCCTCTCTATGCGGCGCTGCGCGACCGCCAGCACCAACTCCGGTTTCAACTGGCCATGAAACAGGCAGGGTTTGGGTATCGGACCATCGATCAGTCGTTTACTCAGCTCGAGCGAGTCCTGGGCTGTTGCTCCGGGGGCGCGAAGGGCGATAACCCACTGTTCCCAGCCAGCAGGCTTCGATCCGGGATTGAGTCGCTTCTCAAGCAGCTCCATATCCCGATAGAGACCAGGAAGTTCCCGCTCGATACAGGCGTTCAGACGTACCGTTTCAAGCGCATGAAAGCAGCGCAATGCCTTGTCGGGCGTCCGGTGCCGCTGCAGATAGGGGACCAGCTCGGCACGGAAGGTCCCGAAGCGGACCTGCGCCCAGTGATAGGCCACCGCGGCCTTGTAGAGCAGGAAGTTATCCCGTTCGCGCGGCAGATGGGCCATTACCGCCGGAAGCAGGATCTCCTCGCCGTCGGTATGCAGCGTGTCCGCCTTCGCCAGCTTCAGCTTTCTGCCGGAGAGCCCCTGCACGAAGGGAAGCAGCACCCCGACCTGTTCGTCAAACACTGAACCGGCAGCCCGCTCCCGACCCTGCTCGACAAAGGCATCCATATCGCGGATCAGGGCCAGCGCCGCATGCAGGCCGGAGAGATCGTAGATATCCATCGCCTGTACCAGCCAGGCCTCGATCATTGCATTGCCCATCAGTTGCAGCGCCCGGGTCGCCTGATGGGCAAACTGATAGGCAATCTCGATATGGGTACTCGCGGTGCGTTTTATCCAGTCGAGAACGAATGCCTGCTCATCGGCTTCCATCCGCACCAGCTTCTCACCGATCTCCCTGGTATTGCGAAAACTGTATTCAACCTCGAAATAGTCGTCGAGCAGATGCCGGATTTGCTGCAGATTGAGCTGCGACCTCATCAAGCCCCAGCCTAGAATAGAGAGGCGCTGAGTTCATTCACCGCCGCCAGCATGTCGGAGTCGTCGGTGAGGGCCTGGGCGACGGATGCGCGGCAGGCCACCACCGGTTCGACACCACTGGCGATCAGCTTGGCGGCATGTACCAGGAGCCGGGTGGAAGCCCCTTCATCCAGGCCGCTGCCCTTGAGGTTTCTTGTCATATGGGCGAACTTCACCAGTCTGGCCGCCATCTCTGCCTCTACCGCGGCCTCGTTCTGGATGATCCTCTTCTCCAGTTCAGGCTCGGGATAGTCAAACTCCAAGGCGACAAAGCGCTGCCTGGTGCTCTGCTTGAGGTCCTTGAGGACACTCTGGTAACCGGGGTTGTACGAGATGGCGAGACAAAACTCGGCACCCGCCTCAAGCAATTCGCCCACCTTTTCCATCGGCAGCACACGCCGGTCGTCGGCCAGCGGATGGATGACCACCGTGGTATCCTTGCGAGCCTCCACAATCTCGTCCAGGTAACAGATCCCTCCCGCGCGCACCGCGGAGGCCAGGGGACCGTCGACCCAGACGGTCTCTCCATCCTTCACCAGAAAGCGCCCCACCAGATCCGAGGCAGTCAAATCGTCATGGCAGGACACGGTGATCAGCGGGCGCTTCAGGCGCCACGCCATATGCTCCATGAACCGGGTCTTGCCGCACCCGGTAGGCCCCTTCAACATCACCGGCAGCTGATTTTGATAGGCGGCCTCGAAAACCGCTATCTCATCTTTGACCGGCTCATAGTAGGGCTCTTTTTCGAAGTAGTACTCTTCAGGTTTCAAAGTTTGAACTTCAAGGTTTCTCTGTAGTGGCCGTAAAAACTATCTGGGCCAGGCGATATTCGCAACCTATTAAACCATAACCTTGCCAGGGGTTTTAGCTCTCTGGGCGGCTCTTCGAGAGTGTTAAACAGTCGGCAAAATCGGAGTTTATGGACTTTCAATCCTCGTCAGTCAGCGAGTTAGCCAACAACAGAGAGTCATACTGAATTATACTTAATAGTTGGTACAGCCAATAATTTTCACCATTGGTGCGGAGGATTGGGTTGCTGGCAATCGCTGAAAGGAACCCTTGACCATAACCATGAGATCCAACCTTTTATCAGCGATTGTCAACTCTACGAGACATTTCAGGGAATGTTGATGCCGGGACAACTACGGACTCTTGTAATCGAAGACTCCGAATATGACCATGATCTGCTGTGCAAGACCCTCCAGCGTGGTGGTTTGGATCCGTCCACCCTACGCATAGATTCGTTGGATTCCCTCAAAGACGCCCTCCAATCCGCTGATTGGGACCTTATCCTCTCCGCTACCGACATCACCGACTGCCCCCCCGAATTCAGCCTCAAACTGCTGCAGAAGCAGCAACTGGATATTCCGTTTATTCTGATTTCGGATCATATCGGAGAAGAGAAGGTGGTTGCGCTGCTGAAGGCTGGCGCCAACGACTTCATCAACTTCAAGAACCTGGCCAGACTGGTACCCGCGATAGAACGCGAGCTCAAGGAGGCCGCGGTGCGCCGCGAAGCGGAGGAGACAAAGCAGGCACTGCACCGCAGCGAGAACCGCTACCGTCAGCTGGTGGATGATTCGCCAACCCCGATCCTGCTGCTGCAGCATGAAAAGGTCGTCTTTCTCAACAAGGCCGCGAAGCAGACGCTAGCCGTATCGGAAAAACAGCAGCTGACGAATGAACCTATCAGCAGACTGCTGCATGAAGCCCCTCCCGAGCTGATGAGGGCGCCCTTCCGGTTACTGCGCAATCACAACAGCCGACCCTACGAGGCCGCCTTCAGGCGCGCGGACGGGGCCATCATTCAGGTCGAGGTCTTTGTCAGCCCCGCGGAGCATGAAGGCGAACCCGCCACCCAGCTTGTCTTTACCGACGTCACCCAGCGCAAGGATTCGGACGTCAAGCTGCAGCAGGCGGTGCAGATCATCGAGCACACCATGGAGGGGGTGTTGATCACCGACGACCAGGGGATGATCGACTCGGTCAATCCGGCATTCAGCGAGATTACCGGCTACAGCGAGGAAGAGATCATCTCCAAGCATCCCCGGCTGCTTATCTCCAGCAGGCACTCGCCCGATTTCTTCGATGAGCTCTGGAGCGAGGTCAAGAAGGTCGGCTCCTGGCGCGGCGAGATCTGGAATCAGCGCAAAAACGGAGAGACCTATCCGGCCTGGATGACGATCAGCTGCGTCAAGGACGAGCATGGCACCATCGTGCACTATGTCGCGGTCTTCTCCGATATCACCAGCATCAAGCAGACCCAGTCACAGCTCGAGCATCTGGCTCACCACGACTCCCTGACCAACCTACCCAACCGGCTGCTCTTCGAGGATCGCCTCGAACACGCGATTGCCCAGGCAAAACGTCAACAACGCCAGCTCGCGGTGCTGTTCCTCGACCTCGATCGCTTCAAGAACATCAACGACAGCCTCGGTCACGCAATGGGAGACGAGCTGCTGAAAGAGGTCGCGGCCCGCTTGCAGAATATACTGCGGGACGACGATACCGCCGCGCGCCTCGGGGGCGACGAATTCACTGTGCTGGTGGAGAACGTTGAAGACCCGAGTCAGGCGGCGGTGGTGGCCGCCAAGATCCAGGAAAAGTTCAAGGCCCCGTTCAAGATCGCCGGCCGGGAGCTCCATGTCACCACCAGTATCGGTATCAGCATCTATCCGGAGGACGGCAAGGATGTGGCGGACCTGACCAAAAATGCAGACGCCGCCATGTACCAGGCCAAGGAGCAGGGGCGCAACAGCTACCGCTACTACACCTCGGAACTCACCCGGACCGCCTTCGAACGCCTGCTCCTGGAGACGGAGCTGCGCAGTGCATTGCAGCAGAACCAGTTGCTGCTCTATTACCAGCCGCAGATATCGCTGCACAACGGCGAGATGACCGGTGCGGAAGCGGTGCTGCGATGGCACCATCCGCGGCTCGGGATCATCCCCCCGGCCCGCTTCATCCCCCTCGCCGAAGAGTCCGGCCTGATCCACGAGATCGGCAACTGGGTGCTGCAGGAGGCCTGCGAGCAGACGCGTTACCTGAATCAGCAGGGACTCTTTCAGGGACGCATGGCCATCAACCTCTCCGTCAGACAGATCATGCAGACCGACCTGATCCTGCGGTTCGAGCAGATCATCGCCGACTCCGGCTGTCCCCCCGACATGCTCCAGCTGGAGGTTACCGAAGGCATATTCATGGGTCAGATGAAGCACTCTGTCCCCGTCCTCGACGTCTTCAAGAAACTGGGGGTGTCGATTGCCATCGACGATTTCGGCACCGGCTACTCCTCCCTCTCCTACCTCAAGCAGCTGCCCATAGACAAGCTCAAGATCGACAGGTCCTTCATCCGCGATATGCCCCACGACAGCGACGCGGTAGCCATCACCCAGGCCATCGTCTCCCTGGGCAAGAACCTGGGATTGAGAATCACCGCGGAGGGCATAGAGACCATGGCCCAACAATCCCTGCTGCAGAAAATGGGCTGCCAGGAGGGCCAGGGGTACCTCTACAGCCCGCCCGTTCCCGTGGAGACCTTTGAGGAGATGCTGCTTGAGGGCAGAAGGACCTTCCACCATCATTTCTCCAACTACGGCAGATAGGATCCCCCCCGAATAGACATAGTGTGTTTCCAACGGGTTTTGGTGGGGCAGGGCCCCACCCTACGGCCTATTCCATTGTGTAGGGTGGGGCCCTGCCCCACCAAAATAGCTTGTCACCATAGCGTGTTCTCGAAGGATGCAACAAAGCCATTTAAGTAAGCGCAATTCGAACCACTATTTATTAGAAAAGACTTATAGACCATAACCCAACTCTATCATCACATTCAAAAATTCGATGGATTATTCCCAGCTGGGATATAGCAGGCGCGCAAGAAGACGAGTAAGGTATCGGGTCCAGAATCCAGGGTGCCGAGTGCGACCCGCGATCGTGTAATAACCGAGCTGACAAGTCAAGTATTATCTGTCAACGGTTGACCCTAGTTAATTGAGCCATTCCGCAACGGAGGAAAATCCATGACGGAAGTAATCGCAACCAATGAGACTATTCTCGTGGTCGGTGGCGGCATCAGCGGCATGACCGCTGCATTGGAGGCCGCCGAGACGGGGAAACAGGTCGTACTGGTTGAAAAGCGCCCCTATGTCGGCGGTCGCGTCACCCAGCTGTACAAGTACTTTCCCAAACTCTGCTTTCCCACCTGCGGGTTGGAGATCAACCAGCGTCGGGCGAAGATGAATCCGAACCTCAACATCGTCACCATGGCCGAGGTTACGGATATCAAGGGTGAGGCCGGCGACTACACAGCCACTGTCAAGATCAGCCCCCGTTACGTGAATGAGAACTGCACCGCCTGCGGCGACTGCGCCAAGGCAGTGGAGGCGGAATTCGACGACGAATTCAACTACAACATCGGCAAGCGCAAGGGCGCCTACCTGCCCCACCGCATGGCCCATCCGCAACGCTATGTCCTCGATCCGGCAATCATCGGCAGCGATGACGCGCAGAAGGCCAAGGATGCGTGCAAGGTCAACGCCATCGACCTGGACATGCAGGAGGAGACCATCGAATTCAAGGCCGGCGCGGTGATCTGGGCCACCGGCTGGAAACCCTACGATGCGAACAAGATCCAGCCCTACGGCTACGACCGCATCGCCAACGTCATCACCAGCGTCGAGTTCGAGCGCATGGCCGATCCCAACGGCCCCACCGGCGGCAAGCTGCAGCGCCCCTCCGACGGCAAGGAGATCAAGTCGGTCGCCTTCATTCAGTGCGCAGGCTCCCGTGACAAGAATCACCTGCTGCACTGCTCGCGCATCTGCTGCATGGCCTCCCTGAAGCAGGCCACCTACCCGGCGGACGAGGTGGACATCTCCATCTACTATATCGACATCCGCGCCATCGACCGTTTTGAAGATTTCTACCAGACGGTGAAGGCAAAGGAGAACGTCAGCTTCATCAAGTCCAAGGTTGCCTCCATCGTGGAGAACAAGGAGAACGGCAATCCGACCCTGCACGGCGTCGATACCGAGGGTTACAACCGCTACGCCAACGAGCACGACCTGGTGGTCCTGGCCGTGGGCATGGAGCCCAGCGTCGACAAGGCCAGTTTCCCGGTGGAGATCGTCATCAACGAAGAGGGCTTTATCGAGCCCGCGCCGGAAAACGGCGGCGTCTTCGCTGCTGGTTGCTCGTCCGATGCGCTGGATGTGAACCGCGCCGTTCAACACGCCACTGGTGCCGCCCTGCGCGCCATCCAAGTGGTCAATCGCGTAGCAGCGACGGAGGGTTAAGAGAGTGGCTGAGGAAAAGAAATTTGCTGGATATATCTGCACCGGCTGTGGCCTGGGCGAGCGCCTGGACGCCGGTCAGCTGGAAACCACCGCCACCCGTGACGGTAAGATGCAGAGCTGCAAGCAACACGAGATGCTGTGTAACGCTGAAGGCGTACAGATGATCAAAGACGACATCGCCAACGATGATGTCACCCATGTCATGATCGCCGCCTGCTCCCGCCGCGCCAAGGTGGAGGCCTTCAATTTTACCGATGTGGCCCTGACCCGCGCCAACCTGCGTGAAGGTGTGATCTGGGTTCGTCCGGATACGGACGAGAACAGCGAGACCACCCAGGAGATGGCCGACGACTACATCCGTATGGCCTGTGCCGAGCTTAAGTCCATGACCAAGCCATCCGCTTCCGGTGAGCAGTCCCTGAACAAGAACATCCTGGTGGTGGGCGGCGGCGTTACCGGCATGACCGCGGCCATCGAGGCTGCCGCCGCCGGTTATCCGGTCCACCTGGTGGAGAAGAGCGGCAAGCTGGGCGGCGCCATCGGCGGCTACTACAAGGTCATCCCGAACCGTTCCCCCTATGACGCCCCGGCCGAGAATCCGGTGCCCGGCATGGTCGCTGCCATCGAGGCCGATGACAAGATCACGGTTCACCTGAACAGCACCCTGGCCAAGACCGAAGGTGCTCCTGGCCGCTTCAACGTGGAAGTCGCCACCGAATCGGGCAGCAGCGAGACCCTCACCATCGGCGCCATCGTCCAGGCCTCCGGCTGGAAGCCCTACGATGCCGGCCAACTTCCCGAGTTCGCCTACGACAAATCGGCGGACGTTGTGACCAACCACGAGCTGGAGGCCCTGGCGGTCGCCGCCAACGGCGGTCCCATCAAACGGCCCTCCGACGGTAAAGAGGTGCAGTCGGTCTGCTTTATCCAGAACGCGGGACAGTGCTCCGACAAAGAGGGTCACCTGAGCTACTTTGCCGGTGTCACCGATCTGGTCTCCATCAAGCAGGCGATGTACTTCAAGGAGCTCAACGGCGATTGCGACACCACCATCCTGTTCGACAACCTGCGCACACCCGGTGCCGGCGGTGAGGATTTCTACCGCGCCGGTCAAGAGGCGATGGTCACCTTCTCCAAGGGTATCGCCTCAGAGGTCGTCACAGGCGACAGCCTGACAGTCAAGTTCGAGGACAAGATCCTCAACGAAGAGACCGAGATGGTCTGTGACCTGGTGGTCCTGGCCACCGGCATGGAGCCCAACTCCGGTCCCGATCCCTACGCCCAGTTGATGGTGGACGAGGCAGAGGACGAAGAGGAAAAGGCGAAGGCTCAGGCGGCACTGGAAAATGCCCCCCCTTCAATCCTCAACCTGCAGTATCGTCAGGGCACCGATCTGCCCCATCTGAAGAACGGATTCAACGACTCCCACTTCATCTGTTTCCCCTACGAGAGCCGCCGTACCGGCATCTACGCCGCCGGCCCTGTACGCCGTCCCATGGACGCCCAGCAGGCCCGCGACGACGCCACCGGTGCAGCCTTGAAGGCGATCCAGGCGGCTGAGAACGCGGGCAAGGGACGTGCCGCGCACCCCCGCTCCGGCGACCTCTCCTTCCCCAGCTTCCGCAAGGAGGGTTGCACCCAGTGTAAGCGCTGTACCGTTGAGTGCCCCTTCGGCGCCATCAACGAGGACGAGGAAGGCTATCCGATGTACAACGAATCCCGTTGTCGTCGTTGCGGCACCTGCATGGGCGCCTGCCCGGTGCGTGTCATCTCCTTCGAGAACTACTCGGTGGAGACCGTCAACCAGCAGATCAAGAACGTGGAGATCCCTGAAGAGTGGGACGAGAAACCCCGTATTCTGGTACTGGCCTGTGAGAACGACGCCTATCCGGCTCTCGACCAGGCCGCCCAGGCGGGCGTGGAGATCAATCCCTGGGCGCGGGTCATACCGGTGCGCTGCCTCGGCTCCGTGAGCCTCTCCTGGGTAACCGACGCCTTGAACAACGGGTATGACGGCATCGTCATGATGGGCTGTCGTCGTGATGACGACTACCAATGCCACTTTGTACGCGGTTCGGCCATGGCGGCGGAGCGCATGAGCAAGGTGGGTGACACCCTGGATACGCTGAACCTGGAACCGGAGCGGGTGATCCTGCACGAGGTTGCCATCACCGACGTGGAGCGTGCGCCGCAGTTGATCAACGACATGGCGGAGACCGTCGAGAAGATCGGCCTGAGCCCGTTCAAGTTCTAAGGGGATAGAAAATGAGTGATTTGAATACCGCAATGATCGAAAAGTATCGCAGCAGCTTCTTGAAAGAGGTTGAGGCGAATGTGGAGGAGGGAGAATGGGTCAAGATGTGCATGCAATGCGGCGTCTGCTCCGGCTCCTGCCCGCTGGGTAAGCATTGGGATCATCCCCCCCAGGAGCTCTTCATGATGATCCGCGCCAACAAGCGCGACGAGGTGCTGGGCACCGACTCCATGTGGATGTGCACCTCCTGCTACAACTGCATCGCCCGCTGCCCCCGCGGCCTGCCGATCACCCACATCATGCACGGCCTGGCGGTCTACTCGAAGCGCCTCGGCCTGGTGCAGAAGAAACAGCCCACCGCTGAGTTCTCGCAGATCTTCTGGGACAACCTGATGAAAAAAGGTCGCGTCAACGAACTGAAACTCGGTCTCTCCATGTACTTCAAGGACGGTTTCGGCCAGGGCATCAAGAACGCCATGGCGAATCAGAAACTGGGTCAGAACATGATGAAGGCCAAGCGCATGAACGCCATGGAGTTCTTTGGCGGACACAGCGTGAAGGATCTCTCCGGCTTCCAGAAGATGGTGAAGAAGGCCCAGGAGATCGAAGAAGGCAACCTGAAAGACGCGAAGTGAGGAACGACCGACATGGCTAAGATAGAACTATCATTCTACCCGGGTTGCTCCTCACAAAAGGGCGCCACCTCATCCAACTATTTAGTCTCCGCGCAGACCATGTGCGAGGAGCTGGACATCCAGCTCAACGAGATCCCCGACTGGAACTGCTGCGGCGCCTCCATCGGCTACGGCGGTGGCGGCGAACTGCCCCGTCTGGCTCTCTCCGCCCGCAACATCGCGCTGTCCGAGGAGCACAACTCCGGCCAGGAGATCGTCGCCACCTGCGCCGCCTGCTGGCTCTCCACCCGGGAGGCCAAGGAGCGCCTGCACGAGGACGAGCAGATGTTCAAGGACGCCAACGCCGCCCTCTCCGAGGCCGGTCTGAAATACCAGGGCGAAGCCAACGTGCGCCACATGGTGGAAGTGCTGGTGGAAGACATCGGTTTCGACGGCATCAAATCCAAGGTCAAAAAGCCCCTGGAAGGCCTCAAGATCGCCGGTTACGTGGGCTGTCAGACCAACCGCCCCTTCGGCATTGCAGGCGAATCCTTCGAGAATCCCAAGTACCTGGACAATATCGTCGAAGCGGTGGGTGCCGATTCGATCCCGACTTATGAAAAGAAAGTGCAGTGCTGCGGCGGCGCCCTGGCCTTCTCCGAGCCGGAGAAGTCCCAGGAGATGATCAAGGGCATCATCGAGGCGGCCTACGACAACGGCGCCGACATGATCGTCACCCCCTGCCCCCTGTGCCAGGCCAACGTGGAGATCTACCAGGACAACATCAACGAGACCTACGGCACCAAGTTCAACATGCCGGTGGTCTACTACTCCACCTTGATGAGCGTCGCCTTCGGCCGCAGCGCCAAGGACGCCGCCCTCGACGGCCAGGTGATCCCGGCCAAGAAACTGGAGGAGATCGCCAGCAAATAAGGCGATCCAGCTTCGGTCTTTAAAGCCTGCTTCGGCAGGCTTTTTTTATCTCTATGGCCAAGACCGTATCCATCATTTCGCCCAAAACCGATAGGGACGCTGAGACTAATAACCATTCCGGAGTGTTGTACCCGCCCCTAATCAGGATGACCCCGCCCGCCAATCCCTGAATGCAGCGGACTTACGGAACCCCCGGTACTTTTCCTCTGACACGAATACATCTTTATTCAAGGTTATTTCGAACATGTTCTTGAGAACATTGAGCACCAGAACCGCATCCGGGTACTTTCCGTCGGCGACAAACTGATCGAACAGCACCCAGTAAGTATCCAGGTAGTTCGGATTACCGTCCACTATTCGAAGACAATAGGCGTAGAAGGCCTCCATGTTACCCTGCTCAAGCTCGAGGCTTGCCAAAAGCAGGTCGAGTAGTGGGTCTTCACCCACTTGCTGCTTGAATTTACGCAATACCCGATCCACCTTGTGATATTGCTTTTCTTCATAATACAAGTCGACCAGGAGCATTCCGTAGCGGCTTTCGGCCCCAAACCTCCGTTCGAGATTGCGCAGGGCACGCATATAGTGGCCATTATCCAGCATCGACGCCATATTCAATGCGATCAGCATGTAGAGCGGCTTCTGCTTGAAACGTGGCGGCAGACCATCGTAGGCGGCCAATACCCGTTTAGGGTCCCCGCTTTTCGTTGCCTTCAAAAACTCCAGAAACCGTCTCTGTTCCTGTTGAACCCTGTTTCTCTGGTATGGCATGGCGGTGAGGTGCGCCGTCGCCATATCATTGATATCGCGCAGAAATATCACGGACAAATCGGATATCCGGCTTTCCCGAAGCAGATCATACCAATCGACTACGCGCAGTTCGCCGTCGACCTTTCGCAGCTCAAACTCCACATAACTCACGCCTTCTTCATGCAGGCTTGTGCGCACAAGGCAGGAATAGCTTTCACCATCCCCGCTGCCATGGAGCATATCCCAACGCAATTGTTCCTCACCGACCACGCTCATACCGGGCATGATTGCATTCAGTCCATGGGCAAAGGAGCGAAGGTCCTTCTTCGTATAGATATTAATTTCGATTTCGCTTTCGATACGCGCGATGACGAAACGGGTATCGAATCTATCATTCAGGGCTTGACGGTCGCCTACACTCAGCTCCCTGGCAATAGCCTTACAGACGCTTTCTCCATCGCGGAGGTTGTCCTGTGACGATGATACTATGTCCGCCTGGGCGTTCTGCTCGATATCCTGAACAGTTGACCTATTGGCGCTGCAGCCAACGATGACGATGCCCAATAGAGCGATCACAGGCAACCTGATCAAAGGGTAGCGGCTATTCATGGTAACCACCCGACAGTACTTTCAGGCGCGCCTTCAGATCCAACAGTTCGCTATATCCCGGTACCACATCCGGGTTGGCGACTGTCAGTGTATATTCCCAGTCCTTGCGGATCTCATCCAGCGAATCCAGGTAGCTCCTCATATCACCCAAAGCCACGTCCTTTTGCTTTAAAGACAGCGAAGAGGTGTGCGTGTATACGCCGTCGGAATACTGATCCTGGTACACATAGCGCAGCGTTGGATTTTCAATACTGACCGGGTTCTCATCCAGTTTTAAGATAACATTTCTCGGATATCGCAAATGCAGGACCGAAGTGATCTTGCGCGGCGCACCCAGATAGTAAGGCGTTGTACGCTGCCGTACCTGGGGTTTTTTCAGTGTTTCCAGATAAGACAGATTATAAATCTTGTTGTAGATCAGCGAGTCCTTTTGTTTCCAGTAGTTGTCGATGCGATAAGTCTCACTCACCGTGAAACGGTTTCTACGGATATCATCCTTATAGGCAGGCACGCCAACCACGCTGATATCGCTATAGAATCGACCATAATATTCAAGAAAGTTACGCTTTATACTTTCAAGAGACATGTTTTGAAACTGGAAACGTTGAACCTCCGCGGCATTGCGATGGTACTCGGTTTTAACCTTTAAAATAACCGGCTCGTTGAAATCGGAGGCGATAATCTCTTCAGTGATATCAACCCTCGAGGCTAGCGGAGGTTCGGGATACATACGCTGCAGGCTTGCATTCCCATGCCCCACCACCAAGGCGAAACCGTAATCGGAGAAACCAAGGTCATCCAATCCTCCGGCCTGATACAACCGGGTGCCATCGAGCCAGTAGCTTTTGCCCTTGAACTCCACCATTGTAATCACATGATCGAACGCGCCGGGGCTGGGCAAACCACGCTCTACCCCATACCGGGAATTGGTCGAGACCAGCGCCGGCCAGGCTCGAATCCCCTGCTGTCGCAACAACGTCGCCAGAAGCAGCGACTTGTCCTTGCAGTCGCCATAGCGTTTGTTCAATACTTCACGAGGTTCACGCGGTCGGTGGGAGTTCTCTCCAAGCTCCAGCCCCAAATAGCGAATCTCGTTCTGTACGAAAAACAGTGCCCGGGTAATATAGTCGGCGTCGCTGCTGCTCTGGCGCCTGAGTTTTCGCGCCAACGCAACAACCTTCTCGCTGTCCATTCCAAGCCCCGAATAGAGTTCCGCTGCCCACTTGTTCACCGCCTCCCAACTGTCGTATTCGCTGAAATCAATCCAGGCGAATGGCGAATACTCAGGCGATGTCTCACCATCATCAATCACGTTCGCTACGTTTGTACGGAGTAGCGCATACTCTCTCAAACCCTGGACGCGATGCCGCTCGGGCTCGAGCTCAACGCCCACGCTGCGAAATCTAAAGCGGCTGGAATCGGTCAGGATCCTCAACCCGAGCTTGTCTATCGGCGCACTGAAATTCAAGCGACTGGTACCAAAATGGTTCGATCCAAAAATCGGGTTTCTACCCTCAATGGTGTAGCTGTAGTCGATCACATCCCCTACGCGGATGTCTTCCGGAATCAAGACCGCGGTTACCACCCCGTCGTGAATATCCGATGCGAGCTGCTCTTCCTGCTGCACCATGCGTACGTAAACAGAACCGGCAAGCTCTCTGGCCACACCATTTCTAATCACCTTCAAGCTATGGAGATGCAAGGTTTGATAAGCTGGATTAAAGCTGATTTCCAGTTGGGAATTCGCTGCCAATCCAGCCCTGTTGAGCAGGCGAATGGCAAAGCGGTAGAAATAGCGGGAAGCTGCCGTACTGACTTTTGATAGCAACCTGTGCTGCTGATCCACCAGCAGATACTGGACTGCCAGGGCATCCTCCGGGGGCCGATCTAGATCATACTGCCTTTCGACCACCCAGTTGGGCGTCGAATCCACAACATACCCATTATTAAGCGTCTCTGCCTGAACCGCATGCCAGGTTAACAGCAATACAGCGGCGTATTTCCACATGCTCAACATCTTCGACTTCAACACAGATCAATCCCGGTCTATCTGAAATTGTTCCTAATAAACTTCCAACAACAGCGGCAAGCTACGTGTCAAACCTCTCTCACAAGGTCAAGATTTGGCAGCGTTCCGCTAACCAACTATTCCTAAATATCCTATCCAGCCGAACATACAACCAATCGACACAGCCAAAGTCGATCGCCTGAATTGACGAGGTTCAGGTTCCCCATTTAGATAACACTAACGGCCAACCCTATCAATAATTAAGTGTTTATTTCCATCACCGAACTAACACCGCCACCAGACCATGCCAATACCATGTCACTGTCTAACTTCTATACATGCTCAAGCTCCAGATAGTCATTTAAATCCCGCCAGCGACCAATTCCAATATTTAACTGCCAAGCCTGAAATCACAGATCCATCTCGAGATCAGATCTGTTTCCTTTCCACTTGCACGGCAATCAACCAACAAATACGGCCTTTACACCATGTTGGATTGAAAATTAGAATCATTTTAAACATTACTTCTTTGAACGGACTCGAGTCCGGTCATGTTATAAGTCCCGGGTACGATAAAATATTCTATGTACATCAATATCTGATGAGATAAATTTATCAACCCTGCCAAATTGGACAAAGGATTGAACCACTACAATGAACAATAAAGCCGTTTTGCTGTGCGCTGCTCTCCTGCTATCAGCATGCAGTTCACAAGAAAGCACAATTTCAGCACAGCAGACTTGTGCTGTCGTCGACATACAGGTCATTGCGTCACGCTCCAGCGAAGTCGCAGCCGCGAAGCAAAAAATAGCGCAACAACTCAAACCCAAGAGAGATCGCATACGCGCAACGATCGAGAAAAAGCAACAACTGGAATCTAGACTCCATTCCGAGCCTGCGCTTTCAAAATCATCCAAGCAGGGGCTCGCAAGTGAGCTGGCGACTTTAGATAAGGTTTTATTCCGACAAAAGTCCGAGTTGGAGAAAGATTTGAAAGCGGCGACATCCTCTTACAATCGCTATCTTCTCAGCTATCTAGTACAACATATATCTGCAAAAGCCAGCCTGGATGGGATCGATGTCATATATGACGAGCACAATAACACTATCATCAACAGAAGCCGAGGCGCTGAAATCAACTGTTCCAGCAATGTCGAAAATTATACGGACAAGATCATCAATGTCATAAACCGATAATCAGGCGTCAAGGTTGAACCCACGATGACTAACATATAGCATGACAGACAGCAGATTCAGGCAATAGACCATTCGCAGACGGAATGAGCGACCTCCAAGACCTCGAACTCATCATCACATCCGGCACCTCCATACTCTTCATCGAAAGCGATGATGAAAAGCAGGTCGAAACCCTCTTCGAACGCCTCGCCAACCAACTGGGACGTCAGTTGCTGCGTTGGACCGTGGCCAGCGGGCTGACCAATCTGCATACCAATCAGACCAGCCACCTGGCGATCAAAGAGCCCTCCAGGATTCTCGCTGAACTTGCCGGCCGCACCGCGCCGGCCATCTACATGCTGATGGATGTCCACCACTGGCTGGACGATCCCCTGACCCTGCGCCAACTCAAGGAGATCGCCCTTGGCAGTCCGTCACAGACCCTCGTCCTGGTCAGTCACAACGCGGAGATACCTGACGAGCTGCGATCCCTTGCAGCCAGGTTCGAGCTGTCACTGCCCGATCGCAACGCCTTGAAAAACCTGCTCCAGGCAGAGATCCGGGATTGGGGACGCAGGAACAACCGCAACGTCAAGGCAAGCCGCGAAGTGATCGAGCCCATGCTGGGCAATCTCTCCGGCCTCAGCCTGAAGGACGCCAGGCAGCTGATCCGCAACGCCATCTATGACGACGGCATGCTCACCGAGACCGACCTCGACGAGCTGGCGAAGACGAAATACCGCCTGCTCGACAATACCGGGGTACTCTCCCTCGAACTCGACAGCGCGAAATTCAGTCAGGTGGCCGGACTTGCCAACCTGAAACGCTGGCTGGAGCAGCGCCGCAGGATCTTTGTCGCCGATCGACCTCCGCGCGGACTCGACCTGCCCAAGGGGATACTCCTGCTGGGCGTACAGGGCGGCGGCAAGAGCCTGGCGGCGAAATCGGTCGCCGGCAGTTGGCACCTGCCCCTGCTGCGCCTCGACTTCGCCACCCTCTACAACAAGTACTATGGTGAAACCGAACGCAATCTGCGCGCCTCCCTGAAGACAGCCGAGTCGATGGCGCCCTGCGTACTCTGGATCGACGAGATCGAGAAGGGACTCGCCACGGACGATGACGGCGGTCCCTCGAAGCGCATCCTAGGCACCCTGCTTACCTGGATGGCGGAGCGCGACTCCCGGGTCTTTCTGGTGGCCACCGCCAACGATATCGAGATGCTGCCACCCGAGCTGCTGCGCAAGGGGCGATTCGACGAGGTCTTCTTCGTCGATCTTCCGGACGCCGAGGTACGGGAGGCGATCTTCCATATCCACCTCGGCAAGCGCGAGCAGGATCCCGCCGCCTTCGATATACAAAGATTACAGCAATCCAGCGAGGGTTTCTCCGGCGCCGAGATAGAACAGGCGATTGTCTCAGCCCTCTACGCGTCCCATGCGTCCAAGGAGCCCCTCGATACCGCGCATATCCTTGGCGAGATCGAACAGACCAGGCCGCTTTCGGTGTTGATGGCCGAGAAGATCGCCCGTTTACGAAGCTGGGCCTCCAGCCGGACCGTCACCGCCTAATCAAATTCCGCGCCACCGGCCTGGGTCATAGAAGATCGCTGCAGTGACACTCGGACCAAGTCAGGAATAGTCCCAGCAACGGTGTATCGACCCGGTATGGGCGGGCAGTGAATACAAGGTCAGGGGGTGTTGTATAGACTGACTCTCACCCGCTGATTCTGCGCCGCGATCCGGTTCCACTCCGCTACCGTCTTCACTTCGTAGATCGATGGATAGGGTATGACGGGATCGTTGTAGCCGCTGCTGAAGAGCAGAATCTCCAGTTCGCCGCCGCTTCTTGCCAGCTCCACGTTTATGTAGTTGGCAAAGGCGACGGATTGATCATTCAGCCAATCGTTGCTGCCACGGTGATCTGCGGCAAACAGGCAGTCGCCGACAGCCAGCCCCTCCTTGGCCAGAATCAGTTCGTCGTCGGGATTCTTCTGCAGACAGAAGTTACCGTGGGAGGCACGCAATTCGATGGTACCGCGAAACCCCGCCTCCTTGAGCTGATCCACCAGTTCCGACAGCCACAACGCCCGCTGGTCATTGAACGGTCTTTCGCCATAGGCAAACTCTGTGCCCTGATTCGCGGCCCATTCGATCAGCTTGAGCGGCAATAGCGCAACCGCGTTGGCCTCGTCGCCATACCCGGCTTCATCGATTTTCTGCGACAACAGCTCCAACTTCTCGCCTTGGATGCCGATCAACTGCAACAGCTCCTCGCTGCCATCTTCAAACGTTGCAGCGGTGTTCTGCCGTGTTGGTGAGAGCACGAGAAAATAGTAGATGAAGGCAAAGCCGATAAAGAGTATGAACAGGCTCAATATGCCCAGAAGCGCCGCCCGCCTGGCCTGGGACCGCGAGGCCTCCTGCATGGCCTCGAGTTCATACAGCTCGCTCTGGGTCTCGGCAAAGTGTTTCTCCAGCTTCTCCTGCAGGCGATTCTCGCTCTGATACTGCTCCTTGCGAATGAAGCGCTTCAATGAGTCCGCGCCTGCCGAAAGGGAACCCTGAAAATCATCCAGGGGCAGACTGATCGGCCCGACCGGCGCGGACTTGCGGCGCTCGTGCTCATGGATGGAGTGGATATTGGTCTGGCGGCGGATCGGGGTGACCCCATCCAGCTCGCTATCCTCGAAACCGTGCACCAGGGATTCCTGGTCAGGCATCAGGTGCAGCGAGTGGAGCACATCCTCGAGGTCCTGCGCCTCCAGCTGTTTCGGCAAAACGCCGACCGCGCCCAGCGCCCTCGCCTGACTAACCTCCAATCCGCCCGCCTTCGAGGTGTACATCATGACAGGTATCACGGCGGTATGGGGATTGGACTTGATAACCTTCAATGCCTGGAAGCCGTCCATGCCCGGCATCTCGTAATCCAGGAAGATGGCGTCCGGCGCATTTTCATAGAGATAGTCGATTGCCGCTGCTGCCGACTCCAGCGCCACCACGGAGATACCGTAATTGGAGAGTTTACCCGACAGGACCTGCCGGGCGGTCTTCGAATCATCAACAATGAGCGCGCGTTTAGTCACTGATCTTGAGGCCGCACCGAAGTGCCGCTTTCCCCTATTGATTCTGTGTATGCTATCACGGCAATCTGAATGATAATCCCTGTGTGTGGAGATCCATACGAAGTATCGAACGCCCACCTAAGCCTACTATATCCGAGATATTGGAAGAGAGGAAATACCCATATGGCAGCACTGACCGAAGAAAAGTGTGAGGCCTGTCGCGCTGATGCGCCAAAAGTCAGCGATGATGAGCTTGCCGAGCTGATACGTATCATCCCCGACTGGAACATCGAGGTGCGCGACGGCATCATGCAGCTGGAGAAGATCTACCCGTTCAAGAACTTCGTCGAGAGCCTGGCGTTCACCAACAGGGTCGGTGCGCTTGCCGAGGATGAGGGGCACCACCCCGCCCTGCTCACGGAGTGGGGCAAGACCACCGTCACCTGGTGGTCACACAAGATAAAGGGGCTCCACCGCAACGATTTCATCATGGCGGCGAAGACCGACCGGCTGTATGGCGGGTAAAAGAAAGAAAGTCCGCAAATGAACGCCAATAATCGCAAAGGCCGTTTTTCTCATTCCGGTGTTCTTGGTACGAACCAGGGAAAGTCACGGTGGCTGGCGTAGCGCTTTCTCCGCCGCCCCAACAGCACGTCCTTGTTCTGACGGGGCTACCGCGGCATCCCTGCCGCTGCAGCGAAAGCGCTACGCCAGCCACCTCCGGTCTGCTATTTTGATACGATAGCTGCGGGGTGGGACACTACCCCACCAATCAATCAACGCAACACCAATCCTTGACTTATTCCCACACAGAAGCGTGGGAACGAAAACAAAATGATTTGCGTTTATTGGCGTTCATTTGCGGACTCGATTCTTAAACAAATCAGGACATGGCATCCTTCATCTGCTGCTCCTGCTTCTGCTGATGGAGCTCCGCCTCCGCCTTTCTGCGCATCTCCAGGATCTCTTTGCGCTCCTCTACACGTTGCTCCGCGGCATTCTCCTTGACCGGAATGGTGACATCGCCGAACAGCACCTGTTTCAGCAGCCGGACGCCGAACTGCATCAGTGCGAGATCCTCTTTTTCCATGGTCTCGTAAAAGGAGTCATCCATATCATATGAGGCCTTGAAGGAGTCGCTCAGGACGAAGCGGCGCAGGCGATCGGTATCATAGGAGCACATGAAAAAGAACTGCAGGCTGGTATCCGAGGGGCGGCCGATGGTCGGGCCGGCCGATTTCTTCTTCAGCATCAGCTGCAGCCATTCCCGGTTGATCTGATCGTAGGCCTCGACCTCCTGCTCCTTGCGGTAGTCGTCCACGCTGATCTCCCGCTCCTCTTCGTGTCCCTTGCAGTGATCCTCCTGGATCAGGAAATAGCGCGCCTCGTCGTCGCTGGCCCCCGCCTCGCGCATCGCCATGTGGCCGATGGGGTAGTAGCGGCAGGCCGTGGGACGGTCCTTGTAGACGCTGCAGCCCTCCTCGTCGACAAACAGGCAGGCGCCCTCGTTGTCGGTACGCAGCTTCACCCCGGGCAGTCCATCCTTGTCCATCTCAAAGGGGACGGTATGGTTCTTCAGAAAGTCGGTGACGCTGACGCCCAGGTTATCCTTCAGGCGCAGGATGTCGTAGGGCGTCAGCTGGATGTCGGCATGTTTACAGCAGGCGTTGAAACAGGAGATCCCCTTGTGGCAGTTGAACTTGATCCTGGCGCCCGGCTCGAGCACCGAGGGGACGAAACTGCTCTTGAAGGGAATATCGAATTTTTCGCTCATGGTCTGTCTCCGATATAGGGATCGGCCTGTGGTTAACAATTTGCAAATGGGCACAGCATATAGAGTATAGCCATACGCCCGTGTTCATTTAAAAACCGCACAAACGGCATGCTTTAAAGACGGAAAAGTCCGGGCACCTTGCGGTACCCGGACCTTCCTAAGTCACTAGGCGGTCAAGGATTACTTGAACAGCTTAGCCTTATCTACGATATCTACGTGTGCCCGCTTGAAGCACTTGTAGGTCTTGGTCTCTTTATCGTAGACGGAGTTCACGAAGCACTTCCAGTTCTCTTCGTCGACGAAGTTCTTATCCATG
The DNA here is from genome assembly GCA_003058495.1 of gamma proteobacterium symbiont of Ctena orbiculata. Classification (GTDB taxonomy): domain Bacteria; phylum Pseudomonadota; class Gammaproteobacteria; order Chromatiales; family Chromatiaceae; genus Thiodiazotropha. Next base: position 111,528 of record QBVC01000026.1, on the reverse strand, counting down.
CGGTAGTAGAAACCGGGATAACGGGACTCCTGACGGAACTGAATGTGTTTCATGTGGGCTTCAGCGGTGAGGATGCGGTGGTAGTTCTCCCAGGCACGCAGCAGCTCGTGGAGGTCTTTGGCGCGCATCTTCAGCGCATCTTCCTTCAGCATCTCCAGCTTCTGCTCAGCCAGGTCCAGCATGTGCTCGTTGGTGGTGTAGTAGGTGGCAACACCGGCAACGTACTCATCCATGACCTTCTGCAGACGGAACTGCAGCATGCGCGGGGTGATGTAGTTGGGATTCACATCGATCGCGGTGCTGTAGTCCTTGTGCTCAAGGTAGTTGCGGACCGGACGGTAGATCTCTTCGATCAGGGAATCAACATCGGTATCCAGCTCGGGGCTGAGGTCCTTGTTGTCCATGACGTATTTGACCATCGCCTTGGCGGCCATACGGCCTTCGGCATGGGAACCGGAAGAGAACTTGTGTCCGGAAGCGCCCACGCCGTCACCGGCGGTGAACAGACCGGAGACGGTGGTCATGCCACGGTAGCCCCAGTTCCAGCCCTTGGGCAGGTGATCCGGAACGCCGGCCTCGGTCTCATCGGTAGGCGCGCCGACATCATCGGGACCGGAGGTCCAGATGCCGCAGCAACCGGAGTGAGAGCCCAACAGGTAGGGTTCGGTGGGCATCAGCTCTGAGTTCTTCTTCTCAGGCTCGATGTTCTCACCGGCCCAGATGCCGCACTGGCCGATACACATATCCAGGAAGTCTTCCCAGGCTTCCGCTTCCAGATGCTTGACCTCACGGGGAGACAGGGTCTCACGCAGGTTGGCAAGGGCGGTGACGGTGTCCATCCAGATGGGACCGCGGCCTTCCTTCATCTCTTTGAGCATCAGGTGGTTACGCAGGCAGGATGCGGGAACCGCAGCCTGGCCATAGGGAGGATAGTCGTCCAGCATCTCCTTGTTGCGGTCCATGTAGACCTCGCCGAAGGCGTTGGTGGCCTTCGATTTGAAGAGCAGGAACCAGGCACCGACAGGACCGTAACCGTCTTTGAAACGGGTGGGTACGAAGCGGTTTTCCATCATGGTCAGCTCAGCACCGGCCTCTGCAGCCATGGCGTAGGTGGAACCGGCGTTCCATACCGGGTACCAGGCACGGCCCTGACCCTCACCCACGGAGCGGGGACGGAAGATGTTTACACAACCACCGGCGGCCAACAGGATGGCCTTTGCCTTGAAGACATAGAGCTTGTGCTCACGCACGGAGAAACCAACGGCACCGGCGATACGGTTGCTGTCGTTCTTGTCGTTGACCAGCTTGACGATGAAGATACGCTCCTGGATGTTATCCATGCCCAGCGCCTTCTTCGCGGCCTCGGCGACGATCCACTTGTAGGACTCACCGTTGATCATGATCTGCCACTTACCGGAGCGTACGGGCTTGCCGCCGTCCTTCAGCGGGGTCATGCCCTTGGAGCCGTCGTGACGCTCACCGTTCTCGTCGGTCTTCCAGATCGGCAGACCCCACTCTTCGAACAGGTGGACGGATTCATCGACGTGACGGCCCAGGTCGTAGGCCAGGTCGTCGCGGGTGATACCCATCAGGTCGTTGGAGACCATGCGTGCGTAATCGGCGGGATCCTGCTCCGAACCGATGTAGGTGTTGATAGCGGAGAGGCCCTGTGCCACAGCACCGGACCGATCCATAGCGGCCTTGTCGACCAGCTTAACTTTGATGTCGCCACCGGCAGCCTGCACCCAGGGTCCGATCTCATAAGCGGCACCACTACAAGCCATGCCACCGCCGATCAGGAGGATGTCTACCTCTTCTTGGACGACTTCCGGATTTCCGAATTCAGCCATTTTCTATTCCTCAAAATATGATTAGTTTCTAAATCTGTCTGAAACCGCTTATTTGCGGATCAGCTCGCTGGCATCACCGGCGCGGTAGCCGTTCTGCTCATTGTGATTGAAGAAACCGGGCTCACCGATCTTCGCGATATCAGCGGCGGGCTTGCCACCGTAGGGATCGATGGAACCCTCAGGGGTGGTACGGATCGGAAACTTGAAGCGCTTCATGGTGCCGTTCCGGAACTTGATGGTCCACATGATGGAGTCGGTACCGCGCAGAGGCTGTACAGATGCACCCAGAGGTACGATATCGGCGTAGGGACGCGCTTCGATGGCCTGCTGCGGGCAGATCTTGATGCAGGAGTAGCACTCCCAGCACTGCTCAGGCTCTTGGTTGAACGACTTCATGGCATGACCGGTCTCAGAGCCGTCTTTATCCAGCTTCATCAGGTCATGAGGACAGATATACATGCAAGCTGTCCTGTCCTGGCCTTTACAGCCATCGCACTTCTCAGTACGCACAAATGTAGGCATGGTGTTTATCTCCTAGGTTTCACTGCAGTGATTCAGTCGCCGCGCGATGCCGCGACATTTGAAACACAACCGGTATCATCCGGTGTCTTTCATTATTCTCTATCCCGGTCCGTGCCCGACGGCGTCCGAACCTTGATTCGAACCCGATTCAGCGAGGCCGCATCGCTAGGCACTCCCTGGCACGCACGCGCGCAAGCTGGAATCAGGGCGACAAACATTAATGCCTTACAATCCCTTTAGCCAAACAGTCTTTTTATGAGGGCGCATAAAATACGCTTATTGACTTAGCGCCTTGAAAAACCGACTGTTTTTGTTGGTTTACTAAGCCTCTATTTATACTTAAAAAAATACCAATATAGTGAATAAGGTCATTTTATCCACTCTCCCCTCCACCCCTCCTGAATAGAGGGGTCTATCCCAAGGGAGATATGCACTTTCCGCCTCTGCCGCTATTTTTGGGGCTGAACGGGACCCTCCGGATCCGGACCAAGGCTTGCACAACGGCCCCATTCCGCTAAAGTGACGCATTTCGACTTGCGCACATGAGTAAAAGCGAAGCCCCAGACGCCCTGTTACTGCTGGCCACCGGCTGTGCACACTGTCCCGTGGTACTGCAGGGTCTGAACAATCTCCTGAAACAGGGGAAAATCGGCCGTCTCGAGGCAATCAATATCGTCGAACACCCGGAAGCCGCCCAGCGCCTTGGCGTCAGAAGCGTGCCCTGGACACGGATCGGCGGGTTTGAGCTGGAGGGGATCCTCTCCCCCGGGGAACTCGAACATTGGACCGAACTCGCTGGCGAGGAAGCGGGCAATGCCAGCTACCTCAGCCACCTCCTGGAGACCCAGCGCCCACAACGGGTCATCGCCAGGTTGCAGCAAGATCCAGAGACCATCCACGATCTGCTGAGCCTGCTTGAACTCCCCGAGACCCCCATCGCCGTGCGCATCGGCATCGGCGTGGTGGCCGAGGAGCTGCAGGGCACACCGCTGTGGCAGTCGGCGCTCGAGGACCTGCTCCGTCTGGCGCAATCCGCTGATCCCGCGCTGCGCGCCGACGCCGCGCACTACCTGGGACTGACCCGTTCCAGCGCCGCCGCCGATGCCCTGCGGGGCATGATCGACGACAGCCACCCCGATGTCAGAGAGATCGCCGGCGAATCGCTAGGTCTGCTTCACGGGGAGGAGCGCTGATGGACAAGCGTGCACAGATTCTTGCGGTGCATGCCGCCTTCATCAATCAGGTGGTAGTCAGCGGTAGCGATCCCGATCGCAACAGCGAGTTTGAGCAGCTCATGGCGATGGCGAAAGCCCATGGCTGGGATGAACTGGTTGCGGTGATTCGATTGATCTTCGACCAAGGCCGCCGCGACATCGAATTGCTGAACAGCCTCGACGAGGAGGACCAGGTGATTGCCGAGGCGATTCTGCGCGGGCTGCAGGACCCCGCCACCCTGCCCGATCCCAACCAGAGACCCGATCCGGCCCTGGCCGCGCCCGGGCTCGCCTCAATGATCCATGCCGCCGGCAGCGGCAATGCCCAGGCGCTGCAGATCATTGCCGAGATGGCGGATCAGATGAGCCGGGTTGGCGGTCCCATGGCCCGCCTGGCTGCGGTGATACGCCCCCTGATCGACGGTGAACGGGATCCCGATCTGCTGTGCAAACGCATGGACAGCAATACCGAATCGATGGTCCTGGGCATTCTCGACGAACTCAAACGGCTCGAGGAAGGCGGCGACTGATGGCGCGCTGCCTGCTGATTCTCGCCGCCGCCAGCGGCATGCTGCTGGTCATGCTGGGCGCCTTTGGCGCCCATGCCCTGGAGGCCAGGCTGCCCCCCGGCCACATGATCTGGTGGCAGAAGGCGGTCCACTATCAGGGCCTGCATACCTTCGCCCTGTTTGGCGCCGGGCTTCTCGCCCTCCACCATCCTGGCCCTAGCCTGAGAATTGCCGGATGGCTCTTTGGCAGCGGCATCCTGCTCTTTTGCGGCAGCCTCTACACCATGGCCCTGACCGATCTTCGCGTTCTGGGGGCGGTCACACCCTTTGGCGGCACCGCCTTCATCGCCGGCTGGATCGCCCTGGCGATTGCCGCATGGCGCCTGCCTCGCTGATGTCGCTTGCCGATTTTGCCAACCGGCTGCGCAAGAACCGGCGCCATTGGCGCAAATGGGCAGGTCGCCGCGACATAAGCTGCTACCGCCTCTATGACCGGGACATGCCCGAGTTCCCCCTGGCCGTCGACTGGTATGAGGGGGAGGTCCATGCCCAGCTCTTCGCCCGCCAGGGCCGGGATCCCCTGGAGCTGTCCGAGGAGAAGAGCGTCGGCGATGCGATCTGTGAGGCGTTGGAGATACCCGCCGCGGCGCTTGCCTTCAAGACCCGGCAACGGCAGCGCGGACCGGCCCAGTACGAAAAGACCGGAAATCCAGGCAGGCGGCGCGTGATCAGCGAGGCCGGGCTGAAATTCGAGGTCGATCTCCACAGCTATCTCGACACCGGCCTGTTTCTCGACCACCGGGAGACCCGCGCCCTGATCCGCCGCCGGATCGAGGGCAGACGCATGCTCAATCTCTTCGCCTATACCGGCAGCTTTTCGGTCTATGCCGCGGCTGGGGGTGCCCTGGCCACCACCAGCGTCGACCTCTCCAACACCTATCTGAACTGGACCCGGCGCAACCTGACCCTCAACGGTTTCGCCGAGGAGAACCACCAACTCGTACGCTCCGATGTGTTCGAGTTCCTCCAGCGGGCGGGAATTGAACGCAGGGTCTATGGCCTCATCCTGCTCGACCCGCCCAGTTTTTCCAACTCCAAGAAGATGCAGGCGACCCTCGACCTGCAGCGGGATCACCGGCGCCTGATCGAGGCCTCCCTGGGGCTGCTGACCCCGGGCGGCGAGCTCTACTTCTCCACCAACAAACGCCGTTTCAAACTCGACCCCGCACTGGCGTCTCTGCCCGGTTGCGAGGAGATCACCGATCAGACGCTGCCCGACGATTTCAAGCGCCACCCCGCCCACCGATGCTGGATATTCCGTCAAGCCTGAACCTATCGGGGGGTCCCCTCGGGCTCTTTATCGGGAGTTTTCTAGCCTCCACGCTGCTGCCGGGGGGTTCCGAAGCGATGCTGTTGTGGGAACTCCAGCAGACCCCGGAGCGGGGTGGACTGCTATGGGGTGTAGCCACCCTCGGCAACACCCTGGGCGGGCTCAGTAGCTGGCTCATCGGCTGGTGGCTGGCTCGCCGCTTTCCCCACAGAGGACTGCGTCAGGAGCGTCAGCGGCAGGCTTTACAGCGGGTGGCCCACCACGGTGCACCGGTACTGCTCCTCTCCTGGCTGCCGCTGATCGGCGATCCTCTCTGTCTCGCCACCGGCTGGAGCGGCATCAGGCTGCTGCCGGCCACCCTCTACATCGGCCTTGGAAAGGCCATGCGTTACGGGGTGCTGGTGGGGGCCTTCGGGAGTCTTGCATAGCAGCTCAATTCCTGAAGCGTTTTAAACAAGAAAAAAGTCCGCAAATGAACGCGAATAAACGCAAATGTCAATTAACGTGTAGAGTGCGGGATGCCGCACCAATGAACCACTTTGGTACTTTAGTGAGCATAGCTTTCGGTGCGGCATCCCGCACCCTACACATTAGGGAAGATCTGATTAATTAGTTATTCGTCATCCCGGCGCATGCCGGGATCCAGTAATATCAAACAGATAGATTCCGGCCTTCGCCGGAATGACGGGTTAATCAGCGTGTCCTTAAAAATAATATTTGCGTTTATTCGCGTTCATTTGCGGTGAATTCTTTTTTATAAATAAATAACTACTTGCGCCAGAAGGCCGGGGTCAGCAGCACCAGCAGGGTGAAGATCTCAAGGCGGCCCAGGAGCATGGCGAAACAGAGGATCCACTTGGCGGGGTCGTTGAGGTTGGCGTAGTGGGCGCCCACATCCGCCAGGCCCGGTCCCAGGTTGTTGATACTGGCCGCCACCGCCGAGAAGGAGGTCATCAGGTCGAGCCCGGTGGAGGCAAGCGCCAGGTACATGACCCCGAAGCTGGCCACGTAGAGGGCGAAGAATCCCCACACCGCCTCCACCACCCGCCAGGGTATGGTCTTGGTGCCGATGCGGATCGGGATCTCGGCGTTGGGATGGATCAGGCGATTGATCTCGCGCACACCCTGCTTGATGAGGAGCAGAAAGCGAATCACCTTGATCCCTCCGCCGGTGGAACCGGCACAGCCGCCGATGAAGCTGGCGAAGAGCAGGAGGATCGATATGAACCCCGGCCAGAGCGAGTAGTCGGCGGTGGTAAAACCGGTCGTGGTTCCAATCGATACGGCCTGGAACAGGCCGCGGGTAATCGCCTCGCTCCAGTTACCGTAGACCCCCATGAAGAAGAGTGCCACGGAGACGATACAGATCACCACCGCCAGGGTAATGACATAGCCGCGGAACTCCGGGTCTTCGAAATAGGTGCGCAGGGATCGCCGCCGCAGGGCGAGGAAGTGAAGGGCGAAGTTGGCCCCGGAGAGCAGCATGAAGATCACCGCGATCATCTCGATCAATGTGCTGTCGTAGTAGCCGATGCTCTCGTCATGGGTGGAGAAACCGCCGATCGCCACGGTGGAGAAGGCGTGCCCCATGGCGTCGAAGGGCTTCATGCCGGCCAGCCAGTAGGCGAGCATGCAGCTGAGGGTCAGGCCCAGGTAGATATACCAGAGCGCCTTGGCGGTCTCGGTTATCCTCGGGGTCAGCTTATTGTCTTTCACCGGCCCCGGGGTCTCGGCACGATAGAGCTGCATACCACCGATCCCCAGCATCGGCAGAACCGCCACCGCCAGGACGATGATCCCCATGCCGCCGAGCCACTGCAGCTGCTGGCGGTAGTAGAGAATCGATACCGGCAGCTCGTCGATGCCGACGATCACCGTCGCCCCGGTGGTGGTCAGGCCGGAGATCGACTCGAACACCGCATCGGTGACATTCATATGGTGACTTTCCGCAAACAGAAAAGGCAATGCGCCGGTGAGGCCCAACACACCCCAGAACATCACCACCACCAGGAAGCCGTCACGGACCCGCAGATCCTGCCGCCGGTTGCGCACCGGAGCCCAGAACGCCAGGCCGAGCCCCAGGGTGAGAACAAAGGCATCGGTAAACCCGACCAGGGCGCCATCATCGGCGAATAACGAAAGACCAAGGGGAGGCAGCATGGTGAGGCTGAAGACCATCAGCAGAACACCCAGGATTCGTTGGACCACAAACAGATGCATAGTCGATATTCCTGATCTACAGGAAGGTCACACCGACCTGGAAGAGCTTTTCCACATCGCGGATCTTGCGCTTGTCCACCAGGAACAGAATCACATGGTCGCCACTCTCGATCATGGTATCGTGGTGGGCGATCAGCACCTCGTCCCCCCTGACCACCGCGCCGATGGTGGTGCCCGCCGGAAGCTTGATCTCCTCCACTGCGCGTCCAACCACCTTTGACGAACTTCTGTCGCCGTGGGCCACCGCCTCGATGGCCTCCGCGGCGCCGCGCCGCAGCGAGTGTACCTGCACCACGTCGCCCCGACGCACATGGGTCAGCAGGGTGCCGATGGTGGCCTGCTGGGGGGAGATGGCGATATCGATGATTTCACTCTGCACCAGGTCCACGTAGGAGGGCCGGTTGATCAATGCCATCACCCTGGCGGCACCGAGCCGTTTGGCAAGCATCGCGGAGAGGATATTGTCCTCATCGTCGTTGGTCACGGCACAATAGACATCCGTGTTCTCGATGTTCTCCTCCAGCAGCAGGTTCTCATCCGCCGCATCGCCGTGGAGCACGATGGTCATCTCGAGGCGTTCCGCGATCTCCCTCGCCCGCACCTTGTCGGTTTCGATGAGCTTGACCCGGTATTTCTGCTCCAGCTCGGCGGCGAGACGCCTGCCGATGTTGCCGCCTCCGGCGACGATTATGCGCTTGTAGGGCTTTTCCATCTTGCGCAGCTCACTCATCACGGAGCGGATATTCTCCGCGGCGGCGATGAAGAAGACCTCGTCCTCCGCCTCGATCACCGTGTCGCCCCTGGGGATGATCACCTCACCCTCGCGATAGATCGCCGCGACCCGGGCATCCACGTTGGGCATGTGATCATAGAGCGCACTGAGGGCATTGCCCACCAGGGGGCCGCCATGGTAGGCCTTCACCGCCACCAGCCTGACCCGGCCATCCGCGAAGTCGAGCACCTGCAGCGCCCCCGGATACTCGATCAGTTTGAGGATGTAGTCGGTCACCAGCTGCTCGGGGCTGATCAGTACATCCACCGGCACCGCGCTCTGCTCGAACAGCTGGCTATAGTCGAGATAGCCCTGGGCGCGCACCCGGGCGATCTTGGTCGGGGTATGGAACACCGTGTAGGCGACCTGGCAGGCGACCATGTTGGTCTCGTCGCTGTTGGTCACGGCGAGGATCATATCCGCGTCCTCGGCCCCCGCTTTGCGCAGCACATCGGGATGGCCCGCGTGGCCTCTGACGGTACCGAGATCGAGCCGATTCTGCAGTTCCGTCAACAGCTGCTCGTCCTGGTCGACCACGGTGATATCGTTGGCCTCGCTTACCAGCGCATTGGCTACCGAACGCCCCACCTGACCGGCACCGAGGATGATTATTTTCATTGTTTCATCGGGTCTATCTGTTTTGTGACCTTCCGGCACACAGATCAGACAGGATCTGTCCACCTTGATTAGTAAAGCCGCACTGCCTCAATCCTGGGGCAGGATCATACCAACATCAAGTCCAACCCCATCGAAGCCGCATATCGGCACAGACGGCGAGCATTATATCTGTTTGAAATATAGCATTCATCGAAGCGAAATAGATACGACACCGTTTCGAAATAATGGCTACCTAGAATGCTTCCGGCTAATAAGTATTACGCCTTCAAGGGGAGCATATTCTATGTTGAAAAAGAAATCATTTCGTCTACAAACCCTGCCTGCTTCCATAGCGGCAGCCATTTTTTGTTCATCCCTGCTGTTAGCGGGATGCAGCGGTGATGACGGTGACGACGGTGTCGATGGTGTCGACGGTCAAGACGGTGTCGACGGTGTGGACGGCATTACCAATTATGTCCCCTTAGGCCTGAAGCGTCTCGCGACCGCCCCCCTGGGTGCCGAATTCACCGGCATGTACCTGAACAGCGACAACACCCTGTTCCTCAATGTCCAGCATCCCAGCAGCAGCAATACGACCGCGGACAGCGCCGGCAAGATATTCGACAAAGGCACCGTGGGCGTCATCGTCGGTCAGGACTTCTCGGCGCTGGCTGAGAACTTCGGCGCCCTCGACCTGCCGGTCACCACTGCGGAGAAAGAGGTGGTCATGACCGCCGTCGGTTCCTACCAGGTACTGACCCAGCAGGGCGACGCCCTCGATGACGGTAACGCCATGGGTGACATCATCGCCCTCGACGGCACCACCCTGATCAAGAGCTCCAACGATCCTGACTTCAACGGCGTCATCTCCGACGGTGACACTGGCTATTACGTCTACAGCAACTGGGAGGATCGCCCGGGCAGCATGAGCCGCATCCATGTCAGCGGCCTCACCGACGCCGGCTACGCCACCATCGTCCAGGAAGGCATGATCGACTTCTCCAGCGTCGGCGGCACCTGGGTCAACTGCTTCGGTACCGTCAGCCCCTGGGACACCCCGCTCTCATCTGAAGAGCTCTATTTCGATGACACCGCGGATTGGTTCAACCCGGACTACGAGTACTTCAGCAACCCGCAATCCCTGGCCACCTATTTCGGCTATCCCACCGATGGCAGCGGCGACTGGCCGAATCCCTACCGCTACGGCTACATTGTCGAGCTTGGCAATGCCGCCGATGCAGCGGTCGCCAACGTCACGGTCAACAAGCTGGAGACCATGGGCCGCTTCTCGCACGAGAATTCGGTCGTCATGCCCGACCAGCGCACTGTCTTCCTCAGTGACGACGGCACCGGTGTGGTCTTCTTCAAGTTCGTCGCCGATGTGGCCGGTGACATGAGCGCAGGCACCCTGTATGCCGCGCAGGTCACCCAGGCCGCCAGCGTTGACGATCCCGCGGAGGCCGCCCTCGGTATCGAGTGGGTCGAGCTTGCCAGCATGAGCGAAACGGACATCGAAGCGGCAATCGCCTCCTTCGACGGCAGCTTTGCCGACGCCAACTACATCACCGACGAGCAGGTCTGTGACTGGGCCGAGTCCAAGACCGGCACCGACCTGAGCTGTGACGAAGACGCCACTGTCGACGCCAATCCCTTCAGCGATGACCGTGTTGCCTTCCTCGAGAGCCGCAAGGCGGCTGTCGCCCTGGGCGCCACCGGCGAGTTCCGCAAGATGGAAGGCGTGAACATCAACTACGGCCTGGCTTCAGCCTGGTGGAACGGCGGTGCCGCCGACGGTGAACAGGCCTACATGTACATGGCCATGTCCAGCTTCGACGCCACCATGAGCGACGGCGAAGGCGACATCCAGCTCAACGGCGCCAGCGGCAAGTGCGGCGTTGTCTACCGCATGAAGCTGATGCGCAATGCCCAGGGCGAGGTCGATGTAACGACCATGGTTCCGGCCATTGTCGGCGGACCCTACTACGCCGACCGTTCAGTCAACGAATGCAGCATCAACAACATCTCCAACCCCGACAACCTGCTGATCATGGACGATGGTCGCGTGCTCATCGGCGAGGATACCGGCAACCACGAGAACAATGTGGTCTGGGTATTCGATGATCCCGCGATCTAAAAACCTCTCAGGTTATTAGTCCAATCAGGGAAATGGGGGTGGCCTGTGCCACCCCCTTTGTGTTTCAGGAGGTATTCAAATGAAACATACCATCATCTTGTTGATGCCCGTTGTGCTTGCAATCCTCTCGGCATGCGGCAGTTCCAGCAGCGACTCTGATCCCCAAACCCAGTCACTGGTGTTTCCCACAGGCTACGAAAGTTCACCTGCCGGCGCATTGCGGCCCGAGGAGAGCGGTCTGGTCTACAACCTGGAGGCGATTGTCCCCCCCCAGTGCTATACCAGGCACGAGGCGACCTACAACCCCTGTTTGATCTGCCACCAGACCTACACCTTTGGCAGCCGCCCGAACTACATGGATGACAAGGCGCTGCAGGCAGAGTACTCCTTCTCGGACATCGGCGTGACCAATCATTGGCGGAACCTCTTCGAAGACCGTTCCGAGGCGGTCTCCCGGATCAGCGACCAGGAGGTCATCGACTATATCTACACCGACAACTACTCGACCCTGATCGAGCAGCTGCGGAACGAGTCCTGGGATGGGCCGGTACCGGTCATCGAGGATCTCCATCTCGGCGCCGGCGCCTTTGACCCGCAGGGGTTCGCCCTCGATGGCAGCCACTGGGTGGCGTTCAACTACAAACCCCTGCCCAGCACCTTCTGGCCCACCAACGGCTCCACCGACGACGTCATGGTCCGCCTTCCCGCGGCCTTTCGCGAACAGAGCTGCAACGGCAGCGGCTACTCCCGGGACACCTACATCGCCAACCTGGCGATACTGGAAGCGGCGATCCAGGACCTGCAGCAGGTCAGCCTGCCTGAAGTGGATGAAAACAGCTTCTGTGCCGACCTCAACGGGGATGGACAGCTCGGGGTCATCGGCGAGATCATCCGCCCCGACTTCTATGTCGGCGACGCAGCGGATGTCAGCGTCGTCCCGATGCTCTACCCCGAGGGTACCGAGTTCCTGCATACGGTGCGTTATATCGGACTCGACGAGGCGCTCTCGATCACCATCCCGGCGCGTATGAAGGAGGTGCGCTACATGCGCAAGCATACCTTCTACACCCCCCCGGAACTGCTCTCTCTCTATGGCAACGAAAAGCAGGAGAAGATCGACGGCATCCTGCCGAACTTCGTATCCCGGGGCGACAGCGGCCTGGATAACGGGTTCGGCTGGTTGATCCTCGGCTTCATCGAGGCCGCCGACGGCCATCTGCGCAAACAGAGCGAGGAGGAGACCACCTTCTGCATGGGCTGTCATACCTCCATCGGCAGCACCATCGACCAGACCTTCGCCTTTCCCCGCAAGGTGACCGGTGCCGCGGGCTGGGGCTACATCAACCTGCGCGGCATGGAGGACGCCCCCAGTGTCGGCGAGACCGAAGGTGAGATCCTCAACTATCTGAAGGTTGTCGGCGGCGGCAACGAATTCCGTGAAAACGACGAGATCATCGAAAAGTGGTTCAATGAAGACGGCAGCGTCAACGAGGCGAAGGTCTCGGCCGCGGACGTCTATGAACTGATCACCCCGAGCCCGGAGCGGGCATTGACCCTCAACAAGGCCTACATGGCGATCGTACGGGATCAGGACTTCATTCACGGTCGCGACGCCAACGTGACGCCGGCGGTCAACGTCTATGATGCGGTGGATCCGGAGACCGCGCCGGTACTGCCGGCGGAGCGTCAGTACGATTGGGATATCCGCCTGGCCTGGTAGATAAAATGTCCGCAAACAAACGCGAATGAACGCAAGTGTTTTATAACCTGTAGGGTGCGGCAAGCCGCACCCTACAGGCTGTCGTATAAAACCGGCAGAACGGAGGTGGCTGGCGTGGCTCTATGACTGGGCTACAGTGATTATTGTCAAATACCTTGTAAATTCGGAGCACAGCTACGAAAATACAAGGTATGCTGAAACGCCAACTCACACAGAGGCTACAAGCAACGATCGCACGAGTCCCCGCTGTGGTGTTGCTTGGCGCACGCCAGGTTGGCAAGACGACACTTGCAAAAATCATTGCAAAAGAGATCGACTCAATATACCTCGATCTGGAAGCCCCCGAGGATTTACTGAAGCTCAGCGACCCCACCAGTTTTTTGAGCGCTCATGCCGGTAAGCTGGTTATCCTTGATGAAATACAGCGAATCCCGAACTTGTTCCCCGTACTACGCGGCTTGATAGATAAAGGCCGGGAGCAGGATCATAGGGCAGGTCGGTTTTTGTTGCTTGGATCGGCATCGATGGAATTGATGCGTCAATCTTCAGAAAGCCTGACCGGTCGGATCAGTTATATCGAGATGGGCGGCCTGAACCTGATGGAGATTGATGATAACCCAGAGGATCGACAAACCCTTTGGCTGCGGGGAGGTTTTCCGGACAGCTACCTTGCATCCGATGAAGATGCGGCTTTGGACTGGCTTGAAAATCTGATTCGCACCTATCTTGAGCGTGACACCCCTCAACTGGGCTTTCGCGTTCCCGCGGTAAGGTTGCGCCGTTTGTGGACGATGCTGGCACATTTACAAGGCGAGACCATAAACTATTCCAAGCTGGCATCAAACCTGGAAGTTGATGCCAAGACGGTCAGTCACTACATCGATATTCTGACCGATCTCCTGCTGCTCAGACGCCTTGAGCCCTGGCATGCCAACGTCAAGAAGCGGGTGGTGAAATCGCCCCGTTACTACGTACGCGACAGCGGCATTCTGCATCGTTTGTTGGGTATCAACAGCCAAGATACATTGTTGTCGAATCCGGTTTTGGGAAAGAGCTGGGAAGGCTTTGCCGTTGAAAATATCCTTTCTGTACTGCCCAGTCGTGCCGAAAGCTACTTTTACCGTACAGCCGCCGGAGCAGAGATCGATCTGGTTATCAAGATGCCGTCAGCTGAAATCTGGGCCATAGAGATCAAGTACGGCATTGCTCCCAAAGTCGGCAAACACTATAGCCAAACCTGTAATGATGTAGGTGCGACGCACAAATACGTTGTTTACGGTGGAGACGATGAATTTCCTTTGGGTAATGATGTGAGTGTGATTTCTTTGTCAATGCTTATGCAAAGACTGAGCCTTTAACTGAAAAAATAGAGTTAAAACATAGCTCGCAAACTATCCAGAAAGTATAGCGGTGCGGCAAACAGCACCCTACACGATGGCAGTAATTCAGAAACGTTGAAGAAAAAAATTGCGTTGATTCGCGTTCATTTGCGGACTTCTCAAATCACCGCTTGTCCTTGAACTCGATCTCCAGGGATTTCAGCTTGCGATAGAGATGGGTCCGCTCCATCCCCACCTCCTTGGCCATACGCGAGATGTTGCCCTCGTGCTGGCGCAGCTGGTACTCCAGGTAGACCTTTTCGAACTCCTCCCGGGCCTGCCGCAGGGGCTGGTCGAAGGTGACCAGGGACTCCAGTCCGCCCAGGGAGCTCCCCACGTCGGGCGCCCCCAGCGCCGCATCCACCTCCTCCTGGGAGATCTCGTTGCCGGCGCCCAGGATCAGCAGGCGCTGCACCAGGTTCTTCAGCTCCCGCACGTTGCCGTGCCAGGGGTGGTTGCGCAGGGTGTTCTGCGCCCCCACGACAAAGTGGCGGTAGGGCAGCTTCTCGTGGGTCACATACCAGTCGACATAGAAGTTGAGGAGCTCGGGTACATCCTCCGCATGCTCGCGCAGCGGCGGCACATGCAGCGGCACCACGTTGAGATGGTAGAAGAGGTCTTCGCGAAAGGTCCCCTCCTGCACCGCCTCCTCCAGGTTGTGCTGGGTGGCGGCGATGATGCGCACGTCGATACTCACCGGCTCGGTGCCGCCGACGCGCAGAAAGCTGCCGGTGTCCAGCGCCCCCACCAGCTGCGACTGGGCCTCCAGATCCATGTCGGCCACTTCATCCAGGAACAGGGTCCCGCCGGCGGCCTGTTCGAGCCTGCCGTAGTGAATACGGCCTTCGCTTTCGCTGCCGAACAGCTCCTGGGCCGCATTGCCCTTGACGATGGCGCTGACGTTGACCTCCACGAAGGGCCGGTCTCTTCTCACGCTCTGGGAGTGGAGATAGCGCGCCAGGGTTTCTCGGCCGCTCCCCGGCTCGCCGGTGACGAGAACCCAGGTATCGTGCTGGGCGATCCGCTTCACCTGTTCCCGCAGGCGCTGCATCACCGGGCTTCTGCCCGTCGGTTCATGCACCGCGTGCACATGGCGCTTGAGGCCGACATTCTCCTGCTTCAGCTGCTCCGCCTCCAGGGCGCGGTTGACCGTCAGCAGCAGCTTGGCCAGGGAGAGCGGCTTCTCCAGGAAGTCGTAGGCGCCCAACCGGGTGGCCTCGACGGCGGTCTCCACGGTACCGTGGCCCGACATCATGATCACCGGGCAGGGCAGACCCTCGTTATCACCCCACTCCTTCAACAGGGTGATGCCATCCACGTCGGGCATCCAGATGTCGAGCAGGATCAATTCCGGCCGGCGGTCCCGCAGTGCCTGACGCGCAGATTTACCATCCTCCGCCATCGCCACCTCGTAGGATTCATCCTGCAGAATCTCTTTTACCAGGTTACGGATATCCGGCTCGTCATCCACAACCAGGATATAGGCGCGACTCATACCTCACTCTCCTCCGCTGCAGTTTCTCGTGTCAGGTCCAGCAACATCGGCAATTGCATAACCATACAGGCCCCTTTATCACAGTTCTCCGCCCAAATGATACCGCCATGTTCCTCAACAATCTTCTTTACAATCGCCAGACCCAGGCCCGTCCCCTTCGGCTTGCTGGTGACATAGGGCTCGAACAGCTGCTGAATCATCGCCTCCGCAAATCCGGGACCATTGTCCTCTACACGCAGTTCGTAGAAAGGGTGATCGTCCCTGCTCAGGACCCTGGAGACCAGGGAGACCCTCCCTTTCCGGGAGCCCTCCAGCGCCTCCACCGCGTTTTTCACCAGGTTGTGCACGACTTGACGGACGCGCAGGGGATCGGCCTCTATCCTGGCGTCGCCGGCTGAAAGCTCGATCTCGAATTTCACCCCTTTGGTCGCCCGGTAGAGGTCGACGATTTCACCGATCAGGGTGTCGGGCTTGATCGGCTTGAGCTCCATCTGCGGCGGACGGGCATACTCGGAAAAATCGTTGACCATGCTCTTCATGGCCTCGACCTGCTGCACGATGGTATGGGTTGCCCGGTCGAGCACCTCCGCATCCTTTTCCGGCATATCCTTGAGGTATTTGTGGCGCAGGCGCTCGGCCGAAAGCTGGATCGGGGTGAGCGGATTCTTGATCTCATGGGCCAGGCGCCGCGCGACCTCGCCCCAGGCGGCATCCCGCTGCGCGCGGATCAGCGCCGTGACATCATCGAACAGCACGATATGGCCCACCCGTCCGTTGGGCTGGGCGAAGGGGGTGCTCCTGCAGATCAGCACCTTGCGCCCCTCGCCGCCGTAGAGGGTCAATTCACCGCGCCACTCCTTGTCTACCTGGCGCAGCGGCGCCTCCAGCCCCTCGGCAAACTGTCTGAGAATGGGCGACTCCAGGGCCAACGCCTGCACAGGCAGGTCGATCAGGCGGTTCAAGTTGGTGCCAAGTATCTTTTCGGCGGCCGGATTCGCGGTGCGCAACTTGTGTTGCGCGTTAAATGTCAGGACACCGGAGGAGAGGCGGGCCAGCACGGTTTCCAGATAGGCGCGCTGTCCCTCGACCTCGCGCTGGCTCTCCGCGGCCTGATCCCTGGCCTGGCGGATACGCCGGGTCATGGTGTTGAACGAGGCGACCAGAAAGGCCAGCTCATCGGCCCGCCGCGGCACCGGCAGGCGGCGGTCGTAGTCGCCCTCCGCCACCGCCTTGGTACCCGCCGCGATATTCGCAATCGGCGCCACCATGCGCCGGGCGGAGAAGAAGGCGGCCCAGACCGCGGAGAGCATGGCGAACATCAGCACCAGAAACAGGGTCAGGGAGAAGTTGCGCTTCAGCGATTGGCGCAGGAACGAGAGCTCGTTATAGCGGTTATAGGCCACTTCCAGCTTCTCCGAGAGGGCGCTGACCCGCTCCGATGCGGGGTAGAGCCCCTGGATGATGTAGGGGCGGCCCAGGGGATCCGCCATCGCAACGCGAATCATCAGCTCATCCTTCTCCCGCGCCAGACCCACATAGCTGTTGCCTTCGCGCAGGCGCTGCATGATGTAGTCGTCCGGCTTCGCCGGCGCCAGCTCATCCGCCACCGCATTGGAGTAGGCGATGATCTGTCCCGCCGGATCGCTGAGGGAGAGCTCCAGCGCCCCCGACTGCTGGCGCAGTTTGGCGATGGTCAGCGAGAGCGCCGACTCGGAGGTATCCTCGATGGTGAGCAGCTGCTGCTCGGTATACTTCAACCAGACCCGCTGATTGAGCGACAGCGAGGCCTGGGCCAGATCCCGCGCGTCCTGCATCGCCTGGTCGATCTGCACATCGAACCAGCTGTCTATGCCCCCCTGGAGAAAGCTGAACGAATAGTAGTAGACCACGCCCACCGGGAGCAGGGCGATCAGGGTGAAGATCAACACCATGCGCAGGGTCAGCCTGGAACCGGCGCTGTGCCTGAGGTATTGGCGGATCAGGCGGATCGAGTTGTAGGTGATCAGCACGAACAACACGAACATGCCCGCCAGGTTGAAGATCAGCAGGGGGACAAAATAGCGGCTCAGTTCGGCGGAGTTCTGCACCGCGCTGCTCATCAGGTGCAGACTCACCAGCAGCAGAATCAGCAGCAGGCCGACCGAGAGTCCTCCGATACGTAGCCGGCTCAGGGTTGAAGGGGCCATTGGGACCATCCTGTTGTCAGTTTCCAACCCCGGCCCAGATAGGCCAGCGGCTGCAGGGGCAGGGGCAGGGATTCGATATCCAGGTCGGCGCGCAACCGCAGCTGGTAGGTCTCACCGGCCGTCAGCTTGGCCAGCTTGACCAGGGGAAGATCGGTGATCTCGCCCAGGGCATGCAGCGCCGCCTCCTGGGTGACGAAGTTCTGCTCATCCCCCGTCTGTCTGTCCACCACCCGGTAGAGCTCGGTCAGGGCATGGTAGCGAATCTGAAAGCTCAGGGTCGCCGCGAACGGGCTCGGCTCCCAGAAACCGCGCCATACCTTCTCCACGAAAAGCTGGACCTTGAGGGTCAGGGGCACCCCATTGCTCAACGCCTCGTGGGCCTGCTCGCTCAAGTGATACTCAATGCGGGCATTCAGCCGGTATTCACTATCGGCCTGTTTTATCTGCACCTCCTTGATGCTGAAGGCGGCCGCCTCCGCCAGGGGGAGCAGAAGCAGGATGGGCAGCAGCCAGGAGGGTCCGCTCTTCATGAGGCCCTTTTTACCAGTCGCGCATAGTAAAATCCGTCCATATTCCCCTCGCCGGGGGCGATCTGACGCCCCACCGGTCTACTCTCTCCCCAGGCCACATCCATGGGATCCTCCTGTGCATCCCTCTGCCGCCGGAGAAACCGCTCGAGCTGCAGCTCATTCTCCCGGGGCAGCAGCGAACAGGTGGCGTAGAGCATCCTGCCGCCGGGCTTTAACAACCGCCACACCCTATCCAGGATTGCCCCCTGAAGCTTGGCCAGATCCCCGATATCGCTCTCCCTGCGCAGATATTTGATGTCCGGATGGCGGCGTATGACACCCGTTGCCGAGCAGGGAACATCGAGCAGGATTCGATCATAGCACCGCTCCGCCCAGGATCCAGCGGGATCGGCGGCATCTCCCCGCTCCAGGACCGCCTGGAGACCGATCCGGGTGAGATTCTCCCAGACCTGCTGCAGGCGCTCGGGATCGCTGTCCAGCGCGGTCAGTCTGATCCCCGGTTCCAGCTCCAGCATGTGGCAGCTCTTGCCGCCGGGGGCGGCGCAGGCATCCAACACCTGCTGGCCCGGCGCCAGATCCATCACTCCCGCCGCCAGTTGCGCGGCGCCGTCCTGCACCGAGACATGGCCCTGGGCAAATCCGGGCAGATCCGCCACGTCGACCGCCTGGATCAGATTGATGCCGCTTTCGGTATGGGGAATGGGCTCGGCCCCGATGCCGCTGTCGCGCAGCAGTTGCAGATAGGCCTCGCGCGACTGAACCTGGCGATTGACCCTTAGGCTCATGGGAGGATGGCTGTTGAGCGCCTCGACAGGTTTCTGCCAGCCGTCCGGCCATTGGGTCTGCACTGCCCGCAGCAGCCAGGCCGGCATGGCATGAAGGGCCTCCGGGTGCCGCTCCAGATCCGCCAACAGGCCTTCGCGCCGACGCAGAAAACTACGCAAGACACCGTTTATGAGCCCAACCGCCCATCGCTTGCCGAGCTTGTTCGCCGCGCCGGCGGTCTCATGCACGGCGGCGTGGTCACCGACCCTGAGATAGAGAAGTTGATAGAGCCCCATCAGGATCAGGGCCTCGATATCCCGGTCCCTCGCCTTCAGGGGTTTCGAGAGCAGCTGGTGTTCCAGGTGGTGCAGCCGGTGATAAGTCCGCATCACACCGAAACTGATCGCCTGCACCAGTCCGCGGTCACGGCCATCTTCAAGCTGCGGAAGGAAATGGGGCAGCTGCTCGGAGAGGGAACGGCCGGCCAGCACCTGTTGCAGGAGCCGCGCGGCGACCGAACGCGGATCACCCGAGGTCAATTTCCTGGCTGCAGCGGGCATTATCCCAGCACCACACCATCCATCGAGTGGGCATTGAGGAAATCGGCTGCGGACAGGGCCCGTTTTCCCGGCATCTGCAGCTGGAGTATGCGCAACACACCATCACCGGTGGCGACATCGATGCCGGGCTTGCCGCTGCGCAGCACCTCCCCCGGTTTCCCGGCGCACGCCTCGGCCAGCGGCTCGGACTGCCAGATCCGCATCATCTTGTCGGCGTAGCGGCACTGGGCCACGGGCCAGGGATTGAAGGCCCGCACCTTGCGGTCGATCGTCTCGGCCGAGTCACTCCAGTCGATCATGCCCTCCTGTTTCTCCAGCTTCTTGGCGTAGTTGGCCTCTGCCTCGTCCTGGGGTTCTCCCTCCAGCCTGCCCTCCGCGAGAGCAGGGAGAGACGCCAGCAACGCCTCGGCACCCAGCTCGGCCAGCCGGTCATGCAGGCTGCCGCCGGTATCGTGATTGTGTATGGGGGTCTTCAGCGCATAGAGCATCGGGCCGGTATCGAGGCCGGCCTCCATCTGCATGATCGTGACCCCGCTCTCCCGATCCCCCGCCAACAGGGCGCGCTGGATCGGTGCGGCCCCCCGCCAGCGCGGCAGCAGGGAGGCATGGATATTGACGCATCCCAGCCTGGGTATATCCAGCACAGCCTGGGGCAACAACAGCCCGTAGGCCGCCACCACCATCAGATCCGCATCCATCTCCGCCAGCTCATGCTGCGCGGTTTCATCCTTCAGCGAGGCCGGCTGCCTGACCTCCAGGCCCCGCTCCAGGGCCAGCGCCTTGACCGGACTGAACTGCAGCTTTCTGCCGCGGCCGGCCGGCCGATCGGGCTGGGTATAGACCGCCAGGATCCGGTGCTGGGTGGTCAACAGGGCCTCGAGGGCGGTGGCGGCGAAGTCCGGGGTACCGGCGAAGATGATTTTCAAAGCGTCAGCCATGGATTGTCATCCGGCTGCTGCCAGGATGGGAAGCGAGCGTTGATATTGGGAACGGCGTCTCAGACAAACCCGGAGTGACGAATGAAGATTGTTTCAAGAGAATGCTCCACGGGGCGCTCAGATGACCTGCTGGGCCTTCGTACTGGGTGTTTCTTGCTGTCGACTCTCCTTTTCCAGCCGCTTGCGAATACGTTGACGCTTCAGGCTGGAGAGATAGTCGACAAACAGTTTACCTTCCAGGTGATCCAATTCATGCTGTATACAGACCGCCAGCAAACCTTCGGCCTCCATTTCGAAAGCCCGCCCCTCCCGATCGAGGGCCCGGAGACGAATCTGATTCGCCCGTTTCACCAGCTCGTAGATACCGGGAACCGAAAGACACCCCTCTTCCATCTGCTCCTCGCCATCCTTGGTCAGAATCTCCGGATTTACCAGGCAGAGGGGCCGGTTTTTCTCTTCGGAGAGGTCGATAACGACCACCCGCTTGGCCACATTCACCTGGGTCGCGGCGAGTCCGATTCCCGGCGCCTGATACATGGTCTCAAGCATATCGTCAATCAGCCGACGTATAGAGTCGTCAACCTGCGCCACTGGTTTGGCCTTGTTGCGCAGTCGTGGATCGGGAAAGTGGAGTATGTCAAGAATCGCCATCTGTTTTTCCAAAATCTATAGTACAAATGCAAGAAATTGCGCTAACATTATGATCATACTGGAAACTAGTGTAGTGTCACAGACTGTTTTTTCATTAAAATCGTCATCGATTATAGAACACAACACATGGGAGAATCTCCGCAGTAGATCGCTAGAATTTCCGCTACGCACCCAAGGGAATAGTTATGTCATATCTTAACAACAAACTCATCGGAGTCATCAGCGGCCTGCTGCTCTCCTTTTGCGTACTTGCTACCGAGCATGTCGCGCTCAACCCTTCGCACCCGGAACGCTACACCGTGGTCAAGGGCGATACCCTGTGGGACATCTCATCGATGTTTCTGCGCGATCCCTGGCTCTGGCCGGAGGTCTGGTATGTCAATCCGCAGATTGAAAACCCCCATCTGATCTTTCCCGGTGACGTGATCGAGCTCACCTACCGCGACGGTCGACCGATGCTGCAGCTGAGCCGAAAGGACAGGCTTTCCCCACGTGTAAGGGCCACCCCCCTGGACCAGGCCATCCCGACCATTCCGATCGATGCCATCGCTCCCTTCCTCACCCGTCCCTACGTGGTCGACGAGAATGAGTTGGAGAAGGCCCCCTATATCGTCCATTTCCTGGATGACCACATCGTCGGCGGCGCGGGTATCAGCTACTACGCACGCAGCATCATGGAGGAGCGGCCGATTCAGTACGCGGTTGTTAGACCTGAAAAGCCCTATAAAGATCCTGATACCGGCGAGATTCTCGGCTACGAAGCCCTCTATGTCGGCAACTCGGAGCTGAAAAGGACCGGCGATCCCGCCAAGCTGCTGCTTACCTCGTCGGAGATCGAGGCGCTCATCGGCGATCGACTGATCAAGGCCATGGAGGAGGAGCCGCTGATCGACTTTCAGCCCAGGGTGCCGGAGAGCGCCATCGAGGGCCGCATCATCTCCGTTCTCAACGGGGTGACCCAGATCGGCCAGTATCATGTGGTGGTGCTCAACAAGGGCAGCAACGTGGGCCTGGAGGCGGGCCATGTATTGCGCATCCTGCAGGGGGGCGAGGATATTCGCGATATCGTCAAGGGCCGTGGTGAAACGGTCAGACTGCCCCTGGAAGAGGCCGGCCACCTGATGGTCTTCCGCACCTTCGAGAAGGTCAGTTTCGCCCTGGTCATGGATGCCACCAAACCGCTCCACGTACTGGACTGGGTACGCACACCGGGAAGCTAGAAACTCCGCACATGCCGAATAGCATGGATCGCATATCCGGCACCCCACCTTCCGACACCGAGGCCTGGCTGCTGGTCGGCCTCGCCTCGGGTATCGGCAGCCGCTACTTCCAGCGCCTGCTGGACCACTACGGCGATCCCCAGGCGATCCTCGGCGCCAGCCGCAGGGAGCTCGCCGAACTCGGCATACCGCACGGGGCGATAGACAACCTGCTGCGACAGGATCGCGGCCGGATCGAATCCTCACTGGCCTGGCTGGCGCAGCCCGATCATCAGCTGCTCACCCTGGGTGACGAGGCCTATCCCCCGCTGTTGCGGCAGATCGACGATCCGCCTCCCCTGCTCTATCTGATGGGCGACGAGGCGCTGCTGCTGCAGCCTCAGCTGGCCATCGTCGGCAGCCGCAATCCGACCACCACCGGCCTCGACAACGCCCGCGAATTCGCCCGCTGCCTGGCCGCCGCCGGTTTCTGCATCACCAGCGGCCTGGCCCAGGGCATCGATGGCGCCGCCCACGAGGGTGCGCTCAGGGGCGGCTCGACCATTGCGGTGATGGGCACGGGACCGGACCGGATCTATCCCGCGGTTCACAAGGATCTTGCCCACAGGATTGCCGAACAGGCACTGCTGATCACCGAGTTTCCGCCCGGCATTCCGGCAAAAGCGGAGAATTTCCCCCGCCGCAACCGCATCATCAGCGGCCTCTCCCTCGGCGCCCTGGTGGTCGAGGCCACGCTGCAGAGCGGATCGCTGATCACCGCCAGGCTGTCGAGCGAACAGGGCCGCGAGGTCTTTGCCATTCCCGGCTCGATCCACAATCCCCAGGCCCACGGCTGCCATGCACTGATCAGGCAGGGCGCCAAACTGGTCGAATCGGCCCAGGACATCATCGAGGAATTGGGTTCCCTGTTCGCAACCCTGGAGACACGGGGAGAGCCCGGGGCGGCCCGGCAGACCTCATTGGACTTCGAGGCGGACGCCGATTATCAGCTGCTGGACCAGGCCCTTGGCTATGATCCGGTTTCAGTTGACGAATTAATTGCGCGTACGGGTTTGACCGCGGAGGCAGTTTCGTCCATGCTGCTTTTGCTCGAGCTCGAAGGTCATGTATCATCGGCTCCCGGCGGCTACTACTGCCGCATTGACAGATTGACATCCCGCCCCAGCGGGAGAGAGAGCATATGAACGAAAACGTGGTCGATATCCTGATCTACCTCTACGAAAACTACATGGACGGCGAACAGGCCCCACCCTCGGATCAACACGAACTGCGTGATGAGTTGATTCAGGCAGGCTTTCCCTCTGGAGAGATCAACAAGGCCTTTGATTGGTTGGACGAGCTAGCCAACAGCGATCAGTCCCCGCACGGCGAAAGCGATCCCACTCACTCGCTGCGCATCTTCACCGAGGAGGAAACGGCAAGGCTGGATGTGGACTCCCGCGGCCTGCTGATGTTTCTGGAGCAGAATGACATCCTCACGGCGAATGCCCGTGAGCTGGTGATCGAACGCGCCCTGGCCCTCGACACCGCAATCATTACAGAAGAGGAGTTGAAATGGATTATTCTCCTGGTATTGATGAATCAGCCTGGACAGGAAGCGGCCTTCGCGCGCATGGAGGACATGGTCTATAACGACATCCCTGTTTTCCTGCATTAGCCAACACTGACAACAAAAAATTCTTGATTTCTTTTTTGCGGGAGGGTTCACTGTCCCGCATTTTCCCCCTGGAACGACCCTACATCGATGAATCTGGTTATTGTTGAATCGCCCGCAAAGGCAAAAACAATCAAGAAATATCTCGGCGGAAACTTCGAGGTAATGGCCTCCTATGGCCATGTAAGGGACCTGGTCCCCAAGGAGGGCGCGGTTGATCCGGACCAGGGTTTCGCCATGAAGTACCAGGTCATCGAGCGTAACGATCGTCATGTCCAGGCAATCACCAAGGCATTGAAAAAATCGGAGGCCCTCTACCTGGCGACCGACCCCGACCGCGAAGGCGAGGCCATCTCCTGGCATCTCTCCGAACTGCTGCGGGAGCGGGGCAAGCTCAAGGACAAGCAGGTCTATCGCGTGGTCTTCAACGAGATCACCAAAAAGGCGGTCAACGACGCCATCGCCAACCCCCGCGACCTCTCCCACGACCTGGTCGATGCGCAGCAGGCGCGCCGGGCCCTGGACTATCTGGTGGGCTTCAACCTCTCGCCCCTGCTGTGGAAAAAGGTTCGCAGAGGCCTCTCCGCGGGACGGGTACAGAGCCCCGCGCTGCGTATGATCGTGGAACGGGAGGAGGAGATCGAGGCCTTCAAGGCGGAAGAGTTCTGGACCATAGAGGCCGACACGGAGAAAGAGAAACAGCGTTTCTCGGCAAGACTCACCCACTACCAGGGCGAAAAGCTCGAAAAATTCAGCATCACCGACGAGACTGGCGCCAAGGCGGCAGAAAAACTGCTGCTGGAGGCCGGAAAAGAGGGCCTTCAGGTAGTCAAGGTCGAGAAGAAGCAGCGCAAGCGCAATCCGGCGCCGCCCTTCACCACCTCCACCCTGCAACAGGAGGCGGCACGCAAGCTCGGCTTTACCGCCCAGCGCACCATGCGCACCGCACAGCAGCTCTACGAAGGCGTCGATGTGGGCCAGGGCACCGTCGGCCTGATCACCTACATGCGAACCGACTCGGTCCACCTGGCGGACGAGGCGCTGGATGAGATCCGCGATCTCATCAGCAAGCGCTACGGCGCCGACCAGGTTCCCCCCACGGTGCGTCACTTCAAGACCAAGTCGAAGAATGCCCAGGAGGCCCACGAGGCGATCAGGCCCACCTCGGTGATGCGCATCCCCGATGAGATCAGGGACAGCCTGACCAAGGACCAGGCCAAGCTGTATGAGCTGATCTGGAAAAGATCGGTCGCCTGCCAGATGATCCACGCCACCATCCACACGGTTGCCGCCGACCTCGCCTGTGGCGAGGGCAACCTGTTCCGCGCCAACGGCTCGGTGATCGCCAAGCCCGGCTTCATCGCGGTCTACCAGGAGGGCCTCGACGACGGCGCCAAGAGCGACAGCGACGAGAAGCTGCTGCCGCCGCTCACCGAGGGTGAAACCCTGCCGCTGAAGGCGATCCGCCCCGAGCAGCACTTCACCGAGCCGCCGCCCCGCTACAGCGAGGCGAGCCTGGTGAAGGCCCTCGAGGAGTACGGCATCGGCCGCCCCTCGACCTACGCCTCGATCATCTCCACCCTGCAGGACCGGGAGTACGTGGTGCTGGAGAAGAAACGCTTCCAACCCACCGATGTGGGCCGGGTGGTGAACAAATTCCTCACCGAGTATTTCACCCGCTACGTTGACTACGACTTCACCGCCAATCTGGAGGATGAGCTCGACGCGGTATCCCGCGGCGAGGAGGATTGGATACCCCTGCTGAGTAAATTCTGGGGGCCGTTCAAGGATCGGATCGACCACACCCAGGAGAACGTCAAGCGCAGCGACGTCACCCACGAGGCGCTGGACGAGGCCTGCCCCAAGTGCGGGGAACAGCTCTCGATCCGCCTGGGACGCCACGGCCGCTTCATCGGCTGCACCAACTACCCCACCTGCGACTACACCCGGGATCTGAACGCCGACACGACAGAAAAGGAGGAGCCGGAGGTGGTAGAGGGGCGCAACTGCCCCGAGTGCGGTTCCGAACTGGTGATCAAGCGCGGCCGCTACGGCAAGTTCATCGGCTGCTCCAGCTATCCCACATGTAAATATATCGAACCGCTGGAGAAACCCGAGGATACCGGCGTCAGCTGTCCCAAGTGCCACAAGGGGACCCTGTTGAAGCGGAAATCACGCCGCGGCAAGATCTTCTACTCCTGCTCCACCTATCCGGATTGCGACTACGCGGTATGGAACGAGCCGGTGGCCGAACCCTGCCCCAACTGCGGCTGGCCTGTGCTGACCATCAAGACCACCAAGCGCAAGGGCACCGAGAAGGTCTGTCCGCAGAAGGATTGCTCCTTCAGCGAGCCTGTGGTCGATGGCTGACTCGGAATTCAGTCCGCGAATTAACGCGAATAAACGCAAATTTATCGTAGGGTGTGGCTTGCCGCATCACTAAACCAACCGGATTCACCTTGCCACTCTGATGGTTGTGTATCGGTGCGGCAAGCCACAACTTGCAGAACGGAGGTGGCTGGCGTAGCTCTTTCGTTGCAGCGGCATGGATGCCGCGATAGCCCCGTCAGCACATGGACGTGCTGTTGGGGCGGCGGAGAAAGAGCTACGCCAGCCACCGTGACTCCTTATAGTTCATGCCGAGAAAAACAACATTTGCATCTATTCGCGTTCATTTGCGGACTGGATTTCCTCAACCAGCCTCTGGTGAATCCCGCCAATGATCCCCACCGCCTCCTCCATGTGGTCGAAGGTGTGGCTCCCCCCCTCGAAGCAGTGGATATCACCGATCCCCTGATAGATCCCTTCGGCGATGCGGTAGTCGATCAGCTCATCCCCCTTGTCGAGCAGCAGAGTCGTGGGCACTCCGTCCGGACTCGGCTCGATGGCAAATTCCCGGGTCGCGGCAACCATCTCCCGCGATAGGTAGTAGCGCTCGTCCTGGGCCTGGTTGTACTGCCAGCCCGCCACCTGCAGCAAAAGCTCCCAGGGCACCAGGGCGGGATTGATCATCACCAGATGCTGGAAGCGCAAACGCTGCGCCAGCCAGGCGCCATAGAACCCCCCCATGGAACTCCCCACCATGAGGCGGGGCTCGTCCACGTGGCGATCCTCTTCAAGCAGCGGCTGCAGGCTGTCCGTGAGTGTCTCCACCGCCTTCGCCGCGGTATGGGCGGGATAGGTGGGGCTGATGATCTGCAGTTCCGGAAGCGACGCCCGCAACACCGCGGCCTTGCCGGAACTGCCCGCGCTGTTGAGTCCATGGAGATAGACAATCATGATATATTCAAACTATTCAAATCTAGGGATCACTCGCCGCGCCCCATCACGCGGCATGACAGGGACATGAGAATATCAAGTCAGCTTAAAAAGATACCCCATTATATTCGCGAAAACGGCTTTGCAAACTTTCTCGTCTACCTGATCACCACGACACTGCTCACCAGCGTGAATTGGCTGCTGGTCCCGTTCAAGAAAAAGACCGACACCGACCCCTTCTACCGGGTTTTCAATCGCTTCATCACTTCTGTCAACGAGATGCCGCAGGCCACGCTGCTTGAGATCGGATCGAGAAATGTAACCGGGGTGGTCTGGCGAAACGTCTTCCGGCCCAGCGTAGCAATCGGAGGAAGGGACACCCGGTCGCATCCTCTCCCTGTCCCATGACGCCACCACATCGGGAATACACCTGGTGCCGGTAAATCTGAGTATCGCCGTACTGGCAAGAAAAACCGGCAACCCCGATGGGGGATTGTCCTGGGATATCCCTGTGGCAAGCATCCTTCAGAGCCACTATCCGAAAGGCGGAACAGCGGAATCCACAACAGTCCGTGAATAGGGAACAAGGCGTACTGATCTGCCGACAACCTTGATTTTTATACAACATCCCTGTAGTTTCCCGCCTGCTGAAGGTGCCCGTCGAGCATGACGGGACAGCCCCGCTGCGGCATAGCCGCGTAACGGGGTAAACGGGAAGCAGGTGAGAAACCTGCACTGCCCCCGCAACGGTAAGCAGATCAAGACACCGCAACATGCCACTGTGATCACACATCTTCATGGGAAGGCGCCGGTGTCGGGTGAACCCACCAGTCTGTGAGTCCGGATACCGGCCTTCGCACCCCATCCACCTCGACGACGCGGGTGTGCGTCCCATGGAGATACAATGAAACTTGTAGCAATACCACTGCTGGCATGCGCCGGTATTCCCCTCTTACTAACTCCTCCCCGTTTGGCCGAAGCGACCGAGCTCCCCTCGATCCTGGTCAGTGCTTCGCGGACCGTCCAGACGAATCCTTCGACCAGCGCGGTTATCAGCGCAATCACCCGCGAGGAGATCGAGCAGAGCGGGGCCCACAACCTGTTGCAACTGCTGAGCGGCCATAGCGGCATCCAGCTCACCAGCCTCTACGGCGACGGCAGCAAGGCAACCATCGATATGCGCGGCTTCGGTCCCAATGCAGGGGCCAATACCCTGATCCTGGTGGATGGCCGGCGCCTCAACAACAGCGGCGACCGGGCCGCGCCCGACCTCAACAGCATCGACCTGCGCCGTGTCGAACGCATCGAAATCGTTCAGGGCAGTGCCGGTACCCTCTATGGCAACCAGGCGGTAGGCGGAATGGTCAACATCATCACCCGCCGGGCGGAAGCGTTCAGCGCCGGACTTGCCGCCGGTGTCGGCAGCTATGATGGATACGATCTCTACGCCGATCTCGGCAACCGGCTGGAGAACGGATTGGCCTACAATCTCTCCGCCAGGCACCGGGAGAGCGACAACTACCGTGAGAACAATCAAACCGAGCGGGACGACTATAACCTGCGCCTCGTCTACCGACACCAGCAGGGCGAGGTCTTTTTAGAGCATCAACGGGTGGATGACTACCAGCAGCTACCGGGCTCACTCTTTCTATCGGAGATTGAGGAGGATCGCAGGCAATCGGTTGCCGCCTATAGCGGAGACTTCAGCGAGCTGGAATCGGATATCAGCCGAATCGGTCTGCAGCAGGCACTCGGCAGCCACTGGTCCTTCGAGGGGGAAGTCACCCGGCGCGACGACCAACGTAGTTTTCAAACCAGCTTCCGCACCACGCCGGATTCGGTTTCCACCCAGGATCGGGAGGTCCTGGGATTCAACCCGCGGCTGATCGCTATCTTCCCCTTCGCCGCGGGGGAGGCGACCTTCATCGGCGGCGCCGACCTGGAGCGTACCGACTACGCACTGCAGACCAGCTTCGGCCCGCAGCTGCTGGACCAGTCGGTGGACGCCTACTATCTGCAATTGATGGCGCCCATCACCGGCTGGGCCACGACCACGGTGGGGTATCGCCATGCTGAGGTCGAGAACGAAATCGACAGCGGCAGCGGGGTCGACAGACTGGACGACAGCACCGGCACCGCCGCCCTCGGCTTCAACTTCACCCCCGCCGAGGATCTGCGCCTCTTTGTCAGACTCGATCAGAACTACCGCTTCGCCACTGTGGATGAGCATACCAATGTGCTCTTCGGCCAGCCCGTGGGCATCGAGAATCAGACAGGCACCTCCTATGAGGCGGGTGTCGAGTGGAAGCGGCCCGCCATACGCGCCCTGCTGCTGCTCTACCGCCTCGACCTGGAGGACGAGATCAGCTTCGACGCCTCTGGATTCGTCAACACCAACCTGGATGAGACCCGGCGCAAGGGGGTCACCCTGGAGGGCAGCTGGCAGGTCCATCCCGCCCTGGGCCTCAACGGCAGTCTAAGCTATACCGACCCGACCATCACCGACGGCGCCTTCAAGGGCAATCGCATCCCCCTTGTGGCGGCACGCTCGGCCCGCCTCAGCGGTGACTGGCGGTTTTCACCTCAATGGAGCCTGGTGGGTGAGACGGTTTTCACCAGTGAGCGCATTGTCGGGGGCGATTTCAACAACGCACTGGCGCGCCTTGCCGGGTTCGGGGTGACCAATGTCAGCGCTCACTATCGCCGTGGACCCTGGCATCTCAGCCTGCGGATAGACAATCTCTTTGACAAGGAGTACGCCAACTCCGGCAGCGCCGGCTTCGACGCCAGCTTCAACCAACAGGCCGCCTTCTTCCCCGCGCCGGAGAGAAACCTCTGGCTGGCCCTCAACTATCAATTCGAGTGAGCATGAGACCCACGGCGATCGGAACGATGCTGTTGCTGCTGACCTCGCTGGCGGCAGCGACAGAGACGGCCCCTCGGCGTGTGGTTTCGGTCAACCTCTGCAGCGATCAGCTGCTGCTGTTGCTGGCCGACCCCCCGCAGGTGGCGTCGGTCAGCCACCTAGCTACACAACCGGCAAGCTCCTTCGTCGCCGAACAGGCCGCCCGATACCCGTTGAACCGGGCCCGGGCCGAGGAGATCATTCGCCTCCAGCCCGATCTGATCCTGATCACGCCCCATACCAACCCACGCCTGCGCACCACCCTTGAGCAGCTGGGCTACCCGCTGCACCGGCTCTCCCTCGGCAATCGCCTCGAGGATATCATCAGCGATATTCGGAAGCTGGCGGCCCGGTTGGGACAGGTTTCGAGGGGAGAGTCACTGATCGCACGGATGCAGCGTCGTCTGCAGCCCGCTCTACCAGACAGTGGGAAACCATCCCCCACGGCGATCTTCTACCAGCCCCGGGGCTACACCAGCGGCAGCGGCACCCTGCAGGACGAGGCCCTGAGGCTCGCGGGTTGGAACAACCTGGCCGCGCGCCATGGGGTCGAGGGATATGCCCCTGTGCCGCTGGAAGAGCTCCTCCTCTGGCAGCCCGAGACCCTCTTCACCTCCAGCTATGCCCCGACGGGTGACTCCCTGGCGGAAAGACAGCTGAGACACCCGGCGCTCAAGCGCCTGCTGGCGCAGCGACCCCTGCGGGAGATACCCTACAAGTACTGGATCTGCCCCGGCCCGATGCTGGTCGAAGCGGTGGCGTTGTTGCGTGAGGCGAGAGAGGGCGCAGACCGATGAAGACTAATAACCTTGCTACACTCGCCACATCTCACCCGCCCGAATCCCTACCACCCCGTCATCCCGGCGAATGCCGGGATCCAGAGGCTACCGGCAAAGACTGGATCCCGGCATCCGCCGGGATGACGATGAGAGGGTGTCGGACATGATCACCGCCATGCAACAACACCGGCTGATCCTCTCCCTCGCCGCCGCCATCCTGATCACCGCCCTACTCTCCCTGATCATCGGTAACCAACCCCTGCCGCTGATCAAAGCGGTGCAGGAGAGCTTCAACCAACAACCCGGCGTCTACAGCCTGATCCTCACCGAGCTGCGCATCCCGAGGACCCTGGTGGCCCTGCTGGCCGGGGCCTCCCTCGGCCTCTGCGGCGCGGTGATGCAATCCCTGCTGCGCAATCCTCTGGCCAGTCCCGGCCTGGTCGGCAGCGCCAGCGGTGCCGCCCTGGGGGCGGTCGTCACCCTCTACTTCGGCATCGCCGGTCTCTTCGCCTATGCACTCCCTATAGGCGGCATGGCGGGCGCCCTGCTGGCGACGCTAACCGTCTATCTCCTGGCCGGGCGGGAGGGGGGCACCCTCACCCTGATCCTCGCGGGGGTGGCGGTCAACGCCTTCGCCCTGGCCCTGGTCTCCCTGCTGCTCAACCTCGCCCCCAGCCCCTACGCGGTGCAGGAGATCGCCCTCTGGATGCTCGGCTCCCTGGCCAATGTCAGCCGCAACGAGCTGTGGATACTCCTCCCCGGCACCCTGCTGGGCTGGCTGCTGGTGTGGCGCCAGGGCCGCCCCCTGGATCTGCTCACCCTGGGGGAGGAGACCGCCGGCTCCATGGGCGCCGATCTGCCGAACCTGAGAAGGCGCCTCTTCCTCGCCATCGCCCTGGCGGTGGGATCGGCCATCTCGGTCACCGGCGCCATCGGCTTTATCGGCCTGGTGGTGCCCCATCTGCTGCGTCCCCTGGTGGGCTACCAGCCGAGCCGCCTGCTGGTCCCCAGCGCCATGGGCGGGGCCCTGTTGCTGATGCTGGCCGACATGGGTGTGCGCCTGCTGCCGGTGCAGGGGGAGATCAAGGTCGGTGTGGTCACCTCGCTGATCGGCGCGCCCTTCTTTCTCTGGCTGATCCTGCACAACCGAAGGAGGGGCGTATGAGTCTGCTCAGCGGCAAAGGCCTCTGCGTCTCCCGCGGGCAGCGGCCGATCCTCAAAGGCGTCGACATCGTCCTGCAACCGGGCGAGATGCTGGGCCTGATCGGCCCCAACGGCGCGGGCAAGAGCACCCTGTTGCGCATCCTCGCCGGTGTGATGCCAGCCGACACCGGTGAGCTCAGTCTCGATGAGACCGCCATGGCACCCATCCCCCAGACCGAACGGGCACGACGCATCGCCTACCTCCCCCAACTTAGCGAGATCGCCTGGCCCATGTGCGTGGAGCGGATCATCGAACTGGGCCGCACACCCCACCTGGAGCCCTGGCAATCCGTGGGAGACGAGGACCGGGAGATCATCGGCAAGGTCATCCGGCAGACCGATCTGCTGGCCTTGCGTGATCGCAGCTTCAACACCCTCTCCGGCGGTGAACAGGCCCGGGTGCTGCTTGCCCGCGCCATGGTCACCGAACCCGATATCCTGCTCGCCGACGAGCCTGTCTCCGCCCTGGACCCCGCCCATCAACTCGATGTCATGAACCTGCTGAGACAACACTGCGAAACCGGCCATTCGGTGATTGTTGTTCTGCACGATCTCAGTCTGGCGGCGCACTACTGCCATCGGTTGCAGCTTTTGCATCAGGGGATGACACTCGCGGAAGGTTCTGCGGAAGAGGTGCTCAATGAGAAGAATCTGGCGGATGCTTATGAGATTGAGTTGACCAAAGCGAATGGGAGTGCGTTAAAACCGACCAGTCTGCCTTGGCGGCGGTTACGCAAAGACGAATAAAGCCAAACTTATCCTTTATAAAGAACCTCTTGTCCTTTAAGAACATGCAGTCTATCCTTTAAGAAAATGATTTTCTTAAAGGATGCAGCGTGAACAACAAAGAGAGAGGCGAACAAATCCGGCGTCAAATCGTGAGGGATGTGAGAGACCATCCTTCTGATATCTCGAAACATATCTCCACTCTTTTCGCAATCACCCCCCAGGCCGTAAACGCCCATATTCAACGTCTGGAAAAAGAGGGCTGGCTAACCTCGACGGGCAGCGGCAAGGGAAAACGCTATTTTCTCGGCGATTCGAGGGAGTATCAGTCCCTCTTCCCGCTCACAGAAACATTCACTGAAGATGGCGTTTGGCGAGACCATTTCGCCTACGTCTTCGATGGCCTGCCGGAGAACATCCTCGATATCTGCCACTACGGCTTTACCGAGATGGTCAACAATGTGATCGACCATTCCAGTGGCAAGCAGATCTATATCTCCGCCACGAGAGATCAAGAAAAGATCATGATTTACATAATGGATGATGGTGAAGGGATATTCAGAAAAATCAAACGGCTTTGCCAATTGAACGACGAGCGCCAGGCCCTGCTCGAGTTGTCAAAAGGTAAACTGACCACAGACCCTAACAACCATACCGGTGAGGGCATCTTCTTTACTTCCCGGGTATTCGATCAATTCGAGATCGAATCACGGGGCATAAGATTCAGCCACGATGACAGCTTTGAATTTGACTATATCCAGGAGACGAATATCACCAGCGGTGAAGTGGGCACCGCCGTCCACATGCTGATCGAGCGCGATTCCGAGCGGGATATTCAAAGCGTATTCGATGATTTCGCCGGGCCGGATGCCTATCAATTCAATAAAACCGTGATACCGGTTCGGCTGGCGCAGTATGGCGATGAAAAGCTGGTCTCAAGATCTCAAGCCAAGCGACTAATGGCCCATATCGAGAGATTTCAATATGTCATCTTCGACTTCGGGGGCGTATCAGCAATAGGCCAGGCCTTTGCGGACGAAATATTCCGTGTGTATGCACAGCACCACCCGGACATTGTGTTAATACCTGAGAACATGGTTCCGAATGTAGAGAAAATGGTTAAGCGGGCAATTTCGTCAAAGGCACCTAAATAACGCAGACAGAATCTCCAGGAGGGCAAATTAAAAAGGAGACATCCAATAAAATATGACAAGGCCAGGAATGGGTCTGTATTGATCACGCAAGGCGACCCTGTTGCACCAACCGGTTCTTTATCTGCTTATACTTTCCTTCGCTTGAACTGCTCGCACAACCCCAGATACTCCTCGGTACTGCTCGGCATTGAAGTCCTCGCCCGGGTGATGTCCGCGATCAGCTCGACACCCCGTTCGAGCATGTAGCGGCTATCGAATTCATCGAGGATCCCCTTGCCGGCTTCAGCTTCCGCCTGCGCTGCCGTATACCCGGTAATCGCCTCGCCCGCCACGACAAACTCGACCCAGGCGTCGAAGATATCCGGATCGGTCCTGAGAATTTCGCACTTGCGCCGGGCCATGCAGGCGTAGTGTTTGATCAGTGCCTCCAACGCCTCGGGCCCCTGGTTGCTGCGCACGCATCCGACCATGTGCCCGGCAACCTCGTCGATATTGCGCATGGTCATCGCAATCTTGACGTAGCGCGACTGGTAGAAATCCTCGATCGACATGACGAAGGCCTTGAACGGCTCACCCCATAGTTCGTCGATTCCGGCGCTGCCGTTACGGTGACGGACCAGCTTGCCGAGTTCCAATGCCTCCTGCAGGCACTGTCCGCAGGTGCGCATCAGGTCATTGTCGGGTTTTATCTGCACACCGCAGGCCTCCAGCTCGACCAGCTGGTTGAAGATATCCGCTGCACGGTTGAACAACGCCCCTGCCAGCATCGCGCCCCTGACCCGCTTTTTACCGGGATCGGTTTCAGCCCGGTAATCCGCCCGGACCTCGTCCAGCAGGCGTCCCGGGATGTTGATGCCGTGCTCCATGTGGTTGAACAGGCGGCGGGTGAGGGATTGGATCAGCCGTTTTTTATCAGTCAGGCTGTCGACCGGCGCATGGTAGCGCTTGATCCAGTAACCGTCGTAAAAAATGCGCTCCACGCCGTCTATGATGCTCAGGCTGCCGTTTTGCGGTATCTCGTCATTCATGCCGGTTGTAAAAAATGTCCTAGGATGAAAAGCATAGAATTTGAACGGGTGTGAAAAATTATAGAATATTTCAAATCCGTCTGTTGACCCGGGCGTGAAAGACAGGGGTCATGCCCCATTCATCTTCTACATAGTCCACCGTTAATGTCGCACTGGAACAAAGGGAGGCATGAACCATGACCATCGTTACCAACATCACGATAGCCTTGGTGGCTGCGCTCCATTTTAGTTTTCTCGTGCTCGAGATGTTCTTGTGGCATAGACCTGTGGGTTTGAAGGTCTTCAATCAATCACTCGAGCAAGCCCGGTCCACTAAGGTGTTGGCGGCAAATATGGGCCTGTACAACGGATTTCTTGCCGCGGGACTGATCTGGGGACTATCCCTCGGCAACTCCGGTCTCGGAGTCCTGACTTTCTTTTTGTGCTGCGTGCTCATAGCCGGGCTTTTCGGGGCGTTTACTGCCAGTCGAAAGATTCTCTATGTTCAAGCCATGCCTGCGGCAGTGGGCCTGGTATTGCTGTGGCTTCAGTAATTATCCGCGAAACGCACCTGCTCCCTGACGAAAAGCGTGGGGCAGAACAAGGGGCGCCCGTGGACACCCAATAGAATGCTGAGCCTATGTGTCTTTGTTTTTGAGATCCGGTAATATTGGGCTCGGATCTACCTGATGTACGCCCCTCCAGGAATAATCATGAAAAAAGCACTCATTCTTTTGCTGCTGTTCAGTGCAAACCTCCATGCCACCAACGGCTACTTCTCCCACGGCATCGGCACCAAAAGCAAGGGCATGGCAGGTGCAGGGGTATCCCTTGGAGAGGATGCGGCAAGCGGGGCGCTGAATCCTGCCAATCTGGTTCTGGTGGGCGAGCGATTGGAGTTGGGCGGCTCACTGTTTCTGCCAGACCGGGGCTTCCGTGCCAATGACGACGCGACCGGGCCTGTACAGATCGCACCCATGACCTACGACAGCGAAAACAGCCTCTTTCTCATTCCACAATTCGCCTATAGCCGGCAGTTGGATGAAGCCAATGCGATCGGTGTCGCGCTTGTCATGAACGGGCTCAATACGGAATACGATGATGAGGTATTCAGATATTTCGAACGCCCGGGCTGGGAGGCGACAGCGCCCACCGGCGTAGATCTCTATCAAATGGCGCTGCACCTACCCTATTCGCACCGGGTCTCCGACAGCCTGGCGTTGGGCATCGCACCGATCGTAGCGTTGCAGGCATTCAGGGCAAATGGATTGAACCCCTTTGGCGCGGTCTCCCTATATCCGGACGAACTGACCAACAACGGCTTTGACTACGCGCACGGTTTCGGAATCAATCTCGGCGTCAACTTCCGGCCTGCCGATGGGCTCACCCTGGGTCTGAGCGTTCAGTCCAGATTGAGGATGACGGAGTTCGACGACTACCGCGGGCTGTTCGCGGAACAGGGCGATTTCGATATACCCGCCAGTTTCCAGGCGGGCGCGTCGTTCCGGCTCCGAGACGATCTGGAGCTGGCGCTCGACTACCAACGCATCTACTACAGCAACATTGCCTCAGTCGGCAATCCGAACGATATCCCATTGATGACTCCGATCCTCGGCGCCGACGACGGCATCGGCGGCGGTTGGCGGGATGCGAAGGTGTTCAAAGCCGGCATCCGCTGGCGGTACGACCCCCAAACCGTGCTGCGCGCAGGCTACAGCCATGGCAACCAGATCATTCCGCCTAACCAGGCATTGCTGAATATTCTGGCACCGGCCGTGGGGCGGGATCACTATAGCATCGGCCTCACCCGACAGCTCTCGAAGGCACATGAGATCTCACTGTCGCTGATGTATTCACCCAGGGAAGAGGTCAAGGGCAGCAATCCGAACACCAGCGGGCAGACCGGCACGCTCTATATGGAGCAGACAGAGCTTGAAATAAGCTATGCATGGTTATTCTGAGAGGCAACGGCAGCTGACCGACAACAGATCTGCATCTGCCCCCCATTCACCCCGTTCTACTTCATCGCTCCCTTTACCCTCGCGCACAAACCCATTGCCAGCCGATCAACTGCATTGACAAGGATAGCGACTTTTGGCCTGGCTTTGAGACAACCAAGATCCAGGTTCAGGTTGCCCCGATTGTTTTCGATATTCCATCTGACACTCAGGCCTGGGTCTTCCTCAGGCGTACGGCAGTTTGACCCGGTTTCGACAACTGCCTGCAGCAGCGGCAGCAGCGTCTTGAAATCAGCATTTGTGGCAGGTGCCACGCAGCGCTCGGAATCCGCTCCCCATCCGGTGCGTATCAGCTTGCCACTGCCCGTCCATATCTCGGCCTCGGTAAACGGGATGAGCCGTGTATCAGGCTGAGTTGCCGCCATCTTCCCTGCCTGGTAAACCTTCAATCTCAAGACGAAGGCGGGTCTGAACTTCTCTTTCATTACCGGTTCCGACGACCGTTTGCGTTCGGGCGCTGTCAACGCAAGACCCGCAAATATCAACATGGCAATCACCACCGAGATAGCCGACCCTTTCCACTGTGCAGGCACAGACGTCCGGTATATTAAAAAGAGACTGACCAGCAACGCCAGCAGCATACCCGCCATGGCACCGCCCAGCATGTCAGCAACGCCACCAAGACCCATATCGACCTGGACAAACAGCTTGACCCATAACAGACCGAGCGCAGCACCGGCCGCGAGGTTGGTTGTCAGCAGGACAACCCCCGCGGCGAGGCGACTATGCCAACTGGTTTTTTGTTCTTCAATCACCTCAATATGATTCAGCTTGCTGACTAGTATTGCTCGAACATTTCACTTTGGAATCTGAATTCAGTGTGGGACAGCCATATCCAATCGTATAAACTATCGGTAGAGAAAAGGCTGAACTCACCTTCCATCCTGATCGGCACAGTCACCTTGCCGGGCATCAAATAACAGACATATAGTATAGACAGAATCATGGAGACACATCATAAGTATGCCCTGGTGCTGTTCGTCCTCGTAATCGCCTTTTCCCGCCTGCGCCATGGGTACGACAAGGCCCTGGCACAGAGTATCATTCTCGCCGCCTTTTTAGTGCCGCTGCTGTTCTATCGAATCGTTGCCTTTTTCTCGGGATTCGGCTTTCCTGAGTATTTCGCCAGAGATTTCAAGTCTGAAAACCGCCCAGGGCCTTATGCCTTCTTTTTCTGGCTGCTATATCTTGTTGCCTGTGCATTCATTGTTTTCGATTGGTCAATTTATTAGACAGAACCGATACAAACAACCAACGCAGCTGTAAATAAATGATGAGTATCTGCCTTGGCTTGCTGTCATTGAATCGATTTTAGGAAATTAATGATCGCTGTCTCCTTCTAGCCGCGATACCTGTCACGTTTTGCCCGATGGGCGTCCCGTCCCACCCTTCCTTTAGCCGGACGCAACTGATAATCTCAAGAAGCCTGATGACCATACGCGCACAAGGACGACGGCCATGAAAAAGCTGCAAACCCGCCGGGAATTCATACGCAACACCGGCTACGTCGCCATGGGCATCGCCTTCATGGGATGCGACTCCGAGGATACCGATCCACCGAGCGATGACGGAACGCCTGATGACGGAACGCCTGATGACGGGACATCCGATGACGGCACGTCCGACGATGGAACGACCGCTAACGCGGCGCCTGTTTGGCGCACGATTCCGGCACAGACCTGGACCCTTGGCGTTCCCGTCTATCTCGATCTCAACGACTATGTCACCGATGCGGATGGGGATGCGCTGACCCTTTCCCTCGATCTGGCCCTGCCTGACGGCGTCACCCTCAACGACGGGGTGATCAGTGGCACCCCCACCACGGAGACCGCCTCGGCAACCTACCTGGTTACCGCCGATGACGGGAATGGCTAGAGGACGCCAGACAGAGCATACAGGAGTTACCCTATGGCAAGTTCATCACAGAGCTTCACGATACGCGTCTTACCCGCCCTCGGTGACCAGCTCGATCTGCCGCTGTACGACACCTCGAAGATAGAATACCTTGGGGGCTTTGCGCTGCCCGCCGGCGGGGGAACGATCGGCGGGCAGGCCCACGACGGCTTCCACGGCTCGCCGGACCAGGGCGGTGGCGGCATTGCCTACAACCCCGCGAACAACTCCCTGTTCGTCACCGGATCGACCACCAACAACGATCGTGTGAACACGGTGCTCGCGGAGATATCCATCCCCACACCCAGCCTCTCCGCGCCGTATAACACGGCCGGCCTGCTGCAGGGATTTACCTTGGCCTGTGGCTTGAACCGCCAGGCCTCGGTCAACGACGGGCAGTTCGGCAACGGCGCGCCCGTTTCGGGCATGCTGGTCTCCAACGGCCGGCTGCTGATCACCGTGGCGGGCCTCTACATCAACGATCCCACATCCTCCTGCATGTTCGTTCGGCCGAGCCTCGACCTTTCAAGCGACAACGTGCTGGGGCCCTATCGGATCACAGAGGTGAACCAGCGCATCGTCGGCAACGGCATGGGCTGCGAGCTCCCGCCGGCGTGGCAGAGCCTGTTCGGCGGTTACCGGGCCATCGTCGGCGGCGGTGGAAACCTTTCCCTGATGAACAACGCCTGCTACGGCCCCGGCTTTCACTTTTTCAATCCCGACGATGTGCAGGGGAGCACCGGTCAGACGGTCCCCGGGGTGAATGCCTGCTATTACACCGACATTGCCGGCAGCGGCTATCCCTTCACCCCCGGATTCGAGAGCGATGTGTGGAACGGCATGAGCACCCATCGAGGCACCATCGTGCTGCCCGAGACGCGCACCTTCATGGCATACGGTTGTGGTGGTAGTGACGCCTTCTATGACACGGGCGGGGCGATCACAGGCAGCTGGCAGGGCACCTACGCAACGGGGGGCACCATGAATGACAGGTTCTACCTCTACGATGCCCGCGATCTCAAGCAGGCCTTCGACGGCAACCAGAGCCCGCTGAACAACATCCGCCCCTATGCGACCTTCGACATGGACTTCTGCCTGCGCAACACAGACATTACCTGGATCAGCGAACTGGACCAGGTGCGTACCCTCGGATTCGATGCCGTCAATCGCCTGGCCTATGTTCACGAGCGTGGCGAAGGGATTCACGTCCTGAGGTTCAACACCTGATAGGTAATCATCCGATAACCCTATCGCCCGGATCGCAGGCGGCGATGCAACAAGCGATGCGGCGCCCTTGCCAATAGACCTGGTTTTCAACAACAGGCCGATCATATTCGCTTCAGCCGACTGGTCGATCGGTCACCCGGCGGAAGGAAAAAAGGGATCGGAGAAGAATACCACTTACTTAAGCCAAACGGCTCCCCTGTCAGTAGAACCAGGGGACCAATGGCCAGCGGAATCCGGTGCGGCAGGCCGCACCCTATGCCTTATGACGAATTTAGGGATTATCGTCATCCCGGCGCAGGCCGGAATCCAGGATTACCGTCACCATCAGCCATTCCGGATCCCGGCCTGCGCCGGGATGACATTGGTACTTGGTCAAAGTAAGTGGCATTCTGATCAGAGAACATATAATTTCAAATAGTAGTGTTAATACCTCTCTGACCCGGATCAATACAGACAGTCGGCATACACATCGATGCGAGCCATGAAGCTGCCACCCCACCGGGCTTTGAGGCAACTGCCATGGTTGGGTTGACACTCGTCCATACCACGCCATAGGATCGGCTGAGATAAAAGGTCTTAAGGCAATCGTGGAATATCGAGTAAGAGCAAAATTCGTATTCAAAAGGCTTCCGGCCTTCCATCAGGCTTTGGTCGACGGCACGGTTGCAAAGCAAAAACCCGATGGAGCAGAGATCGTGGCATCGATGAAACAGGCCAAAATCACCGCTCCCAATACAATCGAGTGGTTCGAAACCTGCTACTGTCCGACGCCTTTGAAACACGAGCGAGAGACGGTTTACGACAACTACCTCACTGATATCGAAACCGTGCTTGTTGAGGAACGGGTTGAAATCGAGGGCGATTCATTCTGGTCGTTCATAGAGAATCGCAGAGAGGGATAAAATGAGGTTCGGATGAGCACCAGCCCGACACGCAATTTCAGTTGGAGGCATGCTGTACTTGTGTTACTCATGATCTTTCCGCTCGTCCTGCTACTGACCCTGGACCCGATTCCTCAAGATCTGGCTTATCACCATTTTGTCGATGCCGGCCGCCACCTGGGCGTCCCAAATTTTTTCGACGTGATATCCAATCTGGCTTTTCTACTCGTCGGTGCTGCCGGCATCGCCTTCTGCCTGAAAAATCATTCCGGACCCAGCCACAGCGCGTGGCTCGTACTATTTGTCGCTGTAAGCCTAGTGAGTTTTGGCTCGATCTATTACCATTGGAGCCCGAGCAATGAGACCCTCGTCTGGGACCGGTTGCCGATGAGTATTGGATTCATGGGTCTTCTCACGGCTCTCCTGAGCGAATACATAGACAGTCGCTTGTCCAGTCTCCTGGTCCCGTTGATCATTTTGGGCATTGGCAGTGTCCTCTATTGGCACTTCTTCGATGATCTGCGCCTATACGCGTGGGTACAGTTCTTCCCTCTGCTGATGATACCCTTCCTCATGGCGCTGTTCAGAAGCCGCTTTACCCACCAGTGGCTACTCTTGTCTGCACTTGCTTTGTACGCCGTTGCAAAAGGGTCGGAGGCATACGATAGGGCGGTATTCCAGATTACCGGCGAGGCAGTGAGCG
Organism: gamma proteobacterium symbiont of Ctena orbiculata; assembly: GCA_003058495.1. Lineage (GTDB taxonomy): Bacteria > Pseudomonadota > Gammaproteobacteria > Chromatiales > Chromatiaceae > Thiodiazotropha. The sequence goes on along the minus strand of QBVC01000026.1, from coordinate 69,528 downwards.
GACACACCATTAAACATCTCCTGGCCGCTGCCAGCTGCTACGCAATTTTGATTATGCTTCAGAGACGAAAACTAAAGGCATGAGAGGTCAGCGCACCACTTTTTTTTTAAATTCTGCGTCGATTGTTTTATCGCCCAGATTAAATAAACGCCAATACATTTCAGGATTTGATCGTGATTCAGTCAACGGCTATCGTGGGCTGGCTGATTTTCACTCCGACATGGAGTCGGCACAACAACCCGCCATCGCCGGATCGCCTTGGCCCCACAACAGCGAATGGATTCAAACATGGATATCAAACAGGCGCTTGCCCTCACCCTTATCTCGAGTCTGACCCTCAGCATTCCGTCAACAACCCACGCCCGAAACTGCATCAAGGGAAAGCCCTGCGGCAAGGGGTGCATCGCAGTCGACAAAACCTGCCGCATCGATTCGAGCCCCGGCAGTAGCGACAATACCTTCAGATACGATCCCGGCAGCCAGGCAGGCGTCATCATCCACAGGACGGTACATCGGCTGCCAAGGGTACACAGGATCACTGCCGCATCCGTCGCGGCTTCCGCTTCACCCAATCCGACCGGGCATACCGGCCCGCGCTATAAACTGGGGCAACGGGTCTTTGTCTACGAAACCTACAACGACTGGGCCCGCATCAGCAATATGCAGCCGGAGGAGTGGATTGAGCTCAAACATCTCTCCCGTGTGGAAGAGTGATCAGCTTAGGTAAACATCCCCGCGCCCATCCGGTAAACGAGCCAACTATGCAATGATTGATATAAGATGATCACCCTCTGTTTGGGTCGCGGGCCTCTTATTCGAAATGAGCATTGCAGAAAAATATGTCATCACGGCGGCAGACGGCTCCCATTACGATGAGATAGCCGCACTATTCACCACCCCCGAGGAGTTGTTCTTGATCTATCCGTCCGGGAGCTGGCCTTTTGACAGGGCGCAGCTCGAAAGAGTCAGCAAGGAACGGAGCGATTTTACCGTAGTGCTGGACAAGCAACGGGTGATCGGCTTTGCCAATCTCTACACAAATACCGCCGGTGACCGCTATTTCATCGGCAATATCGTCGTCTCCGACGCCTACCGGGGCCAGGGCATCGGCAGACGTCTGGTCCGCCACATGTGCGACCTGATCTTCGATCACTACGCCTCCACCGTCTACATATCCGTGTTCGCATCCAACACAGCGGCATTGCTGCTCTACACCGCTCTCGGCTTCAAGCCCTATGACATCGAACGGCGCACCCCGCCGAATGGCGACAGCGCCGCACTGCTGCATATGCGATTGGATGCAAGGAGCTGGTGAATCAAAACCGCAAATTAATACAAATCTTCTTTCATGCGTAGGGTGCGGTTTACCGCACCGTTCAACTTTCAGGATAGGTCTGTACCATGCTGATCATACGAATTGGTGCGGCTAGCCGCACCCTACGGCTGTTCAATCCATACAACCCGAATTTGAAATAACACGGTGGGGCAGGGCCCCACCCTACAGCTTAACGTAAGTAAATTGAAAAGCCGCAAATAACGCAAATCACCGCCAGTGCCCGCAAAAAATTTTCACCATAGCGAAAACCATTCGCGTCTATTAGTGGTGATTTGCGTTCATTCGCGGCCTGAATAAATCCTAAATAGGAAGAACCTCAATCACCCATCACTCCCCGGCGCGGATGAAGTCGATGCGCTTGCGCATCGCCGCGTAGTAGACCACCGGGATCACCACCAGGGTCAGCACCGTGGATACGAAGAGGCCGAAGATCAGCGATACCGCGAGGCCGCTGAAGATCGGGTCGTCGAGGATGAAGAATCCGCCGGCCATGGCGGCAATCGCGGTAAGCGCGATGGGCTTGGCCCGCACCGCCGCCGAGTTGACCACCGCCTGTTCCAGGGCCATCCCCTCACGCACCTGCTGGTTGACGAAATCGACCAGCAGGATCGAGTTGCGCACGATGATCCCCGCCAGGGCGATCATGCCGATCATCGAGGTGGCGGTGAACTGGGCCCCGAGCAGGGCGTGTCCCGGCATGATGCCGATCACGGTGAGGGGTATGGGGGCCATGATCACCAGCGGCACCAGGTAGGAGCGGAACTGGGCCACCACCAGCAGGTAGATCATCAGCAGCCCCACCGAGTAGGCGATGCCCATGTCGCGGAAGGTCTCGTAGGTGATCTGCCACTCGCCGTCCCACTTCAGGCTGTAGGCGTAGGGGTTCTCCGGCTGCTGCAGGAACCACTGCTCGATGCCGCCGTCACCCAGCTGGCCGGAGATGCCGAACAGGCCGTAGAGGGGACTGTCGGTCTCACCGGCCATGTCGCCGGTGACATAGACCACAGGCAGCAGGTCCTTGTGGTAGATGGAGTACTCCCGCACCCGTGGGATCACCTGCACGATCTCCGACAGGGGCACCAGCTCGCCGTTCATGGAGCGCACCCGCAGGGAGAGCACCTGATCGAGATCGGCCTTGTCCGCCTCGGCATATTCGATGCGGATCGGCACCGCGTATTTCAGGTTCTCCCCATGCAGGTAGCTGGCGTCCTCGCCGTGCAACACCGTCGCCAGGGCCTCGGCCACCCTGCTCTGGGCCACACCCAGTCTCGCCGCCTTGGCCCGGTCGACCATCACCACAAACTTGGCCGAGGGGTACTCCACGCTGTCATCGACATCGATGATGTCCGGGGTGTTCTCGAACACCTTGCGCACCTCCCACGCGGCCTCGGTCTGTCCCTCATAGTCGAGACCGTAGATCTCCGCCACCAGGGGTGACATCACCGGCGGGCCCGGCGGCACCTCGACAATCTTGACGTTGCCCTGGTACTCCCTCGCGATCGCCTGCAGCGGTTCACGCACCGAGAGGGCGATCTCATGGCTCTTGCGATCCCTGAACTGTTTGTCCACCAGGTTGACCTGGATGTCACCCAGATGGGCCCCCTCGCGGAGGTAGTACTGGCGCACCAGGCCGTTGAAACCGATCGGCGAAGCGGTGCCGGCGTAGACCTGGTAGTCGGTCACCTCCGCCACCCTGCCCAGGTAGTCACCCAGCTCATCGAGCACCCGGGCGGTCTGCTCCAGGCTGGTCCCCTCCGGCATGTCGAGCACCACCTGGAACTCCGACTTGTTGTCGAAGGGGAGCATCTTCATCACCACCGACTTGGTCACAACCAGGGAGAGCGAGGCGGCGATCAGCAGCATGATCGTGCCCAGCAGCAGCCAGCGCATGCGGTTGCCCCGGCTGCCGGCGAGGAAGGGGGTCATCACCCGGCTGAAGAAACGGCTCAGCGCCGTCTCCTGGTTCTCGTCATGGGCGTGGCCGGCGATCTGCTCCGCCTGGCTGGCGAGGATGCGGTTGGTCAACCAGGGGGTGAAGACGAAGGCGACGATCAGGGAGATCAGCATGCCGGTACTGGCGTTGATCGGGATCGGGCTCATGTAGGGCCCCATCAGCCCGGTGACGAAGGCCATCGGCAGCAGCGCGGCGATCACGGTGAAGGTGGCGAGGATGGTGGGACCGCCCACCTCGTCCACCGCCCTGGGGATCGCCTCCAGCAGATGCTTGGCCCCCAGCTGCAGATGGCGATGGATATTCTCCACCACCACGATGGCGTCATCCACCAGGATGCCGATGGAGAAGATCAGGGCGAACAGGGAGACCCGGTTGAGGGTGAAGCCCCAGGCCCAGGAGGCGAACAGGGTGATCGCCAGGGTCACCACCACCGCGGCGCCGACGATGAAGGCCTCGCGCCAGCCGATGGTGAAGAGCACCAGCACCACCACCGAGAGGGTGGCGAAGACGAGCTTGGTGATCAGCTTGTTGGCCTTGGCCTCCGCCGTCTCCCCGTAGTTACGGGTGATGGTTGCATTGACCCCCTCCGGGATAAACACCCCCTCGAGCTGTCCGAAGCGATCGATCACCGCCTTGGCGATATCCACCGCATTGGTGCCCGCCTTTTTCGCCACCGCGATGGTCACCGCCGGAAACTTGCCCCCGGGGGGGAGATCCTTGACCTCACCCTGGGGGCCCACACCCATCCAGACATATTGCTGGGGGATATCGGGCCGGTGGCTCACCCTGGCCACGTCGCGCAGATAGACCGCCTTCCCCTCGTGCACCCCCACCACCAGGGCCTCGATCTCCTCCGCGGAGGTGAGAAAGGTGCCGGCCTGCACCAGCAGCTCCCGGTTGTCGGCGGTGACGCTGATGTTGTCGCGGATATGGTTGCCCGCCTGCAGGGCGTTGCGCAGATCGCTGAGATCGATGCCGTATCCGGAGAGCGCCTGGGGATCGAGCAGCACATGCACCACCCGGTCCGGGTTGCCGATGGTATAGATGTCCCGGGTGCCCGGCACCCGCTTCAGTTCGGACTCGATGGCATGGGCCACCTGGCCCAGCTCGTAGGCGCCCACATCGGGATTTTCCGACCAGAGGGTGGCGGTGACGATAGGCACGTCATCGATGCCCTTCGGCTTGATGATCGGCTGTCCCACACCCAGCCCCCGGGGCAGCCAGTCCTGATTCGCATAGACCTTGCTGAAGAGGCGCACGATGGCGTCCTCCCGGTCCTCCCCCACCAGGAACTGCACCGTCAGCACCGCCATGCCGGGGCGGGAGGTGGAGTAGACATGCTTGATGCCGTCGATCTCCGACAACACCTGCTCCGCCGGCGTCGCCACCAGGTTCTCGATCTCGGTGGCGGTGGCGCCGGGAAAGGGGATGAAGACATTGGCGAAGGTGACGTTGATCTGGGGCTCCTCTTCACGGGGGGTCACCAGCACCGCGAAGACGCCCAGCAGCAGGCCCACCAGGGCGAGCAGCGGCGTGATTTCGGTAATCAGGAAGCGTTTTGCAACCCCCCCGGAGAGGCCCAACTTATCCATCCCGGTCCTCCGCCAGCTGCTGCTTCAATAACTTGGCGGCGGCCACCGGGTCGGTTGCCACCCGCTCGCCCTGGGAAAGGCCCGCGATCACCGAGAGCATCTCCCCCGCCAACGGATGGCCGGCGCGGATATGCCGGAAATGGACCCGGCCCTGCTTGTCCACCACATAGACCGCGGTCACCTCGGAGCGATAGACAACCGCCCCCGCCGGCACCACCAACTCCTTTTTCACCCCGGTGACAAAGGCGGTTTTCACAAACATCCCCGGGAACAGGTCGGCCACGCCCTGGGGCAGATCGACCCGAACCTTGAAGGTATTGCTGCTCTGGTCCGCAAACGGAAAGATGGTGAGTCCCTGGCCCTCGATCGCCTCGCCGCTGGACAGCAGCACCCGCGCCTTGCCCTGCTTGCGGATCACCGGAATCAGGCTCTGGGGCAATTCGACGGTGACCCGCAGCTGATCCAGGGAGATGCCGCTCATCAGCTTCTGGCCGGGGGAGGCGATCTCGCCCACCTCCACGTGGCGATGGGTCACGATGCCGCTGTAGGGGGCCTTGACGCGGGTGTATTCAAACTGCTCGTTGGCCTGGGCCAGACGGGCATCCGCCGCCTCCCTGCGCGCCTTCGCCGATTTCAGCGCCGCGGTGGCCTTATCCAGCTGCGACTGGGACGCCAGCTTGCGCCCGAACAGATCCTTGCTGCGCTTGAAATTGTCCTGGGACTCCTGGAGACGGGCCGCGGCCTCCTTCAGGTCCGCCCGGGCCTGGTCCAATCCGGCCTGCTGCTCGGTATCTTTCAGTTGCACCACGACCTGACCCTTTTCGACATAGTCATCCACGTCGAAGAGGATCGCCTCCACCTGGCCCCGGGTCTGGGCCGAGAGGGTGGTCTGGTTGATCGCCTCGACCACCCCGTCGAGCCAGAACTCCCTGACCGCCTCCCGCTTCACCACGGCGACGGTATCGAGTTCCCCTGTCTCCGCCGTCGTGAGAGCGGGGATCAGCCCAAGGCTGAGGATGAATGGAACCAGTAAGCGCCTCATTGTTAAGGACTCCGATAAGTATATTAGATTTCTCTTATATTAATGTCTCGTCAGGATTTTTCAACCATACCCCTCAATCTGGAGGGTTGAATTCGACGACGGTCACAAGGTTGGAGGCCAGCCTCCAATCCCCTTGCCCGATCTCTCGGAGACTCGACAAGACCCCGGCCGGCCGTTCAGCAGGGGTCGGTGTGGCGGGGAACAGAAAGGGATGCCGGGGCCGGCTGTCAGTCTGACGCCTTTTTCATGGACCGGTCATTCGAACCCGGATAGCCCATCTGAAAACGACCGCTCTGCCGCCACAGCTTGCGCTCTGCCGCCTCATTGATTCCGGCTTTGACGGGCAGGCGAATCTCGAAGGTCGTACCCTCATCGGAGCTGTGCAGCAACGCGATCTCGCCGGCGTGTTTCTTCACGACGGCCAGGTAGGCGACCGTAAGCCCCTGCCCCGTGGCCTGGCCCACGTCCCGGGTGGTGAAGAAGGGGTCGAAGATCTTGGAGTGTATCTCCCGGGGGATACCGCAACCCGTGTCGCTGATTTCGATGACCACCCAAGCGCCATCCCGGCGGGTCGAGATTTTTATCTTGCCCTTGTCTTTGGAAGCCCTGCGCTCCGCGCACTCCCTGACCGCAGCGGCGGCATTGACAATCACATTCAGCAGGGCTTGATTGATCTCACTCGGGACCACGGGAACGAGGGGTAATAGAGGGTCGAGGTCGGTCTCCATCTCCGCATGGTACTTCCACTCGTTGGCGGAGACCTCGACGGTACTCATCACAGCCGCGTTGATGTCGATATCGACCTTGTCATTGGTGCCCGGCCTGGCAAAATCCTTCATCGCCGAGACGATGCCCGAGACCTTCCCGACCCCATCCAGGGACTGGCTCACCGCCAACGGGATCTCTTCGAGGAGATAGTCAAGATCGACCTCCTCCAACTGGCTGCGCGCCTGCACCACCCGTTCCCGGGGGAGGCTGCCCTCCTCCCCGGCGGAGAGCAGATTCAGCTGCATCTTCGCTGTTTCCAACAGCTCCCCGAAGGCCTCTTGCATGAATTGGATATTCTCACCGATGTATTGGATCGGGGTATTGATCTCGTGGGCCACCCCCGATGCCAGCTGGCCGATTGCGGCCATCTTTTCCGACTGCACCAGCTGCTGCCGGGTAGAGTTCAGATCCTCGATCAGCTGCTTCTGCTCACGGTTGATCTGCGCCAGCTGCGCGCCCCATTCGAGGGTCTCGGTGATGTCATTGAAGAGGATGGTGTAACCGGCAAACTTATGGCTCACATCGAGCATCCGTTCGATTTGAACCGCGTAAGTCCTCTCGCCCTCCGGCGTGGTGTATCGCTTTTCCAGCTCCCAGTGGTCCAATCCCTTCTGTTTCATTTTCCCGAGCTCATGATGCAATCCGGGTGGTTCCAGGTCATTGCGCTGCTCCGCGTAATAGCGGCTACCAGGGGTATCACTGCCCAACAACAGCCGCCCGGCAGCGTTGTTATAGTTGTCCACCTTACCGTTCTCATCGCACAGGATCACCGGTGATGAGAGGCTTTCGAACAGGGTGAGGTATTTATTCTTCTCCGTGGCCAGTTGAAGATTGTTACGGCTCAGCTCCTTGATCTGCGCCTCGGCATCGGTCCCGGCCCACTCGTCGCAATAGGCCAGTTCGGTGCGATCGAAGAACCGCCTGACCAGCAGATCCACCGACTCGGGGTGATCGAATCCACCAGACTCAGTCAGCAGGTCAACATAGGATTGCCTGTAGTATTTCATCAATCCCAGGAACATCGAGAGATTGACGCCCCGGCCCCGGTGACGTTGCGCCTCCCTGACGCCGAACCGGGTAGCGGAGTCGCTGGAGAAATCCTCTTCCGGATTCAGCTCGGGGACCATGTCGGACCGCTCGACAACCTCGACAATCGCCGTGGTCAGCCCCTCGATGGAGAGCCTCCAGGCCTCCTTCAGGGTCGAGGTGTATCGGGTGTAGCCCTCTTGATTGGCATAGTGGAGGATGAGATCGATCAGTCTGTCTTCACTGCTCTTCAACAGATCTATCAGGACGTCCCTGTCATGTCGATTGATTCGCATGACTTGAGGTCTCCTGTTCGTAGAATGGGAGGTGACACTCTAGATAGCGACTGACGCTGGCCACTCTTAAGCCGCAATCTTCATCGAGGAAGGGTTCTGCGACGCGGTGGGCATGGCCTAAATATGACAAATTCCCTGCAACTGCTTGACCTCAATGCTGCCTCTGGTAATGTCTCCTGCAAGACTGTCACCAGCTGCCGTGCTATGAAGTACAAAGATCTACGTGATTTTATTCAACAGCTTGAGTCCCGCGGTGAATTGAGACGCATTCGCACGCAAGTGGATCCCAAGCTGGAGATCACGGAGATCTGCGATCGCACCCTGCGCCGCGGCGGCCCCGCCCTGCTCTTCGAGCAGGTCAAGGGCTCACCCTACCCACTGCTCGGCAATCTCTTCGGCACCCCCGAGCGGGTCGCCATGGGGATGGGGGAGGAGTCCGTGGTGGCGCTGCGCGAGGTGGGCAGGCTGCTCGCCTTCCTCAAGGAACCCGATCCGCCGCAGGGGATGAGGGATGCCTGGGAGAAACTGCCGGTGTTCCGCAAGGTGCTCGATATGGCCCCCAAGGAGCTGCGCAACGCCCCCTGCCAGGCCGTCTCCCAGCAGGGAGACGAGGTCGACCTGACCCGGCTGCCGATTCAGACCTGCTGGCCGGAGGATGTGGCACCCCTGATCACCTGGGGCCTGGTGATCACCCGCGGCCCCGCCAAATCGCGCCAGAACCTGGGCATCTACCGCATGCAGCTGCTCGGGCCCAACCGCCTGATCATGCGCTGGCTGGCCCACCGCGGGGGTGCGCTCGACTTCCGCGACTGGCAGGCGGCGCACCCGGGTGAACCCTTTCCGGTCTGCGTCGCCCTCGGCGCCGACCCGGCCACCATCCTGGGCGCGGTGACCCCGGTGCCCGATACCCTCTCCGAGTACGCCTTCGCCGGGCTGCTGCGCGGCAGCCGTACCGAGGTGGTCAAGTGCATCGACTCCGACCTGCAGGTGCCCGCATCCGCCGAGTTCGTCCTCGAGGGCCGGATCCACCCCGGCGAGCTGGCGGAGGAGGGTCCCTACGGCGACCACACCGGCTACTACAACGAGGTCGAACGCTTTCCCGTCTTCACCGTCAGCCGCATAACCCATCGCCAGGAGCCGATCTACCACAGCACCTACACCGGCCGTCCTCCGGATGAACCCGCGGTGCTCGGGATGGCGCTCAACGAGGTCTTCGTTCCCATCCTGCAGAAGCAGTTTCCGGAGATCGTCGATTTCTATCTGCCGCCCGAGGGCTGCTCCTACCGGCTGGCCATCGTCAGCATGAGAAAGCAGTATCCGGGACACGCCAAGCGCGTGATGATGGGGGTCTGGTCCTTTCTGCGGCAGTTTATGTACACCAAGTTCGTGATCCTGGTCGATGACGATGTCAATACGCGGGATTGGCAGGATGTCGTCTGGGCCATGACCACACGTATGGATCCTGCGCGAGATACCACGATCGTGGAAAACACACCCATCGATTATCTCGACTTCGCCTCTCCTGTCTCCGGGCTCGGCTCCAAGATCGGCTTCGACGCAACCAACAAGTTGCCGGGTGAGACCGCGAGGGAGTGGGGACGGCCGATCGCCATGACAGACGCGGTGAAGCAACGCATCGATGAGATTTGGGATCAGCTCGGGATAGACTAAACTAGGGCCAGTGATTAAAGGCCTTGCATGAACCACTAAGAGGATAGGGAATAATAATGCGCACAATCATGTTGATGAACGCCAAGGGCGGTTGTGGAAAGACCACGATCGCTACCAACCTAGCCACCTGGTATGCCGATGAGGGAAAGAAGGTCGCCTTGGCCGATTTTGATACCCAGCAATCCACCATGGACTGGCTGGATGCGAGAAAAGATTACGAGGGCATCCCGGAGATCCAGGCCATCAATGCGGTGGCCGAGCCGGTACGGCCCCGCAGCGGCACCGACCTGCTGATCATGGATGCACCCGCTGGTGTCCACGGCAAGGCGATCAACAAGATGCTGCTGCGGGTGGACACCCTGATCCTGCCGGTGCTCCCCTCACCCATAGACATGCGGGCCTGCAGCCGTTTCCTCACCGAACTGCTGGCCAGCGGGCGGGTCTCCAAACGCCAGACACGCATCGGCATAGTCGCCAACCGGGCCAAGGAGCAGACGCGCATCTACCATGATCTTGAGAACTACCTCGGACACCTCAAGATCCCCTTCATCACCCACCTGCGCGAGAGCCAGAACTACATCCGTTCCGCGGAGCGGGGCCTGGCGATCTTCGAACTCGCCCCCTCCCAGGTCTACCAGGATGTGATCCTCTGGGATCCGCTCTTCAAGTGGCTTAAGGTCTAGCAAGGGATTCAGCGCCGCGACAGGGATGTCGCACAGGTCAAATCAGCCGGTACCCATCATTTTCATCTCCCAGGGTGCGGCTCGCCGCACCGATCCCGCAGCGATCCTCAGCTCAACTTGTAGATATTCAATTTAGAGCGAAGCCGGCAACCCCTGCTGCAGGCTCGGATAGATCAACTCGACACCCAGCTCCTCGAGCAGTTTGCGATTGCTCAACCTGCGTGACTCCCCGAGATAGGAGAGCATGCCCGGCGACAGCCTGCGCTGCGCCTCCTCCAGGGTGATGACAGGCGGCCGGGGCAGCTGCAGGAAATCCGCGACCTGGTTGAAATAGCGGGTCATCGGCTCAGGCGCCCCGTCACAGACGTTGTACACCTCCCCGGAGGCGCCCCGCTGCATGGCGATTCCCGCTATCCTCACCAGATCGAGGCTGTGGATATGGTTGGTGATCGGCGCGTCCGCCTCGGCCACCATGGGCTGGCCGCTGCGCAACCGCTGCAGCGGCAGCTTTCCCGGCCCGTAGATCCCGGCCACCCGAAGCACCACCAGGCCACGGCCCGTGCGTTCACTCCAGGCGCGCCACTGCGCTTCGGCATCGAGACGCCGTCTGGCCCGGTCCGCGATGGGCGCCGGTGGGCGGGTCTCGTCCACCCACTCCCCCCGGCAGTCACCGTAGACGCCGCTGGTGCTGAGATAGACCACTCTTTCAGGCAGCGGTCCCGCATGCAACCGGGCGATGAAACGGGCGACCCGGGTGTCCCGCCGACCCCTGGGCGGCGGGGGTGCGAAATAGTAGAGGCCCCCTTCAGCGATCTGTTGGCCGGGCGCCGGTTCATGATCGAGGTCTGCCTGAACAACTGTCAGACCCAGGCGCGCAAGTCGCTGCGCACTCTCCGGGGTGCGCACCCATGCAATCACCTGATCCCCGTCGGCACGGCTCGCCAGGGCCACCCGGGTGCCGATATCACCGCATCCGACTATCGTTACCGCCATAACCCAATGGACTCCCGGTTTAATTCCTGACAAAAATAGGAGAGAATTCCGCAAAATATCTGGAAAATACAGAATAATTCAGAACATATCTCCATTGTGCGGTCGATTGAGGATAACGAATCGTTACACCGATTGTATCGACTCATGAACAAGAAGGTACCCCATGAGTTTCAAAGTTCAAGTAGCACCAAGTGGTCATGAATTCTCAGTCGAATCAGGCGAGAAGATACTCGACGCCGCGGTCAGGCAGGGCGTCAACCTGCCCTACGGCTGCCGCAACGGCTTCTGCGGCGATTGCCAGGCAAGCCTCACCCAGGGGAGTGTCGACTACCCCGACGGCAGACCGCCGGTGATGGCCGACAACAGCGAGGGCATCTGCTATACCTGCCAGGCCGTCCCCGCATCGGACCTCGCCATCGAGGTGGTGGAGATCGCCCAGTCCAGGGACATACCGATCCGCACCATGCCCTGCAAGGTCGATCGCATCGAGCGTCTCAACGAGGATGTCATCCGCCTCTACCTGAAGCTGCCCGAGGGAGAGCGTCTGCAGTTTCTTGCCGGCCAGTATCTCAACTTCATCCTCCAGGATGGCAGCAAACGGGCCTTCTCCATCGCCAACGCCCCCCATGACGACGATTTTATCGAGCTCCACATCCGCCACGTCAGCGGCGGCCTCTTCACCGATCTGCTCTTCAGCGGGATGAAGGAGAAGACCATCATGCGCATCGAGGCGCCCCTGGGCAGCTACTACCTGCGGGAAGAGTCGACAAGACCGATCATCCTGATGGGCGGCGGCACCGGCTTTGCGCCCCTCAAGGGGATCATCGAACACGCCTTCCAGATCGGTATCCAAAGACCGATGCACCTCTACTGGGGGGTGCGCTCCCGCAGCGATCTCTACCTCCCCGAGCTGCCGCAGCGATGGGCCGCCGAACACGACAACTTCAACTACATACCTGTACTCTCCGAACCGGACGACGACTGGCGCGGCAGAAAGGGCTGGGTCCACGAGGCCGTGATCGCCGACCATCCCGATCTCAGCGACCACGAAGTCTACATGAGCGGACCGCCGCCGATGATCGAGGCGGGCAAGAAGGCCTTTCTCTCCCATGGCCTGGCTGGAGAAGAGCTCTACTCCGACTCCTTCGAATATGGCGCCGCTGCGGCCAAACAGAAGACCGGAACCTGACCTCCGGGAAATTTGACGCCTCTTTGACACCCTGGCTTACAGGGCCATGACGAGGGCTCTCTATAGTTCACCACGACACTGACCATTGTCAGGTGGTGTCGCAACCGAACCAACATAGAGAGGAGTATCGTCATGCCAAGCCCTATTGAACTGCTGCTGGATCCAATATCGGTCATTATCTTTCTGCTCTACCTGGGCCTTATGTCCTGGGAGGCCCTCTTCCCCGGCCGCAGGCTGCCGCCGGCCCGCCTGTGGAAGACCCGCGGGATCACCACGTTTATCCTGTTTTTCTACCTCTCATCCTATCTGCCCCTCTGGTGGGATGCCTATCTGGTGGACTATCAACTGATCGACCTCAGCGGGCTGGGCCTGGTGGGCGGCACCGTCATCGGCCTGCTTGTATATGAACTTGGGGTCTATGTCTGGCACCGCAGCATGCACCGCTCAACCCTGCTCTGGCGGGTGTTCCACCAGATGCACCACAGCGCCGAACGCCTGGACAGCTTTGGCGCCTTCTACTTCAGTCCCATGGATATGCTGGGCTGGACCCTGCTCGGCAGCCTCTGCCTGACCCTGCTGGTGGGCATCACCCCGGAGGCGGCAACCCTGGTGCTGCTGATCACCGTGTTCTGCGCCATCTTCCAGCACAGCAATATCAAGACGCCCCGCTGGTTGGGCTACATCGTGCAGCGTCCGGAGAGCCATGCGATACACCACGCCAGGGGGGTCCACGCCTACAACTACAGCGATCTGCCCCTGTTCGATATGCTCTTCGGCAGCTTCCGCAATCCGCAAGGCTATGAATTCGAGAGTGGATTCTATGCGGGTGGATCGGAGCGCATCGTCGACATGTTGCTGTTCAAGGATATCAACGATGCGCAGACGGCCTACATCGAACCGGCAGACACGCAGCCAGCGGCCGGTCGATAGCACTGGGGAGAATCCCCAGCTTGAGCAAGGGGGAGTGTTGGGGGCAAAAGACAGGTCGGGCCTCTTGTTTGCAACCAATTCGGTTTAATTGGTAACAATTAAACCGAGTTGGTTTAATACATGCCTAAACAACCAAAGAGGTTGACTCGTGGCCCACCCTGTCCTGATCGATGCTGCTGACAATTCCGGTTGCCCAAATCATAGCCAGTCTGATTTGCGCGGCCTGTCAATTCTGTTCGGCTGAATCCTCAGCCTGGGTCTGATCCATGGCACGGGCACGGGCATGGGCCTCGAAGCCGCCCTTGGCCTGCCATTCGCGTATCCCCCCCTGGAGAATGCTCACATTCTCGAAACCCGCCAGGCGCAGGGCAAAGCCGGCCTGGGCCGAGAGCGAGCCGGTATTGCAGTAGACCAGCACCGGCCTGTCCCGGGGCAGCTCCGAGCGCCTGGCCAGGATCTGGCGCCATTCGATATGTACCGCACCGGGGATATGCCTTTTCTCATACTGGGCTGCGCTGCGGGTGTCGACGATGAAAAAGTTGCCCCAATCCTCGGCGGGTATCTGTTGGGCAAAGAGGGTGCCACCGCCATACTCGACAAAATCCAGATACTCTTCCATTGCCTCGACAACGCCATCGCCATCCTCCGCCAGGGCGCCGCCAGCGCTTGTGATCAGGCAGGCCATCGTTGCTGCGCGTAGTAGATACATGGGAAAACTCCAATCAAATAACCTATGATTTAGATACTTTTAGCGATAATGACGGGGTGTTGCGGACCTGTGTAATTCCTAGGTTTCAACAACACTATACAGGCAGGAGCCCCCCGATAACCCCCATTTCAACCCAGATAATCCAATGACACCCGAAGAACTCGCATCGCTCAAGCAGCGACTGTTGGATCTGCGGACGGAACTGCAGGCTGTCGATGAAACGTCGCAGGCGGCGGGAGAGACGGTAGAGCTGGACCAGAGCCGGGTCGGACGCCTCAGTCGCATGGACGCCCTTCAGGCACAGCAGATGGCTCAGGAAACCGCCAGAAGGCGTCAACAACAGCTGGCGAAGATCGCCGGCGCCTTGCGGCGTATCGATGCGGGTGAGTATGGCTATTGCTTCGTCTGTAAAGAGGCGATCAACAGCCGGCGACTCCTCGCCGATCCCACGGTAACACGCTGTATCGATTGCGCCGAGTCGTGAACAGACCGGCGAATGCGAGAGGTGGGGCGGGACCCCACCAATCGCAGCCGAATCGGCAAAGGTATGATCAGCCCTTGCGGATGATATAGAAGTAGTTCTGAAAATCGTGCTCCAGCTCCTTCACCTCGACCTGCTTGAAGCCGGCTTCGTGCAACATCTGCAAGGCAAGCTCCCTGCCCCAAACCGTGCCCAGGCCGGCGCCCTCCTGGGCCAGCGAGACCGTCATGCAGTGCATGGTCGAGAGGGTGTAGAGCAGCGGGCCGATCGGGTGATCCAGGTTGTTGTGCAGATGGCTTGAACCCTTGATGTCCTGCATCAGATAGACACCGTCATCGCGCAGCGCCCGGTTTATCGCCGCCAGTACCAGGTCCGGGGATTTCTGATCGTGAATGGCATCGAAGGTGACGATCCAGTCATAGGCATCCCGCTCGTCGATGGTGGCCGCGTCCCTGACCTCGAAAAATAGGTTGCTCAATCCCTGCCGCTCCGCCTCCTGCCGCGCCCAGTCGATGGCCTCCCGGGAGAAGTCATAGCCGGTGAAGCGGCTGTCGGGGAACGCCTTCGCCAACAGCAACAGGGCCTGGCCCCGCCCGCAGCCCACATCCAGCACGTCGATGCCTTGCTCGAGGCGGGACAACTGGCCATCGATCAAGGGCAGGATATGCTCAAACAGGGCACTGACCACGGTCTGACCGCTGTCCTCGGCCATCACTTCATGGAAGCGCTGAAAGCGGCTGTAGGGGACGCCGCCGCCGTTGTAGAAGCAGTCGATGATGTCGTCCTCCACCTGCCCCAGCAGCGGTATGTATTGGGCGAAAACCGCCACATTGTCCGGTGTGGCATCGCGGGTCAACAGCGCGGCATGGTGGGCGGGCAGTCTGTAGCTGCCCTGCTGCGCATCGTAGGAGACGATACCGGCTGTCACCATCGCCCCCAGCCACTCGCGGACATAGCGTTCATCCAATCCCGCGGACGCGGCGACCGCCGGGCTGTCACCCGGCGGATGCTTGGCCATGGCGTCGAACAGGCCGGTGCGATGGCCGATGGATATCATCAACGCGGTCGCACCGTGGTTGAGTATCTGCAGCAACTCCTCGGCGAAGAGGGCGGTGGGATCATTGGTCTCGGTCTGGTCGACGACGGGCAGGGCAGGCTGGCACATGATGTATCTCCTCTTATGGTCATAGAATCTGGTTTCACGCTTTATTCAAGTCGTTATGTGCTACCTTAGTTAGCAGGCGTCAGCAGGGCCGGCCTGCAAGCGTCAAAAGAGCGTCAAAGTTCCCCTGATTTCTATTTTTCTGATCAGTCATCACGCTCGGCCATGGGAAGAAGAACAGCGAGCAAGCAGGTATTTTGTTAAAGGCATGAGCCCATCACGCGTTATGGAATTGTCACTCTTCGGCGGCTTTCAACTGATTGACGATACAGGAGCCGCGGTTGAGTTGAGAGCGCGCAAGACCAAGGCGCTCCTGGCCTGGCTGGCGCTGCATCAGGAGAAATCCCAACCCAGGGAGCGGCTGGCGCTGCTGCTCTGGGAGGAGAGCGGCGACGCCCAGGCGCGCCACAGTCTGCGCCAGGCGCTCAGTGGCTTGAGGAAGGTATTGGGTAGCCATGCCGATGCCCTGGTGACAGACCAGGAGAGTGTGCTGCTCAGGAGCGGATATATCGTCAGCGACAGTGGAAGCTTCGACGCCCTGCTGAAGGAAGCGCAGACCCCCGAACAACTGACCAAGCTGACATCACTCTACGGCGGTGAGTTTCTGGAGGGCTTCAATCCACGCGCCAACAACTACGAGGAGTGGCTGATGACCCAGCGCAGCCACTACCGGGAGCTGGCAATCAACACGATGTCGAAACTGCTGGCCCACTATCTGCAGACTGCGCAGTTGGAAGCGGGAATCCGCCTGGGCATCAAACTGTTGGCCAGCGATCCACTGCAGGAGCAGGTCCACCGGACCCTGATGCAGCTCTACGCCAGACTCAACCGACCCGCCGACGCGCTGCGCCAGTACCGCAGGTGCAGGCGTCTGCTGATGCGCGAACTGGGAGTCTCTCCCGAACCGGAGACGGAGCAGCTCCATCGGGAGATAGCCCGGCAGCGCAGCGGGGAGGATAAGGACCGCAGCGCAGTTGACGCCGGCGGAATCCCAACCTCGGAGCCGGCGCATGCTGATGCCAGCTCCACGCCGTCTGATCAGCCGCCACGGCAGATGCGCACGGTGAGCGTGGCCCACCTCCATCTGGGGACCTATCCAGAGCTGATGGCGACGGCCGATCCGGAGTCGGCGCAGGCCCTGAGCAAACAGCTGCAGGAACTGCTGAAGCGGTACATAACCCAATATGGCGGTCTGCTCCATCATCAACATGGAGATGCGATCGTCATCCTCTTCGGTCTCGAAAAGGCCTACGGCAATGAGTGTGAAAAGGCGCTGCAGCTGCTGCTCGAACTGCGATCGCTTCCCGGGGAGGCAGCCGAATGCCTCTCCCGACTGGGGGTTCGAAGCGGCATCGCCACGGGGACGGTGATGAGCGACGGATGCGGCGCCGTGTCCGGCGCGGTCTTCGCCCAGGCGGAACAGCTGGCACGTTCGGCAGCAGCCGGAGATATCCTGCTCACCGGACCCGCCTATCTGGGCCTGCGTATGAGCGTCGAAGCGGCGCAAGCGGGTGATTCGAACTGGAACGTGTCGGCGATCCTGCCCGAGACGGCGGCACGCAGCCACCCGCTTCCCTTCGTTGGCAGGACCCGGGAGCTGAGGCAACTCAACACCGCCCTGGAGGCCTGCATTGAAGATCGGGCCGGCGAGACCTTTCTCCTCCGCGGTGAATCGGGTATCGGCAAAACCCGGCTCGTCGACGAGATCGCTCAACACGCCCTGCAAATGGGCGTCACGCCCCATCGCGCATTGGTACTCGATTTCGGTATGGAGTCGACCACGGAGCCGATACCCTCTCTGTTGCGCCAATTGATGGGGCTCGACGGCAGCGCAAGGGCCGGTGAGATCGAGCCCGCGGTAAAACGATCGATGGATGGGGACTGGAATCCGGCCCTCCACCCCGGCGCGCTGCTGCGGCTGTTTCGCCTGCCGGTCGACGCGGCCAGCGCCCCATCCCTCGACAGCCTGAGTGAAGAGGCGCAACGCAAGGGAGCCCAGCAAATCCTCCAATCCATTCTCGCCGCTACCACCCGGTCGGCGCCGCGCCTGTTGATCGTGGAGGATATCCATTGGGCGGATCAGGCCACCCTCACCCATCTCGCCGAGCTCGCCGACGCGGTCAGCCGCTATCCGGCCCTGTTGATCATAACCTCGCGGGTCGAAGGCGAACCCCTCGATCCCGCCTGGCGCAGCGCCATGCAGGGGGCCCCCTTGACCACCCTCGATCTGCGCCCGCTGCCCCGGGATCAGGCACGACAGCTGGCCCGTCAGGTCACGCGACAGGACCAGGCCTACATCGACAGATGTATCGACCGCTCGGGGGGGAATCCCTTCTTTCTCGAACAGCTGCTGCTGGGAGCGGCGGATCGGGAGGGTGGGGTGCCCGACTCGATCCAGAGCCTGGTACTGTCGAGGCTCGACCTCCTCAGCGATGAGGACCGGCAGGCGGTTCAAGGGGCGAGCGTGCTGGGACAGCGCTTTAAACTGGATCTGTTGGACCAGCTCCTCGGCAAGAACGGCTATCGACCCGATGCCCTGTTGAACCTGCGCCTGCTGCAGCCCGAGGGCGAGGGCTATCTCTTTGTCCACGCCCTGCTGCGGGATGCCATCTACGCGTCGCTGCTGCCTTCCCGGCGGCGCGCCCTTCATCTGCGCGCGGCGGCATGGTACCAACATCGCGACCCGGCCCTGCATGCCCGGCACCTCGACCTCGGCGGCAATGCGGATGCGGCGGAAGCCTACCTGAGGGCTGCCCAGCAGGCGGTGGCCATGGCTGACTTCGAGCAGGCCCTGTCGATGGCCGCCCGCGGCGCCGAGATCGCGCCGCGCGGAGAGCTGGGCGCCCAGCTCAACTGCCTGCAGGGGGAGCTGTTGATCCAGGGGGGTGCAATCCCATCCGCCATCCAGGCCTTCGCAGCCGCCGCTGACCAGACGAGCGACGACAGGACCCGCTGTCGCGCCATGATCGGTGAGGCCACCGGACTGACGGTCCAGGACGACCTGGACCAGGCACTGTCGGTCCTTGAAAAGGCCGCCCCCATGGCGGAGCAGATCCAGGATGGCGCCCTCCTCACCGAGCTGCACTATCGACGCGGGGACATTCTGTTCGCCCTGGCGCGCACCGATGATTGCCTGCAGGCCCACCGCGAAGCCGAAACCCTGGCCAGGCAGTCCGACAACCCGCTGCTCGAGATCCGGGCGCTGGCGGGGATGGCGGATGCCTATTATGCCAAGGGGCGGATAGTGACGGCGCAAGACCACTTCGAACGATGCCTGGCGCTTGCGAAGCAGGTCCATCGCCTGCCCCAGGAGATCGGCAACCTCTCCATGTATGGCGTGACCCTTCTCTACACCGGCAGCATCCCGCAAGCGCTGGAGACCCTTCACGAAGCGGCAGGACTCGCCGCGGAGTACAGCAACATGCGCGCCGAGATGACGGCCTACATGAACCTGAGCCTGGTCTATCTTTACACCGATGATATCGATGCCGCGGAGCGCTACGGGCAAAAGGGGCTGGCGTTGGCGCGGCAGCTGCGCGCCAGCCGGTTTTATGGCGACAACCTTGCCCAGATCGGCGAAGCCCTGGCGTTGAAGGGTGACGTGGAAGCGGCCGTCAGCTATCTGCAACGCGCCTACCGGGCCGCCCTCGACTCGGTACCCACCCATATCGCGCCCTACGTTCTTGGCGCGCTGGCGCGGGTGACCGATGACGAGAAGCAGCGCCGGGATGCGATTCGCGAGGGCCAGCGTTATCTCGACCAGGGCAGCCTCAGCCACAACTATCTTCACTTCTACCAGAACATGATAGAGCTCTATCTGCAGACGGAGGATGCGGAAAAGGCCCTCTTCTATGCGGATGCCCTGGCGGAATATACCCGCGAAGAGCCCCTGTCATGGAGTGATTTCTATATCGGACGCGGTCGCCTGCTGGCTCAACAGATGCGCGGCGAAGCCGACCCTGAGCTGACCCGCAAGGCGAAGCAGCTGCTTGATGAGGCAGCCGGGGCCGGGATCCATGCAGGCACTTCGGCACTGCGGAAGATTGGCGCCGCGGGCAAGGAGCAGCTCAGTCCTTGACCATGGCGAGATGAGAGATGAAGCTGCCCTTGGTCAAGATCACCACCCGATTGCGCCCTCTTTTCTTCGCCTCGTAGAGCGCCTTGTCCGCCCGGTAGATCAGTTCGCCGACATCATCATCGCTGTCCTCGACCTCGCTGACGCCGATGCTGATGGTGATGAAGATCGGCTGGGCGCCATCCTGGTAGGCCTTGGCGGCGATCTCGTCGCAGATCCGCTGCGCCAGCAGCGCCGCATTCTCGATGTCCGTTTCCGGCAGCAGGATGGTGAACTCCTCGCCGCCGTAGCGGGCGAGAAAGTCCTGGCCGCGGATTGCAGTTAGACAGATACCGGCAACGTGCTTCAACACCCTGTCACCGACGTTGTGGCCATAGCTATCGTTGACCGTTTTGAAATGGTCCAGATCCATCATCAATACCGATAGATGTCTCGAGAAACGGGTTGCACGCTTGAATTCGCGCAGCGCGACTTTATCCAGCTCGCGTCGATTGGCGAGTCCCGTGAGGTCATCGGTGGTGGCATATTGCTGCAGCTTGCGAAAGGCTACTTTTTTCTGCACGCTGTTCTTGGCAAACAAGACACTGATCACCCCGGTCACCAGGAACAGCAGCAGGTAGGTTACCGTCGCCACGATCATGCGTTTCGCCGTGAGGTCCGCTATCAGGTTATTGGAGATATGGGAGAGATAGATCCAGTATCTCTCCTGGATTCTGTTCGATGAGGGGACGACGGTTTCGTCGACGTTTTCCAGTGTTCCCAGCCTGTGGCTAACCAGCGGATAGGCCTTCTTGAAGATATAGACACCCTCGTCGGTAAAAAACGAGCCTTTATCACTGTTCTCGATGGCGGACCAGACATCGGGCTTCTGGGTCGCGAAGGTCTCGCCGCTGCCGTACATGAAGCCCCAAAGCCGATCATCCGCCACACCCTGCAGCCAATAGCCCCGGCTGTTGAGCATCACCGCATTGCCACGCAGGCTTGTGAAGATATCAGCAATCCGTTGCAGCAATTCCTGCGAGGTATAGTTGATGATCAACAGGCCCCGTTTCTCCCCATAGCCATCGGCCACCGGTGTGGCAAAGCGTATCGTGGGTTTGATCGGCTGTTCGATCCGGCCATGTTCCACGTTCAGATCCATGGGTGACATATAGATCTCACCCACCTCCAGCTTTATCGCCTCCTTGTAGTAGTAGCGTTCGCTTTTGTCCTGCATCTCGCTCTGGGGAATAATCTCCTGGGTCCCGCCATCGCTGTTGATGCGAATGACCTCCATGCCTGTGTTGTCGAGGTATCTTATCTGGAAAAATTTCGGTTTGCGCCTTGCGAAGAGGGAAAACTCGCGCGCGGCGCTCACCCAGTTCTTCAGCTCCGGTTGATGGAGATAGTTTCTGAGCACCTCCCCCTCCGCCAGCACCAGGAGATCCGAGAGTTTCTGTTCGAACAGCAGGGAGGTCAATTCACCAATGCTGTCCAACGCCGACTCTTCGCGTATCAGCGTTGTCTGCAGCTCATATTTTTCCGTCTGTGTGGAGAAGGCATAGAAAATCGATGCCAACAGCAGGGATGCGGGTATGAATAGGGTCAGAAAACTGAGGATCAACTCCTTGTTTTCGGAGAAACCGTTGAATCTGACCCCAGCATCGTGCTCGACAGGTTCCATCGAACTACTCACCTCTGCTGCAATTCGCGATCCTTCCAAGTATGTTCAGAACGCCGCTCAGGAACAGGCGACATCCTGGATACGTAGTCGGATATCGCTTTGAAATCATTCTTGCCCAAGATTTCGATCACTTTAACCATCTCTTTATTGCCGTTGCGCCGCTTGCCGTTTTGGATCCAGACAAGCTGGCGCAGAAGATAGTTGTAGTGCTGGCCGTGGATGGCAGGATAGGCCTTTTCGAATTGCCCTTCCCCCTGCTCCCCGTGGCACTCGGTGCAGTACTGTTTATAGAGTTTTTCACCATGCGCGAGATCGCTGCCGTCACCCTTGCCCGTGGCGATAGTCATCTTCAACGATTCGATATAGAGGGCCACATCGGCAATGGCCTGCGCGCCCCCTATCTCTTCGGGGATGGCAAAAGGATACATGGAAGGATTATCGCGATTCTTGGCGCGAATATCGGCCAGCTGCTTGATCACGACCGAGCGGTGTTGACCGGCAATTTGCGGATAGGCGCCGTTTGGCGTTCCCCAACCTTCCGGCATATGGCAAACCGCACAGGTCTCATAGACGGCCTTGCCTCGGGCATGGTCCGGCGCCAGGTTCATCGCCTCCAAGCGCTCCAGGTCAGCGCTGTCCCAGCCGGCATGGACAGTAGGTACAACTATCAACAGGAGAAGATTGACGAGCTTTACCCAAGTGGTGTTCACGGCTTAACGAGCCCCCAAACAGGTCAGTTAGGCATCACTGATTGACAACTCCTTTTGTGCAGATCACAGATTGAACGAGTGAATTACCCGGATTTGAGTATGCGATATATAGGAAAAGTCTCCTGCCTTCAACCAACCATTTTGGTCAATTACAACGCCGAAACCCCGGATTTGGAATGAGTTTCGCCGGCGAAGTGAGTTTCAGGATCGTACAGGCGTGTTCAAAATCTCATTGCTGACGGCTTCATCGACGATGGAATTGTTGGTCAATGCCGGCCGGCTGCCGATGGCCGGCAGTTCACGCTGAGGCTCTGCATGCAGCAAGGCCAGACCGGCACGAAAACAGTTCAATGCCTCTCTCTCCTCGCCCAGGCGCTCCAGCAACAGACCGAGCTGCTGGTAGGACTCGGGGGTCGGAGTGATGCCGATACTGGCCTCCAGATAGCTGCGCGCCTTACCCCACAATTTGTTCTGCAGGGAGAGCCTGGCGAGCGTCAACAGCAGTACCGGGTCCTCTTGATGTTCCTTCAGCCAGCCTTCCGCCACCGCCAACTGATGGGACGGATTGGCGAGTTCGATCTGGCCATAGCGGGTGACCAGCTCGCTGTTCCACTCCCGCTGCAGGGAAGCCGCAATCAACGGTTCAACCCGGGAACCCGCATCCAGGGCCAGCATGCGTTCACAGTACTCGAGCAACATACCCTGCTGCTGCCTGATCCCCTTGGGAATGGTCTGCCAGTAGCGCACGCTATCATCGACGGTCGCGGACTCCTGTTTCAGACGCTCGTGATAGACGCGCATCTCCAGTGCCTGAAACTCCCCTTCACCGATCACCTTGCGGCGCTTCAGCTCCGGCAACATCTCCTCGAGTTTTTTCCACTCACCGAGATTCTCGTAGAGTTTCTTCAGCAGGGTCAGCACGTAGTTGTGTTTCGGCGACAGTGAACGCACATGCATCAGGGTCGCCAGCGCCTGCTCGTACTGCTGATGGGCCAGCTGCAGTTCAGCCTGGGTCAGACCCACCGCCACATCGGCGGAAGGCATGCTCTCATGGGCCAGGTGGAGATAGTCATCACGCCGGGTGTGTTCGCCCTGGAGCTGAGCGGCGCGCGCCGCCGCCAGGTAGTTGAGCAGCGGGGTTTCCGATTGTGCGACATTTCGCGTCAGGTGCCGCTCCGCCACCTTCCAGCGCCCCTCCGCAAGCTCCACCAGGCCACGGGTCAGGGCCTGCCTGGCCTTGAGGGAACGGCGCTTGCGCCGCCACTCGGCAACACGCTCCGGCATCTGCCAGAGCCGGGAAACGGTCCTGATCGCAAGATAGGCAAGTAAAAACAGCAGCAAAAGGGCCAGGCAAAAGAGGGCCAGGCTGGTCTCCACCGTCCAATTGCCATAGCCCAGGAGGAGATAGCCGTTATCCTGCTTTACCAGCAGCGTAACGGCTACCGCGGCGAACAGCGCTAGAAAGGCCGCGATCAGGGTTCTCACCGGACCGCCTCCCGGCTGACCCGTTTTCGTCGTTCCTGCAGCGCACGCAGCGACCCGGAGATGTCGGGCATCCGCGGCGCTATCTCCTTCGCCGCCAGCCCTTCCAGCTGGGACCTGAAACCGGCCACATCCGCGTCCGATAGCTGGAAGTAGTGATCGATCCAACCGATCGCGCTGGTCAGGTTATCACTGTAGAGGGGCTGGTTTCTCCCCATCATCGCCGACTTGGCGTTCTCCAGTTTGAGGCGCAGGTTCTGCAGCAGAAAGTAGCGATGTTCCGGGGGCAGCATGGCACCTACCGGACGGTCGTGGTGGCGGATCACCATCATCGACTTGAATCCCCGCCAAAAGTCGTCGAGCAGCCGGTCGAGCTGGAAGCCTTCGTTCCCGGCGACATCTTCGGGCGGGTCGCTCAGTGTGGCCTCATCTGCCAGCATCACGCCGGCATCCTCGAGGGCGAGTCCATCCACACGCTCCGTCAGCGCAGTCAACTCCGCGCTGATTCCCCCACGGTCCACTTTCGGCGTGGCGATCAGTCGGGCGACCTCCTTGGCGATGATCTCGCGGACCTCGGACCAGCCGGGATCCCCGCTTGCGGCAATTCGCTCATCCGCGGATTTCAACGCTTCCAGGGCGGTGTCCGGATCGCCCATGAGATTCAATCGATGGTTGGCGACACGCATCAGGTATTCCGCCTCGGCCACCCGCCACTGCCCCTCTTTGCCGCCCATCCGGGTCTGAATCTCGGCCAGTGAACGATAGAGCTGGTCGCCCTGCTTGCGCGAGGACTCGCGCTCCTGGCGGATCTTCTCCGCCTGTTGGGTCAAGGCGTCCCGCTGCGCCGCAATCGCCTGCTGCTGTTGTGCGAAATCCTGCCGGGTCTGCTGCAGCTGCTGCTCGAACCGAGACTGTTCCTGGTTGGCCTTGAGCAGGGCATCGTTGAGAGAGACCAGGCTCTGTTTCATATCGAGCCAGTAGCGATATCCCAACACCAGGCCCAGCACCACCGCCAACAACGCCACCAGGGCGATGATCAGCGGCAGACGGGAGAGACCCGACTTGGCCGCGGTCTCATCGATTCGCTCCACCTCGCCTTCGATGGCATCGGTGAATTCCGCTTCACTCTCTCTCTGGCGGTAGCCAGATTCGCTGTCTGTTTCACTCATTTCCTGCTCGCTCTGTGCGCCTGAGGCAATCCTCGGGATAAGAGAACCACGCCCCTCGACTGAATCTTTTCAGGCGCCATCTCCGATCCACGCCTGTATCGCTGACATGATCGACTCGTCATCGGCCCCTGTGGAGATCAAGACGGTCTCGAATCCCCGCTTCTCCGCCTCCTCTGCCATCCTTTCACTGATCACCAGGAGCGGGGTACGGCACAACAGCGGCCAGCCTCGCTCTCCCAGCAGGGTGATCAGATTCTGCATGACTTCGACACTGGTTACGCTCACCAGATCGACCTCTTCCCCCCACCGTGCCAGCAGGGGAGCGGGATCGACCTCCGGGGCGAGCCGCCGATAGACCTCAGCATAACCTACTTCCGCGCCTCTCGCCCGCAGGCTATCGCCCAACAGCCTCCTGCCACCCTCGCCGCGTACGATCAGCACCCTTTTTCCCCGCATCCGCTGCAGCTGGGGCAGCATCAACAGGCCCTCGCTGTCGTAACGATCCTGCGGTATCAGGTCGATACTATATCCCTGGTGGCGAAGCGCTGCCGCCGTCGCCTCTCCGACCGCCCCCAGGGTGCCGCGAAGGGGGCTGCCCGATAACAGTTTCTGCGCATGATGGACCGCATTGGGGCTGACAAAGATGATCAGATCCCAGCGCTGGCGCAGAAGTCCCCGCGGTCCCTGGGGCGCATCGCTGGCGGCGATCTCCAGTGCCGGAAAAGGGATCGCCCTGCCCCGGGCGTCCCGGATCCGGCGCGACAGTCCCTCCGCCTGATGGGCGGCCCGGGTGACCAGGATACCCCTGCCCTTGAAGTCATAATCCGACATGGTTCTCCAATCGGAAGCCCGGCATGGTCGCCATGCCTCAATGGGTGTCGTAGAGCGCCTTCAGAATATCGTCAGCCCCCCACTCCAGCAGCCGCTCGGCCAAACCCCGGCCCATGGCATCCGCCTCCTGGGTCGTACCCTCGACCTCGCCGCGGATGATACGGCTGCCATCGGGCTCACCCACCAGGCCCCGCAGCCAGAGATTGCCCGATTCCAGCATGGCATAACCGGCGATAGGCACCTGGCAGCCGCCATTCAGACGCTGGTTCATGGCGCGTTCGGCGTGTACGCAGTGGGCGGTATCCGCATGATGCAGAGGCGCGATCAGCGCATTGACCCGCTGATCGTCCACCCGGCATTCGATGCCCACCGCCCCCTGCCCGATGGCCGGCAGGCTCTGCTCCGGACCGATGAGGGCGGTGATGCGCGCTTCGAATCCCAGGCGCTTCAAACCGGCGGCGGCGAGGATGATGGCGTCATACTCACCCTCATCGAGTTTGCGCAGGCGCGTATTCACATTCCCGCGCAGGGACTTGATCACCAGATCGGGCCGCATTTCAGCCAACTGGCATTGCCGCCGCAGGCTCGAGGTCCCGACACAGCCCCCCTGGGGCAGTTCGTCGATGTGGCGGTAGCGGTTGGAGACGAAGGCGTCCCGCGGGTCCTCGCGCCGCATGATCACCGGCAGATGCAATCCCCGGGGCAGCTCAACCGGCACATCCTTCATGGAGTGGACTGCGATATCCGCCTCTTTGCTCATCAAGCCCTGCTCCAACTCCTTGATGAACAACCCCTTTCCCCCAATTTTCGCGAGCGGGGTATCAAGGATTTTGTCGCCCTGGGTGGTCATCCCCAGCAGCTCCACCCGAAGATCGGGATGGGCCTTCTTCAGGGCTGCGGCGACATGTTCGGCCTGCCACATGGCCAGGGGTGATTTACGGGTGGCGATGGTCAACGTCTGGGACATGGATGGGGGGCCTCAACAATTCACAGCGGGCACTACGCAGCGCTTACTGGCTGATCTGGGTTTTTTCTTTAGGGGCTGTTGCCAGACCCGAGTCGGCCTATGCTAAAGCCTGCGCGGCATCCACGCAATCGATCGTCCACTGATGGTCGGAAGCCGGATACAAGGGTGTGACCGCTGCCGGCCGCGGCTCAAGGCTCTCCCTTTCCATAGTAGTGCAGCAACGCCTCCACACCCTTGGCGCCATGCCGGCGCATGAGTGCGGTCAACTGTGTCGCCATCTCCTCGTCGCCTTGATTGATCCCCACCAGATAGTCCCACAGGGTCCAACGCAGATAGTCCATCCAGCGGCCGTGCAGGTGGGGCACACCCGGCTTTGCCGACTCTTCAGGGCCGCCGTGACAATCCCGGCAATAGTAGCGATGCAGGCGTCGCCCCAGATCCGCCAGGCGCCACTCCGTGGACTGCTTCTGCGGCTTGATGGGCTGACCGCTGAAGTAGTCCGCCATGGCGATGAGATCAACCTCTTCGTAGGCGGCCGCCAGGCGTCCCATGACAGTGCCGAAACGGCCGCCGTGGCGGTAGGCGCGCATGACCTGCAGCAGATAGTCCCGCGGCAGTCCCGCCAGGGAGGGTATCGCCGATGACCCACTCTGACCCCGGGGACCGTGACAGGGAAAGCAGGACTGCACCTGCAGCGGAACGAGATAGGGCCGCCGGGTCTCTGCCTCGGCATCCTCGCCGGCCCTGCAGCCGAGGGGGTAGTGGTGCAGAACCAGCCAGCCTAAAAGCAACAGCAGCCGCCTCCGGGCCAAGCGACCGCTCACTCCTCCCCCCGCAATACCCGCCTCACCTCCGGCAGGTGGCGCCGGCTCACCTCCAGCGTCTCATCGCAACCGCGCAGAACAACCCTGGGAACACCGTCGCTCCCCTTCTCCAGGCCCGCCAGACAGCGGCGCGCCACCAGGGCGTTGCGGTGAATGCGCAACAGCCAGTCGCCGTAGCGCTCCTGCAGTCCTTTCAGGCTCTCCTCCAGCAGCAGCTCCCCATCCGCATGCCGGGCCATGACATATTTTGAATCGGCGCGCAGATAGATCACCCGGTCCAGGGGTATGGTTCTCACCCCGCCCCGATAACTGGCATGCAGCTGGGGTACCTCCTGTTCCCGGTGGGGCGAGGCGGCCAGCTGGCTTCGGGTGAGGCGCTGGCAGCGCTGCAGCGCAAGCAGCAGCCGCTCCCTGCGCACCGGTTTCAACAGATAGTCCTGCGCGGAGGATTCAAAGGCCTGCAGCGCATGCTCTTCGTAGGCGGTGGTGAAGATCACCGCCGGTGGCTGGTCGCCCTCGGCCAGGCGCCGGGCGGCCTCCAGACCGTCCATTCCGGGCATGCGTATATCCATCAAAACCAGATCAGCCCCCAGCCTGTTGAACTGCTCCAGCGCCTCTTCCCCGTTGGCCGCCTCGCCGACCAGCCGATAGGGGCCGCCAAGCTCCTCGATCAGCGCCGCCAGGCGCTGCCGGGCAAGGACTTCGTCATCCACCACCAAGATTCTCACACTCGCATTCTCCCTGGGCGCCCCTACTCCCACCATGGATGGGGAATCACCAGCCTCACCTGATGTTCGCCATCGATGTTCGATTCGGTGAGGCTCGCCTCGAGGTCGTAGACCCCGGCAAGGCGGGCGCGAATATTCTCCACCGCCAATTGATTGCCCTCACGCTGGCTGCGTTCGCCCCTCTCCGGCAGGGTGTTACGGATGCTCAAATTGATCCGATTGCGTCGATAGTGGCCGCTGATGGTGATGGTTCCCCCTTTCGCCGCGGGCTCGACCCCGTGATAGACCGCATTCTCCAGTAACGGCTGGATGATCATCGGCGGGATTTTAGCCTGCTCGGGCAGATCCTTCAGCTCCCACACCAGCTTCAGCCGCTCCCCCAGGCGGTAGTGTTCGATACTGAGATATTGGCGCGCAAGCTCAAGCTCCCGGCCCAGGGTCGAGAGCTGGCCCGCATCCCCGAGCGAGACCCTGAACAGGTCGGCGAGATCCTCCACCACCTCCTCGGCCATGGCGGGATCGCTCCGGGTGAGACTGGCGATGGTGTTCATGCTGTTGAAGAGAAAATGGGGGCGAATGCGCGAGTAGAGGGCCTGCAGCCGGGCGCTGTTCTCCGCCTCCTCCTGGCGCCGCCAGAGATACTGCAGATAGAGGTAGTGAAGCGCCAGGACACCGACGATGGCGCTGATTCCCACGATCCGCCACATCAGGTCGAAATGGTGCCCGGGCAGAAAGGAGAGTCCGAAACCGCTGTCCAGCCAGACAACCAGCCGGGAGAGCACCCAGGCCACCCCGATGAGGATGAAAAACACGCTGAATCCCGCCCACCAGTTACCCAGGCGGTTGAGTCGGGGGCGCAGCAGGCAGATCAGGGCCGCGGTACTCAGCCCGATCCATTGCACCAGCAGGGAGATCAGACTCAACGCCGAAAAAAAGTTGCCCAGGTGATCAATCGCAACCAGGGTCATCAGAATGGCGAGCAGCTCGCCGATGACGACCACCGCGAACACCGCCCGAATGGCGCAGAAATTGGGTATGAAGATCGGCTTTCCGTCTGGATCCGATGCGCCTTTCCGCGCAGCTTGTCTCTCACTCTGCTGCATTCATTCCTCGCCTGCTATAATCCGGCCTGCTTACAAATTCAGGACAACCCTAGATGAGCGACAGTCACGCGCCCGCAAAACCCTGGTCAGGCCGCTTCAATGAACCGACCGACGCCTTTGTCGAGGCATTCACCGCATCCGTCGGCTTTGACCAGCGACTTTACCAATATGACATCCAAGGCTCCATCGCCCATGCCACCATGCTGGCCCGCCAGGGCATTCTCAGCGAAACCGAGCGTGACGCCATCCTGCAGGGGCTGGAGCTGATCCGCAAGCGCATCGAGGCGGGGGATTTCTCCTGGTCGGTCGCCCTCGAGGATGTGCACATGAACGTCGAATCCGCCCTCACCGAGGCTATCGGCGATGCGGGCAAAAAACTTCACACCGGCCGCTCCCGCAACGATCAGGTCGCCACCGACATCCGCCTCTGGCTACGCGACGAGATCGAACAGATCCGCAGCGCCATCCTGCGCCTGCAGACCGCCCTGCTCGACAAGGCGGCGCTGGAGGTGGAGACCATCTTACCAGGCTTCACCCATCTGCAGACGGCGCAACCGGTCTCTTTCGGCCACCACATGATGGCCTGGTTCGAGATGCTGGAGCGTGACCGGGAGCGCCTCGCCGACTGCAACAGGCGGGTCAACGTGATGCCCCTGGGCGCCGCCGCCCTGGCAGGCACCAGCTATCCCATCGATCGCCACCTCACCGCTGAGCTGCTGGGCTTCTCAAAGCCCGCGGAAAACTCCCTGGACGCCGTGTCCGATCGGGATTTCGCCATCGAATTCTGTGCCGCCGCCAGCATTCTGATGATGCACCTCTCCCGCTTCTCGGAGGAGCTGATCGTCTGGTCCTCCGCCCAGTTCGGCTTTATCGAGCTCGCCGACGGCTTCTGCACCGGCTCCTCGATCATGCCGCAGAAGAAGAACCCGGACGTGCCCGAGCTGGTGCGCGGCAAGAGCGGCCGCATCTTCGGCCATCTGATCGGCCTGCTGACCCTGATGAAGAGCCAGCCCCTGGCCTACAACAAGGACAACCAGGAGGATAAGGAGCCGCTGTTCGATACCGTGGACAACCTAAAGGGATCGCTCAAGGTGTTCGCCGATATGATCCCCGCCATCAGTTGTCGCAAGGAGGCGATGCGCCAGGCGGTGATGCAGGGCTTTGCCACCGCCACCGATCTCGCCGACTACCTGGTGCGCAAGGGGATGGCGTTCCGCGACGCCCATGAAGTGGTGGGCAGGGCGGTCGCCTTCGGCGTGGCCGAGGGACGGGATCTCTCGCAGATGAGCCTCGAGGAGCTGCGGCAATTCAGCGCTGAGATCGGCGAGGATGTCTTCGACGTGCTCACCCTCGAGGGTTCCCTCGCCGCCCGGGACCATATCGGCGCCACCGCTCCCGCCCAGGTAAGAAGCGCCATCGCGCGGGCCCGGGAGCGTCTCGGTCTGTAGCGCCGCGATGATCGAGCTCCACCATGTCAGCCTGCTCGTCGCCGACACCGGGCGCTCCCTCTCCTTCTATCAGGACCTGCTGGGCTTGGAGATCGATCCTTCGCGCCCCGATCTTGGCTTTCCCGGGGCCTGGCTGAAGGTGGGCGGCCAACAGATACATCTATTGGAACTCGACAATCCCGACGCCCAGGCCGATCGTCCCGAGCATGGCGGGCGCGACCGCCATACCGCCTTTATCGTGGATAACCTGGATACCCTACGCGCCAGGCTCGACCAGGCGGGGATCGACTACACCCTCAGCCGATCCGGAAGGCGGGCGCTGTTTTGCCGAGACCCGGATCGGAACACGATTGAGTTGATTGCCCGATAGGCGAACGACCCTGCGGGGATGCCAGCCGGCTGAACCTCTGCGCCGGGCAGGTTCAGACCGGATCGACGGCCATCATGACAAGAAGCGCGATGTAGGTCAGCCCCAATGCAGCAAGCCCGGCATAGATCATCTTCCCGGGATAGGCCGCCCTCTCCCAGTTGCGTGCACAGTAGACAATACTGAACAGCGGAATAAGCAACACGCCGATGCCCCACCAGGTACTCTGCCCGAAGGCATAGGCGATGGCGAACAGATTGCCGACGAATATCAGCGTCGCCGCCAGGCTGACGACCAATATAACCAGCATCATCATGTATTCATGATGACTTAACCAAGTGAGCAGCCCATGAATTCCCAGCATCACATCTTCCCAACGAGCGATAGCGATCGTAAACCGGCAAACCGATCCCCGCGGCACCGTGAATGGTTGAAGAACCGGTGATCGGTCCATTGTCGCACAGTTTGCGGGAAGATGGATTGTCGGCGGGTGAACAATCGCCAGACCGGGGTGTCAATGTTGACGCCGATACTGAGATAATCAACAGCGCCGCGACAACCTGGATGAGCAACCTCATAGCACGCGGAGATTTACGGATTTTGACTGTTTACGGGTCTTGATCGACAAGCGCCACCATGAAACAGGCCACCTATATTCAGCATAAAGCCAAGAACCTGCTGCAGTCGCTGATACTGATTATCAGCCTCGGCGGTCTCTGCGCCTGGCTGGCATGGTTTCTCGGCGGGCTGCCGCTGGCCCTGGCGACGGCGATCGTGATCCTGATCGCCTACCAGCTAAATCCGGTTGCCTCCCCGGAATGGGCCATGCGTCTGTTTCGCGCCCGGCGCCTGTTACCCGAAGAGGCGCCGGCCCTCTATCAGTTGATGTCCCAGCTCGGCGCACGCGCCGGCCTGGAAACCGTCCCATCGCTCTACTATTTGCCCTCCGACGTCATGAACGCATTCACCACCGGGACCAGAGAGCGGGCGGCGATAGCCATTTCGGATGGCCTGCTGCGCCGCATGGAGTGGCGGGAACTGGCGGGTGTCCTGGCGCATGAGCTGATGCACGTGGTCAACCAGGATACACGGCTGATGGCCTTCGCCGATCTCACCAGTCGAATCACCGGATTTCTCTCCGTCATCGGACAACTGCTGCTGCTGATCAATCTGCCGTTGATGCTGTTCGGCGAGACAGCCCTGCCCTGGTTCCCGATCCTGCTGATGCTGATCGCACCGAGCCTGAGCGCCCTGGCACAGCTCGCGCTGTCGAGAAGCCGGGAATACGAGGCGGATCTGGGTGCGGCCAGGCTGACCGGGGATCCGGTCGGGTTGGCCTCCGCCCTGAATCGACTCGAACCCCCGAGACACCGCCTGCTGGAGCGGCTGCTCCATCCCGGTCCACGGATACCCGATCCCTCCCTGTTGCGCACCCACCCGCCCACGGAAGAGCGGGTGGAACGGCTGATGGCACTCACCCCCCTCGACAGCTCCACACTGGGTGTGGTTGTCTCACCCCTGAATATGAGTAATCTGCTAGCACACAACCCCTATCGGCCCCGTTGGCACCGTAACGGCATGTGGTATTGATGGGCCGGTGCGGCCATGAACTACAACCCTGAAAGAGATCACTTGAACAAGATGCCTAAAGACAGCCTGAACGACCTCAACCGCCGCTTGAAGGCCTTCGCGCAAACACGAAACTGGGAACAGTTCCACAATCCGAAAAATCTCACCATGGCGATGATCGCCGAGTGCGCGGAGCTGGTGGAGCATTTCCAATGGCTGACCCCCGAGGAGAGCATGAATCTTCCCGCGGAAAAGCATGAGGCGGTCGCCCTGGAGATGGCGGACATCCTCATCTACCTGATCCGGTGCGCGGAGCGTCTGGAGATCGACCTGATCGATGCGGTGGAACGCAAAATCGCCATCAACGAGGCGCGCTACCCTGCAGAAAAGGTCTTTGGCGACGCCAGACGCGCATCGGAGTATGACGATTAGCCGCAATTCCGCCACGACCGACCCCTCCATCACCCGGCAGGGTCGAGCGGGTGACCGGTGGCAGGGTGCAGGCGAACGTTCACTTTGCGCCACCCGCGCCCCCGTCCTTACCCCAAACTTTGAAGGGTGGAGTCTCCCGGTCTCAAACGCTATCTTAATGAAAAACCACTCAGTCAACTCAGTTGCGGCTCAGGAGATGTGATGAAGAAGTATCAATGTATCGTCTGTGGATTTGTCTATGATGAGACCAAGGGCCTACCTGAAGAGGGCATAGCCGCCGGCACTCGCTGGGTGGATATTCCGGAAGATTGGGAGTGCCCTGAATGCGGCGTCAGCAAGTCTGATTTCGAAATGGTCGAGCTCGTCGCCTAACTGCCGCTGACTGCCTGACTCCGCCACCCGGGAACGCCGCCTCAAGGGGGGCATCCCGCCATGCCCGACTCCCGCCCTGCTGATCAGATAACATCTACACCTGTCTAAACGACAGCCGATAGACTCAACCCGGCGGAGATCGGGACTCAATGCTTAACATGGTCCCAGACAACTGAATCCCAACCGTCCCCAGGCATACCGCCGGTCAATTTGTTAAATATTTCAGTTCCAAACCTACATTCTTCCGTCAGTCTGCCGATAGAGAAGGCTGAACCAGATAACAATCGCCCGCCGGAAGAGTGGGATCCAAGCTATTTTCGAGGAAAGTATTTATGGACATCGTCCCCTATCTCAAGCTGATGGTGCAAAAAAACGGCTCAGATCTCTTTTTCAGCACCGGTGCCGCCCCCCATCTGAAGACCGAAGGTGAGACACGCCCGATCGGGACCTCGCCGATGCAGCCCAACCAGGTCAGAAAGCTCGCCTACGGCATCATGAACGATGACCAGATCAAGGAGTACGAGGCCACCTATGAGTGCAACCTGGCGATATCGGTCAACCAGCTGGGCCGTTTCCGCGTCAATGTCTACCGTCAGCGCGGGGATTCGGCGATGGTCATTCGCTACATCAAGGGGGTGATTCCGCCCGTCGAGAAACTCAACCTGCCGATCATTCTGAAGGACCTGATCATGGAGCCCCGCGGCCTGGTCCTGGTGGTCGGCGCAACCGGTTCGGGTAAGTCGACCACCCTGGCGGCGATGATCGAACACCGCAACCAGAACCAAACCGGGCACATCCTGACCATCGAGGATCCGATCGAGTACCTCTACACCCATAAGAAATCAGTGGTCGATCAGCGCGAGGTGGGGCTCGATACCCTCTCCTACGAAAACGCCCTGAAGAACGCGATGCGGGAAGCGCCGGATGTGATCCAGATCGGCGAGATCCGCGAAATGCGCACCATGCAGCACGCCATCGCCTACGCGGAGACCGGTCATCTCGCCCTCTCGACCCTGCATGCCAACAACGCCAACCAGGCCCTCGACCGGATCATCAACTTCTTCCCGGACACTGCCCATCATCAGCTCTTCATGGACCTCTCCCTCAATCTCAGGGCGGTCATATCCCAGCGCCTGGTGAAGGGCATCAACGGACAGCGCCTGCCGGCGGTGGAGATCATGCTGCTGACGACCTATATCTCCGAACTGATCCAGAAGGGGGACATCCACGGCATCAAGGAGGTGATGGAGCAGGGCACCGAACGCGGTATGCAGACCTTCGATCAGTCCCTCTACAAACTCTACAAAGAGGGCAAGATCTCCATGGAAGAGGCACTCTCCCATGCGGATTCGCGCAACAACCTGTCGTTGAAGATTCGTCTCTCCGACACCGAGGGTGTCGAGGCCCCCGGCGGACTCGGCGTGGCAGAGGATCACTTCTGATCCTGCCCTGCCCGGCTCTCAGCCAGGACAATACCGCTTACAACAGACGATCCGTGCCTTGCAGGGTCGTCTGCGCCACCCCCCCTGGCAGCGCCTGGCACGACCGGCCCGGGCGGCGCCCGGATTGCTTCTCCCTGGCGTGCAACCGCCATGCATCCGGGTGTGAATATGTCACAGATTTCGTGTTGAGCATCTCATAGGAAATAAATTCGGCCCGTGAAAGACTGAGTCCAGGATATCCGGCGAGACCGGTGGATTCAGGATTTCTCCCATGAAGCGACTCATCACAGCCGCAGCACACAAACCATGGCTGGTGTTCACGGTTACTCTTTTCGTCACCCTTTCCGCCGCCCTCCAGCTGAAGGCCTTGCGGCTCGAAATCAGTGCCGAAGGGATGATGGTGAACCACCCCGAGGCAGTGGCTGACTACGAACAGAGTCTGCAGACGTTCGGCAGCGACGCCGTCACCGTGATCTACCTCGAGGACGAGGATCTCCTGCGACCCGCCAATCTCACCGCGATACGCCAGGCCCTGCGCAGGGTCGAAGCCATCCCCCAGGTTTCACATACGACGAGCCTGTTTTCGGTGAGATATCTGCGCACCGAAAACGGTTATGTCTACACCAGCCCCTACCTCGAATCGATACCGCAATCGGAACACCAGGTGGAGCAGATCGCCGATGCCGCGTTATTGAATCCGCTGATCGAACGCAATCTGCTCTCTCGGGACGGAACGGCAATGGCGATCAATCTCTATCTGGACATGCAGGGGTATCACCGCGGCTTCGATGAAGCGGTCAGCCGGGCCCTGGATGAGGCCATCGCACCGCTGCAAGGCCGGCTCCGCCAGGTCTTCCATCTCGGCGATCCCTCAATCAGAACCGGCATCAGCGAACAGATCCGCAGCGATTTAAGGATCATTCTGCCGCTTGGGTTGAGCGTGCTCGTGCTGACGCTCTGGTTGATATTCAAACGATCCTGCATCGCCCTGATCCCGCTTTTGACGGCGGGTGTGAGCGTCGTCTGGACCCTGGGCCTGATGGCTGTGCTGGAGATTCCGGTGAATGTGATGACATCGATCATTCCGGCGCTGCTGATCATCATCGGATCCACGGAGGATATCCACCTCATCGCCGAATACCGCGCCGGGATCCAGGCGGGCCTTACCAAGCTCGATGCCATTCGCTCCATGGGCAGACATATGGGGACCGCCATACTCCTTACATTTTTCACCACCAGCCTGGGATTTCTCACCCTATCGCTCAACAGGATTGACCTGCTGCAGCAGTTCGGCCTGGTAACCGCGGTAGGTTTGACCTTCAACTTTCTCCTCACCTCGACCCTGGTACCCGCCTGCCTGCAGGGTCTCTCACGCGACGACTGCGGTGGACATCCCGCCGCGGGCGCAGCCTATGGCAGAGCCGCGGTGAAGTTCTTTCACTGGCAGACCCGCCATTCACGCCAACTGCTTCCGGGTCTGGTCCTGCTGATGCTGGTCAGCGCTTACTGGTCCGCCCGCATCGAGGTCGACAACAGCGTCATGGACTATTTTCCAGCCTCCTCGTCACTGCCAGAACAGGCGGCGCGGATACGCAATAAACTCGCAGGCATCCAGACCCTCACCGTTCTGCTCAGCGGCAGGGATGGCGCGTTTCTCAAATCCGCCAACGTTCAGCAGCTGCATAAGCTGCAGCACCAGCTGGAGGCCCACGCAGCTTTCGGTAAGAGCTTCTCCTTCGCGGATTTCATCGGCGTGGTCCACCGCGGCATCGATGGCGAGGGGGGCGACAAGGCCTCTCTGCCCGCAAACGACGAACTTATCGAGGGCTACATGTCACTTCTCGGGCATGCAAGCGCCAAAGCCTTCGTTTCCCCGGACTTCAATCAAGCCCGGATCATCGTCAGACATGGCATTGACTCCTCCAGGCAGCTCAACCAGGCGGTGGCGGAGATCATCGGGTTTGCCGAACAAAATCTCGATCCATCCCTGAGAATGAAGGTAACCGGCAGCAGCTACCTCAACAGCCAGGCCGTCGACTACATGGCGGACAGCCAAGGCCGTTCCCTGGTCATGATGCTGGGCGTGATCTTCGTTCTCATCACCCTGCTGCTTGGCAACGCGAGGATTGGCCTAGTTGCCGTACTCTCCAACCTCTTTCCCATCCTTGCCCTGTTCGGAATCATGGGATTTTTCAATATCGCGCTCGATACCGGCACGGTCATGGTCGCCGCCATCGCGCTCGGCATCTGCGTCGACCACAGCATGCATTTCATGGTGCGTTACCAGCGCCTGATGGATAGGGGTTCATCCCAGTCGGAGGCCCTGCTGCGAACCATCAGGGATGAGTCAAATCCGATTATCATCACAGCGCTCGCACTCACCCTGGGATTTGCCACCCTGGCCCTCTCCTCGTTTCCGCCGGTTGCGCAATTTGGGATCTTGAGCGCCCTGGTGATGCTGTTGGCATTGCTTGGCACTTTTGTCTTGACCCCCTTGTCCCTGAGGCTCTTTGCCGCGCACCGTCACCCGGCTGCGACCGAAACAGGGCTGCAGCCCGTGAGCTGATCGAACAGGTCTCGATCCCCGGCAGCGACAGGCCCTACTTTCCAGCAACAGCGATAGCGTCGTATCGCCGCTGGATCCGCCGCAGGGACCGGTTCACCCCTGATCCCTGTCTGCGTAGAGCCAGCTCGAGAAGAGCCGGGTCAAGAGCGGCATTACCGCATAGGTCAGGCAGACAACCACCAGTGCGGTGAGGAGAAACGTCTGCAGCAGGCTGGGCCATCCGGAGATCAATGGGGCAAGCAGGCTGCTCAGCAGGGTCACCAGGCTGAACACCCCCATCCAGACAACCAGGGCCATTTTATATTTTGGCGGATGCACGTTCAGCGCACAGGACGGCAGGGTAAACCAGGCCTCGAGACCGGAGATGGTCTCGACCCGTCTCGGCTCGCTGACCTCTTCGGCAATGGCGCGCCACTCCTCCCGTTCCGCCGAGCCCTCCCAGCGCTCAAGATTGCTGCGCCGATCGAACTTGAAGATGATGCGGTAATCACCGCCCGGTTTTGCCGGGCGGAAGATGTTTGTCCCCAGGTGGCCCTGGTGCTGTAGCGCAGCCTGGGTTATGCCCGTAAGATAGTCCTCGAATGCCTCTTCCTTGCCCGCCTTGGGGCGCCGGGTGACGAGCACGGTCACGGGTGGATCTGTGGATTTTTCCATCACTCTAATCCTCTAGGTGAAAACCTGCCAACCCCTGTCCAGCGCAGCCCTCACCACCCCGGGTGAGGTTTCCAGGAACTCGCTGCGCCCGGCCATCCTGCCGAACCAGTCAATGAGCAGCGGTGTCTGCGGCGGCGGCATGCCGTAAGCCAGGGCGAGACCGAATCGACTCGCCAGTACATAATCCGGCATCCCGGCGTCCGCGACGAAATAGCGCGAATCGGTCAGCGCACGCTCCATCCTCGGCAGGGCCTGATGCCACTCCTCCATGGCCTTTGCGATGACGCCCTGATCCCAGGCCTTCGGTTCACGCTGCCGGCGCTCGAATACCAGCTTGCGGACCGCACTCCCGATCTGTGCATCGGCATAGTGGGCAAGCCCGCGGGCCAGGGCGCGCTCCCTCGCGGAGGCAGGCAGCAGCTTACCATATCGATCATTCAGGTATTCGAGCATGACCGCGGACTCGGTGATGACGATCCCGTCGATCATCAGCACCGGCACCGTGTTACCCGGCGTCAACTGCCGCCACTTCTGCTGATGTGCCGGGTCGTCATGACGAAGACGC
This sequence comes from gamma proteobacterium symbiont of Ctena orbiculata, assembly GCA_003058495.1. Lineage (GTDB taxonomy): Bacteria > Pseudomonadota > Gammaproteobacteria > Chromatiales > Chromatiaceae > Thiodiazotropha. The sequence continues at coordinate 30,729 of QBVC01000026.1, read as the reverse complement.
CGAAACGCCACGCCGCAGCGGTGCAGCGCCATGCGTACGCGCCAGCAGAAGGGGCACTCTGCCTTGTCATAGAGCCTTACCTCCCCGCTCATAGACGTGACAGTCTCCTCTCCTGCAGGTATTCCATGACAAAATCGATGCGATCCTGGCCCCAGAAGATCTCATCTTCGCAAATGAACGTCGGCACCCCGATGGCCCCCTTCGCCTCTGCCTCATTCCAGTTATCCGTCAATACCGCCTGGCGTGCCGGATCCTCGGCCGCAGCGGCCAGCTCATCCCTGTCCAGGCCGATTGCGCTGCCGACATCGAGCAGCACGTCGAGCAGGCCGATATCCCGACCCTCGGCCCACTCCTTGCGCATCACCTCGACAATGTAGGGGCGCAGCAGGCCCTTCTCCTCCGCCAGCAGCGAACCCGCACCCGCCAGCGTGGGATCGGTGGATTTGGGCGGTGGATTGACGGGGATTCCCAGGCGTCTGGCGAAGCGCGCCATATCCTGGCGGGCAATGGGGAGTTTTTTCGCGGCCAGGTCCGGCGGCGAGCGCCCGTTCCAGCCGCCCAACGGACGCCATACAAGATTCACGTGATAATCGTCGAAGATCCGCCACATGGTTTTGCTTGCCAGATAGCAATAGGGACTGCGGAAGTTGAAATAGAGAAAGAGATCGGCTGAATCGGGGTTCATGCTGCACGCCCTCGGTCAGGGATAAAAATGCCTGGCGCTGGGGCGCCAGGCAAGGCAGGGTATCAACGACCGGATGCTCTGAGGTTCTGCACGGTAAACTTATTGGCCGGATTCAGCTTGGGATCGACCTGCCCCTTGAACTGGCCCGTGGTGCAGTGCATCGCCTGCACATCGATCATGGTGAAGGAGTCATCGATCGCCACCCCGGTGCCCTTGTTGTTCGGCAGGTGGTGGTCGGGATGCGCCTGACCGATCTGCCAACTCTTCCACAGATCCCCCTTGCGGTCGTAGGTCAGGGTACGGGGGATGGTGAAGGTCTGCGCATCGATGTAGTGAACGCGCTTGCTGATCGGGTGGTTCGGATCCTTCGGCTTGTTCTCCAGCTCATAGACCTTGCGCAACTGCCATGTGATCTGCGGGAAGCAGTTACCCTTGTCGCCCATCTCAACGAACTGGTAGCCGTCCGACTCCTTGTGCTCTTCGGAGAGTTTCAGCCCATTGTGATTGTAGAACGGCACGAGGATGTTCCTGCTGCCTTTGAAGGTCCACTCCATATCGTTGATGCGGCCGTTGTAGCCTTCGAAGTCCTCGATCATGACATCGGAACCGAGAAAGGCATCGGTCACCTGACCGGAGGCGAGGCGACGCACCCGGCGCTGGAAACCGAGATAGAGCCAGGCGCTGTCACGCTTGAGATCATTCTCGTAGCGGTGGATCAGGAGCTGGGTGTCCTTGACGTCAAAGGGCTCCAAGGCCTGGACGTAGATCGCACGGAACAGCTTGGATGGGTTCGGCGTGATCTCGGGCAGGGGGTCCTGATTGACACGATGCATGTAGTTGAGGAAGTGGAAGTTGAACTTGATGGTCCGCTCCAGCTTGCCGGAGTTCATATCCTTGTACTTCCAGTAGAAGGGATAGATGGCGGCATTGTCGCCCCAGTTGTAGCCGTACTTATAGTTCCAGGCGAGTTTTTCTCCCGCACGGGGATCGTCCGTTGACGGCTCCTCGGGAAAGGGACGTCCGGCGATAAAGCCCTCTATCTCACCCGACTTCTCGCCGAGCTTTACCTTGCCCAGGCCATCCCGGGTCGCCTGTACATAGTTGGGATGCAGATCGAACGAGGTGGTCTCGCCCACCGTGATCTTGGTCCATCCCTGGCTGATGAACTCAGTCATGGCGGGGTCGATGACAGCCTTGAATTGGTCCACGTTGGATTGATCGATCACCATGCCGACCTGCAGGCCCTCGTAGCTGGGCACACCGTCTTTGTAGGGATAGAAACTGCTATCCACAGCTTCATTGGTTGCGGCCTGGACAGGCAGCGAGGCGGCAATGACAAGTCCCGCCACCAGCGTTGGATTAAGCAAACGCATTGTAAAAACCTCCATTGAATGACTTAGAAGCGATAACGCAGGGTGACCTGGAACTCGTCCTCGGCCTGGGCCATGCCGATGGGTCCGGAACGGAATCGGCCAAGGGGCTCGAATCCCGCCAGATTACGCAGCGCGAGATCACCCGGTGCGCCGGCGCCGGTAAACGGGGGAAAGGGGTTACAGGCGCGACAATCGTCGAACTCCTGGGCGCCATCGCCTACCTTGACATTGGCACCGACGGTCAAGCGCAGATTGTCGCTGATCAGCCAATCGACTGAAGGCGCGATGACACTGGCATGGGCCTTGAAGTCATGCGCCATGATCACCTGCGGGCTTACCCTGTCGTTCTTGTACCAGCCCTTGATCAGCAGGGTGCCCACATGGTTGATCTCCCAGTTGGGGATGCCCGCCTCGATGCCGTTGACCGTCTCCCGCTCATGGTCGACCAGGTATTCGCCGAACAGCTGGGCCGAGAGCAGAAAGGCGCGACGCTCGTTGAGCAAGGGGATGAAGGTGGGACGGTCCCAGCCGATGACATAACGAAACACATCGGACTCGGAATAGAGCTCGGGCTCAAGGGTATTGGCGAACTCTTCACCCTGGGTATAGGCCGCCTCGACGCGAAACACCGACTTGATGTCATCCACGTAGAAGTCGAGGGAGCCGCCGAACAGGTTGACCCGGGGGAAGTGCATATCGAAGGCGATCAGGTAGTCGTAGCTCTGGGACTCGATCGCGGTGGTGAAGGGGTTGTCCGCGGTATCCACCACGCCGCGCAGGGAGGGCAGCTGGGAACGATAGGTCAGGGCGTTGACGGAAAAGCCCAATCCCTGGTAGTCGCCCTCCAGCTTGATCCCGAACTGGGAGTTGCTGAGCGACCAGTCCGGCAGGTGGACATCCCGGATGCCGATAACGTGGGCCGGGAAATCGGTGGAGAGGGCGCCGCCGGCAAAATTCGCCACCGAACAGCCGTTGTCCCAACAGTTCTTCATGGCGCGGAAGAAGCTGCCGGCATCGAGAATCGCATAGGGGGTTCCCCCCTGCCCCAGACTGCTCGGCCGGAACTTGTCGAAGTTCCAGACAAACTGCATATTCAGGTCGTCGAAGGTCTCGGTGGCGCCCATGCGGTACTCACCGGTCGCCATCCACATCGGGATGCGGATATCCTCGAGTTCGTCATAGATATTGTGCCTGGAGTAGTCGACGGGATTGATCACATCGAGTACCCGGAACAGATCGGTGCGACCCCACACCACCTGCTGACGACCGAGACGGAAGTTCCAGGTGGCGCCGCTCTCGGTGGGCATGGTGGCGTCGAGATAGGCCTCGCGCAAAAAGTCGAGACGGTCGTTGAATTCGGGATACTTCAGGTCGCTCTCGTCGAAATCGAGATAGTCATCGATACAGCCCCTGGAGTCGACGTCGCAGGGTCGTACCGGAACGCCCATGCCGACGCCGCCCTCGGTGTCGTGCAGCGCGCTGCCCAGGTTATCGAGACCCTCGTTCGGATTCTGAGCGGTGTCGAAACCGAAGCCCAATGTCCCTGTGGTGACATCCGAGGCGCCCCAGGGGGTCGTTCCCGCGCCACCGACCGATTCCATGCCGATATCGCCCCCGGCCTCGCTGCCGAACTGATCGTCATTGAGGTCGTAGACCGCATCGTAGGTCGCACGAAAGGTACCGACGAAAGTGACACTGGAGAACGATCCCTTGGCCCCGTAGTCTTTGGAACCCTCGATCTGAACCGTATTGCGCATCTTGCTCAGACCCACGTGGCGGCGCGCATAGGTCGCGTTTTCGACAAATCCATTGACCTGCAGCGAGCCGTCCTCCGAGGTGTAGGCCGCTGCCTGGCCACTGCCCAGACAGGCAGCGATGACGACAGGCAGCAGGGCTGCCTGATTGACCGGATGCGTCCTCCCCGGTTGTTGTTTGTTACTCTCTAGGAACATCCCAGCCTCCTCCGACAAGGTAAATTTTCATCTGTGCATAAGCCGCTATGCAGCTGGCATGCCAACTTCTAACATATTGAAAGAAAAGAAATTTTATAAGGGATCAGGGGCGGGGTTACCGATATAGTAAAAATATCGATAATTTACTTTATCAAATGGTAATTAATGATTATATCGATAATTATACCGGGCAAAAAAAAGGCCGGAACTGAATGCCGGCCGTTAACGAGGGATCGATGGAGTTGGAGCTGTTCAGTTCATGCCGTGGCCTTCTCGGCGTAGAGCACGCCATCTTCGTCGTAGTGGGCGCTGCCGATGAAGTTGGGACGGAAAATCATCACCCAGGACGGAACGATGAACATCGCCGCCAGGGCGTTGAGGATCAACATCACCACCAGCAGCAGGGCGGCATCCGCCTGGAAGCGGAGATCGGAGAGGAAGACCCACATGATGACGCCGCCGATCAGGCAGGCGGCGGTAAAGCCGATCGCCTTGCCGGTGGTGGCGATGGCGCGCAGCACGGCATGCTGCAGATCGCCGGAGGCCTTCGCCGTCTCTTCGCGTATGCGGTCCATGATGTAGATGGAGTAGTCGATGCCGACGCCTATCCCCACCGCGATGATCGGGACCGTATTGACATTGATGCCGATCGCCGCCAATCCCATGTAGGCGTAGGTGGAGACGGTACAGAACATCATCGCCAGGAACATGATAAAGCCCGCGTGCAGGCTCATATAGAACCAGGTGACAAAGACGAAGATCAGGGCCAGTACCAGGGGAATGATCAGCATGTTGCTCTCGTAGGCCGACTCGTTCATGGCCGCGGTGACCCCCACCAGTCCGCCGGCGAGCTCAATGTGCAGACCCTCCACCCGGTTTGCGGGATCGTTGATCCACTGCTTGGCGCGGTGGATCGCGCGGCGAATGGTCTTTGCCTGATGGTCCTTGTAGAAAAAGACGATATTGGCCACCCGGTCGTCGGTGTCGACGAACTCCTTGAGCGCGCCCGGCACCGGGCTGGAGGCCATATAGGCGAACATCAGCCCGCCCACGTAGGCCTCGGTATCGGGGATGATCGCCCAGCGCGGATCGTCGGAGTGGAAGATGCGGTTCACCTGCTTCACCAGATCGGGGACGGCCTTGGTGCCGCCCAGTTCCGGGTCAAGCAACATGTGATTCTGAAAGGCCTCGATGGCCTGCAGCACATCCGGTCGCTTCATGCCTCCGTTCTCATCCGTCCTCGCCACGATATAGAGCTCCTCGGAACCGGGAAAGCGTTCGTTGATCACCTTGGAGGAGACATTGTAGTCGTGGTCCAGATAGAGGATGGGGGAGCCGGGCTCCGACTCGCCGATCTGCACCCGGCTGCTGAGCTGGGCGCCCAGGAGCAGGATCACCGCGGCGACGCCCAGCACCACCATCCCGCCCTGCCTGTTGGCCACCAGCGCCGCCACCCGGCCGAAGAGCGCGTCCTCGGCAGCGGGCCTCTTCGCCGCCGCTCGCGGTTTCGGCAGCAGGGAGAGCATCAGCGGAACGGCGATCAGCACGGTGAAGACCACGCAGACCGCCCACAGGGAGGCATAGATCCCCAGCTTCACATTGATCGGCACGGAACCCAGGGCAATCAACAACAGGCCGATGGCATCCGAGACTATACCCAGGCTGCCGGGCCTGAAGAGCGAGTCGAAGGTGCGGTGGGCCGCCTCCCGGGAGTCGCCCGCCTCATCCAGCTCGCCGTAGAAGCGCTGCACCAGCTGGATGGCATGGGACATCGCCCGGGCGGAGATCAGAAAGGGGATGACCAGGGTCAGGGGATCCAGGTTGTAGTCGAGCAGCGAGAGTATGCCCAGCCCCCAGATCGCGGAGATGGCGATGCCGAACATGGGCAGCAGGATGCCGTAGGCGCGGCGGAAGTAGATGATCAGCAGGAACAGCATGATTCCCACCGTGGTGGTGAAGATCAGAAACAGCTGGTCGAGGTAGCTGTAGACCCAGCCCCAGAGCATCGGCTGGCCGGTGGCGTAGATCGCCACCCCGGATGCCATCTCCGTCTCGCGGATCTGCTGCAGCTGATCGAAGATCTCACCATAGTTCAACTGTCCCTCGTTGAACTGGGCCTTGATCAGCGCCGCCTTCAGATCGGGAGAGACCAGCAGGCCGAAGACCCGGGGATTGCTCATCACGTCATCCCGCAGCCTGTCCAGCTCCCCGCTCGACCACTGCGCCTTGAGCGGATCGTAGTAGGGCTGGGAGTTGACATCACCGGTATCGGTGAGCCAGACCTTGCGCGAGGTGCGATGGGTCAGGCTGGCCAACAGATTGTGGTTGACCCCGCTGACGTTGTCCACCGCCTGGGTGATGCGGTGGATGCGGGCCAGGGTATCCTGGGTGAAGATATCCCCCTCATCCACCACCACCGCCATCACCACGTTGTTGGCGCCGCCGAAAGTGTCGCGGATGGAGTTGTGCAGCTGGATGTACTCATGCTCCTGGGGCAGCAGGTCGGCAAAGTCGGAGTACATCTGTACCCTGGGCACCTGGAAGGCGAAAAAGAGGGTCAATGCCGCGATCACCGCGAGAAAGATCTTGGGATAGCGGAACACCAGGTTATCGATGTTCTTCAACCAGTGGGAGAAGGCGTGGATGGTCATCGGACACCTCCCTTGGGTGTTGTCGCTATCTGACTGATGGTGCCGCTCCCCCCCATCACCAGGAGCCTCTCTTCGCCCTGAGGTATGGCGGTGATGAGATAGGAGAAGAGGCGCGGGGTCTCGGGCACGCGCTGCCAGCTGTCGCCGTCGAGCTGCAGCAGGGTGCCGTTGTCGCCGGTGGCGTAGAGGCGCTCGCCCTGGGGTATCAGGTTGTAGATCGGGGCGCTGCTCACCGAGGCCTGACGCTGCCAGGTCTCACCCCGGTCCCGGGTGTGCAGGATGGTGCCGCTGAGCCCGGCAACCCAGCCCTCGTCCAGGGTGGAGAACCAGGCCGCCATGGGATAGAACTCGTTGGGGATGTCGTTGCCCCGTTCCCAGCTCTCGCCGCCATCCCCGGTAAAATAGAGCGAGCCGAACTCACCGGTGACGACGGCGTGCTCGCCATCGAGCCACTGGATCGAGGTGAACTGCATATCCTCCTGCTGCGAGATCTCCTGCCAGTTGCCCTGGGTCTCGTCGCTGTGGATCAGGGTGCTGAAACTGGCGGCGATCCAGAAGCGTCCGCGTGGGTCGCAGCTGATCGCCATCGGGCTCTCCATGGTCTCCAGCTGATCGGCGCGCCAGTCACTGCCCTGGGCATCGGAGATCCATACCTTGCGTACCGTATCGATGGCGGCGAAGCTGCCGTCCTCGCAGCTGGCCACCGCGACCAGGGAGGATTGGGTGGGCAGCTGGGTGCGCTGCCAGGTCTCCCCCTTGTCCAGGCTGGTCAGTACCGTGCCATAGTCCCCCACCGCTATGATCCGCCGATGATTGGAAGCGGCCGCCTTCAACTGATCGAAGCGGTAGATCGGTTTCTTGATCTCCCGTTCGACCAGGGACAGATCGAGGGGGGCCTCACAGCCGGCCAGCAGACCACCAAGCAACAGCCAGCAGACAAGGTGCAGGTACCTGCCCGGTATCGATTGACACTCTCTTCTCATCATCATCATCCTCCCACCGATCGAAGAGCCAGCTCCTGTCAGTGGTTCATCCACGCCTGAGGCGTCGTTTCGTCATCACCCGGACATAACTTCGCCTTGTCCTCAAATACTGCGAACATTGGCGAAGATTTGCGGTGATTCGCGTTCATTTGCGGCCTGAATCCCACTCAAACAAACCGCATCCCCACGCTCCCCAGTCCCTGGTAGCGCACATTGAGGCAATCCCCCCGCTCCATCGCCACGGCGGCGGTGATGCCGCCGGTGAGGACCAGGGTGCCGGCGGGTATCTCCTCGCCACGCTCGCCCAGCATGTTGGCCAGCAGGGCCACGCTGGCCGCCGGGTGGCCCAGCACGGCGGCACCGGCCCCCAGCTCCGCCACCTCGCCGTTCCTCTCCATCACCACGCCGAAACTGCGCATATCCACGTCGGCCGGATCCGCCATCTGGCCGCCCAGAACGTAGCGCGACGAGGAGCAGTTGTCGGCGATGACACTGGCCAGGTCGAAGCGGAAGTTCTCGTAGCGTGAATCGATGATCTCCACCGCCGGGATGACGAAGTCGGTGGCCGCCAGTACGTTGCCGATGTGGCAGCCCGGCCCTTTCAGCGGCGCCTTGGTGACGAAGGCGAGCTCCGCCTCCACCTTGGGATGGATCAGCTGGTCGGTCTCGATCTCGCCGCCCTCGGGGCGGTCGAAGTAGTCCATGAGAAAGCCGTAGATGGGTGTCTCCACCCCCATCTGCTTCATCTTCGCCCGGGAGGTCAGCCCCACCTTGAGGCCGCTCAACCGGTTGCCCCGGGCCAGCTTGCGGCGGCGGATGGCGTACTGGATGGCGTAGGCGTCGTCGAAATCCATCCCGGGGTAACGGTCGGTGATCTTGGTCGCCTCCCTGGCCTCCAGTTCGCAGCCCTCCAGGTAGTCGGCCAGCTCCTCGATGATCTCGTCGCTCAGGGTGGTCATCAGGCGGTCTCCCCGAGCTCGTTGCGGGCCTTGGCCATCTCGATGGCCACATCCTCGATCATGTCCTCCTGGCCGCCGACCATCTTGCGCCGCCCCAGCTCCACCAGCAGTTCCCGGGAGGAGACGCCGTAGCGCTCCTGGGCCCGCTTGGCAAACAGCAGGAAGGAGGAGTAGACACCGGCATAACCCAGGGTCAGGGCGTCCCGGTCGATGCGGATGGGACGGTCGAGCATGGGGACGATCAGGTCCTCGGCCACGTCGGTCAGCTTGAACAGGTCCGCCCCGGTCTCCACCCCCATGCGCTCCGCCACCGCCACGAACACCTCCAGCGGTGCGTTGCCGGCGCCGGCGCCCATGCCGGCGACCGAGCCGTCGATGCGGTTGGCCCCGGACTCCACCGCGACGAGGGAGTTGATCACCCCCAGGGAGAGGTTGTGGTGGGCATGAAAACCGAGCTCCGTGGCCGGGCCCAGCGCCTCCCGCAGGGCGCTGATGCGCACCCCCACATCATCGGGCAGCATGCAGCCCGCGGAGTCGGAGAAGTAGATGCAGTTGGCGCCGTAGCTCTCCATCAGCTTGGCCTGCTCCACCAGCTTCTCCGCTTCGACCATGTGGGCGAGCATGAGAAATCCCACCGTATCCAGCCCCAGCTCCCGGGACTTGGCGATATGCTGTTGCGAGACATCGGCCTCGGTGCAGTGGGTGGCGATGCGGATGCAGTCGGCGCCGGCGTCGGCGGCCATCTCCAGCTCGGGCACGGTACCGATCCCCGGCAGCAGCAGGGCGGATATCCTGGCGCGCTTCACATGGGGCCGCACCGCGCGCAGGTACTCCTCATCGCTATGGGCGGGAAAGCCGTAGTTCACCGAGGCGCCCGCCAGGCCGTCGCCGTGGGTCACCTCGATCATCGACACCCCGGCCTCGTCCAGGGCGGATGCCACCGCGACCATCTGCTCGAGGCTGATCTGATGGCGCTTGGCATGCATGCCGTCGCGCAGGCTGTTGTCGTGGAGAGTTATCTTCTTACCGGATAGATTCATGATTCGCTCCTCAGGCCGATGCCGCTTGCAATACCAGACTGCCGTTGCTGATCTCTTCCGCGAACATCTCGGCGGTACGCAGACCGGCGGCGGTCATGATGTCCAGGTTGCCGGCATACTTGGGCAGGTAGTCCCCCAGCCCCTCGACCTCCAGGAAGAGGGAGACCCGATGGCCATCGAACACCGGGCCGTTCTTCAGGCGGTAGCCCGGCACATACTTCTGCACCTCGGCGATCATCGCCGCGACCGATTCGGTGATCGCCTCCCGGTCCGGCTCCTCCTCGGTGATGCAGTGGACCGTATCGCGCATGATCAATGGCGGCTCGGCGGGATTGAGGATGATGATCGCCTTGCCACGCCTGGCGCCGCCCACCCGCTCCACCGCCCCGGCGGTGGTCTGGGTGAACTCATCGATGTTCTTGCGCGTGCCGGGACCGGCCGACCTGGAGGAGACGGTGGCGACGATCTCCCCGTACTCCACCGCCTGCACCCGGCTCACGGCGGCCACCATGGGGATGGTCGCCTGACCGCCGCAGGTCACCATGTTGACGTTCAGCTCCCGCTTGCCCAGGTGATCCTTCAGGTTCACCGGCGGCACGCAGTAGGGGCCGATGGCGGCGGGGGTCAGGTCGATCATCATCGCCCCCCCGGCCTGCACCTTGCGGCTGTTCTCGGCATGCACATAGGCGGAGGTTGCATCGAAGCAGATCTGGATATTGTCCTCGCGCATATGGGGGAGCAGGCCGTCGACCCCCTCGTGGGTGGTCTTCAGACCCAGTTTGCGGGCCCGTTCCAGGCCCTCCGAATCGGGATCGATACCGACCATCCAGCGCGGATTGATCCAGTCGCTGCGCAGTGCCTTGTAGAGGAGATCGGTACCGATGTTGCCGGAGCCGATCAGGGCTGCGTTGATTTTGTTCATTGATGCTGTCCTCGTTGATGTAACAGGGCGGCGCATGCCCGCCCTAGCTCAGATGTTTACCGGCCTGCCAGCCGCCTTGGGTAAGATGGGCCTGCGCCGTCTTCAGGGGCTCCGCCTCCAGGGGCGTGGCCAGGCTGTCGTTCCAGCGGTTGAAGAAGCCGAACAGCCCGATCACCGCGAGCATCTCCACCACCGCCTCCTCGCTCCAGTGGCGGCGCAGCTCGGCGAACAGCTCGTCGGTGACATCGTTGGGCTGGGAGGCCGCGGCCAGGGCGAAGTCGAGGGCGATCCGCTCCGCCTCGGAATAGTGCTCGCTTTCGCGGTAGTTCCAGATAGCCTCCAGTTTCTCCGCCGCAATGCCGTGGCGCTTGGCGCTCACCGCGGTGTGGGCCTTGCAGTACTGGCAGCCGGCGGCGCTGCTGGCCACATGGGCCACCAGGCGCTTGAAACCCAGGTCGACCTCCCCGTCCGGGTCGTAGACGGCGGCGCTGAACTGGATGAAGGCATCCACCAGCCTCGGCTTGCGCTGCATGGTGAGCAGGCTGTTGGGGACGAATCCCAGGGTCTTTTCGAAGAAGGCGAAGCGCTCCGCCAGCCCGGCGTGCTGATCGATGGGTAGTGGACTCAGTCGGCTCATGGCGAAACCTCGGATGGGAATCAGGTGAAGCGGACCGATGCGGAGCCGACACCGCCGATCTCCACCCGCATGAAATCCCCCGCCGCCACCGGCTCCAGGGGCACCAGGGAACCGGAGAGGATCACCTCCCCCGCCCTCAGCGAGATGCCGAAGCTGCCCAGGGTATTGGCCAGCCAGGCGACACAGTTCACCGGCGATCCCAGGGCGGCGGCACCGGCGCCGGTGGCGAGGAGTTCGCCGTTCTTCTCCACCACCATGCCGGCGGTGGCCAGGTCGACCTTGCGCGGATCGACCGCCCGGTCGCCGAGCACGAAGAGGCCGCAGGAGGCGTTGTCCGCCACCGTGTCCTGGATCCGAATCTTCCAGTCGCGGATACGCGAGTCGACAATCTCGAAGCAGGGGATCACCGCCTCGGTGGCGCGCAGCACATCGGCGTTGCTGACGCCGGGCCCCGCCAGATCACGCTTCAGCATGAACGCGATCTCCCCCTCGGCCCGGGGCTGGATCAGCTGTTCGCTGATCGGCATCTCCTCACCGTTGCCGTAGACCATGCGGTCGGTGAGATAACCGAAATCGGGCTGATGCACATTGAGCATATCCTGCACCGCCTTGGAGGTGACGCCGATCTTCTTGCCGATGATCGACTCCCCGTTCTCCACCCGCCGGTTCACCATGCGCAGGGAGATGTGGTAGGCCTCCTCGATGGTGATATCCGGTTCCCGCTCGGTGAGGGGATCGACCATGCGGCGCCGGTTGAGGGCATCGTAGAGTTCGTCCCCCAGCTCGTGAATGCGTTGTTCGTTAAGCATCGGAGACTCCTCAAAGCTTGATACAGACGTTTTTGAGTTCGGTATAGAACTCCAGGGAGTGGACCCCGCCCTCACGGCCGATACCCGACTGCTTGGCGCCGCCGAAGGGGGTGCGCAGATCGCGCAGGAACCAGGAGTTGACCCAGGCGATGCCCGCATCCACCTGTGCCGCCACCCGGTGGGCGCGGGAGCTGCTCTCGGTCCAGATCGCCGTGGCCAGGCCGTATTCGGTGTCGTTGGCCAGGGCGACCGCCTCCGCCTCACTGTCGAAGGGGCGGATATGGCAGCAGGGGCCGAAGATCTCTTCCCGGTTACAGGCCGCATCGTCGGGAAGATCGGTCCAGATAGTGGGCTGCACCCAGGCGCCGCCAGCCAGCTCCTCGGGCATATTAGGGGTACTGCCGCCGGTGACGACGGTGGCGCCATCCTCTTCCGCCTTGCGGTAGTAGGAGAGTACCTTGTCGCGATGCTCCTGGCTGATCAGCGGACCCATATCGGTCTCGGGATCGTCCCACTGCCCCAGCTTCAGCGCCTCGGCGCCGGTCTTGAGACGGTCCACGAACTCTTCGTAGATGGCACGCTCCACATAGACCCTTTCCGTGCCGAGACAGACCTGGCCGCAGTTGGCGAAGGCGGAGCGCAGGGTGCCCTCCACCGCCTTCTCCATGTCGCAATCGGCGAACACCAACGCGGGATTCTTGCCGCCGAGCTCGAAGGAGATATCGGTGATGTCGTCCGCGGCCGCCTTCATGATCGCCGCGCCGGTGCCGGTCTCGCCGGTGAAGGTGATGCCGTCGACCCCCTTGTGCCGGGTGAGGAACTCCCCCGCCGAGTTGGGGCCGAAGCCGTGCACCACGTTATAGACGCCCTTGGGAATCCCCACCTGGTTCATCACCTCCCCGAGCAGGGCGGTGGTAAAGGGGGTCTCCTCGGAGGGTTTGACCACCACGGTGTTGCCGCAGGCCAGCGCGGGACCCACCTTCCAGGTCATCAGCAGCAGGGGCAGGTTCCAGGGACTGATCACCGCGATCACCCCCTTGGGTTTGCGCAGCGAATAGTTGAGTGCGCCATTGCCGTCGGGGGTATCGAGCATGAAGCTCTCGGTGGGTACGTTCTTCACCACATCGGCGAAGATCTTGAAATTGGCCGCACCTCTCGGAATATCGATATGGCAGGCAAGCTTCTGCGGCTTGCCGGTATCGAGACACTCCGCCTCGAGGAACTCATCGAAACGGTCGGTAATGCCGGCGGCCAGTTTGTGCAGCAGATTGGCCCGCTCAGCCAACGGCATCCGGCCCCACTCCCCCTGCAGCGCCATCCGCGCCGCATTGACCGCCGCATCGACCTCCGCCACCCCGGCCTCGTGCACGATACCGATCTTCTCTCCGGTCGCCGGATTGATATTGTCGAACAACTTCCCCGAAGCGGAACCGACAAACTCTCCATTGATGAAGTGTTTAACCTCTTTCATGCTATTCACCGCCATTACGCAAAAGTCCTAAGATTCCCCGCTGTTCACCCCGGGATGTTCATATGCCCGCCAGGCAGGCCGGCGCTTTTCGCGCCTTCCAGCAGAACCGGCTGATCGCGCAGACAGTTGGCTCGCACATGCTCAGCTCTGCTCTTCAGTCGATCTTCTGTTGTTACTGCAGTGATCGAATTCACGCCAGCTCTTCAGAAAATGCCTGGCATCGTCTGCACCATCGGTTTCGGTAAAGCCGTCGATTGAGACCTGGTCTCTGGAGATACCCACTTCGCCCAGGGTTATCTGGATAAACCTGAGCGAACAGTCGTCACTTGCTACCGCCATGAAATCCTCCTGTCGGGATCTAACCCGCCCTCGTTGATGTTGTGCCTTGGATGTTGTATTCACCTAGCGCTATGCTGCGCTCTCGGTGTTCCCCTTCGGTTTGGGTGCCAACCGAAGACGGAGATCGCTCTTGGGCATGACCCGGCAGGAGAGCACGATACCCTGACGCTCATCCTCCTCCGTCACATGGTTGCGGCTCATTTTGCGGGTCTCGTATTCGCCCCGGGTTATCTGGATGCGGCAGATACCGCAGCCGCCCCCCTTGCAACCGACCGGTATCGAACCGAGTCCCTGCGCCTGCATGGCATGCAGCAGACGCTGCTCGCCGCCGCAGTGAAAATAGGCTTCCCTGTCCTCCACATAGATTTCGTATCGGGTAGCCATGGTCAAAGTCTCTTGAATACCGGGCTGCGCTTGCGGTTCTCTTCGTCCTTGGTGAGAAAACGTTCGGTAAAAATGTCGTTTTCGAACAGGCGGCCCTGCATCAAGGCACGTATCGAGGCCTCGATCATTACCGGGGGACCGCACAAATAGGCGGTGTTGCCGCTGAAATTGTTGTCGTAGCGACGCTGCGCCGCCTCGTGGACGAAACCGGTTTCGCCGCTCCAATCGTCACCCTCCTCCATCCGGGAGAGCACCGGGATATAGCTGAAGTTCTGATATTGATCCGCCAGGGCATTGAACAACCCGTCATCGTAGAGATCCCGTTTTGCCCGAACCCCATGAAAAAGGGTGATCGGCGTGGTACAGCCCGACTCCAGCAGATCGAGTACCATCGACTTGGGACTCGAAAGACCGGTACCGCCGGCGATGAAGATCATCGGATCGGTGCGGGACTTACGTACGAAGAAGCGGCCATAGGGTCCCGAGAACTTCAACTTGTCCCCCGGCTTCAGATCCTTGTGGATGATCGGTGTCGCTTCGCCGTCGGACACCAGACGGATCTGCAGTTCGACCAGGCCGCCGTCGGCAGGCCTGTTCGCCAGCGAGAAGGCGCGGGGCACCTCGACGCCGGGGACATGCAGGTTGATGTACTGGCCGGCCTGGAAGTCGATACCCCCGCCCTCCACCTTGAGCCAGAGCCCCTTCACATCGTGGGTGAGATCCTCGATGCGGACGATCTCGGCCTCGAAGTCCCTCACCGGGATGATCCTAGCGTCGGGATCTTCGTCTATGTCCGCCTCGATGACGCTGTCCGAGCCCAGGGTCGCGCAGCAGGCCAGGACCTTGCCCTCGTCCCGCTCTATATCCATGAGGGCGAAGTTGGAGGCGTCGCCCGCATCCACACTACCCTCCAACACCTCGACCTTGCAGGTGCCGCAGAGACCGTGACAGCAGGCGTGCGGCATCCAGACACCCGCCCGCAGACAGGCATCGAGGATGTTCTGCCCCTCTTCGACCTCCACCTCCTCTCCGGTGGGTTCGATGGTAAGCTGGTAGGACATAGCGACCACTCCAAAATATCGATAAACAGAAGAATAGCGATAATTTGTCGATTTGCAAGTTTTTTATCGATATTTTTTGAAAATCTATTAGAAGCGACTAGAATATTGATAAAAGTCACTGTTGAGCTTATAACTATCAAGTAGGGTAGAAGTCACTCTTTCGCCTCGGGCATCAACCGGAAATCGCAGTCATGGCAAGAAGTTACAACGACCAAATTGAAAAGAACGGGAGCAAGACCCTGTCCGATCAGGCCTATCTCCAACTCAGATCAGATATCATTCACGGTGTGCTGCAGCCTGACGAAAAGCTGCGTGTCGAGCATCTGCGGGGTGAATATGGGGTCGGCGCGAGCCCCCTGCGCGAGGCCCTGAGCAGGCTCACCGCGGACGGTTTTGTCACCTCCGAAGGGCAGCGTGGCTTCCGCGTTGCGCCCATGTCGGTGGAGGATCTGGCCGACATCACCCACATGCGCATCCTGCTGGAGAAACAGGCCCTGACCCAGAGTATCGAGCATGGCGACGACGACTGGGAGTCCCGCATCGTGGCCACCTTCTATCAGCTGGAGAAGGTGGAAGAGTCCGAATCGCGGGACTCCACGGAGTGGGAGCTGCGCAACCACGATTTTCACGAGGCGTTGATTGCCGGCTGCAGCTCGAAGTGGCTGCGCCGCTTCTACGGCATTCTCTACGATCAGCACAAGCGCTACAGAAACATCGCACTGAGCACCGAGATCCCCCGCAACCTGCACCAGGAGCACGAAGAGCTGCGCAACGCGGCCCTGGCGAGGGATACCGAGCGGGCCTGCGATGCCATTGAACAGCACATCATGAGGACGGCGGAGATCACCATGAATGTGCTGCGGGAGGAGGCCCACCGGGAGCAGGAGATCGCCTGAGGGGATTCCTCTCGACCAATAGCATAAAGCCCCGCAGGCGGGGCTTTTCTTCAAGGTATTCGAAGCCGGGTCAGGTAACCACGGTAAGGAAGCGCTCGTTGAGTTTCTGGTCGTGGTAGAAGATCGCGCCGCCCAACTCGTCGGCCGTCCAGGTGATGGGTTGATGATCCGGATACCAGTCGTATGAACCGTGAAAGACCTCGTTTCGATTGCCCGAGGGGTCGAAGAAGTAGATCGTCCTGCCGCGGGTTATGCCGTGCCGGGTCGGGCCGATATCGATCGAGATCTTGTGCTTGCCGATGATATCGGCGGCGCGCAACACCTCCTCCCAGGAACCGAGAAGGAAAGAGGCATGATGCAACTTGCCTTTGTCCTCATGACGAATGATGGCCAGGTCGTGGGCCTTCATGCCGCAGGTGAGGAAGGAGGCCAGCTGCAGCCCACCGTCCATCACCTTCTCCGACTCGCTGAAGCCCAGCACCTCGGTGAACAGCCTGATACTGCCGTCCAGGTCGTCGCCGTAGAGCAGACAGTGGTCGAAACGTTGCACCTGCATGCCCTTGAGATTGTCCGGCCAGGGCTCGGGATTGACCCGCCCCATGTCAGTGCCTTTCACATCCTTCTCGGCATAGAGTTCGAACATGTGGCCGGTGGGGGAATCGAAGCGCACCCGCTCGCCACAGTGATTCAGCTCGTTGGCCGGAATACGCTCCACCTTGCAGCCGAACGCCTTGAGCCTGCCCTCAAGCTCATCCATGGTCTCCCTGCTGTCGACCTTGAAGCCCATGAAATCCATCCCGGTCGTATCCGCTTCCCGCAACACCACGGAGAACCAATCCTGTTCATCCCAGCCCTTCATATAGACACGGCCTTGATCGTCACGATCCGTTTCGATCAATCCCATGCGGTCCTTGTAGTGCACAAGGGCCTCATCAAGGTCCAGCACACGCAATGATATATGTCCTGGACGTAAAACGCCTTTGATAGCCATCGCTCGATTCTCCTCTGGACACCATGGCGCACCATGGTGGTGGATGGTAAATATTGATCCGCCTGTAGCAGCCGCGGATCCTGCTCGCTGTTATGAACACGACCCCTTGAAGCCATTCAGGCCAGGGGTGCGAAAACAGATAAGGGTCTTATGATCGACGCCGTTTTCAGCCAGGCTCCTGCCCATGTCCGGCGTCGACTGCTGGCCATCGATCTTCCACTCGACGCACTCCCAGTCGATCAAGCCAAAATCGGGGTGCATCCCGTAGTATTGCGGTATCAGTTGCTCGACCAGCGCGCCGAACGGCATATCGGGGGGCAACGGGAAGGCGGTCGCAGCACAAAAACTGAGATGCTCCTCCCAATGCAGGTATACCACCTGATTGCCGTGAAAATTCTCTTTTTTGTCACGGATCTCGACAGCATCCGCATAGCCGGGTTTGAGCGCGACAACAGGCATGATTCTCTCCTCTTGATTGAAACCTTATTTCACTATCCGGACCACCGCAGGCGGCCAACGGGAGGCGTATATGCCGCCTAGCCGGCCACCCGCTTGCGCACCGACTGCCAGGCATCCCACTGCTTCTGGTCGGGGGAACCCGTATAGTCCATGTTGTCGGTCCCGTTCTTCATGTGGTACCACTCGAGGACATCACTCAGCTCGGCGCCGCCGCAGTTGCCCTGGAAGATCTGATGCACCGGCAGCCAGGCCTGGGAGAACTTCTCCGGCTCGTTTTCGAAGATGTCCTTGCAGCCGTCGGAGCAGAAGTGGTAGCGCTCCCCGGCATATTCGGTGCTGCGGAAGCCGATCCTGGTGGGATCCCCCGGCTCGGTATAGCCCATGGGTATCTGACAGGTCTGGCAGAGCTGGGGCAGGGCGTTGTTGTAGAAACGCTCGCCCCTGGCCTCCATCTCCCGCCACATCTCGAAGCGCGGCCGGTAGTACTTGTCGAAGGTGTTGGGATACTTCTCCGACAGCCAGGCCATCTCCTCATCGCTCGGCAGCCAGGTGTGGAATCCGGCCGCCTGGGTGTACTGATAGAAGATCGACCAGTTCTGGTGCGAGATATGCTCCGCCTCGTCCGTGGCGATGTCGGCATACTTGGGCACGCGCAGGCCGTAGCGCGAGAGATCCTCGAACAGCGCGCCCCCCGCCTCGGTAAAGTAGATCTCCCAGGCCTCCTTCCAGGACATGATGCGCTTCGGCAGCATGTAGTCCATCATCATCGCCACCAGGCCCAGCATCTTGTGCCCGCGCCAGAACCACTTGTCCACCCACTGCTGCACGATGGGCAGATTGTCCGGATGCTGCTCGAGCATGAACTTGATCACCTCGATGCCGAGGGTCATGTGGCGCGCCTCGTCCGACTGCGCGGAGAAGCCGAAGGTCACGGTGGCGAGGTCGCCGTTATAGGCGGCCCCCGACATGAAGGGCACGAACAGCAGATTGGTCAGCACATACTCGAAGGCGAAGGAGATCGCGGTAAAGAACTCGAAGGGACCGGCGCTGCAGGCGTCGTCGAAGAACGACTTGGGCACCGAGAGATACCAGACCCGGTCGTGCATGTGGGGAAACTCGGCAAAGCCGTCGAAGTATTTGTTGTAGTGGCTGATGGTATGGATCTGGGTCTGGGCGTGACGCAGCTCATCCAGGGACTGCATCTGCGCCGCCACCCGGGGACCGACGCCGCGGATATGCCGGCCGAGGTGGGCGAAGTGGCGATGGGCCTGATACTCGAGGGGGGTCACGCCGGTGAGAAACAGCTTGATCGCATTCACGTAGCGGGCGTCGGAGATGCCCAGCTGGCCGTTGTTCTGGGCGAAGGAGTCGAGCACCGCATAGAGCTTGCGCTCCTTCTCGCCCTGGTACTTCCAGTAGGCATCCATGGTCAGGCGGAAGGGATCCTCCCACTTCGACCAGTCGGTGATCTTGATCCCCTCGAAGGTGTCGTAGGGAAAGACATCGTCCATCTTCTGGTAGCTGGTCTCCCAATCCAGGCCTCGGGTCATCAGCTCGTAGCGTTTTTTCAGGTTCAGCTTCTTTTTGCGTGGGGGTGTCATATCAATTGCTCCTCCGGTGTTACGCGCCCCAGGAGAGGACCAGCTCCTCGTCGTCCTCGTCCAGGCTGCCGCCCATGGAGACGATGGTGAGGTGGATCTCCTGGGGATCCCAGTCGCGGCCGATACGCGCGGAGACCGACTCGGCCTTCACCACCAGCCTTTCCGGGCAGTCGATCTTCACCGCGCCCGGCATGTAGTTGGCGTTGGCACTGGGATTGTCATGCAGTATCGACTCGATTACGGGGCGAGCCTCGTCATTGTTTTGCAGGGTTATGGATACGATTCCAGCCATCTCGGCCGCCTCCTATATGCTCAGGCCGAGCTTGGCGGCCCGGTCGTCAAGTTGTTGGTGGACATCGCGCAGCGCGGCCTCGGCAGCATCGGCCATCACCATCGATGCCAGCGGCGCCAGGGCCTCGGTCATGGTGTCGCGCCAGGTTCCGTACCAATCGGAGAGCAGCGCCTGATTCTCATCCGACTCCTTGGCCGCGACCTTCACTACCGCATCCACCCATCGATTGTGTTCGGCGCTCCAGTCGACCATGAACTCGCACAGCATGGAGAGCGCCGCCGCGCCGTGTCTCTGGCCCTCGGTGTCAAAGTGGTTGTAGACCAGGGGATAGATCATTCCGTCCATGACCAGGAACTGGGCCAGCAGCGCCTCGAACCAATCCTTCAGCACCAGGCTATCCTCCACCGCCTTGCGCACGCCCTGCCAGGCATCCGCCTCCATCCACTGCTGTTTCGCCTCGTCGAGGAGCTCGCCATCGCCACCACCGAGGACTATGCCGATGCGGGAGAGGATCTGCGCTATACCCAGGCGGTCACCCGCGGTGAAGATCGCCGCCGAGGTGATGGCGGTGCCGTAGCCCGCATCACTGATGGAACAGGCATTCATGTTTGCCCCCCACTCGTAGTGGCGCAGCGGTATCAGATAGCCGACGATCATCTCCCGCCAGGCGGGGTCGATATTGGCCAGCATGTCGCGCTTCTCCTCGAAGGCGAAGTTGTGATCCGTGGTCTGGTGCATGTTGGCGCGGGCAATGGTGTAGGTGCCGTAGTAGAGCTGACGCGGATCCTTGAACAGGTACCAGTCCTCCATCCCGATCGCGGTACGACCCTCGTCGAAGTGCCAGTGCTCCGGTCCCCATAGGGGTCGATAGTGGAAATGCTTCGTTGCCTGAACATCGAACACGCCCTCTTCATATCGCGAAGCCGGCTTATCGGATCCCAGGCGGCGTGCAACATGGGCAAATGTCTGCCGCTTGGGTTCGACATTCACAGTTTTTATATCGATACTCATCGAACACTCCTCCAGAAAGTCATCGATTCCGAGTCTGACGATCAGGATTGCGATAGAGACCGGGACGATTGCGCGCCGGATCCCCCTTTCCAATCTCATCAGGACGCTCTATTAACTGGGCTTGATGCTTGGCGCAGAAAGCCCTGAACTCTTCATGGGGGAGGATCAGTTCGACCGTCAGGTCTTCGTCGTTGATGGAAAACTCGAACTCAACAAACCGGTGTAGCCGTTCACCCGTCACCCGGACATAGGCCTTGCCGATATCCGCCACATACTCTCCCATCGCTTCCTCCTCAAAAGCGGCCGCTTCCCATGGGTTGCGAAATCCGCCCTATTGCTGGTCACAAAAAGAGGGCAGAATCTGTGCCAAGACATCTAAGCCATTGAATTAAAGAAATAAGTACAGATTTGTAACCGGGATTGGCATGGCGGCGATTTCACCATCAGATAAAAAAAAATTTACCAATTTGATGATTTAACGAAATAGATAAACTTTCGCATCAGAAATGCTGCGATCGCACAATATTTCTGCATGAATCAGACGCCCGCCGTGTCGCCACCCTTTTACACTTGATAAATTTTATGATTTGATAAAAACAACAACCCAAACTATAAGAACCATTGAGCCCGGTAGTGAAACTCCTACCCACCGCCATTAGGGAGGATGGCCCCAGTCATATAAGAGACCGGTAGACTGCAGGAGACCGGCTGGAGGAGACATGTCATCCCAAATCAGCATCGCCGGTCTTCCCTCGGAGGATCGAAACCTGCATCTGACCTTCGATGCCGGAACCATTCTGCTCAACGATCAGCGCATGGTGCTGGTGCACACCCACACCATGGGGGCCTTGCGCAAGGAACTCATGGATACACTTGGCATTGACCGGGCAAGAGGCGTACTCACCCGCATGGGCTATGCCTCGGGCGCCAAGGATGCGGAGCTTGCCCGCAAACTGCTGCCCGAATCCACCGATGAAGAGCTGTTGATGATGGGGCCGCGCCTGCACACCCTTGAGGGTGTGGTCCACGTAAAACCGATCAAGATCGATATCGATATTCGCCAGCGTCACTACTATGGCGAGTTTCTGTGGGAGAACTCCCATGAAGCCGAGGAACACCTGAAGCTGTTCGGCATCCATCCGGAGCCTGTCTGCTGGACCCAGATCGGTTACGCCTCGGGCTACACCAGCGAGATCGTGGGCCGCTTCATTGCCTATCGCGAGGTGGACTGCCGGGCCAAGGGCGATCGCCACTGCCGCATCGTCGGCAGGCCGATCGAAGAGTGGGAAAATGCCGATGAGGAGCGCCGCTACTACCGTCCAGACCCGATGGCGGAACAGCTGTTGGCGCTGCAGGACGAGGTCAACCACCTGCGTGATTCGCTGCAGGAAGAGACCGGCATCGGCGACATGGTGGGCGCATCCCAGGCCTTCATCCAGGCCTGCGATATGCTGCGCAAGGTCGCCGACAGCCATGTCACCGTGCTGCTGCTCGGTGAAACCGGGGTCGGCAAGGAGATGTTCGCCCGCGCCCTCCACAGCATCAGCCCGCTGGAGAAGAATCCCTTCATTGCCATCAACTGCGCGACGATCCCCGATGAGTTGATCGAATCGGAGCTCTTCGGCGTGGAGAAGGGCGCCTATACCGGCGCCCAGCAATCACGCCCGGGTCGTTTTGAACGCGCCCATGGCGGCACCCTCTTCCTCGACGAAGTGGGGGAACTCTCAATGAACGCCCAGGCCAAGCTTCTGCGGGTACTGCAGGAAGGTGAGATAGAGCGGGTGGGGGACACCCGGACCCGAAAGGTCGATGTCCGGGTGGTGGCGGCGACGAATGTCGATCTGCAGGAGGCGGTCTCTGCCGGGCGATTCCGCTCCGACCTCTACTATCGGTTGAATATCTATCCGGTTATCATTCCACCGCTGCGTGAACGCAAGGACGATATCGAACTGCTGGTGAACCGCTTTCTTGAAAAGTATACGGCGCGGCACGGCAAGCGGGTCAACGCCATTACCGACAAGGCGCTTCAGGCGCTTAAGGACTACGACTGGCCGGGCAATATCCGGGAGTTGGAAAACATGATTGAGCGTGGCGTCATCATCGTCTCGCCCGGGGATGCCATCGATCTGAAAGACCTGTTTCCATGCCTCAGCATGAGCCAGGATGTGCCGCTGTTCAACAGCCAGAACGAAACAGAGGACGGGGGCGTTGAATCGCTTGCCAGCCAGGTGATCGATCAATCGACCAGCCTCGAGGAGATGGAGACGCTGCTGCTGGAGACAGCGGTCAAGAAGGCCAATGGAAACCTCAGCCAGGCGGCGCGCATCCTGGGCATCACCCGCCCGCAATTGGCCTATCGCCTGAAAAAGCGCGAACCCTAAACGGCAACGAAACCGAAACAGGCCCTTAACGTCGATCACAACCTTCAGCCCGGACAATAGCAAACACCCATGCTCTCAGCGCTATTCCTACAGATCGTAGAGGTGACGCTGCCGGTCTTCGGCATCGCTCTGCTCGGATATGTCTACGGCCGCATCTGCGGCTCCGATATCCTCTCGGTCAACCGCATCAACATGCAGCTGTTCGTGCCCGCCCTGTTGTTTTATGTTCTCTCCGAGAAGATACCCGACAGTCAGGAGTGGCAGACAATCGCCTGGGGCGCACTGACAATCATCATCGTCTCGGGGGTCGTCTCACTGCCCCTCACGCGTCTCCTGGGTATGCGGCCAAGCGTGCTGTTGCCCTCCATGATGTTCAACAACGCCGGCAATCTCGGACTCCCCCTGGCGGCATTGGCTTTTGGAGAGCAGCTGCTGCCGCTGGCCGTGGTAGCCTTCGTGGTTTCCACAAGCCTCCACTTCAGTCTGGGAATCTGGCTGGTCAGTGGCCGGGTACATCTCACCGAGCTGCTGCGCAATCCGGTTTTCCTGGCGACCCTGGCCGGTATCATGGCTTATGCGTTCGACTGGCATACCCCGAGCATACTGATGCCTGGCTTGGTCATGCTTTCGGAAGTAGCGATACCATTGATGCTGGTATCACTCGGGATCCGCCTTATCCACATCGAACCGCGCTACTGGCAGGCAGGACTGTCCGGTGCATTGCTCTGTCCACTGAGCGGTCTCGCAGGCGCATGGCTTGCCATCGTCTGGCTGCAACCGAATGAGCAGATGCGCGACATCTTGCTGCTGTTCAGTATTCTGCCCCCCGCGGTGATGAACTACATGCTTGCCGAGAGTTATCAGCAGTCGCCCCATGAAGTTGCCGCCATGGTCGCATTCGGCAATCTGGCAAGCCTGCTCGTGATACCCATCGCCCTCGCGTTTATTCTGTGAACAGTCGTCGCTCCATCGCAGGATGGCTGCTTGTTGCGGCTGTCGTCTTCACGGCGGTCAATACCATCTGGCCCCAAGTCTCGAAAAGCTGGGCCGGCCTGTTTACCTGGTCAGCGGGAATTCTTCTGTGGCCTGAATTACCCGCGCATACCCGGCGCACGGCCATCATCCTCATCGGCATCGGTTCCCTCGGTCTTCTCTGGGGATTGAGCCGGCATCTCACACCCGACTGGATGATGCTGCTTTCCGGCAATGCCCAACTCATATCGATGCTTGCCGCAGTCAGCTTTCTTCGCCTGATCACCCGCCCGAACAACACTACGGCGAAGAGCCTGCCGAAGGGCAGGAAAGCGGTGTGGTCCACCCTGCTCGGGGTTCATCTGTTTGGTGCCGTGATCAATCTCTCCTCGGTCTTCATCATGGGAGATCGCATGCGCCGCAAGCGGGGGCTAAGCCGGGATCAGAGCATCGTGCTGACCCGCGGATTTTCCGCTGCCGCATTTTGGTCGCCATTCTTCGCCGCAATGGCTGCAGCCTTGACCTATGCGCCGGGTGCCAGAATGGAACAAATCTGGCTCATGGGTATTCCGCTGGCGATGATTGCCATCCTCATCACCGGCTATGGCGGACGCAATTCCAAGACGTTTGTCGGTTATCCCATGCACCCTTCGGCGCTGGCGCTTCCCGCACTGTTGGCGCTGTCCATCCTGTTGATACACCGTTTTTGGCCAACCTGGCACATTCTCGGCATCATCTGCCTGTTGAGCCCGACGCTTACCCTGCTTGTCGTCGGCCTGCACCGTCGAGAGTCGCTGCCACAACTGCGTCACCATGTCACCCGGGATATGCCCACCATGCACAATGAGCTCTCCCTGTTTCTCGCCGCCAATGTCATGGCAACCGGCCTGAACACCTTTTTCCTGGGAATGGGCGGCTGGTTGCCGTTCAGCCAATTCGGCGGCCTGGAGGCCAGCTTGACGCTGCTGTTCATGCTGATCACGTCGATTGCAGGGGTTCATCCCGTGATAAATATCGCAGCACTCGGCACCCTGCTGGTACCGCTCCAAGCGGACGGTACGCTCCTGGCGATGACGTTTCTTTCCGCCTGGGCGATCGGCGTCACCTGCAGTCCGTTCTCCGGCATCAATCTCTCGATGCATGGACGATACGATCAACCCAACCTGGCAAGTCTGAAGTGGCATGGAAAATATAGCCTTGCAATGGTCTGCTGCGCACTTGCCGCGCTCAATCTCTATGCCGCCATATGGCGCTAAATAAAATAGGTCATGGGATAAAAAATTTTTTGTCTTGGGTCAGTTAACAGGCCCTAGGGTCTGTTAACACTAATCCAATTAGCCCTGTTGCGTCTGAAAAAGCGCCAATCAAGGCGCGAGGAGAGAGGTTTGGTGATTCCAAATGAACGACGAGCAACGCCGAGTGGCGCTGTTTCAGACGCAACCCGGAGGGCTGGGGCTATTTTTCCGCCCAGCGGCGTTATCATTCGCTCGTGTAGCATAACTACACCACGCTCATTCTGCCTTGCTGGACGAAAAAATAGTCCCAGCAGGGCTAATTGGATTAGTGTTAACAGGCCCTAGTATGTGAAGGCGTAATGTGGCAAATTGTTTGCTGTATCCATACGGCATGGAATAGATATGAAAGACAAGTTCATGGTTCTGCCCAGCTCGCGGTTTGATGAGATCAGGCTGGTCAAGGTCCCAAAGGACCTCGATACCAACGAGGCCTACCGCTTCGCGACCGGTATTATTGCCCAGGCGGAAGAGACAAATCGCGACTATCGCTGGGAGGATATCGCTGAAGCCCTTGAAGCGCGCGGATTTGAGCCTGTCGAGGCGATGATCGGGCCGGCCCTGGACTGACCCTGATCGCTAAGGGTGAAGATCGGTTAACCAGGCCTCAATCGAGATCCTCATACTCATCCAGATCCATCTGCAGCAGAATCGCCTTGCGCAGCAGCTTCTGCTCATTTCTCAGCGTCTTCTTCAGACTGCTGATCTCCTTTTCAAGGTCTTGGATCCGGTACACCAGTTCGTCCGCATGGGCAACTGTTTGCGGAGACGGCTGGGCCGCCGTCGCCTGACTGCCGGTACCCCCTCCGGCGGGTGGGTGGATGGGTGATACCGAGGCCAGCTGCGGCGACTCGTCCGACTGCTCCCCGGCCGGCGGATCGAAACTGACCTCCTGCTCCAGCTCCTGCATCACCGAGAGCACCGCATCCTTTTCCAGGGTATGGAGCTCTTCCAGGCAGCCGAACAGCATCATTCTGTCACACATTGCATTGATCCGGCGCGGCACCCCGCCGGTGAACTCGTAGATCATCGGAAAGACACCCTCCGCAAACTGAGGATCCTCTTTCCAGCCGACCAGCTGCAGCCGATGCAGGATGTACTTTTCCGTCTCCTCGGCACTCAACGGATCGAGGTGATAGGAGGCGATGATACGCTGTCGCACCTGCTCCATACCCGGGCTCTGCAGGGTACGTTTGAACTCCTCCTGACCAAGAAGAAAGGTCTGCACCAGGGCCTTGTTGTTGACCTGGAAGTTGGAGAGCATGCGCAGCTCCTCAACCGACCTGGGAGGTAGATTCTGCGCCTCGTCGACCACCAGCAGCATCTGCTTGCCCTCCGCATGGCGGGCCCGGGCGATGGCTTCCAGGTTGTGCAGAAGGGTGGCCTTGTTGAGCCCCTCATGGGCCAGGCCGAATGAGGCACAGACCATCCGCAGCATATCGTCCGGATCGACCTGGGTGGTGACCAATTGCGCCGCCATCACATTCATGCTGCTCAATTCATCGAACAGATTGCGCACCAGGGTCGTCTTGCCGGTGCCAATACCCCCGGTGATTACGATAAAACCCTCGCCCTGCTCAAGACCATAGCGCAGATAGGCCATGGCCCGATTGTGGCCCTTGCTGTTGAAGAAAAATTTATGGTCCGGCGTCAGCTGGAATGGTTTTCCGTCAAGCTTGTAAAAATCGTCATACATGTGGATCCGCCTTCTCTGATTTCGCCGCTTCCTTGCCTGTGCTGGCAATCCGCCACACACTGATGAAACAAAAAAACCACATTCAACGTGGTAATTCCATTGCTTCAAGGATTCAAGCGCCTACCCAATTCCTAACATTATGCTATGAATCCGCTATTTTGCCTACCATTCGCCGAAAATGCCTCTACCACGGGCATCCCATCCGGTCGCCTGGACTGAGACCCCGGAATACCCTCGACCGTTCCGCATTTGCCACGACCGTTAGGTAACAAACCAGCGGTTGACCCGGATCCAGTGAGTCAACTATCTTGCCCCTATGTCCGTGAGGCGCCGCTGCGGCATTGCAAAATGCACGCCCATGACAGAGATAAAGCGACCCCGATAATAAGTTGAGGAATAAAACATGCTCACTCCCGGAGATAAAGCGCCACCCTTTGAGCTGCCCGACGCCGACATGCAGATCATCAACTCCGAGCAGTTTGCCGGCAGGCACAATCTGGTGATCTATTTCTATCCCAAGGACGACACCACCGGCTGTACCATCGAGGCGTTGGAGCTCTCGGACCTCAGCGATGAGTTTGCCTCCCTGGAGACAGTGGTCATAGGCATCAGCCGTGACAACTGCGCCAGCCACGCCGCGTTCCGCGACAAGCATGGCCTGACCGTACAGTTGCTCGCGGATACCGATGGCGAGGTATGCAGCGCGTTTGACGTTTGGCGGGAGAAGGAGAAAAACGGCGAGAAGCGCATGGGCATACTCAGGTCAACGTTTATCATCGACAAAGCGGGTATCATCAGAGAGGCCCTCTATGACGTAAAACCGAAAGGGCATGCGGCCCAAGTCCTGGAGGCGGTGAAGAAGATCGATTGAATCGAGCCATGCAGAACATGAACAATCCGTGAAAATCCGCACCCAGATTCTGATCCTGCTGTTTCTATTCGGTTTCGCGCCGCTGACCGCGATGGTGCTGACCAACCTGCCATTCGTCCTGGATCGTCTCGAATTTTTCTACCACAAGGCCTACCTGCAGAACCTGCGCGCCGATTTCCGGGATCTGGACGAGCATCTGGCGAGCCGCCACGAGATGCTGCGACTGCTCGCGAAACTCCCGGAGCCCGGGCTGATCCTGGGCCAGCAAGAGACGGATGAGGCGCGGGGGCAGATAGATCATGCAAGGGTGCGCTACACGGAATGGATCAACCAGATTCTTCGCGACCATCTCGATATCTTTCAGATCCTCTTTCTCGACCTTGAAGGCAAACCCCGTTTCTGGCTCGAACTGAACAGCAGAACCCGACAGTGGGAACCGACCATAAAAATGCCGGACATGCCCTCCAGCGATTTTTTTCAACTCAACATCCGCCAGGAGTATGGACGCGTGGCTGTCAGCAAGATCAGCCTAAACCCGGGCGCCGCCCATCTCGACCTCCGGCGCTTCATGACCCTGCGCATGATCAGCCCCATTGTCGGCCCCGACCGGCAGGAACGCGTGACGCCCCTGGGTGCGGTGGTGATCAACATCGATGTCGGCGGCATGGCACGGGCCTACCGCAACACCCTTTGGGTCACCAATGACGGTGCTTACCTGGATGAACGCCTCAAGGGCAGCGACAGACCCCGGGCCTTCGAGGATTTCACCGGCCTGGAGTCGCTTTTCGAAAAGCGCAGCCTGGCGCTGTGGGAGGGCGGCCAGGGAAGACAGGTGATCTGGGTCCCGCTCTTCAGCACCGAGGGTTCGGGCCCCCTATGGGTGGGCCGACCGGTCGACCCCTCGCCCCTGGACACCTTCCGCAATGTCCTGATAAGCCGGGTGATGACCATCGTGATCATCGCCCTGGTGATACTCTTGATCGTGGCGCGGATCATCGCCGTGCGCGCGGAGCAGTTTGGCCAGAAGCTGCGGGACGGTGTCGGCCGGGTGTTGCGTGAGGATGAGGCGGTCAGGTTCAATTGGCGGGGATCGCAGGAGATCAAACAGCTGGGGCAGCAGCTGACCGAACTGGCGGAGCACCATTCAAGACAGGCCGAGGCGCAGCGGCAGCATGCCCTGCAGCTGGAGGAGTCCAATCGCTACAAATCCCAATTCCTGGCCAACGTCAGCCATGAACTGCGAACCCCGCTCAACTCCATCCTGCTGCTGTCAAAGATGCTCAACGAGGCACCGGAGCGCCTGACCAGCGAGCAAAAGCGGCAGTTGCAGGTGATCCACGAGGCGGGGCGCGACCTGCGGGCGCTGATCGACAATATCCTCGACCTCTCCAGGATCGAGGCGGGGAAAGCCAGCATCAGCCTGCAGCAGATCCCGATACAATCCCTGATTGCGGACCTGATCGAAATGGTAAAACCCCAGTTCGACGCCAAGGGCCTGGAACTCTCCCTCGAATTCGATCCCTCGCTCCCGGAGACCCTCCTCTCGGATCAGGAGAAGATTCGCCAGATTCTGAAGAATTTCCTATCCAACGCGCTCAAGTTCACCCATCAGGGGGGGGCGACCCTGCGCGTCTTTGTGGATGCGGATGATAGCCCGCATCCGATCTGCTTCTCGGTTGAGGACAGTGGAGTCGGCATCCACCAAAGCAAGCATGAATTGATCTTCGAGGCCTTCAAGCAGGCGGACGGTTCCACCAGCCGGCGTTTCGGCGGCACCGGCCTGGGGCTGAGCATCAGTCGTGAACTGGC
The DNA here is from genome assembly GCA_003058495.1 of gamma proteobacterium symbiont of Ctena orbiculata. Taxonomy (GTDB): domain Bacteria; phylum Pseudomonadota; class Gammaproteobacteria; order Chromatiales; family Chromatiaceae; genus Thiodiazotropha. Next base: position 1,192 of record QBVC01000026.1, on the reverse strand, counting down.
CCATCTCCTCGGCGGAGAGGTCAGCCTCTACAGCGATGAGGGTGCCGGGGCCAGATTCACCCTCTGCCTGCCGCTGGAGCTCGATCACAGCACCCTCTCTTCTCATCAGGTGGAACTGCAGACGGAAGAGGAACCGCTGCTCCTCCAGGACCAGTCCCCGATCCTGGAGAACGCCCCCCACGAAGAGCCGTTGCTGAAACCCTTTACCGGCGAGCGCATCCTGATCGTGGACGACGACCTGCAGAACCTGCTTGCACTCACCCCATTGCTGGAGAGCTGGGGATTCGAGGTTACTGCCGCGGGGGATGGCCAGGAGGCCATTGAGACTTTGAAGGAGGATCCCGATTACGGCATTGTACTGATCGACATCATGATGCCGGAGCTCGATGGCTATGATACGATCAGGCACATACGCGACAAGATGCGGCTCGGATCGCTCAAAGTGATCGTGCTGACTGAAAAGAATGCGGCAGAAGACCGCAGGCGTTGCCAGGATGCAGGGGCAGACGACGTCTTGACCAAACCGGTCTCCGCGGACAGGCTTCTGGCCGTATTCAGCAACCATTTAGGGGCAGAATGAAGAGATACGCCGGTTTCAAACTCCTGATTGTTGACGATCATGCGCACAACCTGTTTACCCTGCGTACCCTGGTTGAGCGCTACATGGATGTGGAGATTCTGGAGGCCACGTCGGGTCAGCAGGCGCTCGATACCGCGGTCAAGGAACCGGGCATCGACCTTATCATTCTGGATGTGCAGATGCCGGAGATGGATGGATTCCAAACCGCATCCATGCTGAAAATCCGCAAGAAAACCAAAGATATACCTATCATCTTCCTCACCGCCGCATTCAAGACGGAAGAGTTTCAGCTCAAGGGCTACGAGGTCGGCGGCGTCGACTATCTGCTCAAGCCCATCGACGACAATCAGCTGCTGAACAAGATCAGCACCTATTTCCGGCTGATCGAAAAAGAGCGCGAACTCAACAGGATCCTGGAACAGAAGGTGGCGGAAAGGACCGCCGAGCTGGCCGCCGCCAAACAGCATCTTGAAAACATCATCACCTACATGGGCGAGGCGCTGCTGGTGCTCAATCCGGAGGGTGAGATCGAATCGGCCAATCCCGCCGCCTGCAGGATGCTCGACTACAGCGAGGCAGACCTGCTTGAGATGTCGATCGGCGATGTTTTCG
>QBVC01000025.1 GCA_003058495.1 gamma proteobacterium symbiont of Ctena orbiculata | reverse complement strand
ACCGACATGAGCCTGTAACTCACGCCAACCAGCCCCTTGAATCGGTTTTCGAAATGTTGGGTCACGTAGAGCCAATGCTTCGGTTCGATCTGCAAGCGCTCAAGTATGGACGGTTGGTTACTGGTTATATAGCCGTGTTTGTTATCCAAGATGGCACGCCCTGTCCAGTCAATCAGCTCAAGATAGTCACTGAAATGGAATGGCAATCCCTTAGGCATTTCCTTGCGAGGGTAACCGACAAATGGCATTAGACCGTAGGGTGTTTTACTATCATCTACGCGGTCATGATCACGTTTGAGTTGATCTGTCCGCTCTGCGATGGAGGTGTAATCAGATGCCTCCGGTGTCGGCGCATTCCCTGCCCTGACCGGATTAAGATCCACATAAGCCATACAGGCCATCAGGGCCTTCTCATCCAGCAGGGCCTGGGATTTATACCTGCCCTCCCAGTAACGACCGGTACAGCCATCCTCTTTGTTGGCCTGTCGGGCAATCGGTTCGTTGAGGCAGCGCATGAACCAGCTGATGTCTCGCAGCCGATTGCGCCATTTTGTCAGTAATATCGAAACAGTTTCGCGCTCGGAACGGGTCATGGCGTCTTGAGAAAGATAACGATGGACTAGCACGGGCAGCGAGAAAAGACGCTCCCACCGCGTAATCACCTCCTGCTCGCTCCACTCGGCTGCACGTTCGGTATCGACATGGAGAATGACGTGGTAGTGATTCGACATTATGGCGTATGCGCAGATGTCGATCGCGAAAAGACCCGCCAGCTGTTTAAGGCGATCGACGATCCATTGGCGTCGATGTTCATAATTGTTGCCGGTTTGTGAGTCCACACCGCAGAGAAAGGCGCGGCGCACACAACGGGAAACGCAATGATAATAGGGAGTTTCTTCCAGTAAAACAAGAGCCTTCCTTGGTTTTGGCATCGTATCACTCCTTGATAGTTGATGTTGATCAGAGATTGCCAGAGTTATCGGAATTTGGCAAATTAATAATGGGTGTCCGATTTAATATTTCCGATTTAATATTAAATTGATAACATGAGTTTTTCTAAAAGAAATACAAGCATGAGAATCTTATCGCCATTACTAAATCTTCATAAACTCTGCGTAGCAGCATTGATCGTCATTTTTGCAGTGGGCTGCACAACAGGTAATATCAAAGAAAACAGAACCAACCAGTCGATGCAAGTATCGTATAGTGATACCGATAAAATAAAAAAAGTACAAGAATCGTTCTATGCCGAGGACTATCGCATTGCTTTTGTCAATGCTACCAAGGTATTTGAGGAGTCACCACAATATCAAGCGGCTAGAGAACGGTTGCAGAACGAGTTTTCCAGTCGTGAAAAAGAGTTGCTGTCAGAACAGAAACAGCTCAAGCAGCTGAAAGAGAAGTTGCAGCGTGACGGCAGTGTGATGAGCGAATCCGAGATCAATCACCTTGAGGTCGACATCCTTAACCGTAGCCGTAAACTGAAAAATGTACAGAACGAATTCCGAGAGGACCTCAACTTACGCCAGAACGAGGAGTTCAAAAAGCTACGCCAACAGATCCGCCAAGTGATCTGGGAGATTGGTAAAGCTGAGAGTATCGACCTGATTTTATCCGATGGAGTGGTCTACTTCAGCAAGAAAATAGACATCTCCGATCTGATACTGGAGAAGCTGAAAGGACAAATAGGACAATAGTACAAGGACAGGCCAGAACACGGGGACTTTTCGATATATTATTACGTCGGTCATAATCAAGCTTCACATGTCCGTTCATTGGGTGCGGCACGCTGTAGTAAGTTCAGGCATCTCAAAAATATATAACCTTCTGCGCAAACAAAAATACATAAAAATACATAAGACACCCACCATAATATAATTAACTGAATGCACCTCTCTGACCTGAAACTGACACTGCTGTTCGATAACGTGGCGTACGACCCACGCCTGAATTGCCTCTGGGGTTTTGCCTGCCTGTATGAAGGCCCCGGGGTTAGGGTGTTGTTCGACACTGGCAGCAACGGGCGCCTCCTGCTGCATAACATGCGGACCCTCGGTATCGACCCGTCGGGTATCGATTTCCTGTTCCTGTCCCATACCCATTGGGATCACATGGGAGGATTGGATACGGTGCTTGAACTCAATCCCGGCCTGCACCTGCTCGTCCCGGCCGGTACTTCACCGCGTATGATCGACAACCTGCACATGTTGTGCCGGAAAGTGAGCATTGTGGGAAAAGATCCTTTGGCATTCGCCCCCGCACTCGCCTCCAGCGGCACTTTTCCCAGCGAACCACCGGAACAGGCGCTGGTAATAACAGCCAGCGAGGGGGCCGTGGTGATAACCGGCTGCGCCCACCCGGGCGTTGTGACGATCGCCGATGCGGTTACGCGACAAACTGGGACAACCGTCGCTTTGCTGGCAGGTGGTTATCATCTGTTCCAGGAATCGGCAGAAACCGTGACCCAGACCGCCGAGGATCTCGCGGCCTTGGGCGTACGCCATATCATGCCCACCCATTGCACAGGTGCGTCGGCCATGCAGCAGCTTCAGGAACTGTTCGGACAGCGGTTCATTCCCGGCGGTCAGGGCCATGTTGTCGCATTTGACAAAGATGGCCGACCAGGTAAAGCCGGGGCAGAATGAATAGCGAGCGCGAGGGTAATATTGAGGCCGTCCGCTGGATCCTTCTACAGATAACCTGCTGATCATCAAGAGTTAGTTAAGCCGATAGGCACCTGGTCCGGGACCCCATAAAATTCCAAATAACCATGTATAATTGGTATAAAGCACCCAACGGCATAATACTCGTCACGGCGAGAAAATGAGAAACGGGTCATTTGATAAAGGGTCGTACCGGTTTACCTAGGGGAGAAGCTTGGATTCAGGCAAAATCAAACCCAATGTCCCGCTTCTGGCGCTGATTGCCGCGCTGGCGGCCGTCGTCGGCGCCACGCCCTACCTGTTTTTCATCGATACCCTGTGGGTGCTGCCGCTGGTGGCGATCGGTGCCGCCGCCTCACTCTGGGTCAAGGCCCGCAAACTGCGCCCCACCGCCACATCCGAACCGACACCGGGAGAATGGATCGCGGCCGCCTGGAGCCTGGTCGCCTACTCCGCCATGATCAGCTTTTCGCTGATTTACTATGCCATCGTTTATTGGGTGATGCGTCTTGTCATCTACCTGCTGGGGCTGGTGAATCTAGCGCTGGATATCTCCTGGGCGGAGACCACGGGTTTGGCCGTGTCGCTCTTTTTCGCAATCACCCTGTATGCAGTCTCGCTGATAACTGCCGCCGAACTGCCGCGCCGGCTCTACCCGCGCCTGGCCGGTATACGCTCGCCCTATTACGCGCTCTGGCTCACCAACCGTAAATGGATCCTGCTTGCGGTTAGCGCCGGCATAGCCGCGCTGCTTATCATGATCGGTCTCAATCTCCACCAGTGGTACTGGATCTTTGCCTGCTCAGCGGTGCTGTTCTACACCGGCTTTCCCATCGCCCAGTCCGGCGAGGAGCGCGAGCAGCGCAGAAAACAGGGGCTGAAGGCCACCCGGCTGCTTGTGGACGCCTGTGGTTGGAGCATGTCACCGCTCGAGGCGAGCGGCGATCCCGAGGTGGACCCGTTCACCGATGAGATCGATTTCATCGCTCGCCGCAACGGCGATTCACTCCTGGTCGAGGTTGTCGCGGCAGAGGTCGACTGGAAGGTGGCATCCGGACTGCAGACGGCGGCGCGCATCCTCGAAGAGAAGCTCGCCACGCAGGCATCCGCATCAACCCGGCTTCGTCCGCTGCTGATCCTCGTCAGCGACAAGATCGACGCCAGCATCGGCCGCTTCGCCGATATCGAGGAGTTCGATGTAGCGCATGTGCCGGAAACCATGGTGAAGAAGGTGCTGGATGCGAAAGAGGATGCGACACGTCTTACGTCACTGGCGCGGGAACTGATGCCGGCTGTGGGAGTGTCGCATGCATAGCAGCCTCGATGTCCTGAGCTTCGGCGCCGCGACGCGCGAGCCGGTTGCTGTCGACCCGGCAGAGGCCCTGCGCGACATGCAGCTGCAGAGCCGGCGTGCACTGCTGGAGAGTCATCTGCAGAAAATCGGTGGCAGTCTCAGTGATGAACGGGTTGAAGATCTCTTTGATATCCAGCTGAAGCGCACCTATTCCTGCGCCAAAGGCGACGATTGGGAAGTCGTCTTCCTGGAGATTCCGCGCTGGATTCTGAGCGATGGCGACAAGGCCCGGGACCTTGATGCGCTGCGGCACGGGTTCCGCCGCAAGACCGTACGTTTCGTATCTCCGCAACTCGACCTTCCCAGTCCCGCTGCACGCCGTCTCTTCCAGGTCTGGAAGAACAACGACGGTATCGACGCAAAACTCATTCCCTGGTCGGACATAAACTACCTGGAAGATGGACAGGTCCGCCTGAGCGAACTACTGGATGTCGACGCCGACCTGACCGATGCGACGGCCGTGGCTTCATCCCCGACGGCCAGGCCGAAACCCCTGGCGCGAGACCGTGTCTTTATCAGCTACAGTCATGCCAATCCTGAGTGGTTTCGCCGCCTCGAGATACAGTTGGCGGGGCTGAGGGAGAGGCTCGAGGTCTGGAGCGATGAAGACATTCCCGTCGGCACGGACTGGTTCCCAAGAATACAATCCGCACTGGATCGCACCAAAGTCGCGATCATGCTGGTAACCCCTGAGTTCGTCGCATCGGAGTTCATCCGCGCCCACGAAGTGCCGAAGATTCTCGAGGCAGCCAAGCGCGGCGATCTCACGCTGTTCTGGATCCTGGTCAGCGACAGTCACTACGATCAGATCGGTCTTGACGACAAGCAGGCACCCCACGACGTCTCCAAACCCCTCGACACCCTTACCCGCGCGAAGCGCAATCAGGCGCTCAAGACGATCACCGGCAAAGTGCTCGAGGCCTTCGAGTCGAATTGAAGCAGGTAAAATAGTAAGGGCACCGCAAGGCTGCAAGGAAAGCCGAGGCAAAGCGCAATCCTGCTGATTCAGTCCTGGTACTGGACATCAAAGTTGAATCTGCCGTCCGGGTAGATTTACCTGACTGGATCTTTCGAGCAGGTCTGTGATGCTGCAAGAGCGTTTATGGTCGATGAGTGTTACTCAGATAGCTGCGCCAGGTAGTCAACGCCTGACGCGGGCTCCCATCATGGCGGCGCAAGGCCATATTGCCGAACAGCCGGAACAACACTTCGACCTGCTCTCCCCCGACAGTGTAGATGTCGTCAAGGAACATGCAGGTGCTATCACCTTCCGGTAGGCAGGGGCAGGCCTCGTTGCCGGTCACGCTGTCATCCAGATAGTCGCGGTTGAGCCACCAGACGACCGCCTCCAGACTGTTCCGATCCGCACTCTCCAGCAACCAGCTGATGTAGTCATTCTGCGCGGTTTCATTGGCGACGTCGATTGCGCCTATACCGGGCACCTCCATAGTCGCCGGATAGACTGGGCTGCCACAACTTCCGTTATTGCCGTGCTGGTAGGAACTCAACAAGGGCTCTGCCGGCCACCCCGTCTCCGCGATCCAGATCTTGCGTGTTGTCGCCAGCGCGGTCTTGCTCAGGGTATCGCGCGGGAAGCTGTAGTCAAACTCCGCATGGTATACCCACGCGGCGGGATAAGAGGAGAATGCGATGCGGTCGCCCGGAATCGCAAGTGCTTCGTTCAACCGGGTCTCGAAACACTCCGCCATCGTACCGCTGGCGCAGGCAGCACCCGGCTCCGCATTGCCGTACATATACTCCAGCTGAAAGGTCGGAAAGACAGTTAGCTCCGGATAGGCGGACTTGATTGCAGCATGGACATCGCCGTACCAGGCAATCCAGGCCGCCTTCTGTGCGGCGCACCTGGTGAAGGGCATGTTCATTTCGATCGCCGGGCTCAGGTAGTCCGGATTGACCAGCTCGACGAGATACTTGAGAAAGGTGATATATGACACCTTGTAGCCGGCGGCGTCGGGGTCGCTGGCGAACAGGTAACAGCCATTGGCGTCAATGGTGGAATTCCAATTCTCCTCTGTGCTGCCGTCAGCCAGAACGTTCGGCGCCAGTGTCTGACGGCCGCCTAAAGGCGATACCGCGAGATAGAGCGTCTTGCCGCTGGCCTGGGCGTCGTTCACCAACTGTTGCCACTGATCGACCCAGGATCGGGGCAGGTTGGTGCATGCGCTGGCGTCGCAAAAGTCCCAGGGTACGCCCCAAAAGTCATCCACATGGAGTGACAACAGGTCCCGGTCGTCGAGATTCTCGAAACGCCAGTCAGGGAAGATGACGCGGATGCCGTCATGACGGGTAAAGAACGGGGTGGAGCCCAAGAGAAAAGGACGGGTGCCAGTTACCGGATCGCTGTCATTGTCACTACCGCCACAACCGCCCAGGAAGGCCGTGACGGCAAACAGCGCGAGTTTGGCGATCTGCTTGATGACGCCCCTGTCCATGCCCTGATCCCGAGATCTAATTGAAATAGGAAGTCAAACTATCCCATAGGGAAAAATAAAAAAAAGAGAGCCGTTTCTATATTTTTGAACACCCTTCGATATCCGAACGTCATTCCTTAATCCCAAATTTTTCGGAGGGAAATATTGTCTCGGCGGCTAAAGGAAATACAACGACAAATGCTAAATACGAACAGAATATTGGACTCACTATAAAGGGACAGGGAAGATGATGGAGCTACCGAACGATCTCTATCGGGACCAAATTAACCAGCATTTCAATATTTCTCCTGATAGTATGGCCCCGTCGCTGCAGCAGCTGGTAGCGGCGTTCCGTGTTTAACCGGAGGGGTCGGCAGTTAAGACATAGCGGATGGCTTCGAGAATGACGAATGAGGGTGTCTGATGAGGAAACATGAAACGCAGGTCACCCTCGGGGGTTATCAGGTAAGTTGTCGATGTGTGGTCGACCGCGTAACCGAATGCAGAGTCTGCCAGATCCACCTTGCCGTACTCGACACCATATAGCGCTGCCACTTCCGCAAGCTCCGCTGCAGTGCCGGTCACACCGATCAGGTTGGGGTGGAAATAGCTGACATAGTCGTCCAATACCTGAAAGCTGTCCCTGTCAGGATCGACGCTGACAAAAACCCCCTGGACCATTTTCAAATCATCATCGCTGAGCTCTCCCAAGGCCTGGGCCAGAACAGCAAGAGAGGTTGGGCAGACATCGGGACATTTGGTGTAGCCAAAGTAGAGCAGTACCACTCTCCCCCTAAACTGCTTCAATGCGAACTCCCCGCGGCTCGACTGCAGGGTGAAATCACCGCCGGGCTGTTCATCGCGGGGTTCCGGCGCCCTGTCGTGTCGAGCGGCATCATCCGATGCGGCCAACGCGGGTAAAAGGAGGAGTGCGAAGAAGAGTGGGATCCACCGAATCATAGTACTCTATGGTATCTCTTATCTTACCTGCTTGTCGGCATCAGTCCGAGATTGAAGACAACCAATACGAAATCCTGCCAATAGACCAATGCCCTATTTTAATCACAAAGGGTGGATGAGGCCTGTGCCCGCCTGGACCCTGGCATGAACGGCACAGTCCGCAGTTAAGCGCCGGTCAATGATGGCTCAGATCCATCGCTCCTTAATACCGCGATTTTCGTATGGAAAACCAACCGCAACAACTGCCGATAGCCCATAGAGTCAAGCTTTGAGTTGATCAGTAATTAAGTGAATTAGTGATTACCTGTGGCAGGTTGTGTCGATGGTCAAATTATTGACGTTCACTTGACAAAGCGGGAACTTAATTCCTAATCCTTAATTATGCAATAACAAATCTTGTCTACTATTTGTAGCTACATATTCTAACGAGCACATGGAGAGAGTCATTGCGTAACCATTTCATATACCATCTGTTGTTCCTGGTACTCCTATCCTCAAGCGCCCAAGCGCTGGAGCTCTCCTGGGTAGGCTGCGGCATCACCCGAAATGCCTTTATGGCCGATCTCGCCGCCGCCTATAAGGAGAAAACCGGGATCAATATCAGCATCGCCGGGGGTGGCGCCACCAAGGGAATCCGCGCCATAACCGGCAAGCAGGCCGACATCGGCGGAGCCTGCCGTTTCACCCTGGATATGAGCCGTGAGGAGGCGGGAGCCAACATGGTTCCGGTTGCCTGGGACGCGCTGGTGGTCGTGGTGCATAACTCCAATCCCATCGAATCCATCAGCCTGCAGCAGCTGCGCAGCCTCTACCAGGGCAAGATCACAAACTGGTCGCAGCTGGGCGGCAAGAATCGTCCCGTGGAGCTGCTGATCCGCAAAGGAAAGATATCCGGGGTAGGTTATACCCTGCGCCAGCACCTGTTCGAAGACCAGGATGTCGATTTTATCAGCAAGCATCTATTCCCCTCCTCGGGCCCCCTTGAGAAGGCAGTGGAACAGAATCCGAATGCCATTTCGGTTACCGGCGTTGCCAGCGCCCACAAAAGGGACTTCAAGATCCTCAAGCTGGAGGGCCGGGATCCCAATTTCGAGAACATCCGCACCGGCAACTACCTGCTCTACCGTCCGCTCTATCTCGTCCACAGCAAGACCGCACCCAACAGCCTGGAGTCCGATCGGTTCATCCGCTTTGCCCTGGGCCCCAAGGGCCGGGAGATCATCCGCAACAACCAGGTGGTGCCCTACTTCGACGGCATGCTGCTGTTGCAGAAGCGCATGGACGACTGGAAGATGTTCGTCAGGGAGTCCCTGGCAAAACAGTAGACCTGTTGCCATCCCAAGGGATGGCAACGGCTCAAAGGCACCATGGGAGACCCATTCCCCGGTCGCAGACCAGCCACTCGGCTGCTTCAATTGTCTCACTCTTTTGCATGGGCGCTTTCCAAACTGATATTCAGATAGCCGCTATTTTTCATAGATTGATAAATTAGTACGTTCGTACTATTATTTATATATATTCGTATTTCTATGAAAGGATAAGCGTATGCGAATACTGGTAACAGGCGCAACCGGATTCGTCGGCAGCCACTGCATCCAGGCCCTCGCCAGGCACCGGGAGGTTAAAACCATTGCCGCCTGCCGCGACCCCTCCAGGCTGCCGGACGGTTTTCAGGGTGAGGCCCGGATTGGCGACCTTCGGGACGTTAACTATCTGAACGACCTGACCGATGAGGTTGACGTCGTCATCCACGCCGCTGCATGGACCTCCCTCTGGGGTCATGAAAAAGCCTCAGAAGCGCTCTTTCTAAACCCCTCACTGGCGCTGATCGAGGCTGCCCGGCAACGGGGTGTAAAACGCTTTGTCTTCATCAGCACAGTCAGCGCCGCAGATCCGCTCGAGGCCAAGGATCCGATGAGCAGGGGAATCAAGCGCAACTACTGGCCCCACGAGGCCAATGTCGTCACCATCGAAGATCGTCTGCGGGCGCTATCGGGGAGCGGATTCTGCGCCGTCAACCTGCGGCTTGGACTGTTCGCCGGTCCACGCTACGCACTCGGCTTGCTGCCGATCCTGGCACCGCGGCTGAAGACCCACCTGGTGCCCTGGGTCGCCGGCGGCAGGACCGGCATGGCCATCACCGACGGGCGCGATATAGGCGCCTGTGTCGCGTTGGCTGCAACCCGAACAGGTCTTGCGGGTTATCAAGGATTCAACGTGGTGGGCCCCGAAGTGCCCCGGGTAGGTGATGTCATCGACCACCTGCACCGGCAGCATGGCCTTCCCCGTCCCCACTTCAGTGTCTCTTTTCCGCTTGCCTTCGGCTTTGCCTGGGTGATGGAGAAACTCGATCCCATCCTGCCCTGGGAGCCCCTCGTTACCCGCAGCATCATCCACCTGCTGCAAGAGACCTCGGTCGACAACGACCGGGCAACGCGAATCCTGGGCTATCGACCCAGACACCACTGGAAAGAGGCCATTGACGCACAACTGGCCGAGATGGTCGAGTGCCAGACCCAACCGATGTCGATGGCCCGCCCTGTCCCCGGTGAGTACTAAGGTGAAACAGAGACGCCTGACAATCGTCGATGCTGCCCGGGACCACATCTATCACCATGGCTATGGTTCCACCTCCTACGCAGACATTGCCCGCGAGACCGGCCTGGGCAAAGGCAATATCCAATACCACTTCAAAGCCAAGGAGGATCTATTGCATGCGGCAATCGACCAACAGATCCAGGATATCCGGGAGCAGCTGGAGCGCTGGTCCCTCGACTGCGGAACCGCCTACGACTGTATTGAGCGCTTCATCGGCATGGTGGAGGGAAACGCCAGGAATCTCTCCAGCTACGGCTGCCCCATGGGCAGTTTGAACAGCGAACTGGGCAAGCACGAGCGTCAGCTGCAGGGTCGCGCCAGAGCCATGTTCGACCTCTATCTGCGCTGGCTGGAGGCGAGATTCCGCTCCTTTCTGCCCCGTAAACAGGCGCAGGCACGGGCGGAGCAGTTAATGGTCATGGCACAGGGCGCCAGTCTAATGGCCCATGCCTATGAAGAGCCACGGATCATTCGCAACCAGGCCAGGATAATGCGCCAATGGCTGGCCGATATATGTGACCAATCCTAGGGAGGCCACGGAATGGACGATCCGTCCTGATTCCCTTTGGAAGAGACCGACAAGTGCACGCCACAGATTCCATCTACTTGTTAGCAGCGGATGCAATTCTTCTGATCCATGCTCTTTTTGTCGCCTTCGTTGTCTTCGGTCTGGTCGTGGTCTATATCGGCCATGGATTGTCTTGGGCGTGGGTAAGGGGCTATTGGTTTCGAATCGTTCACCTGATCTGCATTGCCATCGTCGTCGTTCAATCCTGGATTGGAGTCCTGTGCCCGCTCACTACCTGGGAAATGCAGCTGCGCGAGAAGGCCGGTGCAGACAGCTACACCGGCTCCTTCATCCAGCACTGGCTGCAAAGGATTCTCTACTACGAGGCGCCGGATTGGGTATTCCTGCTTGTCTACACGATATTTGGCATAATTGTGTTTGCAAGCTGGTTTATCGTTCGGCCAATCCGCAAGCGGACGGGAAAAAAGTCGAAATAGCCCGGCCGGTTCACAGCTGATTGTCGATTGTTCACAGGTATAGTCACATAGTAGAGGTGATAGCATGTTCAAGGTGACGCAGCATGGAGAAAATCGCCTGGATATAGAGCTGAGCGGCAAGTTGGACTCCGCGGAGATGCGAACCGCCCTCAAGGAGCTGGAAAAGAAATCTCAAGATATAGACAACGGAAAAATGCTCTACGATGTGATCGAGTTCCACCTGCCTTCGCTACAGGCGATTGTCATCGAGTTTTCTCATCTGCCATCCATGTTTGGGCTCATTAGGAGATTCAAAAAGGCTGCCGTACTCACGGACAAAACCTGGATAAAGAGAGTGAGTGAATTCGAGGGCGCACTGATACCGGGTCTCGAGATCAGGGCCTTCTCAAGAGAACAGCGAGAAGAGGCAGAGGCCTGGCTGGAGAGTCGCCAATCGGATTGACACCTGATTGAAATAGTATTCAGGCTTGTTTGTCACAAACTAGACACCGGGCACGACTGTGCAAATCGTCATTGAGTACAATCAACAGGCGTGACGTGGAAAACGCCAACAGATTTGGGTATTAATACTCAACAACGCTGCTAAGATAGAGAGCCTGCAGAGCACTTAACAAGGATTATTGCCAGTTCATGAAAACCATCATCCTTATAGCTTTGATCCTGATCAGCTGCGCGAGCACTGTGTACGCGGAGACGGCGCCAGCGGTCAAAGAGAAAGATCAAGCGACCTCAAATCAAGTGATAATGATAGGCGCGTCCTATCTGCAGGGATGGCCCTTGAAAAACATAGGCTGCCTTCCCGTGGTCAATAAAGGCGTAAACGGTGAGACCTCCACCCAGGTTCGCGCGCGCTTCGATACCGATGTCATCTCAGCCAAGCCGGCTGCGGTGCTGATCTGGGGCCATATAAACGACTTCTCGAATGCACCCATGGCACAGGAGCAGCAAACGCGGCAGACTGCCATCGACAACCTGAAACAGATGATCGAGCGCGCCAGAGAAGAGGGAATCATACCGCTGGTGGCGACGGAAATTACATTCGGCATGCCGACGGATATAAAATCGAGGATCATGCGGTTGATCGGCGGCATCATGGGGAAGCGAAGCTACCAGGACTACATCAGCAGCAACGTGCTGGCGATCAATGAGTGGCTCAGGGATTACGCCAAAGCGCAAGGGATCGGCATCCTGGAGATTGAAAGGTTGATGACCAACGCCGAGGGAAATCGCAAGCAGGGCTACTATACCGATGACCTCTCCCACATCACCGAGCAGGCCTATCAGGACCTGCAAGCCTTTGCGCAGCCAGTGCTGCAGAAGGTGTTGATCGAGAAGCACGGACTCTGCAGCTAGGGCCTGTTAACCCTAATCCAATACGACCTGTTGTGCCTGAAGGGCTGGGGCTGTCAAAACTCGATATCCCCTCCGATCTTGACAGAGCCCGGAACCCGCTTGATTCGCGTACCCGCCAGGTAGAGGTCGCCGCCCACTTCAAGATCCTTGGGCAGCTTCTTCAACTCCAGGGCCCGGAGGTCGAGCCAGTCGCCCACGCAGAGCCCCTTGGGAAGGCGCTTGATCGAAGTACCCACCAAATTCAGCCAGCGCCCAACCCTGAGTCCATCCGGCAGCTCTACGACGGGTGTTGCCGAGAGATCCAGGCCTCCGCCGACAGCGAGTCGGGCGGGCAGCCTGGTCAACTCGGAATTACCCAGATAGAGATCGCCGCCCACGCTGAGATTTTCAGCCAGGGAATCGATCAGCGTAGCGGAGAGTTCCAGGTTTCCCGGCACCTCCAGCCCCTTCGGAAGCTTGCTGATTGCACTCGCACGCAGATCGAGCCCTGCCCCCAGCCTGATGCCTTTCGGCAGTTTCCGAATCCTGGTGCTGAAAAGGCAAAGATCGCCGTCGACGCGGAGTTTGGCCGGCAGCTCCTCGACAAGGGTATCAGAGAGGTCCAGTCTTCCGGATACGCGCAGCCGCTTGGGCAAGCGAACATCATGACTGCCGGAAAGGTCGAGGTCGCCATCGACGAACAGGGTCTTGGGCAACCTTATCCCCTGAGCCTTTCGAAGATCGAGATTCCCTTCATATAACTTTGCTATCTGTAGATTACTCACTGGTATTGCGCACCTTAGTCGTTCACCCAGGCGATGATCTTTTATTATTGGATGCCCCCGGTTGCCGGGGCCACTCACCAGGTAGCATCCTAATCCACGGGTGAATTTATTTACAAATTTTTGACCACAGAATTGAAATCAAATTATCGATCCCGTTTCGTGATTGGGCGAGCAGTTCCAGATTTTTTGGAATTGCCGCTGGCGTTTAGGGTATATTTTCCTGGTCGGGAACGGATCCTCTGCAAAACCCTCCTCTAATTAATGGAGAGGCTATTGAAACTAACGCTATTTCTAATCATTGTCGCGGTCATATTTATCATTGCATGGTATTTCGAAAGCCAGCGGCGGGAGGGACTGGGAAGGGTTGCCCAACGAATAGGCTTCAAGCTCGAGACCGGTCAGCACCGGCTGCCGCAAACCCTCGATTCCGCAGGTTTCTATCTCTTCACCCAGGGCGAACCACTGATCCAGAATATGATGGATGGGGCACGCAACAGCGATCGTCTGTTGCTCTTCAACTACACCTATGTCGCCACCGAGGGTTTCGAGGGCAGGCGGGAAATCCCCAGTGTGACGGATGAGGGGACGATCCTCACCCACATGCAGACCGTGGTTGCGTTCATAGACATCGATCCCCTGCCCCATTTTGACCTCAGCCCCAACGACAACTCGAAACGCACCCTGCCCGGGGACTTCAGGCCGGTGGGATTCGACGATGCCGGGGAATTCACTCGGCACTACCGCCTAGCCGGACGTGAAGAGGCGAAGCTGAGAGCGCTTTTCAATGAACAGCTGCTGGCCCAATTCGCACGCAACCCCGGTTGGGTGGTCGAGAGCCGGGGTGATCAGGTAATCCTCTACCGACCCGATGAACGCATCAAGCCCGAGGAGATGGTGGTCTTCATCGATCAGGCCCACTACCTGCTTGATAACCTGCGGCTACATCTGCATCGTTGAAAAAAAGTGGTGGCCTCTATTCCGGCCGGTATCAGCCGGCATGCGTGGAACTGCCGGCAATAAGCGTTGTCGTGACTTCAATGAGGCAGATAACTTGGAAATGGGCCCTGGTGGGGACAGTGAATGGAGCATGGCTGAAACGAGGCTGTCAATAACAATAATCTGCGGTTAAGTGCCATCTGGCTGAATCCGAGAAACCACCGGACGACACCTGAACAATAAAATACATTAAATATATGCAGTATCTATTTGTATATATAGTAATTTATACAATCCAAAGATAACCTTCACTCGGTTCATCATGCATAGCCGAATCCAACGCTTGGCCGATATCAAAAAGGGTGAATGGCGCGCCGTCGCCTGGTCCTTCCTCTATTTCTTCTCACTCCTCAGCAGCTATTACATCCTCCGTCCCATCCGTGACGAAATGGGAGTCATCGCCGGCGTCGAGAAGCTGCATTGGCTCTTCACCGCCACCTTTTTCGCCATGCTGCTGCTGGTGCCGTTGTTTGGCTACCTGACATCGCGTCTGCCGCGCAGGCGGTTTCTACCCTATGTCTACTACTTCTTCATCGGCAACATCCTTATCTTCTTTCTGTTGTTCGAATCGGGCTACTCTCAGGTTTTCATCGCCCGCGTCTTTTTCGTCTGGCTGAGTGTGTTCAATCTTTTCGTGGTATCGGTCTTCTGGAGTTTCATGACCGATCTGTTTGTCGATGAAGAGGCGAAACGGCTGTTTGCCGTAATCGCCGCCGGGGGTACGATCGGCGCGATCACAGGTCCCCTGCTGACAACCCTGCTGGTCCAGGTCATCGGCACTTCATCGATGCTGCTGTTATCGGCAGGACTGCTCGGCTTGGCGGTCTTCTGCATCCACCGGCTGATCGCCTGGCAACCGGATCAGGGAGGCCAAAAGGCCCGTCATCGGGAGGAAGACAGACCGCTGGGGGGTGCAATCCTCGACGGTATCCGCCTGACCCTCACCTCCCCCTATCTGTTGGGAATCTGCCTGTTGATGCTGCTCTTCACCCTGCTCTCCACCTTTCTCTATTTTCAACAGGCACAGATCGTAAAAGAGGCCTTTGCGGACTCTGAGACGCGCACCGCCGTATTTGCCGCGATCGATCTGGCGGTGAATACCCTCACCCTGCTGTTACAGACCCTGGTCACGGCGCGTCTGGTGAAAGGCTTCGGCCTGGCGGTCACCCTGGCCTTGATTCCCCTGCTGCTTGTGATTGGCTTCATGCTGCTGGGGCTCAACTCCACACTGCCGGTCTTGATCGCAGTGCAGGTGATGAGACGCGCCGGTAACTACGCCATCATGCGGCCCGCCCGTGAAATGTTGTATGTCGTCCTCAGCAGGGAGGAGAAATACAAGGCAAAGAATTTTATCGATACCCTTGTCTATCGTGGCGGGGATGCCGTCAGCTCCTGGATCTACGCGGGATTCAGGGCGATCGGCCTCAGTCTCTCCGCCATCGCCTGGATCGCTGTGCCGATCGCCCTGGCATGGGCCTGGATTGCATTTCAGCTGGGTAGACGGCAGGCTATATTGGCAAAGCGATCCTATTCTCAAGCTGGAGGAGATGGTCATGAAAACCTTGGAAAAACGGATTGAACGCAGGACACTGCTGAAACTGATCGCCGGTTTTGCCGGCAGCTGCTGGCTATCCCCCAGCCTGCTCCAGGCCGCCGAACGCACCCAAATCAAAAAAAACATACCTGTCAGCAACGAATCCCTGCCGGTGATCGGCATGGGAACCTCCAGGACCTTCGACTCGGCCGGCAACAGCCAAAAGATCGCAAACCTGGAAAAGGTACTGGCGCAGTTTTTCAGCATGGGCGGCACCCTGATCGACTCATCACCGATGTACGGTTCCGCCGAACAGGTGATCGGCACCCTGCTCAAGCGGGTTGAAGCGGAATCGCTGTTCGCCGCCACCAAGGTCTGGACCGACGGCAAGGCCAATGGCGTTACCCAGATGGAGCTGTCGAGGAAACTGTGGGGTGTCGAACGCTTCGACCTCATGCAGATCCACAATCTACGGGACTGGCGGGCGCACCTGGAGACGCTGCAAGCGATGAAGGCAGAGGGCAGGATCCGCTATCTCGGCATCACCACCTCACATGGGCGTGACCATGACGAGTTGTACGAGGTGCTCTCCAACCACTCATTCGACTTCGTTCAACTGAGTTACAACATCAACAGCCGCAGGGTGGAAGAGCGGTTGCTGCCGTTGGCGATGGATCGGGGGATCGCGGTAATTGCCAACCGCCCCTTCGCCCGCGGCGATCTTTTCAGAATGGTCAAGGATAAACCCATGCCAAACTGGGTGGATGAGTTCGACTGCAACAGCTGGGCCCAGTTCTTCCTTAAGTACGTGGTCTCCCATCCTGCGCTGACCTGCGCCATTCCCGCAACCTCGAAGGTTCATCATATGCTCGATAACATGAGTGCGGGTTTCGGTAGACTGCCTGACAGTGGGATGCGCAAGGAGATGGAAAAAGCGTTTAAGCAGTTGTCCGCCGCCTAGTCCCGCTGCGCCAAGCGAGGCCGGGCTAGGCTGCGCGACCGGTCGCCAGGGCTCGGCCGCCCGGCTGATTCCCGGGGCCGGGCATCAGTCCGCCAGGGTAACCCGGTTTCTGCCCAGGGTCTTTGAGCGATAGAGGGCCTCGTCGCAGCGGTTGAGAAAATCCTCAAAGGCCTCCCCATGGCGGTAGGCGGCAACGCCCATCGATGCGGAAATACCGCCGACGACTGTACCCGTGGTCGGGCGTTTGAGAACGATCTTCTCGATAACGGAGCGGATATACTCGGCCAGATTCTGCGCATTGTTGGATCCGATGTCGGGCAGCAATATCGCAAACTCATCACCGCCGAAGCGTGCACAGGCATCCTTGCCCTTGGTATGGCGGGTCAACAGCTCCGCCACCGCGCGCAGCACCTTGTCGCCAAGTATATGGCCATGGTTGTCGTTGACCTCCTTGAAGTTGTCGATATCCATCAGCACCAGGCAAAAATTGGCGATATGCTGCTGCTCGACCTCACCGATTATCATCGTCAGCGCCTGGTCGAATCCGCGCCGGTTCAAAACCCCCGTCAAGGGATCCAGCATCGCCTCCTGCCTGGCGTAACTCAGCTCCTCCCTGAGTTTCTCCACCTCTTCCGTCGAATTGAGCAGCTCGGTCTCGAACTGGGAGGTCTCGGTAATCAGGGTCCGGGTCTCCGATATAATCGAGGAGACCGCCTTCATTACGGATTCGATCTTGTTGCTTTCCGCCAGGGTGTTGATATGGGACTGAATCCTTTCATTGGCGATGGAGGTCTTGCCGGTGAGATCGATCATGGTGCCCAGGGTATGGGCGACTATATCCATCAGCTCCTCTCTCAGGTCCCTGAGCACGGCTTCATTGCAGAGACAGACATAGTGTCTGAACAGCGCCTCGATACGCTCGTCCTCCCAGCCCCCCTCGGCCTGCAGCAGCTCATCCAGGCGCCGGTTCAGGGCGGGGTCCTCGCCACTGACATAGTGATAGGCAAGGCTGAAATTGACCGGATTGATGATCAGGTCGTGTTTGGCCAGAAAGGCGACCGTCAGGCGAAAGATCTCGCCCGCCTTTTCTTCTGAATCTGGGTAAATGCCCATTATTGTTCTATTGGTCGTTTTTTCCATATCTATTTAAAATCATTATAGTTTATGCTGCTCTCCTCAATCGTTTCCTTGATCCAACCCCCTATTTTGAAAATTTACGTCTCCGGTCTTTCGATATTGAGGCAATAAACAGAAGATCGGCATCCGTTTGGAAATATTTACTACAATTTCACCGCTATTATAAACATGGGAATAGACTGGATCCCACAATAATAGCGCTGCCGGCGCCGTTAAAACGGGATTAGTTATCAGTAGCAGAATCGACTGGAGCAAAACCTCTGCGCAGCGTATTTTCCGTTACATTTCTGGCCTGCAGGAACTGCAGCAGATAGTCGGGACCGCCCGCCTTGAATCCCATGCCGCTCAACTTGAAACCGCCAAAGGGCTGGCGGTTCACCATGGCGCGGGTGATTTTACGGTTGATATAGAGATTTCCCACCGAAAACTCGCGCCTGGCCTGCTCCAGGTGAGACGGCAATCGGGAAAACAGGCCACCGGTAAGGGCATAGGCCGTGCCGTTGGCGATGCGCAGGGCATCCTTGAAATCCTTTGCCCGCAATATCGCCAGCACCGGGCCGAATATCTCCTCTTGCGCCAGTGGCGACTCCTCCTCCACGTCGATGAAGATGACCGGGGCCACATAGTGGCCCTTCTCCCCACGCCAGGCTCCGATATAGTGGGGCTTTGCGGTGATCCCGGCCTCCTCGACACGCTGCAGAATCCGCTGCTTCGCCGCTGCGCTGATAACGGGACCGACCCGGTTTCCGGGATCTGCCGGATCCCCGATGCGCAGGCTGCGGGTCGCCTCAACCAGGCGCTGCACGAATCTGTCGTGGATCGAATCGACGCAGATCACCCTGGAACAGGCACTGCACTTCTGCCCCTGGTAGCCGAAACTTGACTCTATGACACCGCTGACGGCGTCGTCGAGATCGGCATCGTCATCGACGATGATCGCATTCTTACCCCCCATCTCGGCGATCAGACGCTTGATATGGCGCTGGCCCTCGGCGGGTTGAGAGATCAGGCTGTGGAGATGCAGGCCGACTTCCCTGGATCCGGTGAAGGCGATAAAGTGGGTGCGTGGATCGCGAACCAGGGCCTCACCGATCTCGGCCCCGCTGCCGGGGAGAAGGGTCACCACCCCATCGGGCAGACCGATCTGTTGCAGCAGCCTGGTGAAGTGCCAGGCAACAACAGGGGTTTGAGATGCCGGCTTGAGAATCACGCAGTTGCCACATACGATGGCGGCCGACACCATGCCGACGGGGATCGCCAAGGGGAAATTCCACGGCGGCAGCACCACGCCGATGCCGAGGGGCTGGTAGCTGAGCCGGTTCTCTTCACCGGGCAGAGAGGGACTGTACCCCGCTTCCAGTTGTCGCGCGCTCTCGGCGTAGTAGCGCAGGAAGTCGATCGCCTCCGCCACATCCGCGTCCGCCTCCGCCCATCCCTTGCCCGCCTCCTTCACCTCCCAGGCCGCGAAACGGTCGCGCTGATCGCTCAATGCCCCGGCGATACGCTCGAGATATGCCGCCCGTTCGCTGAAGGTTTTGCCACGCCACGCCTTGCAGGCCGCCCGGGTCAGCCGGATCGCCATTTCCGCATCGTCGGCGCCGGCACTGACGACCCTGCCGATGAGCTGGGATGCATCGGCCGGATTGGTGGAGTCGATGACCTGATCCCGTAACGCGATATGCCCCGTTAACAATAGCGGGTAGCGCTTACCCAGCCCCTCCTCCACCGCCGCCAATGCCGAGGCGAAGGTCTCGCGCTCCGCCCCCGCGGTGAAACGATGCAGCGGTTGGTTGTTGAAACCAGGCTGTTTCGTCCCCTCTTCCTCCCTGCCTGCGGTTGGCGGCTGAAGTATCTCCCCGATGTCGAGTTGCGGCATCATGGGCAGAATCGACTGATCCGACGAGTTCTCGAGCAGGCGCCTGACCAGGTAGGCGACCCCCTGCAGCAGCTCGCCGAACGGCAGGTAGAGACGCAGTTTCAGATTGCGCTCGCTGATCAACGGCGCCAACGCGTCCGACATGCCGTGGAGCATCTGAAACTCATAATCATCCCTCCCCCCGGCCTCGGACAATGCCATGGCACTGGCGATACTGCGCAGGTTGTGGGTGGCCACCGCGGGTCGTATCAAGGGTGATTCGAAAAGCCGCACCAGGGAGCGTTCGTAACAGGCGTCGGTATCATCCTTGTTGGTCCAGACCGGCACCGGCCACCCCTGCTGTAGCGCGACCACCGTCTCCATGTCCCAATAGGCGCCTCGCACCAGGCGCACCATGATTGGCGTGCCCCGATCCTCGACCCATGCCAGGAGCTCGTCCAGATCACTGTCCGCATCACGCAGGTAGGCCTGGATGGCAATCCCGAACCCATCCCAACGGCGCAGGGACTCCTCCATGGCAAGCCGCTTGAAGAGCTTAAGGATGATTCCCTTGTAGTCGTACTGCTCCATATCGAGGGTTAGGCTGAGTCCGGCCCCCATGGCGGCGTGGCAGATCGGCCTGAGACGTTCGGCCAGCTGCATGATGCTGCCCCCGGTGTCCAGCGCGGAGATCTGCGAATAGAGGGAAGAGACCTTCACCGAGAGGTTGAGATCGATCTCGGGCGCCGAGGCCCGTATGCCCTGGGACGCCTCAATCAGTTCGAGATAGGCCTGCTGATAGTTCTGAGCCTCCAGCTCGCTCACCGTCGCTTCACCCAGCATGTCCAGGCTTGCGCATATCCCCCGGTCATGGAGTTTGGCGGCCGCTCCGAGAATGCCATCCGCATCCTCCGCGGCGATAAAGCGGTGAGCGACCCGCCGTACCGCGGTGCGGATCACCGGCGCCATCAGCGCAGGCAGCCTGATCGTGGTGCCGCGCCTGATACCCCAGGCCAGCAGCGGCGGCAGCCGATCCACATCGATCGCGGAGAAATACTCCATGAAATGCTTGACCAGCTGGGCATCGTTGGTGAGCATGGGCACGGTGTCGACAAAGCGCAAACCCTGCAGGCGAAAGTTGTCGTCCGCCATCAACTGCACGAGCAGGCGATCGATCCAACCACGGGGGTGACTGTCTGACCGTGACTGCATCTCGGCCCATAGCTGTTGGCCAATGGTCTGGATACGCTCTTCCAGCTCCCTGTTCACCTGAATCCCCTGTCGAAGCTGCTTGTTCAATCCCCTCTTACTTACAATAGAAGAAATATCCTGTTTGTGGTCACTTAATAAACTACCAAACTTTTTAGCCACATTCTGTCTAGTTGGGGAGCGGAGCTCCAATCCACTGAGCATTGAATCCGGCGCTTGAGGCGCCTCCACTTTTGCCAAATTGCCGAATGTTGGGACAGAAATGTAGGCTGGGGCCCTGCCCCACCGATCAATGAAGTAGACAAGCAGCTACTCTGTTTGGTGTGAACATACGTCTACCGTTCGCACCATATCCATGCAGATCATGGTCTCATCCGATCTCCATGACTGGTAACCTGTTAAGGAGCGGCCTGCACAGCTCTGGCCGATTCAGAGTGTCGGCATCGAAGCGCGGGTCAGTTTGGAGAATCTCACCCCCCGCATACCCCCTATCCTGGTGGCCAGCTGCTCTATCTCGTTGGGCTTTCCGCGCACGATGATGGTCTCCAGGCAGTGGTTGTGATCCAGGTGCACATGGGTGGTGCAGAGGACATTGATATAGCTGTGGTGCTGGGTGTGGTTGATCTTCTCGGTGAGACCCCGCTGGTGGTGATCGTAGCTGATGGTCAATACCCCGAACACCTCTTCACGTTCGCCGGCCCAGCGCTCCTCGACCAGCTTCTCCCTGATCATGTCCCGCACCAGTTCCGAGCGTGAGGCATAGCCCTGATCGATGAATCGCTTGTCCAGCTGGTTGAGCAATCCCTCGGGCAGGGATATGGTGACCCGGGCAAGTTCGTTGTTGTCAGTCATGGCTAGCTCTACTCCCAGTCGTGCACATGGGGGTGCGAATGGCTGAATGATCCATGCCGATGGCGATGGCGGTGCACCAGGTTGGCTTGCTGCAGCAGATCCATGTCCGCCAGGGCCTGCCGGACCGGACCGTCAAACCTGATCGACCCCTGCTCATCCATGATCAGGCAGCGCTCGCCCAGCTCGGCGGCCATGCTCAGGTTATGGGTGGTGACGATCACCGTCGCCTGGGTGGTCAGCAGGTGGTCCACAAGCCAGCCGCTGCTGCGCGGATCGAGATTGGCAATCGGTTCGTCCAGCAGCAGGCATTGGGGCTCAAGGGCGAGCAGCGCGGCCAGCGCCACCTTCTTTTTCTCACCCCCGGACAGGCTGTAGGGGGCATTTTCAAGCAGCGCCTCAATACCCAGCCGCTCGGCCCACTGCCGAATCAGCCCGTCGCTTTCGGCCTGCGCCATCTGGCGCAGGCCATAGCCGATCTCATCGGCCACCGTGGGATTGAACAGCATCGCTTCCGGGTGCTGAAACAGCAGTACCGTCTCACGGCGAAAGCGGTTGGCCCATGGGGCGCTGCGAAACCGCTGCCTGGTGACCGGATCCCCACGATACCGGTAGCTTCCCGCTGTCGCGAAGAGCAGGCCGTTTAACAGTTTCAGCAGGGTTGATTTGCCGCATCCGTTGGCGCCCAACACCACCAGCTTCTCCCCCGGCGCCACCCGCAGGGAGAGATCCCTCAACACCTCCGGGCCGTCCGGCCAGTTGAAGCTGACCCGGTCGAGTTCAATCATCGAACACACCCCTGGAGCGCATCGCCTGGCTGATCTCCGTCGCCGCATGGTTGGCATGTTCCAGCAGGGCTTCGGTCTGCGCCAACGCCAGCCGGCGGCGCTCCCGCCAATCCGGCCGTTTTACGCAACGGCTTTCGAAGGCGGTGCGGTAGTCGCCGATCAGACGGCTCATGAGCCGAATCTGACCGGCCGCCAGGGTGGCAAGAAACGAGAGGGTGGTTGAAAATCTCAAGGCCTTGGCGATGTTGATCCCGGCACTCAACCAGAAACCGAGCATCACCAGCAGCAGCACCCGGGCGTTGATCAGTAACAGATAGTCGGCGCGAAACTCATCCCGCATCAGGGCGATCGCCAGATAACCCAGGGATACCGCCGTATTGAACAGCAGCATCGATAACAGGGCCTTGCGCAGCAGGCGCCAGCGCAGCGAACCTGACAGCAGCATCACCGCCAACAGCCCGAGCAGCAGGTAGCAGGGTTGATGGACCAGGGTCACCAGGACCACGGCAATCAGATAGAGCAGCAGCCAGTAGCGATCAGACATCCAGCCACCCCCTGCTCCTGGCATAGCGCCACACCGCCAGGGTGAGCAGCGCCTCCACCCCGCCGATGACCAGGTGAGGCAGCAGGATGGCAGGGACGACCACCTCCGGGCCGAAGGGAAAAAAGAGGGGCGTACCGTCTTCCCGGTGGGCGATGGCCGGTTGCAGACCCAGCACCAAGGCGACCGCAAGCGCGGGCAGGATCACGGCCAGATAGGCACCTGCCGCGAGATAGGGCAGCGGATGGCGTCGGTGCTGCCAGCGCATGCTGAAGGCCATCACCGAGGCGCCGATGAGCCCGACCGCAAGGGCATTCACCGGCAGCGCGGTCATGCCTCCCGCTCCTAGCAGAAGGGCCTGCAGCAACAGCACCAGACTGTAGGCCAAAAAGGCGAGCCTGATACCAAACAGCATCGCCAAGATGCCGATTCCTACCAGATGACCCGAACTGCCACCCGGCAGCGGCAGCATCACCAAGCCGACCACGTAGGCCAGGGCCGTGATCACGGCCAGGCGGGGTATGGTCTCCTCATCCAGCCTCTGGCGCAGGTCACGGCTGGCCCACACCCAGAATCCCCCCGCCACCAGATAGGCCGGCAGATAGAATTGCGGTGCGATGAAACCGTCGGGAATATGCATAGTCAGCAGTGATCCGAGGGGCGCCGCATCAGTGCCTGTTGCGCTTTGCAAGCAACAACGCGGTGCCGAACACGCTCAGCAGGATACCGAGGCCTAGAACCATCCTGGAGATCGTGGAAACCTGATGATCCTCGCGACCTTGCTGCGGCGGATCCGCGGTCAACTCGAACTGCCTGTCCATACCATGCCCGTCCTCGCCGAAGACCCGCAATCGCCACTGCCGGATATCACCGGGCAGGAATACCACCCTGCCCCCGGCATCGGTACGCCCCGACTGATAGGGCAGATCCGCCCCCGCCACGAAGAGCTCATAACCGGCACCGGCCAGCGGGGTCTCGTCATCATGGTGGAGCAAGATAATCTGCGCCTCCTGGCGATCCAAATCCATGCCGACACCGTGGGGGAAGATGAGAGCCGGGTAGGCAAGCAGCAGGAGCAGGGAGAGGGTGCGGATTGTCGTCGCTGAAACCATAGTATGAAGAATATTAATTTCTTCATACTGATTATGACACAAGATCCTTGAAAAAGCAGGCCTTGCATTGCCGCCATCACAGCCGGCCGTTCAGATAGGCCTTTCTCTCCTTTTCGGGAAACTTCTCTATCGCATAGCGGAGCATGGTACGGGGCATCTGCCGGTAGTGGCTGTTGAGGAACGCCCGCTCGACCCTCGGCGCGCGATTGCCGACCTCGCGCAACATCCAGCCGACAGCCTTGTGAATCAAGTCGTGGCTGTCCTCCAAAAGCATATGCGACAGCTTCAAGGTATCCCCGTACTCACGGTTCTTGATGAAATGCAGCGTCGCCATGATGGCGATACGCCGCTCCCAAAGGCTTTCCGATCGTGCCAACCGGTACAAGATCCCCCTCTCCCTATCCTTGAGATGGGCACCCAGGATCGAGTGGGCGCTGCTGTCCACCAGGTCCCAGTTGTTGATGCAGTCTGTGTTCTCCAGGTAGTGCTGATAGATCGCTGCCCTCTCCTCTTCACTGCCCCGTTGATACTTCAAGACCATGATCAACAGTGCACAGAGGCGCTCTTCGTGATAGCGGGAGCGCAACAGTCGAAGCAGTTGCGCGATGGAGATGCCGAGGTGCCGCCTGGCTTCCCGTCTGAGTACCGGCACCCTGATGCCCAAGAAGCGGTCACCCTCCCCGTATTCACCTTTGCCGGTCTTGAAGAAGCGTTGCGAGTGCTCCGCAATCGCTGGATCCGCTAGGCCGCGCAAGGTTTCACGCAGGTGTTTGGCGTTCATCACATTCCCCATGAATCGAATCGATCCCGCGCAGACGCCGACCCGGTGGCAGACCCTGCCACAGGGCGGTAGATCCCGGCCTCCAATCACCTCTGAAAACATTTGTGAATCGGCGAAAGAGCAACGGTTAACCAGATCCAGTTTATGGTAGGCTCCCCTGCAGTCGCAACCTGGAGGTAGGCATATGGATTTACTGAAAAAGAATGTCGGCAAGATCGACCGCATCGTGCGCATCGTTCTCGGCGTGCTGCTGGTCGGCAATATCTTCTACGGCCTGCAAAGCCCGGTGGGTTGGATCGGACTCATTCTGCTGCTGACCGGAATATTCGCCACCTGCCCGCTCTACTCTGCGCTCAGCCTCGATACCCGCTCCAGCGGCGAAAAGATTGGGCTTAAGTAGCAGCGTGAGTTGAATTCACCGGGCCAGCCACCAAAGTAACGGCCTGCATCAGAGGCGGCCATACCCGGTCAGCGGGCAAGCAACCGGTCGAGCTGATTGGCGAACGCCTGCCTGTCAGCCTGACTCAAAGCTGCCGGGCCACCGGTCTGTATTCCACTGCCCCGCAAGCTATCCATAAAATCACGCATGTTCAGGCGCTCACGGATATTCTCCTCTGAATAGAGGTCGCCGCGCGGGTTCAAGGCCAGACCCCCCTTTGGGATCACCTCGGCAGCCAATGGAATATCGGCGGTTATCACCAGTTCCCCCGGCCGCAGCTGCTGCACGATATAGTTGTCGGCGATATCGAAGCCGGCGGCCACCTGGACCGTTCGAATATACCGCGAACCCGGCACCTGCAACGGCTGGTTGGCGACCAGTATCAGCTCAATCCCGACCCTCTCCGCGGCCCGGTAGAGTATCTCCTTGATCACCTTCGGACAGGCATCGGCATCGACCCAGATCTTTTCGACTCTCATTATTTCTCGCGTTTGGCCCAGCATCTTGGCATAGACTATTGTAATCACTCGGCGAAACATTATACTGCTCCGCCCGGTCTTGCCCATGGCCCTCTTTGCCTTCGCCCTCACCAGGAACCCAAATGCCCAGCGCCGAATCCAGCCACCCCAGCTTCCTCGATCTGCAACTGCCAAGACATTTATTGAAGGCCCTCGACGAGGTTGGCTATGAAACGCCTTCGCCAATCCAGGCCCAGACCATACCCTATCTGCTTCAGGGACGGGATCTGTTGGGGCATGCGCCCACCGGCACCGGTAAAACCGCCGCGTTCGCACTGCCCCTGCTGTCCAGGCTGGACACCAGACAGCATCATCCTCAGGTCCTGGTCCTTACCCCGACCAGGGAGTTGGCGATCCAGGTTGCCGAGGCCTTTCAACGGTATGCGACCCACATCAAGGGCTTTCACGTACTGCCGGTCTACGGCGGCCAGGACTATTCGGGCCAGATAAGGCAGTTGAAACGGGGGGTGCATGTGGTTGTCGGTACGCCGGGGCGTGTGATGGATCATATGCGCAGGGGGACGCTCAGGCTCGACTCGATTCAGGCACTGGTCCTGGATGAAGCGGACGAGATGCTGCGCATGGGTTTCATCGATGACGTGGAGTGGATCCTGGAGCAGACCCCTGAGGAGCATCAGACGGCGCTCTTTTCGGCCACCATGCCAAAAGAGATCCAGCGGATTGCCCGGCGCCATCTCAACAAACCCCGTGAGATTGCGGTCAAATCGCGAACCGCAACGGCGGATACCATTCGTCAACGCTATTGGCTGGTCAACGGCCTGCACAAACTGGACGCACTGACCCGGATTCTCGAGGTCGAGCCCTTCGATGCCATTCTAATCTTCGTACGCACCAAGACGGCCACCGGAGAACTGGCGGAGCGCCTGGAGGCAAGGGGCTATTCCGCCGCCGCCCTGAATGGCGACATGGTGCAGAAACAGCGGGAACAGATGGTCGAACGCCTGAAGCGCGGCTCCCTCGATATCCTGGTCGCCACCGACGTTGCCGCCCGCGGGTTGGATGTGGAGCGGATCAGCCACGTCATCAATTTCGACATCCCCTATGACACCGAGGCCTACATCCACCGTATCGGCCGCACCGGCCGTGCCGGACGCAGGGGGGATGCGATCCTGTTTGTCGCCCCCCGGGAACGCCGCATGCTGGGCGCCATCGAAAAGGCAACCAGGCATAAGATCGAATCCCTTGAGCTGCCCACCCATGAAATGGTGAACAACAAGCGGATCGCCGATTTCAAACAGCGCATCAGCGATACCATCGCCGAGGGCGAACTGGCGTTTATACAGGGTCTGCTTGAACAGTACCAGCAGGAGCATGATGTACCCGCACTGGAGATAGCCGCGGCGCTGGCCAAGCTCTCAATGGGGGATCGTCCCCTGTTGCTGGCACCGGAAGGTGAGAAATCCGTCCCCCGCGATAAAAAAGCAAAAAAACGGAAGGATAAGAATGAGAGGCATCCGCGTCGTTCCCAGTCCCACCCGGTACAGGGTATGGAGCGATTTCGCATCGAAGCGGGTCATCGGCATCAGGTCAAACCCGGCAATATCGTCGGCGCCATCGCCAACGAAGCAGGCCTCGATGCCCAATATATCGGCGCCATCGACATCCAGGATGATTACACCCTGGTAGACCTGCCCGTCGGCATGCCGCAGGAGATCTACCAGGACCTGAAAAAGGCCTGGATATGCGGTCAGCGGATGAAAATCAAAAGAGTGCGGCAACCGGGCAAGGCGAGTAAGCCACCCCGCAAGGGTAAAAAATCAAAGTAAATCTGACTGACCGGGTGGATTCTGCTATAGTGTCGCGGAATGGGTGCTTGGTCGGTTTGCACCCAATACGATCTTCGGGTCGTCGGAACATCTTGAGCCGTTCACTCCTCCCTCCTCCGGGAAAGTGCTTCCCGCTTGATAACATCCTTTTTTAAAGCCTGAACCGGCTCCTGCCTCAGCCTGGCTGCAGCAGCGATGGCGCAACTGCTCATGGAGCCTATACATGTCATTTGAAAACCTCGGCCTTACGGCCGAACTCCTGCGCGCGATTCGCGAACAGGGCTATACTGAACCCACCCCCATTCAGCGCAAGGCGATACCGGCCATACTCACCGGCAAGGACATTATGGCCGCCGCTCAGACCGGCACGGGAAAAACCGCCGGTTTTACCCTGCCCTTGCTGCAGCAACTGGCAATCAATCCCCTGCCCAAGGGTCAACGCCCGGTACGGGCCCTGGTGCTGACTCCGACCCGCGAACTGGCGGCACAGGTCGGGGATAGCATGGAGAACTACGGTCGCCACACGGGACTGCGCGCGGCGGTGATTTTCGGCGGTGTCAAGATCAATCCGCAAATCGAAAAACTGCGCCGCGGTGTCGACATGCTGGTAGCCACTCCCGGCAGACTGCTTGACCATGTGGGGCAGAAGACGGTGGACCTGTCGCAGATAGAGATTCTGGTGCTCGATGAGGCCGACCGCATGCTGGACATGGGCTTTATCCACGACATCCGCAAAATTCTGGCCTTGTTGCCGAGCAACAGCTCACGCCAAAATCTCCTCTTCTCCGCCACCTTCTCCGATGAGATCAGGAAACTCGCCAACCGGCTCCTGGACCAGCCTGAACTGATCGAAGTAGCCCGTAGAAATACCACCGCGGAGCGCATAAAACAGACCATACATCCGGTGGACAAGGGCCGTAAGCGGGAAATGCTGAGTCACATGATCGGATCGCGTAACTGGCGTCAGGTGCTGGTCTTCACCCGCACCAAACACGGTGCAAACCGCCTCGCCAAACAGTTGGAGCGCGACGGCCTGAGTGCTTCGGCGATTCATGGCAACAAGAGCCAGGGGGCGCGCACGCGCGCACTGGCGGGATTCAAAAGCGGCGATATCCGCGTTCTGGTGGCCACTGACATCGCTGCCCGCGGTCTGGATATCGACCAGCTCCCTCACGTCGTGAACTACGATTTACCGAATATCGCAGAGGACTATGTTCACCGCATCGGGCGCACCGGCAGGGCGGGAAATGAAGGCGAAGCCATCTCCCTCGTCTCTGCGGATGAATACAGACTATTAAACGATATTGAGCGATTAACTAAGACAAAGATTCCCCGCGTGGTCATCAAGGGCTACGAAGCCGATCCGTCCAGTCAGGCGGAACCCAATCAGGTGGGAAAAAACAGTAGCCGAGGCACTCAACTCGAGAGCAAAAAGGGCGCTGCGAAAAACCGCGCCGAGACAGGCAGGCGGAGATCCGACAACGGCGGTTCAAAATCCAGCCGCGGGGATACGGGTGAGAAACAGACCGCAATCAAGCGCCCACACAAACATATCCAACGCCAGCACAGTGAAGAGAAATCCCGCTCACCGCAGCGGCGTTCGAGGACGAAGCGGGACAAGGAGATCGCTGCCCTGCTTGGGGGTTGACCGGCGGTTGCATTTCGCCAGCTGGAGAAGTAATGTGGTATGATCTACGATTCGTGTTCTGCCAATAGCACCTCATATTCGCTGCCTCAGTACCGATGTCACCGAATCGAACAGCCTAAGCTGACTGCTAAGAACCGTGGATAAGGTCCATCCAATGAGGCCGACGTTAAGAAAAAACAATTGAGGTATTTGACTGATGACCGAAAGACAGACAGGAACCGTAAAGTGGTTCGATAGCGCTAAAGGGTATGGATTTATCGAACGTGAAAACGGCAAGGATCTTTTTGTCCATTTTCGCGCCATTGTCGGCGAAGGGCACCGCTCTCTCAAGGACGGTCAAAAGGTGGAATTTACCGAGGTCGAGGGCAAGAAAGGTCCGCAGGCCGATAACGTGGTTCCCCTGTAGCCCTATCCCCTCCTCCCGTTGCTGCTATCCGCCCTCTCGGCTTTGACGACCCAATGGGCGCGAACATCCGTACAGGGATGCACGGATTGACCTATCTCCACTCCCACTCAGGAACAGCTCCATGATTACCCTATCGGTTCGCGGTCTGCCCAAAACGACCACTGAGGAGAGCCTGACAGCACTCTTCGCGGAATTCGGCGTGGTACGCTCGATAAAGCTCGCCAAGGATCTCTTCAGTGGCGACTGCAGAGGTTTCGCCACCCTCGATATGGAGGGTCACGAGGCCCGGGCCGCGATTGCCGCACTCGACGGCAGGGAGCTTAACGGCAGTGCAATCCGTGTCGGTCAGGAGAGACCGCGAAAGGGAAAGAGCAGAAAACGCCGCTGATCAGCTCGTAACAAGCGCATTACAAGCTCCATCCTGCAACCTCCACAGGGCTGCCAGGGGAAACCGGACGCGAGCGGGGATCCCTAGAAATAACCGTCGGTCAGGGTCTTCATGAAATTGACGAGA
This sequence comes from gamma proteobacterium symbiont of Ctena orbiculata, assembly GCA_003058495.1. Classification (GTDB taxonomy): domain Bacteria; phylum Pseudomonadota; class Gammaproteobacteria; order Chromatiales; family Chromatiaceae; genus Thiodiazotropha. The sequence goes on along the minus strand of QBVC01000025.1, from coordinate 133,608 downwards.
TCGGCCCGATCCTGATCGGACAATCCCAAACCGACAAAGGTGCCGGCATTCATTTCAGCCGCGATATTCGCCTCGTTCACCTCCGGGGTGATGAAAAGATTGGCGACCTGGATATCGTAATGCAGCACAGTCTCCTCCAGGGTGGCATAGACCCCGTTGTGCATATAGGGCGCTGTCAACTCCACGTTGCGCAGGGTAGGCACCTTGAACTTGCCCCGCTCGCCGTTTCTGTCCGATTCCGCGATCGCGCTGCTTGCACCGAGCCCCTCGTCAACAAATGAATTGTCCGCCAGATAGGCGGGATTGTTAAGGTTTATCGGCGTCCCGATATTGTAGTAGCGAAAGTTGCTGAAGAGAGAGGTTTCGGGTGTTTCACCGACCGTATGGCAGTTTGCGCATTTCGTTACCTCGGCGTCCATGAAAAGGTCGAAGCCGCGCTGTTCCGAGGCGCTCAATGCGTAGCTTCCCATCAGGTAGGCATCAAACTTCGAACTGAACTGATTGACCTCCGACGAGGCCTCGAAGGCCGCGATCGCGGTGGCGATATTGTGGTATGCGATGGTTGTATCGTTAAACGCATCGGCACCGAATACGGCGATGAAGTCTGCTGCATAGTCTGCATTCTGCACCTTTGTCACGACTTCCGCCTCGGATGCATTGTTCATTTCAAGGGGATTGATAAAGGGCCCCTTGGCCTGCTCAATCAAATCGACGGCGCGTCCGTCGAGAAACTGGCCTCCCTGATATTTTGAGTCCGTCTCCGGTGTCTGGTCGGCATCCCCGACCAAACCAAAGGAGGGGGCAAAAGAGGCGTAGGCAGCGGTCGGCGCATTGCGGTCGCCAAAGACGCCACCCACGGATCCCTCCGAGACCGGTGCGGTGACGCTGACCCGGGGATCGGCAAAGCCGTTGTCTGGATCGTGACAGCTGGCGCAGGCCTGGTTGCTGCCGCTGGAGAGATTGGTGTCGAAAAACAGCTTCCTTCCAAGTTCGGCCATGGTTATCGAGCTGTTGGTGCCACTGCTGTCATCACCACCGCCACCACCGCCGCCACAGGAGACAGTCAGAGCTGCTATCAACAGGGCAAAACCGGCACTACGAATTTCCATACTTCCTCCACGACAATGAGCAGGCTTGCATCGGACAACTCTGAAAAGAATCGAACCAGATGGGCAGGAGTGACTTGATATCGATCAATTTTTAAGGAATGGGAATTGTAGGGCTGACAAGAGTGGGGACTCTGTCACATCGATCCGTGCGTTTAGGAATTTAAGGACAGCTACCGGGAACCTCTGGATGCCTCTTGACGGCTGAACCGGCCATCCTGCTTAAGCCGGGGATCGGGTCATTGCAGAAACTCCACACGCAGATTGACCCGGCGGTTCTCCGCGCGCCCGTCGGGATTTGCATTGTCGGCCACGGGATGGCTATCCGCATAGCTTACCGAGCGCAGATGCTGCGGGGAAAAACCCTGATTGAGCAGAAAACGGGTAACCGCATTGGCGCGGGCCGCGGCCAGCTCCCAGTTCGACTGAAACCTGCCGCCCAGGATCGGCCTGTCATCGGTATGCCCCTCCACGGCGATATCTGCCTCGCCTATCTCCTGCAGCGTATCCGCGAGCCGGCTCAATACGGGAAAGGCCTCTGGCAACAGCTCCGCCTTTCCTGAATCGAACAGTATGACATCGGCGATCTCCAGCGATATACCCTTGTCCCGCCGCACCACTTTCACCTCGCCCTGAAAACGATCTTCTATCGCTGCGGCCAAGCGGGCTTCCGCATTCACCCTCTGTTCGGGTTTCTCTTCCGGCTGTGGCTGCGGCTGTACTGTTTCGATGACTTCGCTGTCGTCGGGAACCGCTTCGTAGGTCGCTGCCATCCTGCTCTCTTGTTCTGTTGTCTGCAGATGCTGCACCGCCATCTGTCCAAGCAATACCACCAGCATGGCCAGTATGACACTCAACACATCCACATAGGTCAACAGCCATCCGCCATCGTGATCCTCGACCTCCCATGCATACCAGGGAGCACTGTCGAGCACCCCTGCCTTGGCTCTCTTTTCAACCATCCGACTATTTCCGTTGCTTGACCACATCGCCAGTCACAGCCTCAGGCGACACGCTGGTCGGGATTTGCAATCAGTTGCAGTTCGTAGGCCGCCTGCCGCATGTCCTGTCTGGCGTTGACCTCTTCCATCATCTCCCGGATCAGTTCCGAATGCTGACGGTCGCACAGCATCATGATCGCTTGCAGATGCGCCACCCGGCGTGTGATCAGCTGCCTGCCCCGCTGCTCCAGCTTGCTGGCGAGCGGTTTGAGCGCCAGGTTGGCGATGACCAGTCCATATACCGTGGTCAGCATCGCGAATCCCATGGCGGCGCCGATCGATGCCAGATTCCCGGAACCCAGCCCGAACAGCATCTGCACCAGACCTAGCAGGGTCCCCAGCATGCCGAATGCCGGTGCGTAACCGCTCATCGCCCTCAGCATCTCCACCGGGCGGCGCAGGTGGTCCCGGTCCTCTGCGATCTGGCGCTGCAGGGTGAGAATGACCTGGTCACGGGGAAAACCATCCAGCACCAGCTGGGTACCCCTGCGCAGCAGCGGCTCTGAAATCTGTTGCACGACCGCTTCGGCCGGCCGAATTTCGCCGCGGCGGAAATAATTTGCCGCCTGCAGAAAGCGTCTGAAGCCCTCCTCATCGTCATCGACAACGGCCGGTGAGCGGCGAAAATCGGCAATCAGCTCCCCCAGCATCAGTACCGCGTTGAGGGAGTGGCTCATGATGGCGGTAAGCAGGGTGCCGCCCACAACCAGGAAAAGACCGGAAATAATGGCTATCAGCCCGGATCCCGGGGCCAGAAGCTGCACGCTTACGGAAACCAGGACGGAGAGTGATAGCAGTCCAATCCAAAGATGTATAGCCAATGCCGTTCTCCTGTCGAATAAACCTTGAAATATCCACAGCAATTAGCAGGCCAACCAGCAAGGAACGGATTGATGGCCCTGTGCGGCAGATCGCGTCATCCATGGGGAAATCGCGCTACATTGCATCCATTGATACCGGAGTGGGCCCTATGTACCGAACAACAATCGCCGTCTCGCTGCTGCTAGCCGCGTTCGTCAGCGCTGCCGCCAAGGCATCGGATATCAATATGAATCCCGGGTTGTGGCAGTGGACCGCCCTCCTCGATATGCCCGGTATGCCGCTGCCCTTGCCCCCGACCTCCTATACCACATGCATCAGCAGGGCCGACTTCGTGCCCAAGGATAGCCAGCTGGGCCGGGCTTGCGAAACCATCGACCTCAAGACCGAGGGTGACCGGGTCTCCTGGAATATAAGCTGCAGCCAGGCGGCGGGGGTAACCCGCAGCTGGGGGAGCATCACCTATTACGGCGATAGTGCCGAAGGCACCATCTCAATCGATATCGAGGGCATGCAGCTGAGCTCGACAACCCGGGGTAAGCGGCTAGGTCCCTGTCAACAGTGAGTGGCGGTTGAAGAGGGTGGCCTGACCGCCGATATCCAAAAACCTTAAAATATATGCTACATTCACTCCGCACATGAATGGATGGTCAATAGACGTAACGCTGCATCTACGGAATTTATCTGGCCCCACAGATATTATTTAGAATGTTTGTAAAACATTGAATAGCGGAATAGATCTCATACGTCTACCGATTCGTCAGGTACAGGGGGCAAGCCGTCTTCTCCACCCCATGATTCTCCTGCTTGGGCTTTTCGCCGGCGGGCACCTGAACGCAGATACCCCCATTGCCGTGGAAGATCTGCTGAAACGGAGTTATCTCGACGACTACCACAGCAATGTGGTGTTCGGCTACCGTATTGTCACCGAAACCGAACGCTACGGAGCTCGCTATTCGGGGAATCGCCTGCGCTGTACCAACTGCCACCTCGGTGCCGGACGGAGACCCGATGCCATACCGCTCAACGTTGCCGGCATGTATCCGAAGTGGCGCAGTAAAAATGGTCGCCGCAATGGTATCGGCCTGCGCATCCGGGAGTGCTTCGTCTACAGCCTCGACGGCATCATGCCACCCGAGGATTCACCGGAAGTTTTGGCCGTGGCCGCCTACATCTCCTATATCTCGCACGGCGAAATGATCGGTGAAACACCCGAGGGACGCGGTGTGCCGACCCTCCCCGATACCGGCTACGATCCCAACCCGGCCAATGGCAAGGCGATCTATGACACCAAGTGCGGCGCCTGCCATGGCGTCAACGGCCAGGGTATACCCGGCATCCCCCCGCTCTGGGGCATGGAGTCCTACAACAAGGGCGCAGGCATGGCCAATACCAAAAAGGCCGCCGGCTTCATTTGGGCGAACATGCCGCTCGGGCAGGAGCGTTCCCTCAGCCATCAGGATGCCCTCGATGTCTCGGCCTATATCAATATGCAGATTCGACCGGGGGATCCCCGCAGCAGCAAACTGTTGAAGCTCTTCGAATCCGTCTCCGGATTGGTGGACTAGCATACAGAACCTGGTAGCGACGGTGTCAAACCATGGAAACAGGTCATCACATGCAATGTTGAAAATGGTATGAGATATCTGCGACTGCTGTCGGAGATCATCCCATGGAGGCCATCGTTAGCGGGAAAGCTAAATCCATCGACTGAGGCATTCGCCGCGCTCATTGCCGCCCTGTTGGTCATTCCCCAGGGCATCACCTTTGCCTATCTGGCCGGACTGCCCCCCGAATACGGCATCTATACAGCGATATTCGTCACTCTCTTCGCCAGTCTCTTCGGCTCGAGTTCCATGCTCGGCGGTCCCAATACGGCGGTTGCCATACTCATCGGCATCACGGTAGCGCCGTTTGCCGGCCGCGGCAGTCCGCTCTATATCGATTATGTCATTCTCCTCAGCCTGATGGTCGGATTGATTCAATTGCTGATCTGGTTGGCCAGGGGCGGAAAGTACTTTCAATACTTGAGTCCCGCCGCGATAACCGGCATCACCACAGGCGTTGGCATCATTCTGATCCTCTCATCCCTCGACGGCATAATGGGCCTCTCCCCCTCGAGCACCCTGTTCTTTTTCGAAAAGCTCTATTTCATGGCTGCCGATTGGCGGACCCTGATCAATCCCCATAGCTTGGCCATCGGTGCGACGACTGTCTTCGTGGGTATGGTCGCCAAGACGAGGTTTCCGCGCTTCGCCATCCTGATTGCCATGGCAGCCGGTTATCTGGTCGGCTTGGTCGTGTTGGGCATCTATACCCAGGTTGAGACGGAGGTGGAGCTGCTTGGGCATATACCCTTCCAGGCGCTGCCATTGAGCTATCCCAAACTGGATCTCGAATACCTGCTGGTGGGACTCGCGATGCTGCCCAATGCCATCACCATTGCCCTCATCGGTCTGGCCCAGTCGATGGTGATCGTCAAGAGTCTGCGCAGCGATACCGATCAAGCGATCAATGTGGACAAGGAGGTATTCGCACAGGGTATCGCCAATTCGCTGGCAGCCTTCTTTTCCAGCTTTGCCGGTTCCGGCAGCTTCAATCGTACCGCGGTGAACCTTTCGCTGGGAGCGAGTACACCCCTTGCCGGCATCCTATCGGCCTTCGCCGTCTTTATCCTGATCGCGATCTTCGGTCCGCTGCTCAGCTTTATGCCGATGCCGGTAATCGCGGGTACGCTGATGCTGGTGGGGATCGGCATGATCAAGCCAAGCGAGATCGCCCGTCTGTTCTCCTGGACCGGGGAGCTGTTGGTGTTTGTCACCACCCTGTTCAGCATCATCTTTCTCGGCCTGCAGACAGGTTTGATCATCGCCTTCATACTCTCCGTGATCCTGTTTGTTCTGTCCGCCTCGAAGCTTGAAATCAACATCACAAAGGGCGAGGAGTCGGTTGAGATCCGCGTCGAAGGCCATCTCTTCTACGCCTCGATCGATCAATTGAGCAGCCTGTTGAAGCGCCATCGCTACGACAGCGTGCTGCTCGATCTGAGCGTGGTCTCCTACATGGACCTCTCGGCAACGGAAGCCATAGCCAGGGACCTGCAAAAGCGGGACAGCGATGAAACGAGTTTCGTCATCGTCCTCAAGTCACAGAGACTGCTGGACCATTTCGAACAGCGCCTGGAAGGCATGCCGGTGCAGTTTATCCAGCAAAACGAATAGCATTCATTAATTTTCCAGCCTTCCGATGTCACAGCCGAAGGACCCGTAGTAAATAGCGGTTTTTGGGTGTTTAGTATTTAATTTTGAATTGTGAATTTTGAATTTTGAATGGATGAGTTCGCTTCGCTCACGAGTTATTTGTTCCCCCTTTCCCATAAGGAGAGAGGGGAAGCGCAATTCGAGTGCATGGGATGCTTCCTGCCAGGTCGTGGACTCAAACCGTTTGTTCGCTCCCACATTTGATCCATGGGTCAACTCTCCCCTCGCGGGAGAGGGCGAGGGAGAGGGGTATAAATCCGTGAGCGAAGCGAACTCATCCATTCAAAATTCAAAATTCATAATTCAAAATTTTTTAAACTTATTTGAAATGTTGGTAACCTGCCACCCAACCGTCAACGCCCAGTGATCGGCTGCAGCCAAACATACCCCAACTGCACCATCTGACCCTCAATCCACCCGGCCCGTTCGCGGATGTAGGCTGTCGGCGGCTCGGCGCTGTAGCGCCAGGGATTGGGCAGCAGCGCCGCCAGTCTGGCCATCTGGTTGATCGTCAAGTGGTCCAATGGCAGTCGGTACCAATATTCGCTGGCGGCCGCGACGCCATAGACGCCGGGACCGAACTCCACGATGTTCAGATAGACTTCGAGTATTCTCCGCTTGTCCCAAAGCAGCTCGATCATGAGCGCCAAGCCTCCCTCCAGCAGCTTGCGGCTCCAGTCTCTGTGCGGCCAGAGAAAGAGGTTTTTCGCGGTCTGCTGAGTCAGGGTGCTGGCGCCGCGCAGGGTCTTACCCTCTCCGGCATCATCGAGGACCTGCTGAATGGCCGCCAGATCTATACCCATGTGATGGGGAAAGTTCTGATCCTCCGAGGCCACTACCGCGAGTTGCATGGTGGGTGGGATGATCTCCAGATCCCACCATTCGTGTCTCGACACCAGCGGATAGTCGACAGGCGGATTGAGCTCCCGCTGCAATTTCAAGGACCAGGTGGGCGGATCGACAAAACGCAATGCCAGAATGGATCCTAGGAGCAACAGCAGGATAGTGAGGAAGAGTAGAAAAACACCTTTCAGAAAACCCTTGTAGAGGCGTTGAAAGCGGCCTTGTTTGTTCTTTCTACGCACCATGCCTCGATTGACCGCCATGGATAAGGGGCTGGTTAAAGCAGATGCTTTCCATCGAACAGATCGGTTTCCAGTACGAAAGGATCAACCCCCTCGATACAACCGAGATTGACCCGATAGTGTCCGGCAAACCTGGCGGTTTCGTGAAAGGTATAGATGCCGCAGTGTTTGCAGAAGTAGTGCTTGGCGGTCTTGGCGCCGAACTGATAGAGGCCCAAGGCATCCGCCTCCGCCTCGATGGTGAAATCCTCCGGAGGGATGGCTTGCGGGGTCATCATCGCCCCCTTGCGCGAGCAGATCGAACAGTTACAGCGCAATCCCTTTTCGATTTTGTCGCCCACGAAGGAGAAACGTACGGCACCACAGTGACAGCTACCCTGATAATGTTCGCTCATGACTTGCCCCCCTTGACTCGTGATATCGGCCCGTAAAAGATAGTAATGGAACGATCCATCGGATTGCCAACTACAAAACAGTCATCCGGAATCCTGGTTAATTCAAGGTTGACCCAAAATTGGATTAGTTCAACAGATCCACCCTTTTCTACAAGGATATATCCGGGCAAATCAATTCAGGGGGGGCGATTTGTGACAGAGAGCCTAATGGCGGCCTTTATACCTTGAATCGCCATCGCATTTGCACCTGTTCATTGATGCTGGATCAGGGCGCGCCACTGGATGGGTTCCGGCCGCATTCCCTTGCTTGATGAATGGCGCGAGGTGTGCATCGCCCCGGATGCCCCAGGGGGTCGACGGCCTCAAAGCGGATTGAGGATACCCGTCTTGGGCAGCCGCCGTATCCAGGGCTGTTGGGCTTGCAATCGTTCCGGCAGTTGCTGCAGTGCATTTGCCGCCTCGGCCTGGCGGCTGTAAATCCCAAAGAGAAGGGTGTACCAGGCCTTGCCGTCGCGTTCTGTCTCGGTATAGGCCATCTCCCCTTCCAAGGCATATCTTTCGATGAAGGCATCGATCGCCTCCCGCTTGGAGACACCCACCAACTGGATGGTGTAGCCGCCGATCTTTCTCATCGCCTGCCAGGCTTGCGGTGATCCCGGCGGCTGTTCCGTCGGCGCTGACTGGGCCGGCTCTTCCATCTGTTGATACTCATCCTTCAAGCCTTGCAGGGTGGACGCCATCTGGTCGATTTTTTCGGCGATCTCGCCCTGGCCGCTGAGTTGTACACCGCTCTGCGCCTCAAGTCGTGCGATACGCGCATCGAACTCGCTCCTAAGCCCATTCAGCATGCTGTCCATGCGTTCGAATCGCTGAGTCACGTTCTCGTCGCCGCTTGGCGGCAGGCTGACCTGCGGCTCTCCGCTTGCGTCCTTGTCCTCGGTCGCTTCCAGAGTCGTGGTCGTATCCATCGAGGCGGCCAGCTGCTCTTCGAGCTCCACCAGCTGCTGTTCGAGTCGCTGCTGACTCCTTATCAACTCCTCCACCGCCAAGGCGTCGTAGCCCGAGCCGTCCGTCAACCGGCCGAGCTCATCCCGGGAGACGAAGTTCTCACTGATGCGCATCAACTCCAAAGAGATGTCGCGCTCCACGCCCCCGATCCTGTTGGAGAGATAGTTGTATCCCATCAAGGCGGAGATGAGCAGCAACAGCAGCAGCACCCCGATCGCGACAGTATGATAGGTCCCCAACGACCTCACCGATTCGACCTGTGCGCCGAGCAGGCCAAATCGTCGGCCCATCTCTTCCGCTTCCCGCTGGCGCTTGCCATACTCCGAGGTCATCGCCTCGAGAAATGTCTTCTGCTCGCCGGTCTGTTCCAGCAGGGCCTGATGCTCGGTCCTCATCTCCGCGATGGTCTCGGAGAGCGAGTGGTTGCTCTGCGCCTGAAGGGTCAGTCGCTCCCGGTTGTCAGACTCGATCTCGGTCAATTTGTGATGCTTGGCATCGATGCTGCGAAACTGTTCCTGCAGCGAGGACTCGAGATCATCCAGGCGCTGCGAGATCCCCTCGTGCAAACCGCTCTGTTCCGCCAGCCTGGCCTGGGTGGATTTCACCCGCTCCAACAGCGAGTCCATGACCAACTCGTTCTGTTCGCGGATTTCAGTCTGCTCCTGCTCCATGGCAGTCAACTGCTGGGCGATCCGTGCCTCTCTCTCCTCACCCTGTTGCAGGGTATGCGCCAGGCTTTCAATCCGCTTGCCGAGTTTATTGCTGCCCGTCTTGAGGACACCGGCCTCCTCCTGCAAGTTGGCCGTGGCAAGCTTCAGGTCGACGCCGTACTTGCCCTGCTCGGCCAGCTCCTCGGTCAAATTGGCCAGCTGGCGCGACTGCTCCTTCGTGCTCTCGTCCTGGGTGCTGAGCTGCGCTTCCGTCGCACTCAAACGGCTATCGAGCTCATCGATCTTACGGCTCAGCTCATCCCGCGCACTGGAGAGGGCATGCTGCATCTCTTCCCGGTTACCGGCCTGGTGATCGAGATCGGTGGCGAGTAGATTGAGGCGCTCGCTGGCCTCGTGCTCATCCATGTCCAGGGACTCCAACTTCGAATCGAGACCGCGAATCTCCTGTTTCAAGAGTTCGACAATGTTCTCGAAGTCACCCTTCTGCTCCGCCAGCAGGTTCGGGATCGACGCCATTGGATCTGGCCGTTCCGCCTGCTCCTCGATATAGCGCGAGAGCCTCAGGTCGGCGGCCTTGAGCCGCTCTTCAAGGCCGCGGTCGCGGTTCTCCAGTTCGCTGTCGAGGCGGTTGACCAGGTCCTGCAGGGCGCTATTCTTGGCGGACTGTTCACTCAGCACCCCATCGAGGGCATCGAGGCGCGCCGCAAGCTCTCGACCCTTTTCATCCAGCAGCAGGTAGTTCTGTGCCGACGAGTTCCTCTCCGCCAGCAGCGACCCCAGATCCTCCTCGACCCGGTTGAGCTTCTGCTCCAACTCCGCCAACTGCGCCGCATCGGCATCGGATACCGGTTCGAGATCATTGGCCAGATTCTCCAGCTTCGACAGACGCAGTTCCAAGACATCATTGAAGCGCGCCTTGTCCTGCTGCTGACTCTCGACCCGGGCGCCGGTTTCACCGATGCGTTTGGAGAGTTCCAGAAGCCGGCGCTCCAGCTCCTTCTGCTGGCCGCCCTTTTCCGTAAGCTGGTGACCGAGGTGTTCGATCTCTTGGCGCAGTGGCTGAGCGCTCTCCTGCAGCAGATGGGATAGATCCTGTTGGGGGCTCTCACCATCGCCGCCATCCCGCTCCATCCTGCGGCTGAGTTCGGCGATATCATTCTGCAGGCTGCGGATTTGCGACTCATGCTGGGAGTCGCTGACCAGCAGTTCACTGCCGCTCTCCTCGAGCCGCCGGATGTGGCTCAGCAACTCGGCCATATCACGCCGCAGGTCGTCGGCCTTGTTCTCGACGAGGTCGACGGCGTGACTGCCACTCTCCAATGTCCCTTCCAATCCCTCCTGCTGCGCTTGCAGCGAGGCCAGCTGCTGGTTCAAACGGGAGAGCGCTTGCCGGGTCTGTTGCTCAGCCGCGCTCGGTTCGTCCCTGGTGTCCGCCTCGGCGCTCTGCAGCTGCAGTGACTGCATCAGCAGTCGCAGCTCCTCCTCCTGTGAGACCATCCCTTCAATCTGTGCCTGCAGCTCCTCGAGACGTCTTTGTACGCCCGCGCTATCCTCACTCAACTGATCCAGTTGTATGCCTTGGTTGAGCCTGTCGTGGGAGACTCGGTTGAGCCGTTTGTTCAGATCGGAAAACTGGTCGACCAATCCGCCGATTCTGACCGCGAGCTCTTTTTTCTTAAGCTTCTTCTTTTTTTTCACCGGCTTTGCTGAGGAACATCCTTAAACAATGTTTCTATCTCAATAATAAATCTAGGAATATCATAATATTTGTAGCATAGATTCGATTCAGTTGATACCGCTGACACCGATTTAGAGGAAAAAACCGCTGACAGGACCACCCGGGGGATTTATACAGGCGGCAAATGCTCAGGATCAGCGAATTGCATGCATTACCCGAACTCTAGCGGCTGGGTTGGAGCGCGCTTTAAACTGTGAGCCGCCCTCGGTGACATCCCATCGCGAATCAAGGACATAAATGAGCTTAGCAATATTTGCCAAGCCGTTGATTAATTGCAGGGTTCGTATGAAAACACGCCAGAGACCAATGGTTCGGTGGCGGCGCCCAACAACCGGTACCCGACGAAAAAGAGACCGGTTACATGCAACCATAGCTAGCGACAGGAAAGACTCAGCTGCCCGATCCCGTCACGCCTGCCCGGAACATCGAGCCAGGATCCTACCTGTCTTCAATGGCGATCCCTTTGTCGTATTCTGCAATGTGCAGAATCTCGGCTACCTGATTGTGGTAGGCGCTGTCCGAAGGCCAGTAGAAAACATCACCGGTCTCCTTGTCTTCAATCCACCTGGCAGCACCTTCGCTCGATAGGGTAATCAGTTCTTTGATCTTAGCGTTAGAGGGGTTACGAGTAATTATCATAGTCCTGTCCTCCGGCTGAGTGGTTCCTCGAGGCAATTATCTCAACCCGGGACTGGGGTAAATAGTGAATATTACTCAATTAGTAAGCTAAATCCTGCACTTTCGGTTGAGTCGTTCAGCTGGTTGTTGGCGGTCTGAGCGTGACTCAGGCAGGTTCCGAAGGACTCCCTGCTATTTTCCAAAACTGTACGCCATTCATGCAGTTTAATGCGGATTCTTATTCCTTTATCCAATCCAGACTTCACTTTTAGCAGGCAGCAACAGCTCCCCATGGGGTGTTTTATTAAGGCTTTTCTTAAGGTCCGCTTAATTCTCAAGGTTTTTGGGTAGTAGTACCCATTGTTTGCTTTTGCTTACTTAAATAGGCTTTTTTTAGAAGAGGTGTTTGCACCGGTCCCATCGTTATTGTTGTTGTGTGAGAGAGACTCCATGAAAAAATTACTAGGATTTTTAATCATTGTAATTTCTTGTTTCTCTAACAATGTCAGCGCCTCGCTGATCAATTTGACATTGTCGGGGCAGTTGACCGTTCATTCCCTGAATGGTGATTTGAACGGCACATTCTCAAGCGGTGATCTTGCCAGACTGAAATTGACATATAACACCAACTCACCGGATTCTCTGGCACTCAATCCAGAAATCGGTATCTATCAATCGGCGATCACTGCATACAATCTCCATTTAGGCGGTAAGTACTCTGCCTCCTCCTCATCAAGCAATTTGGAAGTATTCAACCCGACTGCTTCAAACCAGGATGGCTTTTTTGTCAGAACAATCCCCGATATTCATCAAATGATCGCCCCCAGCGTAAATGGGCTCGATCTTACAGAGGTGTTTTTCTCGCTCATTGACAAGCAGGGAGCCTGGCTGGATTCCGACTTGCTGCCTGCCGGCTTTCTACCCCTTGCCGACATTGAAGGGAAATCCTTTCGTATTGATTTCGGTGAGGACGACTACTTGACCGGCACCATTGACAACATGTCCGTCACCACTGTCCCGATTCCCGCCGCGGCCTGGCTTTTTGGCTCGGCCCTATTAGGCTTTGTGGCATTCAGTACCCGCCGCACCCCCTGAACATTCCCGAACACGAAGTCGCTTGTAGAGTAATGAAAGTACTACCCGTGAAGCGTGATTTTTGTCGGTCAGTTTTATTTTCTCGCTTTCTTTCCCATGGCATGGGTGTTACCTGGTTATGGAAAGCCAACTGTTTCCTCAACCGTATGCCCGGGGCTACGTCCCTTTTCATGTGTCAATTCTGTTTGCGATCAAGCGAACTTCGCGAACCGATCAAGCTGTCGAGAAGGAAAGTCATAAAACGTCGGATTAACTTACATTTCATAAAACAATCATATTTAACTCATTGTTTTTAAAGGGCAGGCATAGTTTGTGCTTACATATCGTCAATAAGGTCCCATGTAGGGCGATCAAAGGTTAGGAGCTGGAGATGATGATAAAGTTAGTTAGGTTTTTTCTTGTGGCCATGATGGGCATTTCTGCAAACTCATATGCCGCAATGGTTACCGAGAACTGGGCCGGGTATGTTAGCTACACATCCTCCAACGTCGATTCGTTTACCAATGGCGAGCGGCTCACATGGTCGGTCACTTACGATAACGCGCTGTATACCGCGAACAAGTATTTGGATTCTGACGGCAGCGTCGTCGAGACATTGAATGGAACCCCCTTCGATGGGACCAGCGGTCATCAATACTTCTCCAACGCCACCTTCAGTTTTGGCGACATATTCACCAGGCTCCTTGACGGAGATACTGTGAACGACCATGCCAATACAAACTGGGGCTTTACTTACAACTACACTTTTTACACCGGTGCAAGCGCCTCAGTCCAATCATTCCAAGGTCTGGATTCCTCTCATTTCTCGTTGAACAATAGCCGAGGCAATTTCGACATCTACGGTATCAATACAGGATTCAGACAAGTCAGTATAGATTCAGCTGCCAAGATCTCACCTTCACCCGTCCCGGTCCCGGCCGCCGTCTGGTTGTTCGGTACCGGCCTGTTAGGGTTGCTTGGCTTTAATCGCCGAAAGAACAAGGCATAAGAGAGGGGCTTCGGCCCCTTTTTTAATCAGTTTAATTTGATGCATATCCAAAGTAGTACGAAGGTCCATTACAATCAAAGGACCGGGACCGGATAGACAGATCGAGATAGATCCTCACTATTGTTCAAGCCTTTTCGGCGCTCACGAATCCATGAGACCTTGCTGGTTTACCAGCAAATAAAAAAGGCCCAGCAGAACCCCGCTAAGCCTTTGCTCTATATGGTGGGTCGTATAGGAATCGAACCTATGACCACCTGATTAAAAGTCAGATGCTCTACCGACTGAGCTAACGACCCGAAAATTCGAACGCGCAATACTACCCTAGAATCATCCCCGAGTGAACCCCATCTTGTATCAATAGCGCGGATTTTCCCGGCGGGGCTATTTCATCAGGTCGACCGTTTCGCCGCGGGCGCGCAGCTCTTCCGCCCTGGCCTGGACGAAACGCTGGAAGTTGGGTTGCTCGCGGTAGCTTCCGGAGAGGACGTAGTCCATCACGGCGTGGGTGTGGAAGGTTCGCAGGTAGGCCTCGGAGCGGAAGACCTCGCGGCCCCCGCTGTCGAAGAAGAGCATGCTCGGGGCGTATTGAATACCCAGGCGCCCGGCCCAGTCGGTCGCCTTCATCCGTTCACCGTTCGGCGTGATCAACTCCTCCCCTGACCAGATATCCACCAACGCCACATCGAATCCATCCAGGGCCTGCTGCAGCGCGGGCTGCGGCAGGATCTCCCGGTGCAGCTCATCGCAGGGCGGACACTGCTTCATCTCCATCAGGACCAGCAGCGGTTTTGCGCCGCCCTGCCCGGTGCGACGCAGATCCAGCGGCGGCTGCAGATAGTCCGCCTGGCGGTGCAGCTTGCCGCTCGAGGCCACCGGCTGCCGGCGCGCGAGATAGTCACGGAAGGAGAGCCTGCGCTCCTCGCCGTCCGCCACATAGTCGAGGGCCGCCAGGAAGCGATGGGGTGCGTAGTAGCCGTTGATCCGCAGCACCCGCTGCCCCTGCTCGTTGAGAAAGAGCAGCGTGGGGGTGTACATCACCTTCATCGATGCCGCGAAGGCCTTTTCGGTGGTGCTCTCACCCCGCAGCCCGGTGACCTCCCTGTCCCCCCAGATGTTGATCGCGATCAGCTGGAAGTCCTGTTTCGTCCTGTCCACGATCGCCTTGATGGAGAAGTTCTCATTCAGCAGTTTGGCGCAATAGGGACAGCCGTCCTGGTGAAAATAGAGGACCAGGCGCTTGCCCTCGTCCGCCGCCTCCTGCAGATCCTCCTGAAGATCGAGAAAGGAGTTTTTGAACCAGGCCGGTTTTTCATGGAAGCCCGGATTGACCATACCCTGATCCAGTCCCTTCTCCTCCCCGGCGGCCTGTAGTTGCGACGCGCCGAAGAGCAATGTAATCGATAGTGCGATCCGCTTCAGCATCTCTTGTTTCTCTTGCTTGCACCCGGGTGGACAGGATTCAGGATTTCGACAGATTTTTGTCGAATTATAGTCCCTGACCGGGGTAAACGACCCTGGAATGGATGACGTATTTTTGGCACCGGTGTAATTTTCATTACTTATCCAATTGTTTTTATTGATATTTTATGAATTGGCACGCCTTTAGCATCAGTAAAGTTGAGATTAGCCTTGAATGAGCTTTTTTACCATGAGCGGCATCTACAGCACACCACAAAAACCGGCCTCCCCTTCCGGGCGGATGTCACACCAGTCAGCGGTGATGGACAGCACCCTGGGTCTGGTATTGGAGCTGAGTGGAAAACTGCAGACCACCCTCGAGGTGGACAGTGTGATCGAACTCTTTGCCGATCTCGTCCAGAGACAATTTCAAACCGATACCCTCAACTATCGCTCCAAGGATGGCGCTGTTGCCATCCAGCACGGTGAAAATCCGGGCAGGAACAGGCTGGAATACGATCTGACCGTAATGGACAGCGCACTCGGCACGATCTCAGTGAGCCGCAAAAGGCGATACAAGAGGATCGAGATCCAGCAGATCGAGAATCTTCTCTCCGCCCTGCTCTATCCCCTGCGCAATGCCCTGCTCTATCGGGCAGCCATCGAGAGCGCCTTTATCGACTCGTTGACCGGAGTGAAGAACCGCAGCGCCTTCGACGCCAACTTCGGTCGCGATATGGAGTTCAACCGTCGCAAACAGAGCGACCTGTCGCTGCTGGTACTGGACATCGATTTTTTCAAACGGATCAACGACCAGTACGGCCATGCAGTGGGTGACATGGTGCTGAATGAGATCGCCGCCACCGTGGAGCGGACCATTCGCAGCAGCGACGCCCTCTACCGCTACGGCGGCGAAGAGTTCGTCGTCGTCCTGAACGATACCAACATCGAAGGCGCCAATCTGTTGGCAAAGCGGATCCGCCGCAATGTGGAAAGGCTGCGCATCAAGTCGCTCAAGGATGTCCGCATCACCCTCAGCGGCGGTGTCGCCGCGATGGTTGAGCAGGACACGCCGCAGAGCCTCTTCGAACGCGCGGACGCCGCGCTCTACCAGGCCAAGAAAAACGGACGCAACCAGGTCGTCACCGCCGAGATCCCGCTACTGAGCTGAGCCAGGATAGGGGCAGCGATCCCGCAGCGGGCACTCCCCGCAAACCGGCCTCGTCCTGCAGTGCGCCTTGGCATGGACCACGATCAGGGCATGGTACTCGTTGAAGAGTGCACTGTCGCTCTCGAGCGCCGCTTCAAATCCCCCGCGAAAAGACTCATAGCCGCGCTTGCCGTCGACCAGTCCCAGGCGGCTGAACAGCCGGCGGGTATAGGCGTCGATTACGAACACCGGCCGGTCGAAGGCGTAGAGCAGGATGTCGTCCGCGGTCTCCGGACCCACACCGTGAACCGAGAGCAGGGCCGCGCGCAGTCGCTCCGTCTCCAGCCGTTCCAAGCCCTGGTGCCGGTGCAGAAAGCGGCAGAGGCTGAGCAGCCGTTGCGCCTTGATGTTGAAATAGCCTGCCGGACGAATGGCCGCCGCCAGTCTCTCCTCGGGAACGGCGAGCAGGGATTCGAGCCCGAGCCCCCCATCCATCGCCTTGAGATTGGCGATCGCCTTCTCCACGTTCGACCAGGCCGTGTTCTGGGTCAGAACGGCACCCACCATCACCTCGAAGGGGGTCTCCGCCGGCCACCAGTGCTGGGCGCCGTAGCGCTCCAGGAGCCGGTCGTAGATCAGCATCAGGGCGTCGGCGCCGAACTTCACCTCGAGCGGCCGGGTCCGCTGCGCCGGCCTTTCCACGGGCTCTTTTCATCGCTCCCGGCGCGCTTGCCCCGCGCCGTTTTCCTGCCTTTCCCACCCTCGGCGGACTTGGCCGGTTTGGCGCCTTTCCGCTCCTTGCGTTGACGCTGCGGGGCGCCGGCGCGAGGCCTGGCCGGCTTGATGACGTTGTGACCCATGGTGGTGAGCAGTTCGTTGATCTCCCCCTCGCTGAGATAGCGCCAGCGCCCCACCTTCAGCGCGCTTTCGAGAAACACACTGCCGTAACGCACCCGTTTGAGCCGGCTGACCCGGGCGCCCACCGCCTCCCACATCCGCCTCACCTCCCGCTGTCTGCCCTCCATGATCACCACGTGGAACCAGCGATTGATCCCCTCGCCCCCCGATTCTACGATCTCCTCGAACCGGGCGGGACCATCCTCCAGCTCCACCCCGTGGGTCAATGCCTTCAGCTGCTCCTCGGTGACTTCGCCCATCACCCTGACCGCATATTCGCGCTCAACCTGGCGGCTGGGGTGCATCAGTTGATTGGCCAGTTCGCCGTCGGTGGTCAGCAGCAGCAGGCCGGAGGAGTTGAGATCGAGGCGGCCCACCGGGATCCAGCGTCCGTGCTTGAGCTTCGGCATGCGCTCGAACACGGTGCGCCGGCCTTCCGGATCCTTGCGGGTCACCAGCTCGCCCTCCGGCTTGTTGTAGACGATCACCTCGCGGTTGGGTGCCTCGAGCAGGCGCTTCGCGATCCGCTTGCCATCCACGTAGATCACATCGCTCGGCTCGATCCGCTGTCCCAGCTCGGCGACCAGGCCGTTGACCTCGACCCGGCCCTCCGCAATCCACCCCTCGATCTGGCGCCGCGAACCCATGCCCGCGTTGGCCAGCACCTTTTGCAGGCGCTCGCCGCTCCGCCCGCTACTCTGGCTCATGGGCCGCGGGTTTGGCTGGGGCCTGATCCACGGCATCCGGGTCAAGCGGCTGCTCCTCGGATAGGCTCTCTGCGCTGTCTGCCGGGGCATGCCCATCTGCCGTCTCGTCCCCGTCGGATCCCTGTTCAACGAGGGGGATCGTGTCCTCATCCCCGACCGATTCGAGACCCTCCTCATGATCCGCGGCATCGCCAGCCGTTGTCTCCGGAACCTCCTCTGGAATCACTTCGGACTCCCCCTCCTGCCGCTTGTCGGGATCGACAAGTTCGAGCTCCCGATTGATCGATTCGAGATCCCGGATCTCGGCCAGGGTCGGCAGGTCATTGAGGCTCTTCAGGTTGAAATAGTCGAGGAACTCCCTGGTGGTGGCATAGAGGGCCGGCTTGCCGGGCACGTCGCGATGGCCGACCACCCGAACCCACTCCCGCTCGGTCAGGGTCTTGATGATGTTGGTGCTCACCGACACCCCGCGCACATCCTCGATCTCGCCACGGGTTATCGGCTGCCGATAGGCGATCAGCGCCAGGGTCTCCAGCAGGGCGCGGGAGTATTTCGGCGGCCGCTCCGCCCACAGCTTGGAGATCCAGGGCGAGAGCTCCGCCCGTACCTGGATGCGAAAACCGTTGCCGACCTCGGTGACCTCGATCCCCCTGCCCTGGTAATCGGCGGTCAACTCGGCCAGCACCTCTCGCAGCTGCTTCTTCTCCGGCTCTTCCTGCTCGGGGAAGAGCTGCTGCAGCTGATCGAGATTGAGGGGCCGGCCCGCGGCCAGCAACGCCGCCTCGACTATCTGTTTTAATCTGTCCGCTTCTGTCATTTCAGGCTGCTTTCGCTTTCACGTGTATGGGGGCGAAGTCTTCCGTCTGGACCAGTTCGAGCAGCGAGGCCTTCATCAGCTCGAGGATCGCGAGAAAGGTCACCACCACCCCGAGGCGACCCTCGGTGATATCAAAAAATTCCCCGAACGGGATGAAGTCCTTGCCGTTTACCAGGTGCATGACGTGGGACATCCGTTCCCGCACCGAGAGCGGCTCCCGCTCCACCCGGTGGCTGGAGAACATATCCGCGCGCACCAGGACATCCTGCAGCGCCAGCAGAATCTCGCGCAGTTCCACCTCGGGCTCCCGCTTCTCCACGTGCCGCTCCACCAGCTCCGCGTGCCCCTGAAAGGTGTCCCGGTGCATCTGTTCCAGTCCGTCCAGATCCTCCGCGGCCTGCTTGTAGCGCTCGTACTCCTGGAGGCGCCTGATCAGCTCGGCCCTGGGATCCTCACCCTCCTCCTCCTCGGCGCTCGGCCTGGGCAGCAGCATGCGGGACTTGATCTCCGCCAGCATCGCCGCCATCACCAGATACTCCGCCGCCAGCTCCAGGCGCAGATCCTTCATCATCTCGATGTATTGCACATACTGGTCGGTGATATCGGAGATGGGGATATCGAGAATATCGAGATTCTGCCGCCGGATGAGATAGAGCAGCAGGTCCAGCGGCCCCTCGAAGGCATCGAGAAAGACCTCCAGGGCATCGGGGGGGATGTAGAGATCGGTGGGGGGCGTCGCCAGCGGCTCCCCCATGACCATGGCGAAGGGCATCTCCTCCTGCTCGGGATGGTAGTGGGGATGTTGTTCGACCTCTTCTGCCATCACTCTCTCTCTAGTCACTATTCGAAACCCCCGAGGGACATCGCCTGGCGAACCTCCCGCATGGTCTCGCGGGCCACCTCGCGGGCGCGCTCGGAGCCCTCTTTGATGATGCGCCGCACCAGGTCGGGCTGGGCCTCGAACTCGGCGGCCCGCATCTGCATCGGCTTCAGCTCGTTGAGCACCGCGTCGATCACCGGTCCCTTGCAGTCGAGACAGCCGATGCCGGCGGAGCGGCACCCCTCCTCGACCCAGCGCCTGGTGTCGTCATCGGAATAGACCAGATGAAACTGCCACACCGGGCAGCGCTGGGGGTCGCCGGGGTCGGTGCGCCTGACCCGATTGGTATCGGTGGGCATGCGCTTCAGCATCTCCTCCACATCCTTGGGTTTCTCGCGCAGCGAGATGGTGTTCTGATAGGACTTGGACATCTTCTGCCCGTCGAGCCCGGGCATCTTGGAGGCCTTGGTCAGCAAGGGTTGGGGCTCGGTGAGGATTATACGCCCGCTGCCCTCCAGGTAACCCAGCAGGCGTTCACGCTCTTCGGTATTGATGTTCTGCTGCGCCTGCAGCAGTCCGCGGCCGCTCTCCAGGGCCTCGGGATCGCCCTGTTCCTGGTAGGCCCGCTGCAGCTGGGTGAACTGCTTCGCCGCCTTCTTGCCCATCTTCTTGCGCGCCTGTTCCGCCAGCTCCTCGAACCCGGCCTCCCGTCCGAAGATGTGGTTGAAGCGGCGGGCCACCTCCCGGGTCAGCTCCACATGGGCCACCTGGTCCTCCCCCACCGGCACCTGGGCGGCGCGGTAGATCAGGATATCCGCCGACTGCAGCAGCGGATAGCCGAGGAAGCCGTAGGTGGCCAGGTCCTTCTCCTTCAGCTTCTCCTGCTGATCCTTGTAGCTCGGGACCCGCTCCAGCCATCCCAGGGGAGTGATCATCGACAGCAGCAGATGGAGTTCGGCATGCTCGGGCACCAGGGACTGGATGAACAGGGTGGCGGCCTCGTTGTCCACCCCCGCGGCGAGCCAGTCGACGACCATCTCCCAGATGCTCTCGGGAATGACGCCGGGGTCGTCGTAGTGGGTGGTCAGGGCGTGCCAGTCCGCGACGAAGAAGAAACACTCGTGCCGGTGCTGCAGCTCAACCCAGTTCTTCAGCACACCGTGGTAGTGGCCAAGATGCAGGCGACCCGTGGGGCGCATGCCGGAGAGCACGCGGGATGAGCTTGGCGACTGATTCAAAATTAACTCCTTGAGGATCTGCTAGCCACAGGTAAACGGCATCATTTCGAGGACTATATTACTGGCGGGCAGTAACTTTATAGTTAGGCATATCAGGGGCTTAAGGACGAATCCTAATATCCCTGTCACCAGTAACAGTATGACAATTATGAGACCATACCTCTCTAACATTGAATAGGCATGGGCCTGTTTAGGAGGTAATAGTGAATAAACGACACGCCCCCCGTCGAGTGGTGGTATTGGCATAAGATTCAGTACCATCAGTACCGTATTTATTAGAACCCCGAAAATACCCATATACAACAGGGGTAAGGCAAGCCATGTGAAGGTCCCTAAAATCATCGCACTGACATACACGAGGATGGCCCAAATCAGCGCCATGAATAAATTTGCCCCTGGCCCGGCCAAGGCGACTAATCCCATGTCACGTTTTGGTTGATGAAGATTGCTCCAGTTGACTGGTACCGGCTTGGCCCAGCCGAAAATAAAACCTGTCAACATAACAGCACCTAGCGGCACCAGAATGGTTCCAACAGGATCGATATGCTTAATCGGATTTAAAGTCACCCTTCCCAGCATATATGCGGTGTTGTCACCCAAGCGCTTGGCCATCCAACCATGGGCTGCCTCATGCACTGTAATCGCGAAAATGAGAGGCAGCATCATAATAGCCAATAATTGAATCAGATTGAGCCCTTGCATTGAAAACAGGTCCTAAAGTGTGGATATGGTCTTTTCTTCAATGAGTTGAGACAGCCATTCCGTTTAAGTGTTAAAAACAGCTGATTATACATCGAACATCGAGCTATCGCCCTTCCCGGCCCGCACCACCTCGGGCAGCTCCTCGGTCATCACCACCACGGTGGTGGGCTCGAAACCGCAGTAGCCGCCGTCGATGATCAGATCGACCTGATGCTCGAGCAGGTCGCGCATCTCGTAGGGATCGGTGAGGGGCATATCCTCCCCCGGCATGATCAGGGTGGTGCTCATAATCGGTTCACCCAGCTCCTCCAGCAGCGAGCTGACGATGGCGTTGTCGGGCACGCGGATGCCGATGGTCTTCCGCCTGGGATGCATCAGCCGCCTGGGCACCTGCTTGGTGGCCTTGTGGATGAAGGTATAGGGGCCAGGGGTCAAGGCCTTCAGCAGGCGGTAGTCGCGGTTGTCGATCTTGGCGTAGTTGGAGATCTCGGTCAGGTCCCGGCACACCAGGGTGAAGTTATGGGACTCGTCCACCTTGCGGATGCGCCGGATGCGCTCCATCGCCCCCTTGTCGCCGATATGGCACCCCAGGGCGTAGCTGGAGTCGGTGGGGTAGATCACCAGGCCGCCCTCGCGAATGATCTCCACCGCCTGGTTGATCAGGCGCGGCTGGGGATTGTCCGGGTGTATCTGGAGGAAATGGGCCATCGGGTATGCCTGGCTGACTAGACGGCCTTGCGGATCGCTGATCTATCGCTATCGATTACCCAATTCGACCACAGGGGTGTGCAGTTGTCGGGCAGCATCGGCAATCGTCCCAGCTCGATCCAGGGATTCTCAGGGGAGTGAAAATCGGAACCCGCCGATGCCAGCAGGCCGAAATCCCGGGCATGCCTGGCCATGGTGAAATAGTCGTCCCGGTTGTGGCTGCCGGAGACCACCTCGATCGCCTCGCCCTCGAGTTCTGCAAACTCGGCGAACAGCCGCCGCAGTTTCGTCCGGGTCATTCGATAACGGGCGGGATGGGCCACCACCGCCACGCCCCCCGCCCCATGGATCCACTCCAGGGCCTGAGCCAGTTCGGCCCATTGGCCGGGAACGAATCCGGGCTTTCCCTTCACCAGGTAGTGTTTGAAGACCTTGCGCTCATCGCTCACCACGCCCTGCTCGACAAGGTAGCGGGCAAAATGGGTGCGGCTCACCAGGGTACCGTTGGAGAGGGCGAGCGCGCCTGCGTAGGCATCATTGATGCCGGCCTTGCCGAGTCGCCTCGCGATCTCTTGCGCGCGCCAATCGCGAAATGCCCTCAACCCGCTCAATCCCTGCTGTAGGGCGGGGTTGTCACGATCCACGTTGAGGCCGACGATATGCACCGTCTGGCCGCTCCAGCTCACCGAGATCTCCACCCCCGGAATCAACACCAGGCCAGAGTCGAGGGCGGCCGCCATCGCCTCCTCGTGACCGGCGGTGGTATCGTGATCCGTCAATGCCAAAACCCGTACCCCCGCAGCGGCCGCACGGTAAACCAGTTCAGCGGGACTGAGGGTCCCATCCGAGGCGGTTGAGTGGCTGTGAAGGTCGTATACGCAAAACATGGGGGCGGATTGTACCCATAGTGGGGTCAAACCGATAGGCTTGTCGAAAAAATCCCCGGACTGCCCCGGACGCCGGCAAAACAGGCTGTTACAATGGCGCCCATGCTATTTCCCATTCTCGATCTCACCTATATCGGAGAGCGTTTCGACGCCATCGCTCCGGCGCTGGTATCGGCGGGAAAAAAGGCCGGCGTCAAAGATCCGGACCGCTCGCCTTGGGCGCTGCAGCAGGCGATGCATCGGCTGATGGAACTGATGGGAATACTGGTCGGACAGCTCGAGTCCGGCAGCGACACAACCGACGGATCACTGGATGAGCTGAGCGAACTCGGTGACTACGGCATCCAGCTCCTGGCCGACTTCTCCACCGTCGCCGCCGGCCTGGAGATGCCGCAGGAGAGCGAGGAGATGGAGGACATCACCCTCCCGCTGGCGTTGTGGATCGTACGCCACAGGGGCGAACTGCGTACCCTTGAGCCGGTGATCAACTCCCTTGCCCGCCTCGCGAACAGGTTTCGGGAACCATCTCAACTGCAGCAACTCTATGAGCTGTCGGTTGAGTTGATAGAGGCCATGGAACCGCTGATGCAGCAGCAGCGCTCGGACAGGGCCCACCCCTGGAGCATCCTGCTGATGAATCAGGCTATAATCGCCACCCGCAGCCATCAGCCGGAATTGATCGATCAGGCCTATAAGAGACTTTGCCGACTGCTTCCTGATCAGGCGCCCGATTTTTTTCGCGAAGGCTTGGAACAGATGGACGCCTTGAACTATCCACAAAAAGTCAGGGAAGTTGTTGAAAAATATTACAATCTTTGGAGTCAGCCCAGAATATTGCACTAGTTTGCTTCAGCACCCGGGGAGAGCCCCCGGGCGGGGATTGCCTGAATCGCGATCGTCAGAGAGTGCGGCTTGCTGTCGAACCGGTTTCAGAACAGCCGCAAACTGTCGATCCTTAGAGACGATCACTATATAGGGCGGAGAGTTGGTGTACTATGCATGCTGTCGCCCGTATGGAGCTATTTATCAAGATATTGATCCCATAATGAAATTTCTTGCCGACTTCTTCCCCGTGATTCTCTTTTTCGTGGCCTACAAGGTCTACGACATCTATGTCGCCACCGCCGTGGCCATCGTCTCGTCGATGGTTCAGGTTGGCTACGGCTGGCTGCGCAGGCGGCATGTGGAGAAGATGCACCTGATCACACTCGGCATCCTGGTGCTGTTCGGCGGCCTCACTATCCTGCTCCAGGATCGCACCTTCATCATGTGGAAGCCCTCGGTGATCAACTGGCTTTTCGGTGCGGTCTTTCTCGCCAGCCAATTCATCGGCAAAAAGCCCCTGGTGCAGCGCATGATGGAGAGCAGCATCTCGGTACCCGAGCCGATATGGAAAAGGCTCAATCTGACCTGGAGCCTCTTCTTCATCCTGCTGGGCTTTCTCAACCTCTACGTGGCCAACGATTTCTTCGTCGCCGAACATCAGCTGATGGAGCTCACCGGCCTGCAGCAGATCGATTTCGACAACTGCGGTCAACACTTCAAGGGGAGCGAGCTCGAGATGTGCAATGCCGCGCACTCCCTGGAGGAGGGCTGGGTCAATTTCAAACTATTCGGCATGATGGGCCTGACCCTGGGATTTGTCGTCCTGCAGGCCTTTTACCTTGCGCGTCACATACGCGATAACGAACTGGAAACCGAGGGGGGTTGAGTGTACTACGCAATAATCGCCGAGGACCGGGATGACAGTCTCGAGCAGCGTCTGAAGGCGCGCGAGAAACACCTGGCAAGACTCAAACAGCTGCAGGATCAAGGCCGCCTTTTACTCGCCGGTCCCCACCCGATGATCGACAGCGACGATCCCGGTCCGGCCGGTTACTCCGGCAGCCTCATCGTCGCCGAGTTCGAAAGCCTGGAGAGCGCCAAGGAGTGGGCCGACGCTGATCCCTACCTCGAAGCGGGGGTCTATGCCCGGGTAAGGGTCAAACCGTTTAAGAAAGTGCTGCCTGCCTGATTACCAGTAGCAGTTGCCAACCCAATCAACGATTCAATCACAACTAGGTATTCAATGATGAAAAAGAAGATCATATTAGCTGCGGTCTGCAGCGCGGTGCTGCTGACTGCCTGCAACCAATCCACGGAACAGGCGCCTGTCGCAGCCACCGATGAGAGCGGACGCTCGGTTACCGTGCCCGCGGTAAACGAGCCCTCCTCCACCGAAATGGATATCGAGACACTGCTCACCGTCAACAGCGAGCCGATCACCCGGACCATGTACAGTCTCTACTTCCAGGATCGCATGCGCAGCGTCCCCGATGCGCAGAACTCGCCCGAGATGCAGATGAGCGTGCTCAACGAGCTGGCCAACATCTTTATCGTGGCGCAGGATGCGGAGAAGAAAGGGCTGCAGAACCGGCCGGAGGTCTCGGCCTCGATCCAGCTGTTGAAGGCCAAGCTGCTGACCCAGCTCGCCATCCAGGAGTTCGCCAACAGCCATCAACCGACCGACGAGGAGATCCAGAAGGCCTATGACGAGCAGTTCGCCGGACAGTCCGGCACCGAGTACAAGGCCCGGCATATCCTGGTGAAAGAGGAGCAGGAAGCGGCCGGGCTGATCGAAAAGCTCGATGGCGGCGCCGATTTCGCTGAACTCGCCAAGGCGCACTCAACCGGACCCACCGGCAAGGACGGAGGCGACCTCGGCTGGTTCGACGCCGCGCAGATGGTTAAGCCCTTCGGCGACGCCCTGAAGACCATGGAGAAGGGTAAATACAGCTCGGCACCGGTGCAGACCCAGTTCGGCTGGCATGTCATTCTCCTGGAGGACACCCGCCAGACCGAAGCGCCGACGCTGGAGAGCGTCAAGCTCAATATCGTCAACAAGCTGAAACAGACCGCGCTTTCCGAATACATGCAGGGCCTGCGCGACTCGAGCACGCTGGTCTTCAACGAGAAGAACGCCAAGCCGGCGCCCGCGGCGGAAGAAACACCGGCTGCCGATCAGGACGCCCCGGCACCGGCCGAAGCCCCCCCGGCCACTGATACTGAATCCCCTGCTGCGGACGCTAGTGCCGAAATGGAAAAACCGGCTGAAGAGGGCATGGAAACCAAAGAGTAAATGCAACCCAATGATGCCCGTCGCAGCTGGCGGGCATCGTTTGGCAAATCCCATATCGCTAATCTTCTCCCGTTCCAGCATTCATTCACAGCCTGTTTTCTCCTAAACTTTCCATCAGGCACAAAATAGCTCATTTCAGGATGATGCTAAGGAAAAAAGTATTTCCACCTGCCTGTGAGTGACACTCTGAATGCCCATTTATAGTCGTCTATATCAAACAGGAGTCGGGCCTTATGCTGCAGTGGATCAAAAACCTGTTTTCGCCACCAAAACCTGCCGGTCCGCCGGAGGTAATCAAACGTTTTGATGGATCGGAACCCACCATTTCGCGGGATGCGATCGCTTCGGATGAAGGCGGTTGGCAAATCACTGCCGGCGAATCTGTGACGGTCAGATTGTTTGAAGTGGAAACCGCTGATATTGACAATTGCATGTTGACTTATAGAGCAGATTTGAAGAGCGATAACATAGCGGGCAGATGTTTTCTCGAGATGTGGTGCCGGATACCAGGCCGGGGCGAGTTCTTTTCAAAAGGAGTTCAGAATGCCCTGAAGGGGACGAACGACTGGGCCTCATACGAAGTCCCTTTCTTTCTGAAATCGGGACAAACCCCTGATCTCATAAAACTCAACCTTACAGTTGAAGGATCCGGCATGGTATGGATTAGGGATTTGGAACTGTCCAAAACACCTTTCGAGTGATTTGAGACATCGGCCGATGGATAACGCCGACTGCTATGAGTGTATCGCTAAAGCCCATAAAATCAGTCCGTAAGAGTAACTATTGACGGCCTGCATGCATCGTCTCTCTTGACGAACCCAAAGATCTTGGCTTGTATGGATAACAAGTGCTCAATAATTTTTCTCTTATTGCGTGTTTTCCGGCATCGATGGCCTATTTTCTAAAAATACTCTTTCTGGCCTTATTGCTCGTTCCGGTGAGTATCTGGGCATGTTCGACCGCTCTCTTCAGCTTGAAACGGGGCGCCGGCATTTCCGCCTGGTATAACGGCTTCGCTATGCGCAGCCTGGGCGTGGAAATCGAAGTGGAGGACGCCAACGGCCCTGACTTCGAATACAAAAACTGCGTCCTTACCCTGCTCAATCAAACCAGCCTTTTGGATGGCGCCGTCGGTATTTTGTCCCTCCCCCGCCCACTGATCGGGATCGCGAACATTGAGTTCGCGCTGCTGCCTTTTTACGGCTGGATGATCATGATTCACAGCTTCGTCATCATTCGCCAGTGGCCCAGGCAGGCCCTGCGCACTGTTAAAAGGATGGAGTCTTATCTCTCCGCCGGCGGCAATGTCTATGTCTCCATTGAAGGTAGAAGGTCCGCGGATCGCCAGATACTGCCCTACAAGAAGGGCCCGGTGGTGATGGCGCTGAATACCCAGGGCCATATCGTGCCGGTTTTCTACGAAAAGGTCGGTGATGCGCTGCCTTACGGCTCTCTTCGTGTCCGCCCTACCCGAGTCAAGGTCCATCTTTTGAAAGCAATCAGCATGAAAGGGAGGGATTATAGTGAACGTGACGAAATAGTAACCGGATTGGAATCCATTGCTCGCAAAATGAACGAAAATGTACTGCTATCACCATTCGGCTAATATGATCACGGCTGAGTCTTTTAAAACAAACGCATGGAAGGAAGATGCAAGTTATCTTAGGTTGGTTACTCATCGTTTTCCCGGGCATTCTCTATATTGGCCAGGTAATTTCATCCGTTGATTTCCCCCTGGCCCAGAGACTCGGGTTGCAGGAGAATCCGCATGATGCCGATCCCCTGTTGCAGCGTGCGGAGAGGTACACGGCTTACTGGGATCTTCTTACCCTGGTATGGCTGCCGCTATCAGGCATCCTCATGGTAGTGGACCAGGCTGCCTGGCCACTGTTTGCCATCGCCGGTGGAGCGATCTATCTGGACGCCGCTGGTCGCGAAGCAATGAAAATTCTGAGTTTTAAACATGAGAATATTCGCTTGGGATCACCGGTGCAGCAGCGGTTCTTCTTTTCCACTTATTTGGTTATGGCCTTGTTGGCAATTGCTGCGCTTATCTTTTCTGTCAATGTGTTATGAGAATCAGCGATTACCTGAGGAGACACGACGCTTTGTCTGCATGCCTGAAGATAGGAGAGGCTAGTACCAATGGATAAAAAAGCAGTCATAGTCGCGGCAAAATTGATCACGCTTCTCTGCATAGCAGCTGTTTTCTTATTCCTGGCACCCCAATTTGCACACCACATTCTGCTGGTTATAGCCGCCATACTGATTGGGATCGGTGCCGGATCGCTTCTCAGGTACAGATCGCAGACTAGCTGGATGGAGAGCAAAGCCAAACTGGTATCCATCGAGGAACAGGAGGAAGAGGTGGCGATATCCCAATACTCGAGGCTGAAATACCGCTATCCGCTCATCGAGTATGAATATACAGCCGACGGCAAGCCCTATTCCGGATTCATCGTTTCTCTTGAGAAAGAGAACATGTGGGTACCCGAGGTGAATGACTGGGGTGATCCCACGCCGGAGGAGGATCATTGGTGGCGCTCTCTCAAGCCGGGTGACGATCTGCCTGTCTACATAAATCCCCGCAACCATGGTGAGGCGGCACTCCTGAAAGGCGTATCGAAAGGGAGACGTTCGCACCATCTCGCGCTTTTATCAGGTGGGATACTGATCGGCCTGATATGGCTGGCAGTGGTCAGTTTCAAGTTTACGTGAATGGGTCCTCTACCCGCCGCCGGCAGCTAAAGCCTGCTCAATCATCCTCATCCTTTTTGACCTTACCGATCTTGGTTATCGGTACAACCTTGGTGGCAGGGGGCTCATCGACGAAGTAGGGACGCTCCTGGACGGTGCGGCCGGCGGCATCGGCCAGCTCCTTTTCGCGCGCGGTGATCAGGCCGAGGCAGGCGCGGATATCCTGTATGGTCTGATCGGAGAGGGGATGTTTGAGGCTCTTGTGCTCCGGTGTCACCTCGCGCACGATGGTGGTGAGCAGCTTGCGCATCACCATCATGATCTCCCGTTCTTTAGCGGCTTCGTCGTTCATCTCTTTTCCTGCAAACCTGTATCTGTATCGCCAGAAGCTACCACGAATGGCGAGGTGAATAAACGTGACAGCGAAAGCGTTATTGATTCTGCCGCAATAGATCCTGCAGCGCCGCCTCGTCGAGAATCGCGACGCCCAGCTTCTCCGCCTTGGCCAGTTTCGAGCCCGCGGCATCACCCGCCAACAGGTAGTCGGTCTTTTTCGAGACGCTGCCGGTCACCTTTGCGCCGAGGCCCTGCAGTCTCTGCTTGATCTCGTCCCGCGGCATGCTCAGGGTGCCGGTGATGACCACCGTCTTTCCCGACAGGGGATGATCCTCAACGGGCCCTCTCTCCACCGCCGGCCAATGGATACCGGCCGCTATCAACTGATCGATCACCTCCCGGTTGTGCGGCTGGCGAAAGAATGAGTGGATGTGGGCGGCAACGATGGGACCCACATCGGGGGTCTCCTGCAGGCTCTCTTCATCCGCCTCCTCTATCGCATCCAGGGAGGCGAACTGAGTGGCCAGGGATTGGGCGGTCGCCTCCCCCACTTCCCTGATGCCCAGGGCAAAGAGAAAACGCTCAAGGGTGGTCGACCTGCTCTTCTCCAGGGCCTGCAGCAGATTCTGCGCCGACTTCTCGGCCATGCGCTCCAGGGCGCTCAACTGCGCCAGGGTCAGTTCAAACAGATCCGCCGGGGTGTGGACCAGCCCCTGCTCCACCAGCTGATCCACCAGCTTGTCGCCAAGCCCCTCGATATCCATCGCCTTGCGGGAGGCGAAGTGTTTCAACGCCTCCTTGCGCTGGGCCGGGCAATAGAGGCCGCCGCTGCAGCGGGCAACCGCCTCCCCCTCCGGCTTGATGATGTCCGAGCCGCAGACCGGGCAGGCGGTCGGCAGATCGACTCTCCGGGCACCGGTCTGGCGCTTCTCCGCCACCACGCTGACCACCTCCGGGATCACATCCCCGGCCCGCCTGACGATGACCCTGTCGCCGGGACGCACATCCTTGCGCATCACCTCATCCATATTGTGCAGGGTGGCGTTGCTCACCGTGACCCCGCCGACAAATACCGGGGCGAGGCGGGCCACCGGGGTGATGGCGCCGGTTCTGCCGACCTGGAACTCGATCGCCTCGACCCGGGTCATCTCCTCCTGGGCCGGAAATTTGTAGGCGATGGCCCAGCGCGGGGCGCGGGATACGAAACCGAGCTGACGCTGCAGTTCCAGGTCATCGACCTTGAACACCACGCCGTCGATGTCGTATGCCAATCGATCCCGCTGCTGCACAATGCGTTGAAAATAGTCGATACATCCATCCACGCCGGTGACCACGTCATGCAGGGGGGAGATCGGCAGACCCCACTGCTGCAGCCGGCGGATGCCGGCGCTCTGCTGTTCGGCTATTGGCGCGGGCACCACCTCGCCCAGACCGTAGGCGTAGAACGAGAGGGGACGCTTGGCGGTCAGCCGGGGATCGAGTTGGCGCAGCGACCCGGCGGCGGCGTTGCGGGGATTGACGAAGCCCTTTTCGCCCGTCTCCTGGGCGCGCCTGTTCAGGGCCTCGAAGCCCGCGTGGGGCATGAAGACCTCGCCCCTGACCTCGAGGATCCCGGGCCAGTCATCCCCTTGCAGGGAGAGGGGAATCGCCTTGATGGTGCGCACGTTGCTGGTGACATCCTCCCCCCGGCTGCCGTCGCCCCGGGTGGCGCCCTGCACCAATTTGCCCTGTTCGTAGCGCAGACTCACCGCAAGGCCGTCGAGCTTCGGCTCCGCCAGGTAGCGGATGGGTCGCTCGCCGTCCAGCTTCAGACGATCGCGGATACGGCGCTCGAACTCCCCCATCTCCGCTTCGTCGAAGGCGTTGTCGAGGGAGAGCATGGGCAGGCGGTGGACCACCTCCTCAAAGCCTTCCAGGGGTTTGTCCCCCACCCGCTGGGTGGGGGAGTCTGGGGTGATGAATTGCGGGTATTCGGACTCCAGCTGCTTAAGCTCCCGCAGCAGGCGGTCGTAGGCGGCATCCGCTATCTTCGGTTCGTCGAAGACATAGTATTGCCGGTTGTGGTAGTTGATCTCCTCGCGCAGGGACTCGATGCGCTGCGCCGCATCGCGCGCTCTGTTCAACCCTTGCTCCGGGCCAACTGGACCTGACGCCGGTGCTCCACGATCTCACCGCGCATGTGCTCGATGGTCTGTCTGGTCAGGGCGCTGTGGGTTTCGTCCTGCAACTCCCCGCCGAGGATGGCGGCCAGGCGCTCCGCGGTGAAGAGCATGTCGGAGAAGATCGCCATGTCTTCGCCGGGACCGGGCAGCTGGGTAAAGAGGGTCAGGCCGGGAGTGGTAAACGCCTCCACGTCCTGCTTGGGAAAGACCCCGGGCTCTACCATGCTGGCCAGGTTGAATGTCGGCTTGTCGCTGCCGTCGCTGGCGAGGCGTTGATAGATCGAGAGCTCGCTCAAGACGAGGCCGGTATCCTGCATCGCCTTCTGAATCGCCGGCCCGGCGAAGGGCTCGGCGCGGGCGCGCAGATTGATCTGGATGATCAGCACCGGCACGTCGACCGGAGACTCCTCCCGGGCGCTGAAACCGAACAGATCCTGCTGTTCCGGTTCCATGGAAGCGGGTTCGCCCTCGGCGCTCAGTTCGAGCTCGTGGGGTTCATCCTCCGCCGCCTCCACGCTGCCGATCTCCTCGATCCCCTGATCGAGCAGTTCGGTATCCTCCTCGTCCCAGTTGATCCAGGTTTCGTCCCCCTCCGGGGAGGCGCTCGGCGCCGACTCTTGCGGTTGCTCCATCTCTTCGACCAGGGTCTCCGCCGGCGGCGGTTCTGGCTCCTGCGCGCTGCGCATCATCTCGGCCTTTCGCCTGCGTGCCTGGGCTAGCTTGTTTTTCTGCCGCTTCGTCTCATAGAGGTAGATCCCGGCCAGGAAGATACAGCCGAGTACGAAGAGAACGATGCGCAGTGTGGTGGCATCCATGAGATTAAATTGCGGCCAGTTGCGCCGCCTCCTCCACGTCGACGGTGACCAGGCGCGACACGCCCGGCTCGTGCATGGTGACCCCCGAAAGCTGATTGGCGATCTCCATGGTGATCTTGTTATGGGTGATGAAGATGAATTGTACCTGATCGGACATGTCCCTCACCAAATCGCAATAGCGGCCCACGTTGGCGTCGTCCAGCGGCGCGTCCACCTCGTCGAGCATGCAGAAGGGCGCGGGATTGAGCTGGAAGATGGCGAACACCAGGGCCACCGCGGTGAGCGCCTTCTCCCCGCCGGAGAGGAGATGGATGCTGGTATTGCGCTTGCCCGGTGGCCGGGCCATCACCGTCACCCCGGTATCGAGCAGGTCCTCGCCGGTCAGCTCCAGATAGGCGTGGCCGCCGCCGAAAAGCCTGGGGAAGAGCTCCTTGATGCCCGAATTGACCTTGTCGAAGGTCTCCTTGAAGCGGGTTCGGGTCTCGCGGTCGATCTTGCGGATCGCATTCTCCAGGGTCTCCAGGGAACTGGTGATATCCTCGTGCTGCTCGTCCAGGTACTTCAGCCGCTCCGACTGCTCCTGGTACTCGTCGATCGCCGCCAGGTTGATGGGGCCCAGGCGCTGGATACGGTTCGCCAGCCGCTCCGCCTGCTCCTGCCAGGCCTCCTCGGTGGCATCCTCGGCCATCTCCTGGAACAGCTCCTCCGCGTCCAGCCCGCCCTCGTGCAGCTGCTCCTGCAGGGTCATGCAGCGAACGTTCACCTCCTGACTCTGCAGCCGCGCCTGGTTGAGTCTCTCCTGTCGCGTCTGTACCTGCTGCTCCGCGGCGTGGCGCTGCTGCTCCTTGTCGCGCAGATTGGCATCCACCTCCTCAAGCAGACGGCGGGCCGCATTCAAGTCGGTATCGACAGCGCTGCGATCCGAGAGTTTCTGGTTCAACAACACCAGCTGCTGCTGCAGCGGCGCCTCGCTGTTGTCCAGGGTGGTCTTCAACTCCTCCCGCCGATGGTTGAGCTGAGTCAACTGGCTGCCGGTCCGCTCCAGGTTCTGCACCAGCGCGGTATGGGCGGTACGCATCGATTCCACCCGCAGCGCCACCTCATGGGTCGAGGAGCGCTGCCGGTTGAGACGCTCTCTGGCCTGGGCGACCTGTTCACGCAGTTCATCACGTCGCTTCACCAGCGATTCGCGGCGACTGCCCAGATTTTCGATCGCCTCCAGCGCATCGTGGAGACGCAGCCGCGTCTCATCCATCAGCTCCTTGTCGCTGCTGATCTGTTCGGCGATCTCCCGCTGTTCCTGCTGCAGCTGTTCACGCCGCTGCCGGAGGTGATCGGCGCGGGTGCGCTTGCTGCTCAGATTGGAGCCTATTTCCGAGAGCACCCGATTGACCTGGTTGAAGGCGGCCTGGGCCTGCTCCCGGTTGTGCTCGGATTGTCTGAGCATCTCCCTCCCCTGTTCCAGGCTCTCGGCAAGTCCGGCGACCGCCTGCTCCTGCTCCTCGAGGATCTGTTTCAGCTTGCGCAGCTCCTCCTCCCTGGCCAGGACACCGGCGCGCTCATCGGATTCTCGGCTCACTCTCAGCCAGTCGGCACCGATCCAGAAACCGTCGGGGGTGACCAGCGTCTCACCGACCCTGAGCGACTGACGCCGGGCAAGGGCGTCCTGGAGACTGTCCGCCAGCCCCACCCCGCCCAGCAGGGACTGCAGGCTCCAGGGCGATGCGACCTTGGCGATCAGGGCATCCCCGCCCGCGGGGTCTGCCTCTCCGCGATGGCCGCGGCTATCCCAAAAGTTGAGTGATCCCTTCTCGAGTTGGGGCAGCTGCGCCTGCAGCCGCCCGATGTCATCCACGCAGACCGCCTGCAGATGAAAGCCCAGCACGAGCTCCACCGCCTGCTGCCAGCGCGGTTCCACCTTGATCTCCTGGGCCAGGCGCTTGGCGTTGTTGAGCTGGCTCTTCTCGAGCCACTCGACGGCTTCGTCCTGCTGACCCAGGGCCGCCTGCTGCAGTGCCTCAAGGGAGGCCAGGCGTCCTTTGGTGGATTGCAGATCGGCGCGGGCCTGATCGAGGCGGTTGGCGGTCTGACTGTTCTTTTCCCGCTGCCGGTTGATCAGCTCGACGGCCTGATCGAGTTGACCGTGCAAGGTATCGGCCTCTTCCTTCTGCCGGTGTTCATCGCCTTCGAGGGCGGTGATTTCGCTCAACAGCTGGCTGTCGTCCAGGCGTCCCAGCTCCTCGTCCAGGCGTTGCAGACGCCGCTCCAGATTGCCTCCCTGCTGTTCCAGGTGGTTGATCCGGGTTCGCTCCACCTGGGCGGTTTGCGCCGGCTCGGCGGCCTTCTGGTTGAACTCCTCCCACTCCTGCTGCCAGGCCTGTATTGCCTGTTCGGCATCGTGCAGGGCCTGCGACAGCTGCGCCTCCTGGCCGCGTGCCTGGTCGAGCTCGGGCTGCTCCTGCCGCAGGCTGGCATCGAGTTCCTGCAAGCGCTCTTCGTCCTGGGCCTTGTGGGCTTGCGACTCCTGCAGCGCCTGTTCGACCTGCTCCAGATCCTGTTGCTGCTGACGTTGCGAATCCCGGGCAAACTGGATCGCCTGTTCCAGGCCGCTTATCTCGGCGCCGAGACTGTAGAACTGCCCCTGCACCTCGTTGAACTGATCGTTCGCTTCGGTATGCCTGTCGCGTTCGGACTCTATCGCCGATTCCAGCTTTCGCTGTTCGGCGACCGCGGCCTCCAGCTTGTTCTGCAGCTCGGCGATGATACGCTGGCGCTGTTGCAGATCCTGGTTCAGGGTTCTCCAGCGCAGGGCCAGCAGCTCAGCCTTGATCTGACGTTCCTGCTGTTTCAGCTCCTGATACTTCTCCGCCGTGGCCGCCTGGCGCTTGAGATGCTGCAGTTGCTTGGCCACCTCTTCGCGCAGATCGGTGAGGCGTTCCAGATTCTCCCGGGTATGGCGGATGCGGTTCTCGGTCTCGCGCCGCCGCTCCTTGTATTTCGAGATCCCCGCCGCCTCCTCGAGAAAGCTGCGCAGGTCTTCGGGACGCGCCTCGATCAGGCGTGAGATCATTCCCTGTTCGATGATCGAGTAGCTGCGGGGTCCGAGACCGGTGCCAAGAAACAGATCGGTGATATCCCGGCGCCGGCAGCGCACACCGTTGAGGTAGTAGAGGGACTGGCCGTCGCGGGAGACCTGGCGCTTGACCGAGATCTGATTGTATTGGGCATACTGGCCGCCCGCCCTGCCGTTGGCGTTGTCGAACATCAGCTCGATGGTCGCCGCCCCAACCGGTTTACGTACGCTGGAGCCATTGAAGATGACATCCGCCATCGATTCGCCACGCAGCATCTTGGCCGAGCTTTCGCCCATGACCCAGCGCACGGCATCAATGACATTGGATTTTCCACATCCATTTGGCCCAACGATTCCGACCAGATTGCTAGGGATCGGCACGGTGGTTGGATCGACGAATGACTTAAACCCGGCGAGCTTGATTTTCTCCAGACGCATGGGCGGCTAAGATACACCAAAGAGGGGGATTGTTACAGAGCGCAGTTCAATTTTTTACACATTAACTATCTGCTGTAACTTATTGTTTTTAATGAATTATGGAAGCCATGCTTTTGACTCGGTACCGGCTCGAGTATAATTCATCGCCATTTTAGCGACGAGACCAAGAAGACCATGCCCAGTCAGCCGAGCAAAGCCCTTGAAACCTTCGACAATCCCCAGCCGGAGAGAGACTATACCATCCGCATCAGGATCCCGGAGTTCACCTGTCTCTGCCCCAAGACCGGGCAACCCGACTTTGCCGAAATGACCCTGGAGTATGTGCCCGACAAGCGTTGCGTGGAGTTGAAGGCGTTGAAGCTCTACGTCTGGTCCTTTCGCGACCAGGGCGCATTCCACGAGGCGGTCACCAACGAGATCCTCAGCGACCTGGTCAGCGCCACCCAGCCCCGCTTCATGCGCCTCACCGCCGAGTTCAATGTGCGGGGTGGAATCTACACCACCGTCGTCGCCGAGCATCGAGCGGAGAACTGGTCCCCGCCCTCCGCGGTAAGCCTGCCCTGACAGCCATCGATGAAACTCTACATCGGTATCGACCTGGGCACCTCCGGTTGCCGTGCCGTCGCCATCGATGAAACCGCCGCCATCCGGGCGAGCGCAAGCAGACCCCTGCCGAGGCCGGAAACACCGCTGCGGAATCAACACCAGCAGGACCCGGAAATCTGGTGGCGGATCCTGTGCGAAGTGCTCGCGGAAATCGCCAGTATCTGCGGCGAAGAGAGCCCGGTGGCGATCGCCGTGGACGGCACCTCCTCCACCCTGCTGCTTGCAGACCACCAGGGCAATCCCCTGACCCCCGCGCTGATGTACAACGACAGCCGCAGCCGTGATGCGCTGCCGCTGCTCGGAGGGATCGCCCCTGAAGGGAATCCTGTATTGAGCCCCTCTTCGAGCCTCGCCAAGCTGCTGCATCTGGGTCGTACCATCGCCACCGAGCGCTATCGCGCCCTCCACCAGGCCGACTGGATCGCCGGCAGGCTGTGTGGGGACTATCGCCATAGCGATGAGAACAACGCCCTGAAAATGGGTTACGACCCGATCAGCAGGGCCTGGCCCGCCTGGATGGCCGACTTGCAGCTTGCGCAGGATGCACTGCCCGAGGTGGTACCGAGCGGGTCAACCGTCGGTCGCCTCTCCCGGCAGGCCGCGGATACCACCGGGCTTCCCCCTGGAATAGCGATCGTCGCCGGCACAACCGACGGCAATGCGGCCTTTCTGGCCACCGGCGCCCGGGAGACCGGCGAGGCGGTGACCTCCCTCGGCAGCACCCTGGTGGTGAAGATCCTCTCCGAGGAACCGGTATTCGCCGCCAAGCACGGCGTCTATAGCCATCGCCTGGGCGCGAGGTGGCTGGTAAGCGGCGCCTCCAACAGCGGCGGCGCGGTCTTGGCGAACTATTTCAGCGACGATGAGATGGCGCGAATGACCCGGGATCTGCAACCGCAGCGGGCCACCGGGCTCGACTACTACCCCCTGCTCGCACCCGGTGAACGCTTCCCGGTCAACGATGCCGACTACCCGCCCCGTCTGCAGCCGCGGCCGGCGAATGACCTGCTCTTCTTTCAGGGGATGCTGGAAGGCATCGCCAACATCGAGGCGAAGGGATACCGCCTGCTGCAAAGGCTCGGGGCTGCGCGACTAAAGCATGTCTACTCCGTCGGTGGCGGCGCGAAGAGCGAACCCTGGCGTCAGATAAGGGAACAGAGGCTGCGGGTACCGGTGATCACGGCAGCGCATCATGAGGCTGCCTACGGCACGGCCCTGCTGGCGATGCGCGGTGCTGCGGAGTGACAAGCCACAGACCCTGGTCTATATAAAATGGAACACTGAAGAATAAATCGATAACAGACCACGGAGCAGGCGGGATGCGAAGAATCATAATTTGTCTCGACGGAACCTGGGCAAGCCCCGACAACCAGGTGGAGAGGGGGGACGGTACCGAGGTCCACAAACCCTCCAATGTGCTCAAAACCTATCGCGCCGTCCTGCCGCGCACGGAGGATGGCACCGATCAGATCTCCTACTACGACGAAGGCGTCGGCGCCCTCTCGGCGCAGCGTGGATTGCGCAACAGGGCCCTGGCCAGACTCGACTCCCTGCTGGGCGGCGCCTGGGGCGCGGGATTTGAGCAGAACATAGAGGCCGCCTACAGCTTCATCGTCGGCAACAAGCTGCCCGAGGATGAGATCTTCGTCTTCGGCTTCAGCCGCGGCGCCGGCCAGGCATGCAGCCTCTGCCGATTCATCGAGTGGATGGGCGGCACGCTGCACAAGCGCGACGCCTATTTCATTCCCGACTTCTTCAAGCACTATATCGACACCGAGGGCGCCGCCGGCGGCGCCGAGGCGATGAGGCAGGCGTTGATCGCCAGCGGCAAGAGCATCGAAGCGCCGATTCCGACCCGGGTACGCTTTCTCGGCGTCTACGATACCGTGCTTGCACTGGGTTCACGCCTGCGCGCGGACTTCGACAGAGAGGAGCGGACCACGGCCCCCGGTCTCGGTTTTCACGTGGGGGATGAACCGCCCGCTAGCGTCGACATAGCCAGGCAGGCCCTGGCCATCGACGAGCGCCGTACCGACTTTCGTCCCGAGATCTGGCGCCACGCCCATCCCGGTCAATCGGTGGAACAGCGCTGGTTTCCCGGCGTGCACACCAGCATCGGCGGCGGTTATGCCAACGACGGCCTCGCCAACGGCGCACTGCACTGGATGGTCAATGCCGCGAAGCAGGAGGGGCTCGAGGTTGATGATCAATTCCTTGGCTTCTACAAGCCCTGGTTCGGCGATACCCGGAACGACTCCTTTACCGGCTTCATGAAGCTTCGCGGCTGGATCAGGGAGCTCGCGGGCGAGAGCGGCGACCGCGACCTGGTCGCCACCGCGGACCATGCCGGCATCGATGTCCACGATTCGGCGATCAAGCTGCTTGTCCACGACGAGAGCTACCGGCCCGACAACCTGCTTGCACTGATCCACCAGCGACCGGATCTGTTGGCGAGACTGCCCGCGGGCATCATCTAAGCCGGCCTCTGCCGCCGGATGTCGAAGAACGAACACAATGAGGAAGACAGGTAATGTTTAGGCTCGAGATCCTCCCCGCGCGCTACGGCGACTGCATATTGCTGGAATACGGCTCCGATCCGGTGCGGCGCATGCTGATCGATGGCGGCGCCCCCGGTGTCTATAAAAGGGCGCTGAAACCCAGGCTGCAGGAACTGTCTGACAGCGAACGGGAATTTGAACTTCTGGTCGTGACCCATGTCGATTACGACCACATCCGCGGCATCATCGAGCTGGCACAGGATGACTCTCTACCCTTCACAGCCAAGGATGTCTGGTTTAACGGCTATCGGCATCTTCCCCAACCCCCCGGCCCGAAAGTGCTTGCCGGTAAGCATGGGGAGCTTCTCACCGACATAATCTTGAAAAACGGCCACAGCTGGAACTGCCATGGTTTCAATGGTAATGCCGTGGTGATTCCAGAGTCGGGCGTACTTCCCCGCATCGAGTTCGATGAGGGGCTGACGATCACCCTGATGGGACCCACGATCCCGATGCTCACGGACCTGCGCAAGGATTGGGAGAAGTCGTGCCTGGATATCGACATCACCCCGGGAGAGCTGGAGGAGGCGAGAGCAGAGGGACGCTTCGCCCTGCTGGGAGATGAAGAAGAGACACCGCCTGAACCAGAGCGCCCGGACATCGAGCAACTTCTCAGGGAAGAGTATACGGAGGATCATTCATCCGCCAACGGCAGCAGTATCGCCTTTCTCGTTGAATATGATAACTACAGGGTGCTGCTCGCAGGCGATGCCCACCCCAGTACCCTTGTGGAATCGATAAAGCATCTTGGTGATGACAAGCTAAAGCTAGATCTGTGCAAACTCCCCCACCACGGCAGCAGGGGCAGTGTAAGCAGCGATCTGATTCAGCATCTCGACTGTGAAAACTACATCTTTTCCAGTAACGGTGACCAGTTTCAACACCCCCACCCAGAGGCGGTCGCACGGGTAATCGAACATGGTGGCGACAAACCAAGACTTTGGTTCAACTATTGTAGCGACGAGACCCTCATCTGGAATGATAAAACACTACGCAATGCGTATGGTTACGAGGCCTGTTATCCAGAAGAGGAGAATGGCGGACTGCTGTTTGTTCAGGGGGATGATGAATGAAATCGATATTGGTCGAATTTACTCGTTTTGACGACTTACAGACAGGTATTCTGAGGAAGGGTGACAAATATCTGCGAACGATCAATGACCAATCAGCTCAGCAAGTGAAGATGAGCATCAGTCACGAGTCCTTCAAGGAGCTGATTCAAAAGCTGCGATACATATCTGACTCTGGACATGAGAATCATGAAACGGAGCGTCTCGAGGCAGTACAAAAAGTATCAAATCTAATCTCCGATCTTTTACGTCAATATGAAAATCAAGAAAAATACGATGAGCTGTGCGATCTCATCAAGAGAGGAGATATTGAGTCCCTGGATGAAATCTCGAACATCATTTCAGAGCTCCGACAGCAATATCTTAATGGCAGTGTTTTTGAAGAAGGCCCCTTAATCAAGGAACTCAACAGGTTTCCTGACACCCTGCAGCAGATAGACCTAGTAGCGAATGCCGCTGAACTCTCATCGCTTCCCTTTGAAGCCGCACTGTCGGAAGGCGGCACACCCCTGTTTCTTCGTGGCAAAGGTGTTGTCCTGACCCGTCGCGTGCGAGGTGATTTCAATGAGAAGGTCCCCAAGTGGCCAATAAAACCGCGAGTACTCTTTGCCTGGTCGGAAGCGGGAGGAGAGGTGCCCTATAAAGCGCATCGAGAGACACTGCTCAAAGCCCTCTCTCCCTGGTTGCCAAAGGATGATCCTGAATCAGTATTTGTGGAAATTGGCAATGCCACAAGCAGGAAGATAAAGCAATACGTTAAGGATAACAGTTTCACTCATTTTCATCTGCTGGCGCATGGCCAGGGATTGAAACAGGAGAACGATGTACGGTTCGGCATTGTACTGAATCACCCAATTGAAGGCCCCGATCTGGTAAAGCCTGAGCATATCGTGCAAACCTTGGATAATTTACGTTCAAGCGCAGTCGTAATCACCCTTGCCGCTTGTGATTTAGGTAATCAAGGTGATGTCACCAATCCTGAAAAGAGCCTGGCACATGAACTCCACGTCTCCGGCTTTCCGGTGGTGATTGCATCACAACTACCATTGACCATCACCGGTTCAGAAATCTTTGTGGAACATTTCTATAAAAGTCTATTCAATGGACTCGATGTAAGAGAAGCGCTCCACACCGCACGTGTTGAGCTTTATAAGAAGAGAGATATGGCAGGAACCGGACACGATTGGCTGAGTCTGGTGGGATATGTACAGCTCCGTGAAGGTTATGCAAATTTTCTTGAGGAGATCAGATTAAAGTCACAGATGAATGCACTCACGAATCTTCATGACCTGACGGAATCGATCGCCCAAAAAGGTGGCGGCCAGAATGAGATCGCCGCTATCGGTACAGAACTGACCGGGCGAATTGATACACTCAATAAACTACTGCTGCAAACTCAACAAGGGGAGGCATTGGATGAGAACCGGGGACTTTTGGGAAGTGCCGAAAAGCGGCTTGCCGAATTGTACTTCAGGTTTTTCAAGGACGATACAAGTCAACAGAACTCACGCCATGCTCTGGAACGCTCATGTAACTGGTATCTGGAGGCATTTACGGAAAATCCCTCCCACCACTGGAGTGCAGTTCAATACCTGGCCCTTTCCGCAGCCCTCACGGGCCAGATCGACAACAAAAAGTGGAAGATCGCCTACCGTGCCGCTGAAGTCGATCGTATGAGACCCGATGAATACTGGGCATTGGGTTCACTGGCTGAACTCGCGCTTTTGGGTGAACTCATTGGCGAATCGACAGACGAAACCGCCACTTTCTACCTGCAAGAGATGAAGGAGCGATTCAAGCGTGTGCAAGCCGAGGCTCCCAACGATGACAATCCCTTCCAATCAACGGAACTTCAGCTTCGACGCTATGTGGAGTGGTGGTTGCCAGCCAACGGTTACTTTCCCGGTACTCCGGGACTGGCTGATGAGGCACGGACACTGATCCCTCTGTGTCGTAATGATTAGTGACCAGGTAGGTTCATAGAGGACTAGAAATAAAGAATGGAGCAACGGCAAAGCTCGGTATTCAGGGTATTCATCGGTTCACCTGGTGATGTAGCGGATTTGCGCGAGAGCGCCTTCGATATCATTCGGCGCCTGAGTGAAGACCGCTGGCGGCCTGCCGGGTTGTCGGTGGAGGGTTATGGTTGGGATGTCAACCACTACCCGAAGTTGGTCAATCACCCACCCCAGGTCAATATCACAGAATCCCTGCCGGAGATGGCCGAATACGATCTCTGCCTCTTCATCCTCAGCACCCGCCTGGGTACGCCGCTCGATGGTGACAACTTCCCTCCCCTGCCTGATGGACGCCAACCCTCAGGGACAGAATATGAGTTTCATCAGGCTTTGGAAAGAACCCGACTGGGAGATGGACAGCCGGCGGTACTCGTCTATCACCTACCCCGGGCACCAGACATTAGCCTCGACAGTTCTGCTGAACAGCAACAGGAGAGCTTCACTCAGTTTCAGCGAGTGCAATCCTTCATCAAGTCGATCACGGAGAATGAAGAGGGAGCGTTTGTTGGTGACCTGTTCCGTTTCGAAACCGAAGAGCAGTTTCGCGATCAGTTGACCAATGACCTTAAGGCCTTGATCGATCAACGTCTGCCTGAACAGGGACCACCCCAGGACAAAGCCAAACCCGATGTCGCCCAGGTCCCCAAGGCCTATCTTCGCTGGCTGCAGCGGCAGCTCCCCGATCTCAGCCTGAAGGGGCTTAATCCCAAGACCGCCATCCCGGTACGACTCCCCGATATCTATGTGCCGGCATTGCTGATGGCCCGGCACAGATCCCCCGACGACAATGAGAGGCAAGGTGAATCCGGCCGTGAACCCGGGGAGAGTCTTGAACTCCTGCTCACCCGCCTGGAGCGGGAGTCGCTCTATGTTTCCGGCGCCCCGGGCTCGGGCAAGACCAGCTTCTGCCTCTGGCTCTGCTGGCTGTTCAACGAGGGTCGCCTGCCCAGCCATGAGATCGAGACCCCGGAGGCATTCCGCGAGACACTCCCCGTTGAACTGCTGACAAGGCTCCCCATCCTCTGCCGCCTGCGGGATTTCTGGGGCCACATGGCGTGCCAGAAAGACGGCGACTGGAGCCAGGCGCAGCTTGAAGAGGGCCTCGCCCGCTGGCTGGATACCAAGGCCCCTGACGGCCTGAGTGGCGATGGGTTCCTGCACTGGCTGAAGGCGGGGCGCTGCCTGCTGATCCTGGACGGATTCGACGAGGTGCCGATACGCCATGAGGCCGCCGCGGGGATCAGCTACCCCCATGCCATCCTGTTGAGTGGCTTGGCCTCGGCCCTCGGTCCCTGGATCGATGCCGGCAATC
Organism: gamma proteobacterium symbiont of Ctena orbiculata; assembly: GCA_003058495.1. Lineage (GTDB taxonomy): Bacteria > Pseudomonadota > Gammaproteobacteria > Chromatiales > Chromatiaceae > Thiodiazotropha. The sequence continues at coordinate 90,297 of QBVC01000025.1, read as the reverse complement.
GCATCCTCCTCACCAGCCGTCCCTATGGACTGAGGGATGACGAACGGCGTCGGTTGGGACTGGAGGAGAACCCCCTACAACCCCTGCCGGCCGGCCTGCAGCAGACATTCATTCAACGCTGGTACCGCACCAGCCATGGCCGGAAAGGGAGCGAGACCGCCGAGTCGCTGTGGGACCATCTGAGTGAGCGCCAGGACGCCTGGCTCGAGGATCTGACCCGCAGCCCCCTGCTGCTCACCGCCCTCTGCGTCAAGTTCGCAGAGAGCATGCAGCTGCCCACCGACCAGCACGAACTCTTCGACGCGGTTGTGGAGAACACCCTCTACAACCGTTACCGGGACGACGCCAGCGAGCTGCTGCCGGTGCGCCGCCGCCTCGAGGCGGTGGCCTGGGGCATGCACAGCGGCGAGACCCTGGGGATGGAGGTCACCTGCCCGGTGGCCGAGATCAGCAACGACCAGGTGGATCTGCTGTTGGCCAAGCGGGCGGAGCTGAATCCCATGAGCGAGGCCGGTCTGCTCACAACCGCCCAGCGCCGCGATGAACTGCTCACCCGCACCGGCCTGTTGCTACCCCAGGGGGAGGAGAGCGCCGGCTTCTACCACCTCACCTTCCAGGACTTCTTCGCCGCCGAGCACAGCCTGCACGATCCGCAGTCAGACGTCCCTCAACTGCTGCGCGACCATGCCACCGACCCGCGCTGGCACCCGATGCTGCTGTTTCTGCTCTCCGGCATGATCCGCAGCAGCAACGGGATGGACACCCCCCTCAGGCTCTTTGGGGATATCCTCAGGCCCCGGCTCAGCAGCGGTTCACTGGCACAAGAACCCCTGCCCGCCATTCTCTGGGGCCGCTGCCTGGAGCTGGCCGATACCAGGGTAAAGACCCTGGGAGCGCTGGGTGAGGAGTTCTTCAACGCCTGTCTGGATGCCCTCCGGCAGGTCGAGGATCCCCAGCAACGCCTCCATCTCTTCGACAGCCTGGGACGCCTCGGGCTCGACCGGCGGCCCGGTGTTGGTCTCGACGAACAAGGCCTGCCGGATATCGATTGGGTGGAGATTCCTGCAGGCTCGTTCATCTATGGAGTTAATAAAACTATACAAACCCTTGAGCTCGATCGCTACTACATCAGCCGCTATCCCATTACAAATATACAGTTTCAGGTATTCATCGATGCGGGTGGATATGAGATAGAGACGCTGTGGCGGGATATTCGCCATGTAGCGCCAACAGATGGCCGCTGGAAAGTGTCAAACAGGCCCAGAGAGAGTGTTAGCTGGTTCGAGGCCATGGCATTCTGTCGCTGGCTCAGCGGCGCATGTGACAGACCGGTTCGACTACCCACAGAACAGGAGTGGGAAAAAGCAGCTAAAGGAGTTGATGGTAGGAACTTCCCATGGGGAGGCTATTATAAAAAAGGCATTGCAAATGTTGATGAAAGATTAATTACTAAAGGTTTATACAACCTGGATCAAACCTCTACAGTTGGTCTCTATCCTCAAGGAGCTTCACAATACGGTGTCTTTGACATTGCGGGTAACCTATGGGAGTGGTGCATGAATAAATTTCTTGAACCTACAAACTATAGTGTGGATATTACATATGATGACCGCGTGCTGCGTGGCGGCTCCTGGATCTCTGCGCCAGGGTTTACTCATTCCGCCTATCGTAATCTTGGAGATCCCGACGGCCAGAATTCGGATGTGGGTTTTCGGGTTTTAAGTTCCGACCCATTATGACTCACTGACAGGGCGGCTCTGGCCGCCCGCGCTGAGTTCCAGCCCCACTATTCAACAAAAGATAACCGCCGGTCACTACACTTCACCCATTACTCATCAAGAGCGACCCTGACAGGTTCCCACTCGTGAGTACACAATCAGCAACCGCCAGACAGCCATCACGAGAACGTTAATCGCGATTCAATGGTCGATTTCACCCCCATCGGGATTGAGCTGACTGAATCTCAACAAAACACGTAGCCGGCGCATCTCATCTTCGCTCAGGGATCCAGGAATCAACAGCAATGCGGGCTGGCGCCAGCCCCGGTCGAGATCGAAACGCAACAGGATCAGCCAGGGGGTGATCAGCGTATCCTGGCGGATTCGGGCGGCCAGTTTTCGCCCGTCCCCCATGGTGATCCGCGCTCTGCCGTCGGGCCTGATTCTGGCCCTTATGATCCGCCTGCCGCTGCCCTTTCGCGTCTGCCGGTAGGAGAGATAGCCCTGCAGGGTCAGTATCAGCAGCAGCATCGCTCTGTGCCAGGGCAGCATTGGAGCCAGGAGAATCACCAGCAGCGCCAGCAGATGGACGGCGACGAGCCAGGCGTGGAGTTTACGGGACGGCCTGGGCTGCAGCGTTAAGGCCTGGATCTTCCCTGACAAGATCGACGCCTCCTTGCGTAATCTGAATCGGCCTAGAAGTCTAGCATAAAGCCCGGTATCGGATTAAAAAACGATCCGCCGCCGTCACCCCGGGATATCAACGGCACCCGGGGTCTTTCGCGGAATTCCTGGCGTCAGCCCGTCTGCTCGATTGACGGCTGCGTTCCCACGCAGAAGCGTGGGAACGATTGATCGGGGCTACTTGAAACGCTGCTGCCGATGGGCAATCTGCGCAGCCTTGAACTCGGCAGGGGTCACCGCGCCGTTGCCGTCGCTGTCGATCGAGGCGAAGCTGGGGGCATTCGCCAGGTTTCTCATCAGATAGCCCTGACTGGCCCGCTCGCTGATCCGCCTTGCCCGCGCCTGTTCGAACTCATTCTGTTCCAGAATGCCATCCCGGTTCAGGTCGAAGTCGCTGAATGCCGGCATATCGGGCCCGCCTCTTGCCATTCTGCCGGGACCCATTCCACCCCCTCTCATGAGCTGATTTCTATGCTGTCCCTCGAGCAGCTCCTGCCGCGAAAGCTGACCGTCGTCATTGCTGTCGAAGCTGCGGAACGGAGGCGTCGATAGCCTTGCCATGGGATAGCCCAGTTCAGCTCTCAGCGCCCTCCTCTGCGCATGCACAGACGCAAACTCCTGTTGACTGATCGCTCCGTTTCCATCCCGGTCGAAGAGGGCAAACGGAATCGGCCCCCTGGCCGTGAGTTGATCTTGCGCAACCAGCAATCCGGGAACCGCCAACAACATACCCAACACAACTGCTTTGTCCAACTTCAACATGGCTGCAATCCTCATGGTTTCTGTGTAGAGATGCCATCCTGCACCTGGTGCACAAAGCTGACGGCAGCCTCCATGCCACCCCGCTACTTTAAGTCTAACGACAGAAGATTAATCCACGCTGAAAATCGAGAACCGTTGAGCTTATTGACCTCCGTAAACAGGATCGGGAGGTTGTCAACCAGTATGGCGAATTGGGTAGGAAAGCCGCCGATTGCGAGAGATGGATTCTCAAATCCTCGGCGAAAATTTTCGGTGATTAGCGCTTATTTGCGGCTTGAATCCGTCAGTTGACCACTTTGTCAAACGACAGATTCTCTTTCATGTATTCGGTAAATTGCTCGACCGGCATGGGCCGGCCAAAGAGATAGCCCTGGGCATAGTCGCAACCGCGCCTTTGCAGGAACTGCAGCTGCTGATGCGTCTCCACGCCTTCCGCCACCACGCCGAGCTTGAGATGGTGGGCCATTGCGATAATCGCCTCGCAGAGAGAGGCGTCCTCCGGGTCGATGGTCACATCACGAATGAAGGAGCGATCGATTTTTATTTTGTCCACCGGGAAGCGTTTCAAATAGCCCAGGGAGGAGTAGCCCGTGCCGAAATCGTCTATGTCTATGCCTATGCCCTCCTCGCGCAGCTTCGCCAGTCGCGCCCCCGGCTCCGTGCCCTCGTCGATGAAGACGCTCTCTGTAATCTCGAAATAGAGACGGGAGTGGAGATGGGGTTGGCTGCCGAGAAACTCCAGTATCTTTCGGGTAAACCCCTTGGCCTGAAACTGCAGGGTGGAGAGGTTGACTGACAACTGCTCCAGCACAATGCCCATCTCATCCCAGCCTGCGAGATCAGCCGCCGCCTGTCGCATCACCCAATCCCCAATGGGTACGATCAGACCGCTCTCTTCCGCCAGGGGAATGAATTCATCGGGTCCGACCATGCCCCGCTTGGGGGAGACCCAGCGTATCAATGCCTCGGCACCGATAAGGCGACCATCCAGGGTATTCAGGATAGGCTGGTAGTAGAGTTCAAACTCCTCCTGTTTCAAGGCGTGGCGCAGATCCGCCTCCAGTGCGGCGCGTCCGCCCGCCTCCCTGTTCATCTCCCAGGTAAAATAGCGAAAGGTGTTGCGACCTTCCGCCTTGGCCCTGTACATGGCGGTATCCGCGTTCTGCAGCAGCATGCCTGGATCCTCGCCATCCTGTGGAAAGATGGTGATGCCGATACTGGCCGAGAGCTTGGTCTCCTGGCCATCCAATTCGTAAGGGCGCGACAGGGATGTCAGGATGGTGCCGGCAACCGTGGCAGCCGATATATTCTCAACCATCTCCGGCAAGATCACGGTGAACTCGTCACCGCCGAGGCGGGAGACGGTATCCATCTCCCGGACGCAATCCTGCAGGCGCCTCGCCGCCTCTTGCAGCAGCAGGTCGCCATGGGCGTGGCCCAGGGTATCGTTGACATCCTTGAACCTGTCGAGATCGATGAAGAGCAGCGCCAGTTTATAGCTATGCCGGCGCGCATAGGCGAGCGCGCGATCCAACCGGTCCATGAAGAGGCTGCGGTTGGAGAGGCCGGTGAGGGTATCGAAGTTGGCCTGACGCCAGATCTCCGTCTCATAGCGCTTACGCTCGTCAATACGCTGCCTGCTGTGGTTGGTCACACTGAAAATGCCCACCATGCCAACACTCCAGATGAAGCTCAGAACAAGCAGGAAGTTCTGTTTGCGCCCGTCGGCCACCTTGTAGTAGTTCGCAAGGGGCACCGATACGCCCACGCCGCCACGGATATCGCCGACGCTGTAGCCTTGCTGGAGATGGCACTTGAAACAGCCCTCCTGCAGGTGCATGGGACGAATCAGGCGCAGATAGGGCTGACCGTCGATCTCGGTGATCTCGAAACGCTCCGTCTCCCCGGCATTGAAAGCCATCAGGGCTTCGCGCTCCCACTCATCCGGTGAATTGACCGGATTGAGGGGTCTGAGACTGGTGATCCTGCCCTTGACCCCGTAGAGTTCATTGTACTCGTCCATCATCTCCCGCAGCATGAATGCGGGATTCATCAGGGTCAGCTGGCGACCGGATGGCGTCACCAGGTCGCGCTCCGGGATATGATTGAGATAGGGGCTCGGCTGGGTGTGTTCCGCCACGGGGACATAGACCCCGCCATGCTTGGTGCCCCAGTTGCGGAAGGCCTGATCCTTGTTGAAGTTGGCCACCGCCTCCTGGCGCGCCAACTCCAGCATATCGGCATCCTCGTTTCTGACGGCCAGGATGAGCAGCACCAGCACCAGGAGCGTCCAGGCGATGATCGATGTCCACAACTGGAGTTGCAGGCGCCTTTCATCATCATGGGTCTTTAAAAAGGGGATCCTGTTCACCACCTGACTTCTCGCAGTCCACCTCTCCTAGGTCATACAATTAACTAGCGACCGAACCCAAGGCCACTTTAGGTATCCCGTACCGTTTTATGGATGCTGTGAAGTAAACGACTGCGGTCGGGTTTTGCCAAGCATAAGCGTAAAATTGAAACCCAAAAATATTTTTATCGACGAACCCATCCGGCAACTGAATATTTCGTGTCAACAGTTATCCGTATCGGCTTGTATTCCAAGCCAGTTCCACTTCAAGTCTGGGACTATTCCGGCAATGGCTCACTAAAATTCCACGGTCAGCTTCGCACTCATGGTATTGACATGCTGAATGGCGATCTCATCCTCTTTTTCGATCGCAAACGAATCTCGCTCGAACTGACCGCGTAGATACTCCATGGTCAGGATTATCCGTCGATCCATATACCAGATTATGGCGGCCCCGTATCGGAACTCGGGCTCCTCGTCCAACTCCCGGCTCTTCTCCAGCCGAATGATCAGATCAAGGTCCTGATCCGGGAAAAAATAGGCGACCTCCGCATTCCAAGCCAGGGGCCTGTTCATCTCCTTGTCCAGCTCCCGAAAGTCATCCAGCGCAGCCACGACCTCGAAAGAGAATTCGAAGGCATCGGTTATCCCCAACAGATAGGCGCTGGCGGCTGGAACCCGTTTGATATAATGGTCGTCCTCGAGCAGCCGCTCATCGGCGTCGGAAAGATCCGATTGATAACTCAAACCGAATGAGAACCGATCCGACGGCCAGACCTCGAAACCAATCGCCCAATCCCACTCATCATCCTCACCCAGTTCACTGGAACGGCCCTGATAGGCGGCGATTGTGAGATCAAAGTCATCGCTCGGCCCATAGGTCAGCAGCGCGCTTTTCCTCGCGCTCGTCTCGCCGAACTCCAGCATGGGTCCGGTCACGAAACGACCGAAATAGAGACCGAGGGGGGTGAACTGTTTTCCCAGACTCAAATCCCATGGCTCATATTCGAAGGTGACAAAAGCCTCTTCCGAGATGAATTTGTCCGGATCGGAATCGTATTCCACGACTGCCTCGCCCTCCGCCAGACCAAACAGATCGACAAGGAGTCCCAACTGCAGAGTGGCGCTGTCGGACCTCGCCTTTAGCGCCGGCCCTCTGTCCTGGGGGATAAAGCGCTCGGTTTCGATCTCGCCCTCCAGCAGTCCAGAGAGGGTAAGCCAGGGGGTGATCTCCGTCTGCAGGCCCGCCTCGCGCTGCTCTTCCCGGGTGCGATAGATTCGCGGTGCCTCTACATCTTCCGCCGCGTCGGCTTCGGGCTCTTCGTCCCTCTCGGTTTCAGCCACCACCTCCGCCATCGCCGACAATAGAACAGCCAGCATCAGACAGCGTGCCACAAATCCGGAGAAAACAGGTTGCGAGTACAGAGACATAGAGGAGCGCTCCTAGCGATCAACAGGTTCACCGCAATATTGGAACCCTACATCGTGCCAGGTGCAAGCGCATTGAGGTGGAAATAGCCGGTTTTGACATAGAACATATGTCCTATGTCAGGCAGATGCGCCTCCCGCCTCTCCCGTTTTTCTTCCTCCACCTCAATTTTCAAATCCTGAAACCCTTTCGCGATACCGTGAAGTCGATCGGCATAGATAATTATTTTTTCCACATATTCATCTAGTTAGTCATAGCCGGCCAGGGCGTAAGACATCAATTCTATGGTGCAGAGGCGGATCGTCTCTTAACTTCAGGGTAACTCACCGCACATACCGATAGCTTCTGAGCCAGATGGGGTATGGCGGCCGGTGAGGATCAGTTTTTCGTAACTTTATTGTAAAAATAGAGACTGTTCGGGAGAGAAACCTATGAAAAAGAGACCCCTGATGATGTACACGCTGCTCTTCGCCACATCATCGCTGCTTGTACCCTATGAGCTTCTTGCCGGGGGTGATGACCGCTCACCCTGCGAGCGAACCGCGAAACAGATGTTTGCGGCCTGTCATGCCGATGTCAAGGATGACTACAAGACCACCCTGGCGAACTGCACCAATCTGGCCACCGGCAGTGAACGGGGCGCCTGTCGTGAAGAGGCGAAGCTGGTGCGCATGGAAGAGGCTGACTACTGTTCCGATCAGCTCGATGCCAGAACCGATGCCTGTGAAATCCTCGATGAGCATCGCTACGATACCGACCCCCTGCTTGATCCCACGATTGCCTTTGTCGACCCCGACGATGTGGGTCAGTCCAGCGCCAATCCCTATGTTTCGGTTGTGGCTGGTCACACCTATGTGCTTCGCGCGGGCGAGGAAGGCGAAGAGACAGTGGTTGTCCATGTGACTGAGGAGTCCCGGGATATCCAGGGCGTCCTCTGCCGGGTTGTGGTCGATGCCGTGGTCGAAACCGAGGAGGATGAGGCCACGGGCGAGATCGAGTATCTCCCGGTGGAGATCACCGACGACTGGTTTGCCCAGGATACCGAGGGCAATGTCTACTACTGCGGCGAGGTATCACGCAACTTCGAGGAGGGTGTGCTGGTCGATCTCGATGGTTCCTTCGAATCCGGGAGGGAGTTCGCCAAGGCCGGCCTGCTGATCATGGCCATGCCCGAGGTAGGATTCGCCCATCGCCAGGAGTTCGCCCTGGGCGAGGCCGAGGACATCGTCCAGTACGTGGATCTGGCGGGGATACCCGGTGTCGAAAACGAGAACTTTCCCTGTGCCGATGCCGGTGGCTGCCTGATGACATACGATTTCGCACCCCTTGAGCCTGAATCCACCGAGTTCAAGTACTATATTCCCGGTATCGGCTTTGTCCTCGCGGAAGCGATGGAGGACGGGGAGTTGACCGGGGAGACGGAACAGCTGGTCTGCGTAGGCGACTCGCTGGATATCCTGCAAGATCCGGCCTGCGAGATCGAAGATCCCGAGGAGCTGCTCGAGGAGCTGTGCGAATACGCGCCGGATGCCTTCTGTGATTGAGTCGAGCAATCCTGACTGCGACCGCTTGTGTTTGCCGATCTGAGAAAAGGGTAACATAGGCAGTGTGCACGGCCGAACAGGGCCGCGCACACTGCATGCAGACAACCAACCAAATCGGGCTGATCATGAACGGTTTCGTAAAAAAAATGGGCAGTTGGAGCAACCTGTTGCTCATCGTATTGGGCAGCATCTTTCTCATCGCCCTGGAGATACTCGAGGACCCCGAACTGACGATTGGTGAAATTCTCCTGGAGATGATTCAACCCACCTTGATCGTCATTATCGCGGTAGGCATGGTTCGCTTGACCGAGCAATTCAAGATCCAACACGAGACACAGATGCTATTGATCAGAGACCTGGAAACGGCCCGTGTCGAGGGCATGCAGTGGCGAAGCGGTATGAGTGAACTGATAAAGGGGCTGAGTCATGGCATCGCAAAACAGTTCAGCGACTGGTCCCTGACCACGGCGGAACGGGAAGTGGGCCTATTGATACTCAAGGGCATGAGCTACAAAGAGATCGCCGTGATGCGCGATGTCAGCGAAAAGACAGTCCGCCAGCAGGCCCACGCCATCTATCGCAAGGCCAAGCTGAGCGGCAGGGCCGCCCTCTCCGCCTTTTTCCTGGAAGACCTGCTGCTGCCCCCGAATTCAAACAACTCCCGGGAGCGCTGAGGCGAGCGCGCGCCAGTGCTCACTGTTCAAACTCCTGACGCAATCTAAGCTGCAGCAGCCTTGCCTGCTTGAAGGCCTCTTTCAGCATCAGCCGCTGGCCTGAACTGAGGTGCGAGGGGTTGACCCGGTTGATTTCATCATAATCCCCGCCGGCCAGCTGACGCTGCATGCGTATCCGCTGGATCAGATCGAACGCCTCTATGGTGGCCGCGGTGTCGGCGGGTGAGCGCTTCATATCGGCGGCCGCGGCGCGCAGGCGCTCTGCGCTGTTGGTCGACCAGACGCCGTGTTTCAGGGCCCAGATACGCGCCGCATCGATGAATGGCCGCGCGCCCCGTTTTTTCAGATCGATGGTATGGGGATAGCGATGGCCGCCGTCGTAGGAAAATTGACCGAACCAGCCGAGGGCGGGAGAACAGGTCAGGGCCTCGGTCGCCATCGCGCGCAGGAAACGCGGATGCTCCGCGGGCATTGGCAGCAGCCAGTTGTGCAGCTCATCGACCAGCTCATCCTGGCCGTAGAGCGGTCGAAAATCGAAAAAGATGGTGGCATTCAAAAGCGCCTTCGGATCCGGGGTTGCGAGCCAACGGTGAAACCTGTCGCGCCACTCGCTGACAGAGAGGCAGAGGTTTGGATTGCCGGCCATGATGTCGCCGCGGCAGAGGGCGAATCCGCAACGATCGAGGGCCTTGTTGACGGCCTTGGCGAACGGCACCAGGGCATTGCGGATCTGCGCCGTCTCCTCTTCATTGTCGGGCTGAAAGATCAAACCGTTGTCCTGGTCCGCGGCGAAGGTCTGTTCGAGCCTGCCCTCCGAACCGAATACCATCCAGCACCATGACACCGGGGGCAGATCGAATTCATTGGCGATCAGTTCGATAACCCGCATACAGAGCAGGTCGTTCAAGCCCGACATCCACTGGCACAGGGACTCCACCCCCATGCCGTTGACAAAGAGCTCCTGTCCCCGCTGCCGAACGGCATTGGCGGCGGCGGCCATGCTGTCCACATTGCCGGTGTGCTGAATGGTGTTGATCAGCGCCTCCGCACCGCCTTCGCGAAACCCCGGCAGGTCGGACTGCGACAATAGATTGAACAGCCGGCCAGCGGAATCCAACAACACCAGGTGGCTCAATTGACTGCGCGTCAAGGCCACCCTGGCCCGGTGCGCGGGGGCATCCACCGGCAATGAAATCGGCGCGGCGGTCATGTAGGAGATCACCGGTTCGTTCAACTCGGCACGCTTCAGCGTCACCGCGTCGATCAGCTCCCGCAGCGTCACTATACCCAATGGAGCGTCGCCCTGCTCCGCCACCACCCCGGCCTGGATGTGATCGCGGTTGAGGGCGAACAGGGCATCGCGGATGCTCGTCTCCGGCAGGATGATCAAGGGCTCGCTCTGCACCAGCTCCCGCAAGGGTATGTCGCCAATCCCCGATGACCTATGCGCGGAGCTGAACTCCGCCAATGGTTTCGGCGCTCTTGGGCGAGGCTGTTTTGCCGGCATCATGGCACTCTCTCCTTTCACTCCTGCGGCTGCAGAAGCTGGTTAACCCTGTCGACCAGGTCATGGGTTGAAAATGGCTTGGTGATATAGCCATCCGCGCCCAGGGAGATCCCCTTCTTGATCTCCGCTTCCCGCCCCTTGGCGCTCAATATCAATATCGGCATGGTGGAGAGAGCCGGATCCGCGCGTATCTCGCGACACACCTCAAAGCCGTTTTTGCGTGGCATCATGACATCCAGGATCAGCAGGTCGGGCGGTGACTCCGATATCCTTTCCATCGCCTCCTGACCGTCACCCGCCGTCACAACCTCGTAGCCTTCCCGTTTCATCAGATACTCGACGGAAAGCACGATATTAGGCTCATCATCCACGATTAGAATAATCTTTGACATTGGCCCCTCCGGAGGTCATGCAGCTTTCTTTTTTTTTCGGCAGCGCAAAGGTAAAGATAGCACCTTTCTCCTCTCCGCTTTCCGCCCAGATCTCCCCCCCCAGGTGCGCCAGAATCTTCTTGCTGATCGGCAGACCCAGCCCCGTTCCTATGGGTTTATTGCTTGTAGACGCGGCCTGGCGAAACTTCTCGAAGATGTTGGGCAGCTCCTCGGCGGCGATTCCGGGTCCGTTGTCGGCGACACTCACCTCATAGTTTTCGTGGTTGGATCGAAGATTGACCGTCACTACTCCCGTGTTCTGCGGAACGTATTTGTTTGCATTCGACAGCAGGTTGAGCAACACCTGCATCAGGCGATCGCGATCGCCGGTCACCACACAGGGGCGTTCTGGAAGTTCGCGGTCGACCCGGGTGCCGTGGTCGGCGAACAACTGTTCCGTGGCTGCCAGCGCCTCTTCGACAACCTCAAGCAGGTCCACGTCTTCCGCATTCCAGTCGGCGCGACCCGATTCGATCTTCGCCAGATCCAATACCTGGTTGACCAGGCGGGACAGGCGCTTTGTCTCGTTGACGATGATGCCGAGAAAGCGCTGCCTTTCATTGAGCGGGAGATCCGGATCGTCGTTGAGGATCTCGGAGAAGGCCCGTATCGAGGCGAGCGGCGTGCGCAGTTCATGGGTCACCGAGGACATGAAGTCATCCTTCAGGCGGTCAAGCTCCTGCAGGCGCTCATTGGCCTCCTTCAACTCGCGGGTCGCCGCCTCCAGTTGATGGGACTTCTGTTCAAGCTCCTTGCTGTAGGAGCGGATCTGGGATGCCTCGTCGAGGATGTTCAGCACCTCATCCATACCCAGCGTCTCCTCCGTGGTCACCGATGAGACCATCACCCGGGCGGATGCGCTGCCAATCGCCCCCGCGAGCAGGGTCTCGGCAAAGTGGACCGTTTCCGCATCGGCGGGCAGCTGATTGATATCGTGGAGTTTGCGGCGCCTGGCGAAGCGCTGAAACAGGTGCTTTGCCCGTTCGACGCCGAGGAATCGCTCTGCAAGATGCAACAGCTCCTTCACCTCGGCGGTGCCCCGCCACAGGCCGATCCCAAGAAACTGCTGGTTCTTCAGCGCATCCACGAAAAGCGATGCCTGGGTGGCCTCATCGACCCGCGGTGTTCGCCAGAGTGAGAAGAGGAGATAGGCGCCGATGTTGAAGGTCATACTCCAGAACAGGCAGTGGGTGATCTCGTTCAGTCCGCTCAGCCCGAACAGGGCCTGAGGCTTGAGCAGTTCGACGGCGAAAGGTCCATGCTCGAGCAGGCCGACCGGCAGCCATCCCGACTTTGCAAATGAAGGCAACAGCAGGGTATACATCCAAATAACGAAACCCGAGAGGAGTCCTGCCAGGGCGCCGCTGCGAGTGCCGCCGCGCCAGTAGAGGCCGATGATCAATGCCGGTGCGAACTGGGCCACCGCGGAGAAACTTATCAGGCCGATGCTGACCAATGCATAGGCTTCGCCGGCGAGGCGAAAGTAGAGAAAGCCCAACAGCAGGATCAGAATAATGGCACCGCGCCGGATGCGCAGCAGAAGCTGGCTGAGATCCGCATCCGGGGGGATCCGTTTCCAGCGCTTCAGCAACACCGGCATCACCAGATCGTTGCAGACCATGGTCGACAGGGCGATGGTCTCGACGATCACCATTCCGGTGGCCGCGGACATGCCGCCGAGGAAGACAAGCAGGGTCAAGGCGCTTTGATGATGCGCCATGGGGAGGGTCAGGACAAAGGTATCCGCATCCACATTCTGCCCGGTAAAGGTGAGTTGCCCCGCCAGCGCGATGGGTATGACAAAGATATTGATCAGGAACAGGTAGAGCGGAAACAACCAGACCGCGCGCCTCAAGTGCTGCTCGGAGCTGTTCTCGACCACGGCGACCTGGAACTGGCGCGGCAGCATCATCACCGCGAGTGCGGATAACAGGGTCAGGGCGAACCAGTTCTCGTAACCGTTCATACCGTCGATAATCAGCGGATTGAGAATACCGGCGGTTTCGGCCTTGTCGAAGAGATCGGTAAAGCCGTCGTGCAGCTGATAGGTCACGAAGATACCCACCGAGAGGAAGGCGATCAGCTTGACGATCGATTCGAACGCGATCGCGGCGACCATCCCTTCATGCCGCTCGCTGGCGTCGAGATGGCGGGTACCGAAGAGAATGGTGAAGGCCGCCAGCAGCAGGGCAACATAGAGGGTCGTATCCTGCAGCAGGGGGAGCGAGTCTGCGGGATTCGGCATGGTGACATCGGGATAGGTCAACAGGATGGTGAAACTTCGCGAGATCGCCTTCAACTGCAGCGCGATGTAGGGCACGATGCCGAGCACCGCGATGACCGTCACCAAGCCCCCCAGCAGGTGACTCTTGCCATAGCGGGATGCGATAAAGTCCGCAATCGAGGTGATGCGCTGGCTCTTGCTCACGCGGACTATCTTCAACAACAGGGTGCCCCATAGCGCGGCGATCAGCGTGGGTCCGATGTAGATCGGCAGAAAACCGATGCCGGTGGCGGCCGCCCGGCCGACACTGCCGTAGAAGGTCCAGGCCGTGCAGTAGACCGCCAGCGAAAGGGCATAGATGGTGGCGTTGGAGATTACCGAGCGCTTCTGATCGGCGCGCCTGTCGGCCCAATAGGCGATGGCGAACAGCAGACCCAGATAGCCCAGCGAAGCGACGACAACGATGGTCGTAGTCAGCATGCCGCCAACCGCTAGTGCTGTCTACCCTCGACCGTCCATGCCGCCAACAGAATCAGGGCCAGCCAGATGCCAAACAGGTAGAGATAGCTGACGGGTATGCCGGCCCACTCGGTGGCCTTGTCAAACAGGGTGAGTACAGGCGAAAAGAAAAGCAGTAATCCGAGCAGTGTCGCACCGGCAAGCCTTTGTCGTGTTTGGGTTGATCGGTTCATACTCGCTGTCCTTATCGAACAAAGATAACCCTCAGTATATGCCAGTTTCGATAAAACAGGGCGCTGCCCGATAGCCGGCTACAAGCGGTTCAAAACCACGCTGACGCGAAGCCCTTGCAACTGTGGGGAACGATCAAACTCCAACTCGCCCTCATAGAGAGTGACCACATCAGAGACTATCGCCAAGCCAAGCCCCTGCCCCTCCATATCTTCATCCAGGCGGCTGCCGCGCATGGTCATTCTCGCGACCTCCTCATCCACCAGGCCCTCTCCATCGTCCTCGACGACGATCTTCAGCTGCTGCTCCCCGGAAAGTGTGCACCTCACCCTCCCCTTCGCCCATTTACAGGCGTTGTCGAGCAGGTTGCCCAACAGTTCAAGGATATCCTCCCGGTCACCGAACGGGGGTTGATCCGCTGCCGTCACCGCCTCTATCGTCAACCGCTTCTCCCGGTAGATCTGCTTCAGGACATCCAGCAGATCCTGAAGGTCGCGCTGCGGATCAAATCTTTGACCCGTGCTCCCGCTGCCCGCGAGACGGGCGCGCTTGAGCTCCCTGTCGATCAACAGTCTCACCCGCTCGACCTGTTGACCGGCCAGGGTGTCATCCATCCTGCCGTCGCTGTTCGATGATTTGTCAAAGTAGTGTGTCAGCAGGTTCATCGGACCCTTCAGGGCGTGGGCGAGATTACCCAGGGCGTTGCGCGATCGACGGTTGCGCCTCGAGAGCAACAGCAGCAGATGATTGATCTCCTTCACCAGCGGAGACATCTCTTCCGGAACCGCCTCACTCAGCATTTTCTCTTCACCGCCAGCCAGGCTTTTGATCTCCTCGCGCAGGGGCTCCAGGCGGCGAAACGCCTGTCTTACAACCATCCCCTGTAGCAGTAGCAGAACCATCAAACCCAGCAGGGCCAAGAGGGCGAAGTTGCGTAGAAACAGATCCCGCTGCCGTTTGATCGGCAGCAGATCCTCGGCCACCGCCAGCGTCAGCTCCTGTCCCTGTTTCCTGAATCCGGAGACGTAGACCAGCAGCTGCTGCTGCTCAGGCCCAAGCATATGGAGGCGCCTGCTCTCTCCAACCTTCATCCGGGGAATCTGAAGTTTGAAATCCCAGACCGAGCGCGAGGTGACCTCGGCGCCGTTCTGCTGGCGAACCACATAGTAGTGACCCGAATAGGGCCGCAGATAGATCTGGTTGACGCGAGCGGGCCTGACCTTGACACCCTGCTGCTTGAAGGCAATCGCGGCCAGCAGGGCCTCCGCGTCATGCTCCAGCCTGGAGGCGATGAAATCTTCGGTGAGCGTCTCTATCGATTTTGCACCGAACAGCCACAACAGCCCCATCAGCAGGATGAGGGTGAACGCCAAGCCAAGGTGCAATCGCGTTTCGAGTGAGTTAGGGTTCAACACCGACATAGATATAACCCTGTCCACGGCGGGTTTCGATCACCTGCCTGCCCAGCTTGTCGCGCAAACGCCGGATATAGACCTCGATCAGATTGCTGTCCCGGTCGAAGTCCTGTTCATAGACATGCTCCGTCAAACGGGTCTTGGAGAGTATCTTGCCCCTGTTGAGGATAAAACAACGCAACAGACGGAACTCGGTGCCGGTCAGTTCGAGGCGTTGCCGATCCGGTAGTATCACCTGTTGTCTCTCCTCGTCGAGTTCCAGGCCGCCGGACTTGAGGCTGGTGCCGACAAGCTCGTGACTGCGTCGTATCAAGGCCTGCAGGCGAACCACCAGCTCTTCAATATGAAACGGCTTGCCCAGGTAGTCATCCGCGCCGGCCTTGAAGCCTTCCACCCTTTCATGCCAGGCGTCCCGCGCGGTGAGTATGATGACCGGCGTATGGTTCTCCCTGGCGCGCCAGTTCTTCAACACCTCGAGGCCGGGTCGATTGGGCAGTCCCAGATCGAGGACTACCAGATCATAGGTCATATTATCGCCCATGAACTCCGCTTCCACCCCTTCCCGGGCATGATCGACGGCAAATCCCTGCTGTTCCAGATCCTGCTTTATCGAAGTTGCAAGCAGGTCGTCGTCTTCAACCAGCAGTAAGCGCAACGCTCAATCCTCCAGTTCACGCTGCAGAATCTCTCCTGTTAGCGCATCGATCTTGAATTCCCAAACCGCACCCTGCTCATCGAGAAGCTCCACCTCGTAAAGATAGCGCCCCCGCTTGCGCTCCAGTTCCAGCTCGAGGATCCTTCCCGGTTGCGCCTTCCGGATCGCCGGCAACAGCTCCTCGAGGGGCAGAATATCGCCGGACTCACTGAGGCGGCGCGCCTCCTCGTAACCCTCATCCGCCGCCAGCGTAGTGTAGATCAGGAGCAGCGAGATGAGCATTGGTTTAAAGTTTGGCATTGACATGTATCAGCGTTTTAAAACCGTTCAGTCGGCGATTCCCAGTAATGGATCCATTCTATCGATCCAGTCGCAAACATATCAATCATCCCATCGGCCCACACCGGGGATATGGATTTCATGCTCGTCATAGGACCCCTGTAGCGCCCGGGTATGGCAGCCGTCGCAGTTGCTGAATGATACCTTATCCTTTATTCGCTGCATCAATCGCGGTGAAATTTCATCATGCTCATGGCGAAAAAAGGCCGTCTCCGTAATCCGCTTCGGGGAAGCCGCGTAGCGCAGCGACCACATTACCTTGTTCGCTATCTCCCCATCAATTGTATCCGCCGAGTTCGACGTCAGGTAGCTCAGCAGCCGGTTCCTCTCCTCATCAGCCAACTCGGCATTTTCACCAAAATGGTCATCCAGGTTCGCCATCATCCCGCGCCAGGACTCGGCCGGTAAAAAACCGGGTTGAAAGGGAAAGTGGCAACTGCCGCACTCTTCCTGGTAGAGCTGGCTGTGCTGACCGTTATTGAGCTTAATATCCTCTTTAAACCAGCGCGAGAAAAAGTGTTCCCCCCAATCGTCATCACGATCGGCCAGCGCGCCGCCGGCGGCGACAAGCAAGACAAGAAACAGCAGTGTGAGCATTCGATAAGAACCAATATTCATGACTCGTAGCCTCCTCATTGTTGCTGCAGATAACGCAGGAGATCACCCTTCTCCTGATCCGTGCATGTCCGTCCCCAGGTCCATTTACAATTACGCTTGAACCATTTCTCGATCTTTTTCGCATCCGTCAGGCGTTTTGGATTGACCGATGGCGCCATCGGCTCGATCCGCTTGCCGGTCTTTGCATGGCGGCCGGGCTTTTTCAGGTCCTGACCATGGCAGTCACCGCAGGATCTCGATTTTCCCTTGCCGGTATGGGTAAAGACACGCTGCCACTGCTCGCTTCCCTGTTGCACCGAGAAAGGGCCAGCGCCATTGGCTTCATAGGTCGTGAGAATGCTCTCCAGACTGTTCGCCTGCAGCGAGCCGGCAACGGTTGTTAGGGTGGAAAAAACCAGATATCTCATCTTCATCAAATCTACTCCTGGACAATCAAACCCTTTTGTTGCCCGTGATCATTGCTCGCACCAGGTTCTCTCCATGAAGCAGGGAACCGAAAGCCACCCCCAGCAGATGCAACAGCACGAGAAAAAGCGTGAAATTGGCAAACAACTCGTGAAGCTCCTCAAACAGTTCACTGCCGTATGCCGAATGGGAAAAGAGCAGTTCAGCCAGGGGTCCGGCACCCGTTGCGCCATAGGCCAACAAACCGGTGAGGGTGGTAATCAGCAGCGCTGTCAGCAGTGCGACGATCATTGCGCCGCCGGCGGGATTGTGTCCGATAGTGCGTTCGGCGCGCAGCCTGATCAGTTCGAGCAGATAGCCGACAACCCTGGCCGGTGATCGCACAAAGTCACTGAAACGGGCATAGCGGGTGCCCAGCAGTCCCCATATCAGGCGAAACAGCAGCAAAAAGCCCACTACATAACCCGCATAGGCATGCAGGACCATCCACTCATCCTCGGTCAGCCAGGCAACCGTGAAGGCCCCCACCAGGCTCCAGTGAAACAGCCTGACCAGGGGGTCCCATACCTTGATTTCATTTCGCTGATTCATCGTCTCTCTCAAACCGGTTGGGTTGAGAGAGAGAATGGCAGAGGGAGATGAAATCAAGCTGAAAATTGCCGAATCAATCCAGACCTGTTTATAAGAAGTCCGCAAATGAACGCGAATAAGCGCAAATATTCGCGAATTATGTCTTGCTTCTATCGTTCCCATGCTCGTGTGTAGGAATGCAGACATCATTGAGGCATCAGGAAAGCGTGAATTACCACAGTATGTGATGGGGTCCAGGGGCTTACTTAGCTAAAGAATCCGACGGTAGAGGTGTCACTTCCTCGTTATTTTTCTATCGTTCCTGCGCTGCAGCGTGGGAATGCAGACGCCAAGAATACAAAAGGGCCAAGAATGGATTCCCACCCAGGGCCATGGGATCCAGGGTGTTTATATGCTTATACCATTGGCGTGCATTCGCGGTGATTCGCGTGCATTTGCGGCTTGAATCCAAAGTGCTTCGAATAAGCATAAAAAAGCCCCTGCCTATACAACGGGCAGAGGCGCATAAACTTGCAGTGTGAAAGTTGAGACTCTATTTCACTTTCAACTGCAACATCTCCTCACCATCTTTATCCGAAAGATGGACCGCACAGGCGATACAGGGATCGAAGCTGTGTATGGTCCGCAGGATCTCCACCGGCTGCTTGACATCGGCCAGCTGGTGATTATCCTGCAGCGCGGCCTCGTAGGCGCCGGCCTGTCCGGCGCTGTCCCGAGGCCCGGCGTTCCAGGTGCTCGGCACCACTGCCTGATAGTTGGCGATCTTGCCATCCTCGATGACGATCCAGTGTCCCAAGGCGCCTCGGGGCGCCTCCATGAAACCCACGCCCTGGCACTGCCTCGGCCAGGTTGAGGGATCCCAAAGTGCGTCGTTGAAGGTCTTGGTATCCCCTGCCTTGATATTGGCGATCAGCTGGTCGTACCAGCCCTGCATCGCATCCGCCAGGATCTTGGTCTCCAGGGTCCTGGCCGCGGTTCTGCCCAGGGTCGAGAAGAGCGCACGGGTCGGCAGTTCCAGCTTGCTCAAGGTCATGTTGACCAGCTCTCGTGTCTGATCATGCCCTTTGGCATAGAGCATCAGGACCCGCGCCAAGGGTCCGACCTCGACCGCCTTGCCTTTCCACCTGGGCGCCTTCAGCCAGGAGTAGGACTCATCAACATTCAGATGCTCGAAGGGGGGTTCCGGGCCGGTGTAGTTGAGCGTGGTTTCACCCTCGTAGGGGTGCAGCCCCTGATCCTTGCCCTTGCTGTAGTCGTACCATGAATGGGCGATCTGCTCCTGGATCTCATCCGCGTTGTTCATGTCCAGCGGATGGATGGTGGAGATGTCCCTGTCGAGGATGACACCGCTGGGGAAGAAGAAGCTGGCCGGATCGTCCATCGATGTGGCCGGCAGGTCGCCGTAGCAGAGGAAATTGCCCAAGCCCTCTCCACGCTCGCCCCAGTCCTTATAAAAGCTGGCCACCGCAAGGGTATCCGGCACGTAGACCTGGTCGGTAAACTCCCGCATCTTGGTGATGACGTTCTGCACCTGGGAGAGTTTCTTGCTGTTGATGGCCGAGTCGGAGTTGAGGTCGATGGCCGAGGCCACGCCGCCGACGAGAAAGTTGGGGTGGGGATTCTTGCCGCCGAAGATGGCGTGCAGTTTGACCACGTCACGCTGCCACTCCAGGGCCTCGAGATAGTGGGCCACCGCCATCAGGTTCGCCGCCGGCGGCAGCTTGTAGACCTCGTGTCCCCAATAGGCCTTGGCGAAAATACCCAGCTGCCCGGCATCGACAAAACCCTTGAGCCGCTTTTTTACATCCGCGAAATAGCCCGGCGAGGCCTTCGGCCAGTTGCTGATCGACTGGGCCAGCGCCGCGGTCTCCCCCGGATCGGCAGAGAGCGCGGAGACCACGTCCACCCAGTCGAGGGCATGCAGATGGTAGAAGTGCATGACATGATCGTGGATGTACTGGGCGCCGATCATGAGATTGCGGATCAGCTGCGCATTCGGCGGTATCGGATAGTTGAGGGCATCTTCCACCGCGCGTACCGAACTGAGACCATGCACCAGGGTGCAGACGCCGCAGATACGCTGCGCGAATGCCCAGGCATCCCGGGGATCCCGGCCCTTGAGGATGATCTCGATGCCGCGAACCATGGTGCCCGATGAATAAGCGCTGGCTATCTGATCACCATCCATCTGGGCCTCGATACGCAGATGGCCCTCGATTCTGGTGATCGGGTCAACGACGATTCTGTTACTCATATCTCTCGTCTCCTATCGCTACAACTCAGCCGTGCGGTTACTCGCTCTTCTCTTCCACCAGATGCTCGGCCAGCATCTCGGTCAATCCCACAACGGGTATCTCCATGCGGTACTCTTCGAGTCCCTCCTCCATCACCAGCCGGCAGTTGGCGCAGGCGGTGACCAGGGTCTCCACGTCGAGTTCGTCGAGTTGTGTCTTCTTGCGTTTAAAGACCTTGAGACGCAGCTCTTCCGCCCGCTCGTTGGCGCTCACCCCGCCACCACCGCCGCAGCACCAGTTCATCTCCCGGGCATCATGCATATCGACAAACTCGCTGGCGACCATTTTGAGAAGATTGCGCGGCGGCTCCAGTACGCCGCCCTTGCGCACGATCTGACAGGGATCGTGGAAGGTCAGCCGCGTTTCATCCATGCCCTCCGTCTTCAAACGTCCGCTGGCGCGCAGTTCGTCCAGCAGCTCCAGGATATGCACCACCTTGAATTTGTAGGGCCGGCCAATGAGATTCGGTCCCTCCCAGCGGATCGCTGTATAGGCATGTCCGCACTCGGGACTGATGACATATTTGACCTTCAGTTTTTCCGCGGCGACAACGACCCTGTTGACGAGCTCGCGGGCGATGTCTGAAGAACCGATCTGAATGCCCGCGTTTGTCGCCTCGAAGGCCTCCGAGCTGACGGTCCAGGTCACACCCGCCTGCTTGAAGATGCGGGCCAGGGCCTCGAGGTATTCGGGAAAGTTCATGATCTCCATGGACGACAGCAGCGCCATGTAGTCGACCCCCTCCACATCCACAGGAATCGAGAGCCCGCTATCGGCCTCCACATGTTTGATCTGTGCCGCCAAGGCAGGGTATTTGACCCCCATCGGACTGCCGATGGTCACGGCCCTGCGGCTCGCTCCCTTCATCCCCTCGGGCGAATAGCCTGCGGCAACGAACCCCTCCCTGGCATGGCGGATCATATAACTGATATCGTTGCCCACCGGGCAGACCATGGAACAGCGTCCGCAGAGGGTGCAGCCGTCGTAGATCAGCGACTCCCACTCCTCGAGCAGTTCGTCGGTCACCGGTTGACTCAGGCCGAGCATCGATTTCACCCTTCCCCACAGGGTATACTCCTGCTCCCATACCCGGCGCAGGGGTTCCAGTTTGTTGATCGGTGTATATTTCGGATCGCCGGTCTCGGTGTAGAAGAGACAGGCCTCGGCACACATACCGCAATTCACGCAACTGGAGAAAAAAGAGGCGATCGGTGCATTCATCTGCTCGCGAAAGGCGTTCATGCCTCGTTCTAGGGTTGCTTCGCTCATGACTGAACTCCTCTGCGACCTGCCATGGCGCCGTTGTACCAACGGGCGATAAAGAAGGTGAAGGCGTGCATCAGCTTGGTGAAGGGGAACACCACCATCAGGATTTCAACGCTGAGAATGTGCAGTCCCAGCGCCAGCGGATAGGGATCGATCATCCGATGGTAGGCCAGGTAGCCCGTTATCATCGGCAGGATCGTCACCACCCAGGTCAGATAGTCCTCCGGGCCGCTGAGATAGCGCTTCACCGGGTGGCTCATGCGACTGAAGAGCATCGCCACCAGGGTGACGATGGTCACCGCGGCCACCGCATCGACCAGGTTGCTGGCGATCCCCGGCCAGCTTAGACCGATGGTGGCATTGATCAATTCGATATGGGGAATGAAGAGAAACAGGCTGATAAAGAACCCGATATGCCAGATATAACCGCCCACGACGGTGAAAGGCGATCGCCTGAAGGAGCCCTGTTCCGGCAGGGTCCGGGTGACCAGGGTACGCAGCCCCGCCCCGAGCTCCGCGCCCCTGGGCTCGGCGAAATCGGGTTTGCGACCCAGGATCAATACCTCGAGCAGGCGGATCACCACGCCGATCAGAAAGACAACCAGCGCGATGTCAAAACCCGGCCCTCTTACCCATAGAAGAAAGTCAACTGGTGTGCTCATGATCTCTTATCCAAGTCATCGATGGTTACGGTTTCATGCTCGGAAGCGGCCTTCGACTGCTTCCTCCGATTGAGTGCGCCGGCAGCCGCGCCAAGGGCCACACCGGCACCCGCGACATAGGCCGCATTGCGGATGACGTCGCTGTCTGGAATCGAGAGCGCGTTGTAGAAACCGCCGGTATCCCAGAAATCGGGTTCGGAGCAGCCGAGGCAGCCGTGTCCCGCCTCCACCGGCCAGCTTGCACCCTGATTCCACTTGGTGGTGGCGCAGGCGTTGTAGGTCATCGGACCCTTGCAGCCGAGACGGAACAGACACCAGCCCTTGCGCGCACCCTCGTCATCGAAGGTCTCGGCGAACAGGCCCTTGTCATAGAAGGGCCGGCGGTAGCAGCGGTCGTGGATACTCTTGCCGAAGAAGACCATGGGCCTGCCCAGGCTATCCAGCTCGGGCAGGGAGCCGAAGGTGAGAAAGTGGGCAAGCACGCCGGTGATCACGGTGGGGATGGGCGGACAACCGGAGACATTGACAACCGGTTTGTCCTTGACGATCTCCGAGACCGAGACCGCACCGGTGGGATTGGGCTTGGCATGGGGCAGTCCGCCGAACGCGGCGCAGCTTCCCACCGCGACCACGGCGGCGGCGCCGGCGACCGTCTCTTCAAGCATCTGCAGGTTGCTGATGCCGGCGATGGTGGAAAAACCCGGATTACCCAGCGGGATGGAGCCGTCGACCACGACCAGGTAGTTACCCTCGTTGTCGTGCATCGCCGCTTCACGCGCCGCCTCCGCGGCGTTCCCGGAGGCGACCTGCAGGGTATGGTGATAATCGAGGGAGACATAGTCGAATATCAGGTTCTCGACGGTCGGCGAGTGGCTGCGGGTCAGGGATTCGGTGCAGCCGGTACACTCCTGAAACGAGAGCCAGATGACCGAGGGCCGCTTCGCCTTCTCCAGGGAGTCGGCCACCGCGGAGACCATCGTCGGCGGCAGTGCCATCATCGATGCGGTGGCGCTGCAGAATTTGAGGAAGCCCCGCCTCGAGACGCCGCTTTGGCGCAGGCTCTCCCCGAGTGTTTTAGCCATGGGATTGAGTTCTTCAGCCATCACTACTCCTCCCGCATCGGACTGTCATGCGGTACTATCTGGGTTTAGCTGCTGTTCGAGCCTGGTAATCGCGTGCGAGATATCTTCGGTTTGTGACCGGACGATCTCCGGAACTCGGTTAATTTCAATGGATAGGGCGATGCGATCACCTGTGGCATTGTAGTGATCGACGAGCCAGACGCCGGGATAGAAGGTTTCGCAGATCCTGCTTTTACCCAGGGATTGCAGCTCGATGGTGACCTCGCCGCAGCCAAGGTAACTCAATAGCGCCTCTTCGTCACCCGGGCCGAATGGCATCGATTTCAGGTCGATCGTGGTCACCTCGCCTCGCTCCTTGAGCCGTTTCAATGCGTGAAGCACTTCGTGCATCACTGGTTTTGCGTTTGCGTGATCGACGGTTGATTCAGAGCTCTCCTTTGCCTCAACCCGGACAGCGATATCTTGCAGTTTCTGCATGGTCGTATTGATACTCTCTTATTCATATAAAGAATATCACTAAATACTGATACATTAGCTGATCTGGATCATGATTGGTGACCGAAAAACTGATCTCAGGCAACTTGTTTCTAAAAAGCCTCGGCCGGGTCAGTGAGGCAGCAGACCCCATGACTTCAAGAGGGAGATAATCTCGGCGATGCCCTTCTCCACCGCAGGTTCGACGGCTTCGCTCAACGCCTCTCCCCAATCGAGATTGTCGGGTTCGATACCGACCAGACAGCGCTGTCTCGGCAGGGTGTCCGAGAGCCGGGCGATATCGAGGAGATCACCCAGGCTCACCTCATGGACGCTGGCGCGATTGCCCTGCAGATAGCGGTCCATCGCCTGATCATGGAAGAGCCGCAGGGTGCCCGGGCGCTCTCCCATGCGGGCCGCATCCGCGACGATCAATCCATCCGCTCTGGCAATCGGCTCCGCGAGGGTGAAGCTGAGCGTACCGCCATCGAGAAACACTATCCCCGGAACCGCACCCAGCCGTTGCTGCAGTCGATTCACCAGATGCACCCCTATACCCTCGTCGCTCAACAGGGTATTTCCTATTCCCAGAACCAACACGGATTCGATTGACAAAAACCTTCTCCTTGCGAGAATGAACCAGGTATCTTCGAGCAGATTCTATTATATTTGAAGAGGATGGTTGGCGACCTCTTTGATGCCATGACAACAGATCCGGAGCGAAAGGTTATACCATGTGCCTAGGCATACCCATGCAGATCAAGCGCATCGACGGCTTTACCGCACAGTGTGAAGCAAAAGGCGTCCGGCGGGAAGTCAGTCTCTTCATGCTGCAGCACGAAGTGCTGAAGCCGGACGACTTCGTGGTCGTGCATGTGGGCTACGCGATACAGAAGGTGACGCCGCAGGAGGCGCGCTCGGCCTGGGAGATCTACGACGAGATGCTGGCGAAGATGGATTCACCGCCCGATGCATGAACTCTCTGTCTGCCAGGCAATGCTGGCGCAGGTCGAGGCGATCGCGAAACGGGAACAGGCCAGCCGGGTGGAGAGGATCGTGGTACGCATCGGCCCCCTCTCGGGGGTGGTGCCGGAGCTGTTGCGACAGGCCTTCACCATCGCCCGCGCAGGTAGTGTGGCCGCGGAGGCCGAACTGGATACCGAGCTGCAGCAGGTACGCATACGCTGCCGCCAGTGCGGCGCCGAGTGCGCTGCCTCCAGCAACCGCATGATCTGCTGTGAATGCGGTGACTTCCGTACCCAGCTCATCAGCGGCGATGAGCTGCTGCTCGCCAGCGTCGAGCTGATTAGAGAGTAACAGTAAGGAGCGTTTTCAGATGTGCGATACATGCGGCTGCAATATCACCGAAGGCAACAGACACCTGGTTGAAGAGGGTGGTAAACATGCCCATAGCGAGGACGGCAGCGTGGCGGTGGAGGTGCTCCAGAACCTGCTCAGTGAAAACGACCACCAGGCTGCCCACAACCGGGAACACTTCGACCGCCACCAACTGCTCGCCGTCAATCTCATGTCCTCGCCGGGGAGCGGCAAGACCCGGTTGCTGGAAACCACCATCGACAGGCTCAAAGCACGCTATAGAATCGCTGTCGTCGAAGGCGACCTGGAGACGGAGAACGACGCCGAACGGATCCGTGAAAAAGGGGTGGAGGCGGTACAGATCACCACCGGCACCGCCTGCCACCTCGACGCCCATATGATCCACAATGCCCTGCACCGGATGGATCTGGATCAGGTGGATATCCTGTTCATCGAAAATGTGGGCAACCTGGTCTGCCCGGCCAGCTTCGACCTGGGCCAGCATCTCAATATCACCCTGCTCTCGGTCACCGAGGGGGACGACAAACCGAGCAAATACCCGGTCATCTTCCGCGCCGCCGATCTTGTGCTGATCACCAAATCGGACCTGCTGGCGGTGATGGACGAATTCAGTCCCGAACGGGCCGAGCAGGCGGTCCGTCAACTGGCCGTCGAAGTCCCTGTCACCCAGACCTCGGCGAAGTCGGGGGAAGGCTTCGAGACCTGGCTCGACTGGCTCGAGGAGCAGATCGAGTTACAGAAAGCGAGACGCTCACAGGGTGAAACACGAACGCCGAAGCTGCAGCCGGAAGGCGCTAAATTACACGCGGGTGAAGGCTAGCAAAAGATTCAGGCCGCAAATGGACGCGAATCACCGCAAAATACAGGCAAATGGATTAGGGAACCTCCAATCAATTCGCTTTTCGTCATCCCGGCGTATGCCGGGATCCTGGAAAATCAAGCATATAGATTCCGGCTTTCGCCGCAATGACGAATGAATCAGAACCTCCTAAGATGAATTAGTTATGATGTTGTGACATAGCGAAAACGAATGAAATCAATGCCAATAATTTCATGCCCGAAATTGAAAAATTCGCGTCCATTTACGGTTATGCATGTGTAGCCTATGTCAATAAGCGCAAAATCCTGGCTGCAGCAATTGAACGACCTGCCGTTGCAGGAGCCGGTCAAGATCATGAATGTCTGCGGCGGCCATGAACGTTCCATCACACAGGCCGGGCTGCGGGGCGCCCTGCCGCCCCAGATTGAGTTGATACCGGGTCCCGGCTGTCCTGTCTGCGTCTGTCCCGAAGAGGATGTCTATCAGGCGATGCAGCTGGCGCTGCGGGAACCGATCACCCTGGTCGCCTTCGGCGACATGCTGCGGGTGCCGGTGAACGTTCCCAAGGGAGAACCCCGCTCCCTCGACCAGGCCCACGCCGCGGGTGGCGACATCCGACCGATCGCCTCGCCGGTGGAGGCCCTGCAGATCGCCAGGGCCAGCCCTGAAAGAGAGGTGGTCTTTTTTGCCGCCGGGTTCGAAACCACCACCGCCCCCGTCGCCTCGCTGCTGGTGGAAGGCATCCCCGACAACCTCTCCATCCTGCTCTCCGGCAGACTCACCTGGCCGGCCGTCGCGATGCTGCTGAGTGGCGACAAACCGGGCTTCAACGCCCTGGTCGCACCCGGGCATGTCGCCACCGTGATGGGGCCCGAGGAGTGGTCGTTCGTGGTGGAGCGCCACCGGTTGCCCGCCGCTGTCGCCGGCTTCACCCCCGAAAGCCTGCTCGCCGCCACCTACTCCGTAATCAGGCAATACCTGGACGATCGACGCTTTCTCGATAACTGCTATCCCGAGCTGGTAAGGCCCGGCGGCAATCCAAGCGCCAAGGCCCAGCTGGCGACGGCGATGGATGTGGTCGACGCCAACTGGCGCGGCATCGGTGTCATCCCCGACTCCGGTTTTGCCCTCAACAGCGACTATGCCCGCTGGGATGCACGCAGGCGCTTTCCCGACTACGACTCACCCGGGCGCAGACGCAGTGGGGAGATGCCTCCCGGGTGTGACTGCGCCGCGGTGGTGCTGGGAAGGAAATATCCCAACCAGTGCCGACTCTATGGCGAGGCCTGCACCCCGAGGACACCCATCGGGCCCTGCATGGTCTCCGACGAGGGCGCCTGCAGGATCTGGTGGAGCGGCGGTATTCGGGTTCGTAAACAAGCGTAATTTTTTTCTGGCCAGGATCCCGGATCCGGAGGACCCGGCAGGCTCCCTTTGAAGCGGATGCGGCCGTCGACTGAACCCGCACCGGCAATCCCCTGTTCAGGTTATAAAACAGATCAGATAACTAATCTTACTATCTGTTATTCATTGGAAATATATACTGCTTTCTATACCTATGGCGATGCTGCAGCGGCAATGCCGTTGGCGATTCCGCCGTCGTTTCACTGCTGTCCCATGAGCGTTGCGGCACAACTGCCGATCCCCTCCCGCTGAGCGCCGTTCACAAGAGGCTTGAAACTCACCCACGAAAAATACGGTCTATACTCTCTATAATACATACTGTTTTACTAGGTTTTAGTATGAAAAAGATCGGGCAGAAGATCATGCAGTGGATCGCGGAGTGGTTGACCAAGGAGAGCCCGCCCTCCACCTCCCCCCTTTGCGACTTCAATCGTCTCAGTTACGAACTCAGGCCCGCGGATGTGCTGCTGGTGGAGGGGCGCAGCCGGGTCAGCAATGTGATCAAGACCATCACCCAGAGCACCTGGACCCACTCCGCCCTCTATATCGGCCGCATCTACGACATCCGCGATCCGCAGCTGCAGCAGCGGGTGCGCATGGCCTACCAGGGGGACCTCAGCGAACAGCTGATGGTGGAGGCCCTGCTGGGCGAGGGCACGATCATCGCCCCACTCTCCAAGTATCGCAAGGACCATCTGCGCATCTGTCGGCCCGCGGGTCTTGAACCGGAGGATGCCCACAAGGTCGTCGCCCATGCCATCAAACATATCGGCTTCGACTACGACGTGCGCCACCTGCTCGACCTGGCCCGTTTCTTCTTCCCCTGGGCCATACTCCCGAGGCGCTGGCGCTCCAGCCTGTTCGAGCACAACGCGGGATCGCCGACGCGCACCGTCTGCTCCTCGCTGCTGGCATCCGCCTTCAACAATGTCAATTTTCCGATCCTCCCCTTTATCGACCGCGATGAAGACGGCAGCCTGCGATTCTTCAAGCGCAACCCGCGACTCTTCACCCCCAAGGATTTCGACTACTCGCCCTATTTCGACATCATCAAGTACCCTTTTCTGGGCCTTGACGACCTCGGCGTCTACCGACGCCTGCCCTGGTGTGACGACACCATTCTCTACAACGATAACGAGCGCGCCTTCGTCGCCTCGACAAAGATCGATGAGGCGAGCTGTGACGCTGAAGAAACCCTGGCGGGAGGCGATCGACCAGGGGAGAGGGACCAACAGCCGCAAACGGACCGGGATGAGACTGACCAGCCTGTCGCCAACAGCCTGCGTGAGGCCAACCAATGACCCTGCTGGGACTGTTACTGCTGCTGTTGACCCTGTGGGGGCTGGCCTACGGTTCCGCACGGGCGATTGTCTGGATCCTGCTGCCTCCCATCCTGCTGATCAGCCTGCAGTTGGCGGACCTGGTGACCCCGCTGGGCGCCCTTCCCCTATGGCTGGTCTACGCCGCCACCCTCTTCTTCTACCTCAAGCCCCAACTGCGTCGACGCTGGATCACCAGGCCGCTGCTCACCGCCTTTCAACAGGTGATGCCCTCCATGTCGAGCACCGAGAAGGAGGCCTTGAACGCGGGGAATGTCTGGTGGGACGGTGAACTCTTCTCCGGACAACCCGACTGGAACAGGCTGCTGCGGCAGCCCCAATGCCAATTGACGGCGCGGGAGCAGGCCTTTCTCGACGGCCCCGTGGAGAGGCTGTGCGAAATGCTCGACGATTGGCACATCACCCATGAACGCCAGGATCTGCCCCCCGAGGTCTGGCAGTTCATCAAGCAGTCGGGTTTTTTCGGCCTGATCATACCAGAGAGCTATGGCGGTCTCGGCTTTTCCGCCTTTGCCCACTCCCAGGTGGTGATGAAGATCGCCAGCCGCAGCATCACCGCGGCGGTCACCATCATGGTGCCCAACTCCCTGGGGCCGGCAAAACTCCTGCTGCAGTACGGCACCGATGAACAGAAGACGAGCTATCTCAATCGCCTGGCCAGTGGCGAGGAGGTGCCCTGCTTCGCCCTGACCAATCCCCATGCGGGGAGCGATGCCGGCGCGATCCCCGACATCGGCCGGGTCACCTATGGTGAGTTCGATGGCACCCGGGTGCTGGGCATCAGGCTCAACTGGGAGAAACGCTATATCACCCTGGCCCCGGTCGCGACCCTGATCGGCCTGGCCTTCAAACTGGAGGATCCCCAACGCCTCCTCTCCGACGATCCCCAACCCGGCATCACCCTGGCGCTGATTCCCCGCGATACCCCAGGGGTGGAGATAGGATCGCGTCACATGCCCCTCAACCTGCCCTTCCAGAACGGTCCCATCGAGGGCCGGGAGGTCTTCATCCCCATGACCTGGGTGATCGGCGGCGTCGAGGGCGCAGGCAAGGGCTGGCAGATGCTGATGGAGTCCCTTGCAGAGGGACGCGGCATCTCGCTCCCCGCCCTCTCGACCTCGGCGGGCAAGAAGACCAGCCGCTATACCGGCGCCTATGCCGCGGTTCGCACCCAGTTCGGTCAACCCATCGGCCACTTCGAGGGCGTGGAAGAGGCGCTGGCGAGGATCGGCGGTCTCACCTATCAGATGGACGCGGCGCGCAAACTTACCCTCAGCGCCCTGGACAGCGGCGAATCCCCCGCGGTGATCTCGGCCATCATCAAATACCATCTCACCGAACGTTACCGACAGGCGGTCAATGACGCCATGGATATCCAGGGCGGCAGCGGCATCTGTCTCGGCCCCGACAATCTGATCGGCAGGGACTACCAGGCGATACCCATCGCCATTACCGTTGAGGGCGCCAATATCCTGACCCGCAGCATGATCATCTTCGGCCAGGGGGCGATACGCGCCCACCCCTATGTTCTCCGAGAGTTCGAGGCGGCGGAACATCCGGATCCCGATAGCGCACTCAACCGGTTCGACGACGCCCTCTTCAGCCACATCGGGTTCGTGCTCACAAACCTCGCCCGCACACTCTGGTACGGCATCACCCACGGCAGGCTTTCCGAGAGCCCCAAAGGCGGTCCCAGCAAACGCTACTTTCAACGCCTGAACTGGATGTCATCCAGCTTCGCCCTGACCGCCGATGCCGCCCTGATGACCCTGGGCGGATCGCTAAAGCGCAAAGAGCGCCTCTCGGCCAGGCTCGGGGATATGCTCAGCAACCTCTATATCGCCAGCGCCATACTCAAGCGCTATATCGAAGAGGGAGAACAGGTTGACGATCTGCCCCTGATGAGATGGGCGATGGAAGATTCGCTCTATCGCATCCAGCATGCCCTGCGGGGTCTGCTGCGCAACATGCCGATACGTCCCCTGGCCTGGCTGTTGCGCCTGATCATATTTCCCACGGGACTCCCTTTCCACAAACCCACGGACAAGCTCGACCACCAGGTCGCGCGCATCCTCGTGACACCGAACGAGGCGCGGGACAGACTCACCCGGGGTATCTACATCACGGAGGATCAAGGGCAGCGCGCCGGACAACTGGAACAGGCACTGTTTGCGGTAACCGCCGCGGCCCCCCATGAAAAGACCCTGCGCCGGGCAAGACGCGCCGGACAGCTCAAATCCCGTGACGTTCGCAGCTTGATTGCGGAAGCCCTCTCCCTTGGCATCCTCAGCGAGAGCGAAAAAGTCTCCCTGGAGGAGGCGGATCGTCTGCGCGGTCGGATCATACAGGTGAATGCCTTCAGTGACCTTGGCGGGGTGAAAACCACGGCTAAAAGGGCGGTTTCAAAACTCTCGAATATCAATAAGCGGGGTGCCGCTTAAGCAGCAAAGAGTTCCATACCAGAGCAGGATAGGCTAAGTTAGGGGGTGCGAAATGCTACTCTACCCACAGCAGAATGAACCGATTGCGAAAAACCGGGGTTCTGACAAAGATAATAATGATGCCAGCATGAACAATCCGAACATCGATTATATAAAATTGGAAGACGCCGACACCCTGGGTGCGGTGTTTCGTGAACGGGTCAATCGCACGCCGGATGCGACGGCCTATATCCAGTTCGACGAAGAGCGCGAGGTATGGCAGGAGACCAGTTGGAGCGAGATGGCGCAGCTGGTCGTTCGCTGGCAAGCCGCATTCCGCAAAGAGAATCTCAAACCCGGCGACCGCGTGGCCCTGATGATGCGCAACTGCCGTGAATGGGCCATCTTCGATCTGGCGGCGCAATGCCTGGGGCTGGTCACCGTCCCCCTCTACACCAACGATCGGGCCGAAAATATCGGTTACATCCTGCAGGACGCCGAGGTGCGTCTGCTGCTTGTGGAAAACAACGAACAGTGGCACGACCTGCAGCAGATCCGCAACCAGCTGGCCGGACTGAACCGTATCGTCTCCCTGCACCCGGTCGACCCGATGGGCTTGCAGCCCCACTTGGTCTCCCTCGATGAGTGGCTTCCCGATCAGCCGGACGATGAACTAGAGGTCGTCGACCTGTCCAGCAAGGAGCTGGCCACCATCGTCTACACCTCGGGCACCACGGGACGCTCGAAAGGGGTCATGTTGAGCCATCACAATATATTGTGGGACCTGGACAGCGGGGTGAAGGTCATCGACATCTACAAGACCGATACCTTTCTCTCCTTCCTGCCCCTGTCGCATACCCTGGAGCGAACCGTCGGCTACTACCTGGCAATCGTGGCCGGCGCCACCACCGCCTATGCGCGATCTATTCCCCAGCTGGCTGAAGACCTCGGGATCATCAAACCCACCATCCTGATTGCGGTACCGCGCATATTCGAGAGGGTCTATGGCAAGATCCAGGATAAACTCGAGAGCGACTCAGCCGTTGCCCGTGGGATTTTCAAGCTGGCTGTCGACACCGGCTGGAACCATTTCGAATATCAACAGGGCCGTGCACCCTGGTCGGTAAAACTCCTGCTCTGGCCGCTGCTGGAAAAAATCGTGGCGAGCAAGATTCAACAGAAGCTGGGCGGCCGCCTGCGTATCGCCGTCTCCGGCGGTGCCCCCCTGTCACCCGATATCGCCAAGGTCTTCATCGGTCTCGGGGTACCCATACTGCAGGGGTACGGCTTGACCGAGACCAGCCCGATCATCTCCGCCAATACCCATGAACACAACTACCCGGCAAGCGTCGGCAGACCCTTCCCCGGGGTCGAGGTCAAGGTCAGCGAATATGACGAGCTGCTCTGCCGGGCGCCCAACGTGATGATGGGATACTGGAACAACCGCTCCGCCACCACCGAGGTAATCGACGCAGAGGGCTGGTTCCACACCGGCGACAAGGCGAAGATCGAGGACGACTACATCTTCATCACCGGGCGCCTGAAAGAGATCATCGTCATGGCCAACGGCGAGAAGGTCCCCCCCGCCGACATGGAGATGTGCATCGCCATGGACCCCCTGTTCGAACAGGTGCTTGTGGTGGGTGAGAGTAAACCCTATCTCTCCGCCATCGTGGTACTCAATCCCGAGCATGCCAAATCCCTCGGCTTTGATCCCTCGAATCTCAGTGAGCAACAACAGCAGGATCTGTTGGCCCGGATCAACAACCATCTGGACAATTTTCCCGGTTATGCAAAGATCATTCAGCTCACCGTGCTCGCGGAGCCCTGGAGCGTCGAGAACGGGTTGATCACGCCGACACTCAAGCTGAAGCGTAAAAAGATCCTGGAGCGCTATGCCAGGGAGTATGACGAGATGTACGTCGGGCATTAAGCCGGTTATTGAATCGCGTATAACGGATGGATGCTATGAAAGACTTGTTGGGTGCTTGTTCAACAGATCGTTCAATTGATCAAGTCGTGCAAGACAACGGGTTCGCAGAAGTAGTACCCTTGACACTGCTGTACCTTCTCGCCGCTTAGCCATGCAACCTGGCTCGCATCCTCCACGCCTTCGGCAACCACATTCAGATCCATAATCTCCGCCATCTTTATCAGCGCGGTGCAAATGCCGATTGCGTAGCTATCATCCGGCAGACCCTTGATGAAACTGGCATCGAGCTTCAAGGTATCCAACTTGAAGTCTCTCAGATAGGAGAAGGAAGAGTACCCTGTACCGAAATCGTCGACAGCGATCCGAACGCCGAACTTCTTCAGATTGCGCACCACGTTTCTGCTCATTTCGATATCTTCGACCAGGCTGCTCTCGGTGATCTCCAACTCGAGGCGCCTTGGATCGAATCCCGCTGTTGTCAATATCGACTCGACCCGGCTGGAGAAGTTGCCCTGGTTGAACTGATGCATGGATACATTGACATTCAGCTGCAAACAGCGGCCGCTGCTACGTTCGTAGTCCAGCATCTCCCTGCAGGCCCTCTCCAGCACCCAGTCTCCCAGTTCGATGATCAGGCCGGTGTTTTCAAGAAAGGGTATAAACTCGGTGGGATCGAGTGTGCCGCGTCTCGGGTGATCCCAACGCAGTAAGGCCTCCACGCCCACCGTTTCACCCGTATTGGTATTGACCACAGGTTGGTATAGCAGATGGAAGCTCTTTGACTTCAGTGCCACCATCAATTCGCTCTCCAACTGCAGTATGCCCTCCTCGTTTGCTCCCAGCGTATGGTCGTAGACACAAAACTGCCTGCGGCCGCTCCGCTTTGCATGATACATGGCCATATCGGCCTTCTGTATCAGGCTGCCGATATCGTCCTTGGCGAATGGATAGAAGATAATACCGATGCTGCAGCTGATATGTACCTGCCTGCTGTCGATTTCGAACGGCTCCTGGATCTTTTCCAATATCGATTTAGCGATCTTGATACCGTCGGTTATCGTTTTGATCTGCTCCGCGATGACGGTGAATTCATCACCCCCCAAACGCGCCACCGTATCACCGAGGCGGAGCATCTTTTTCAAGCGTACCGCCGTCTCTTTCAACAACAGATCACCGGCATGGTGGCCGAGGCTGTCATTGACCTTCTTGAATCGGTCGAGATCGATAAACATCAGGGCAATCAGATGCTCATCCCGTTCCGCCTGCTCCATTGCGTGCCTGAGTCGATCGCGGAACAGCTGTCGATTGGGCAGGTTGGTCAAACCGTCATATTGAGCAAGATAGCGTATGTGCTCCTCGTTTTTCCTGCGTTCACTGACGTCCTGGGCAACGCTGATGATATGTCCGGGACCGGCTGATTGTCGCAGAAAGGCGCCGGAGAGGGAGACCAACACATGGGATCCACTGGCGGTGACATACCTGGCGTCTATACTCTCCACCTCCTCCTCCATGAGCTGCTCCAGCCAGGTCTTGACACGTGGACCATCGCGACTGTCGATCAGATCGTAGTAGGACATGCTCTCCAGTTTCTGTTTGTCATAACCGATCATTTCGCAGGCGGCATCATTGACCATGAGGATTTTCATATCGACCGAAACCACAACCAACGCATCACGCAAATTGTTGAGCACGTCATTCAGGTACGCTCTCGATACCGAGGTATTGGAAAGGTCCCTGCTCATACGGTTGAATGATTGAATCAATTGACCAATCTCGTCACTTCGGCTCTTCTTCAACTCGATGCCGTAGGCGCCTTCGCCGACGCGCTTGACATAATCAGTCAGTTGTCGAATCGGTGAAACCAATCGTTTCGAGATAAATACCGCCAACAGCAATCCAAGCAGCAACAGAAACAGGGTGACGAAAATAAGCAGATAGCGTTCACGCTGATGAGATTCCGAGGTCAGAACGGAGAGCTGCTTGGTGAGATTGGCGGTATTTTCCAGCTGCACCTTTTTGAAGAGTGCAATACGAACCCAACCCAGCCTCTCATCCCCGATGAGCACGGGAGTGACGATCTCCATAACCTCTTCTGCATTGATCAGATGCGGCGTCGATCGGGTTCTTATCCAGTCAAGAATTTCCCTCTCCTCGATGGGCTTGCCGTAGTTGACCAGCAGTTCAGTCCCATCGTGAACAATGACGCCCTCGGGATCTATCACCATGACATAGGCTATGTCATCGAGATTGGCCACGCTCTGCAGCAGCTGATAGATGGCAAGCATATCGAAGTTGTAGAGTGGATTCGCCAGATCCTCGCTGAGAATCGCGCTCAAATTCAGCAGCCGTTTTTTGGCTTCTTCGTGAAGCGCCGAGCTCATGGTCGAGGCGGTGGTGGATTTGATGTTCGATAACAGCTCTTTCGACTGAAAGAAAAACAGCGTCGCCAAAATCAGGGTAACGATGACGATACCTGTACCGATTGCAACGGTATATCGAAACTGGAGACTTCTTGCCATACAACTAGTCGTTCACTGCAAATATATGCTCAGGTGTCGATTCGCATGTCTGGGCAGGACATCCAAATAGTGTGGATCAACTGCTACATGCATTGCATTGAGATTCATTACCTTTGTCGTCGATTGCTCTATTGCGTCATAACGATTGATCGACAAATTCCATGATAGCGTACATATCGTATATCGACTGCTTCTGGTCCCTGCTCAATTTGTCGAATCTCCGGGTCTTCTGATAGGCATTCAGTACGGCTGCTGCCTTGGGATCATCTTCTGCCTTTAACAGAATCTCTTCAAGTCGCTCCCTCACGGCGGGATCCAGGTCCCGGCGTACAAGCTCCACCGCGCGGATCACCGATGGAAGGCGTTGGATAATCGAAAACTCCCGGCGATACTGGGACGGCAGGTGATCATCCTTGCTCCAGTCCAGGTTGCTGAATGCGCCGGCCTCGACCAATCCCTTGTGCACCAGTGTGGCAATATTGATCTCTTCCCGGACAAACACGAACCCAACCTTGTCAGGCGGCGGTTTCTCGCGAAAGCTTTTCAATCTAACCGGCATCATCCCCTTCTGCAGAATGGCGTTGAGTGGCAGATAGTAGGCCGTCGTGGATGCCGGATCCTCCAGCGCGATGATCTTTCCCTTCAGATCCTCCAGTCTCTTTACCGGACCATCAGTGCGCGAAAAGAAGACCGTATGATACTCCGGCATCCCCTTTTTCCATTTGCGCAGCAAAATCTCGGCACCGCTCATCTCATGCAGATAGGCGGCGGCGATCGGGGTTTCCGTCACCCAATCGACTTCGCCTCTGGCCACCAGGTCCGCCAACTGCTCCTTGCTTTTCACCATCCGGATCTTGCCTCTGCGTATACCGAGATCACGCATCTTATCCACCGCATAGATCAGCATCGGTTTCAGATAGCGATAGTGCTTTTTAGGATTGTGGCTGATCTTACCTATAACCAGGGTATGCGGGTCGCTACTGCTCGCCACGACCCAGGCCGGCATCAGCCAGAAGAGAGAGAGAACCAGCAGCAGGGTTGTCTTGCCCGGTGCGAACATCTCGATATCAATCCCTAGAAGTCAACCTGCGCCCGAAGCTGGATAATCGTGGGTTCATCCTCCGCCTCCACGTCGCCATCGGCATCGGCAAAGCGGTCGTTGTCGACAAATATGGCGTTGGCCATCAGGCGAATCTGTCGATTGATGTACCAGTTGAGCCCCAGGGTAAGGTTATCGCTGGAACCACCCTCTATCTCCCCGTCGTTAAGATCGAGAGAACTGAACCGGGCGGCCGCTTCCAGGGCGCCGTGTTCAGAGAGCGGTCGAATTCGCCCGAACTTCGCAGCGTCCTGTTTATAGCGGCGGCTTTCACCAGTCAAAAACCAGCTCGCCTGCAGGTACCAGCCATCAAAGGTAGGCTCGGTACCCGTGTCGCGCTCTACCTTGGCCTGCATCCACTCTCCCTGCAGAGAAAACGGACCTGTCACCCAAGCCCCCTCGAGACCGAGCAGCGCTATCGAGCGACTCTGTTCGAGCTTGCCTGTATCGAGATAGCGAATGTCGGTGATGTGGGATTCCGGCCTGGTATCGAATCGCACCTCCTCTTCATCGTCCAACCTTCTGAAGCCGGCAGCCACCCCCAGGTGGAGTGCCGATCTCTCTTCTGCCCAGGGTGCAAAGGTCAGACGGCTGGAAATGCCCCAACCCTCATCACCCTCGTCATCCGCATCGTCATTATAGTCGTCACCGAAGAAACCGGCGGCGAAGGTTACCCGTTGACCGGACCAATGGGCCCCTATGCCGATGCTTCTTCCCGGCGCCAGCTCATTGGGCAACGCTCGCTCCATAAAGGTAAGGTAACGCTTACTGGTCAACTCCTCGAGGCTGAACGGCTCTTTGAAGTGGCCGACTGAAAACTTCCAGGGATAAACCGCATCGTAGGCAAACCAGGCATCCTTGACGTCGGCCTCTCCATCGGCGAAATCGACACTGAACTCATAGATGAAATCGGCATACAGCCGCCCTTCCAGGTCGAGCCTCAAATCACGCAGTTCACTGCCATTGCCCAACGCATTCTTATCCTCATCATAGATTGCGGCATCGGCCAGAATCCTTCCCCCCAGCTCCAGGGAGAACTCCCCATCGGTCGTGGTCACCTCCAATCCGCCCTCGGTCTTGATTACCAGATCCCGATAGGGATCCGGCGTATCGCCGGCAGGCATTTCAGGGGCCGCCAAAGCGACAGAGGTCGAGATAGTAGCGAGAGACAATAGGACATACAGTGTTTTCATAGACAGCCTGCTTCAATTGGATGGTGATCGCTGCGCCAATGGAAAACAGCTGTAGAAATTGGCTGTCGTCTGATCGGCAATGGCCTCGAGACTTGTCCCTTTGAGCTCGGCCACGCATTCGGCGACATGGCGTACATGGATGGGCTGATTGGGCTTTCCCCGGTGAGGCACGGGCGCCAGATAGGGCGAGTCCGTCTCCACCAACAGGCGATCCATCGGCACCTGCCTTGCCACATCACGCAATTCAGCGGCATTCTTGAAGGTGATGATGCCGGAGAAGGAGATATAGAAACCCATCGCCAGGGCCTGCTCCGCCATCCACCGGTTCTCGGTAAAACAGTGCATCACCCCGCCCGTTTCAGCAGCGCCCTCCTCCTGCATGATGCGGATCGTATCGGTGCGGGCGTCCCGGGTGTGGATGATGAGCGGCATGGCGGCTGCCCTGGCAGCACGGATGTGCCGGCGGAAGCGTTCCCGCTGCCAATCGAGCTCCCCCTCGCCATGATAGTAGTCCAGGCCTGTCTCACCGATGGCAACCACCTTTTCACTACGGGAGAGCCTCAGCAGCTCGTCAACTTCCGGCTCGCGACGCTCCTTGTCATTGGGATGCACGCCCACCGAAACGGAGACCTGGGGATAGTCCGCCACCAGCGCCACCATCGCCGGCCAGGACTCGAGATCGATGGAGACGCACAACAGATGATCGATTCCCTGTGCCAGGGTATCGCTCATGAGGCGTGCGAAATCCCCCTCGTAGGGGGCGAGTCCGACGCGATCGAGATGACAGTGTGAGTCGACTAGCATGCAGTATTCCTGTCGTTGTCAGTTGCCGGATCTGCGGCATGGGCCGCAACCGCTTCTTCGATTTCAGCTCCGGCCGCATCAGCATGTGCAGCAGACCCGTCAGCGGCGCTATCGGTGGCGCTGAGATCAGTCTGCGATCCGGCTGTGTCGAGTAAAAGCTAGGCACCCGGCCTTTGATTGGAAAACCAGGTGAATATACCAGACTGGTGGAGCTTAGAGCGTATGGGTGGGCCGATCCGATTTCAAGGCGCCGGCAAGATAGGTCTCGATCTTGTTACGGGCGGCGCCGCCGTCCTGGTCGCTGAACTGGACCCCGATTCCGGCTGCCCTGTTGCCTTCCGCGCCCACCGGGGTGATCCAGATAATCTTTCCGGCGACCGGCAGGCGCTCTGTCTCATCCATCAGCGTCAGCAGCATGAAGACCTCGTCACCCAACCGGTACTGTTTGGTGGTGGGGATAAAAAGCCCCCCAAATTCAACAAATTGCATATAAGCTGCGTACAAGGCGTTTTTATCCTTGATGGTCAGCGAGAGAATGCCTTGTTTGGGTCCACCAGCCATAGGGTTATCGGTCCTGTCTAACTTGCCTCTGTACCGCAGTC
The DNA here is from genome assembly GCA_003058495.1 of gamma proteobacterium symbiont of Ctena orbiculata. Taxonomy (GTDB): domain Bacteria; phylum Pseudomonadota; class Gammaproteobacteria; order Chromatiales; family Chromatiaceae; genus Thiodiazotropha. The sequence continues at coordinate 51,011 of QBVC01000025.1, read as the reverse complement.
ACGCCAGGAAATCAGTAAATTTTCCAAGGCCAATTGCGGATTTAGGTTGCTCTCCACGCTTCTCCTGGCCGTATAAACCTGGAGCAGATAACCATGCAGAGCCTTCGAGTTTAACTTGTCGGCCGTTTTCTGCAAAGCTTGAGCGAGGTCCCGGTTGAAGAGGAGCCCGCTATCGACGCCCTCCCTAAGGCGGATCATGTCGATCACCCATCCCGCCAACCACTCCAAAAGCAGTTTCCTGTCGAACCCCCCCCACCCCCTGGCCAGACCGACCGGATCCCGCCTTCCCCCGGGAAGCTGCAAGAAACCGCTCAACATCTCACCACGCGCCTTCAGCAGTTCGCTGTCATCGAGCTGAAGGGCCCGGAGCGGGGCGCCGTTTGCCAATGTCAGCAGCAACTCCGGATCCTCATGGGTCACCTTTTCCGCCAGCCATGTGATCGCCTCGGCCCTGTCCGGGGGCAGAAACTGGACCCTCTGGCAGCGACTGCGAATGGTGGGAAGAAGCCTTCCGGGCTGATCGGTGAGGAGCATGATCACTGTCCGCGGCGTAGGCTCCTCCAGGGTCTTGAGGAGACTGTTGGCCGCGGCACTGTTCATGCGGTGGGCCGGTTGCACGGCGACGACCTTATAGGCGCCTCCATGGGCCGTCAAAGAGGCGCTGGCGGTGAGGCTGCGTATCGCCTCGATCGTGATCTCGCCGCTCTTGCCCTGTTCATCCGGTTTCAGCCATCGCAGGTCGGGATGGTTGCCGCTCTCAAGCAGCTGGCAATGGCGGCAGACCCCACAGGCGAGACCGTCTTGCGCTCGCCGTGTACAGAGCAGGGACTGGGCAAAACTGAGCACGAACGACTCCTTACCCAGGCCGGGAGGACCGCAGAGCAGGAGCGCGTGAGGCAGCCGCCCCTGCGCCAGGCTCTGTTGCAACAACTGCCACTGGGGATCTTGCCAGGGCAGGCGCTGGTAGCGAAATTCACTCATCCAGACTCTCCAGATAGCGCTGGATCGTCGCTGATATCTGCGCCTGAACCTGTGGCAGCCCCGGAGACGCGTCGATGACACGCACGCGCTCCGGCTCATCGCTTGCGATCCGCAGGTAACCGCTTCTCACCCGCTCGAAAAAGTCTTGCGCTTCACGCTCGAACCGATCGGGTTGAGAGCGTTTTCCGGCACGCTGCAGGCCCGTCTCCACCGGCAGGTCGAGCAACAGGGTCAGATCGGGGCGCAGCGAGCCCTGAACAAACTGCTGCAGTTTGGCGATCCTCTCATGGGAGAGCCCCCGTCCGGCCCCCTGATAGGCAAAACTGGCGTCGGTGAAGCGATCGCACAATACCCAGATCCCCTGTTCCAGGGCCGGCAGGATCTTCTGCTGCAGATGCTCGGCCCGGGCGGCGAACATCAGCAGCAGCTCCGTATCATCCGCCATGCCGGTGTGCTGGTGTCCCAGGAGCAAGTCGCGAATCGCCTCCCCCAAGGGGGTTCCTCCCGGTTCCCGGGTAAACAGCACCCGCTTGCCGGCGGCTTCGAGCAGGGATTGAATAAACGCCAGATTGCTGCTCTTTCCGGCGCCCTCCCCGCCCTCCACGGTAATGAAACGTCCTCTTGCCATCATGTCGCTGTCGCTCACCTCTTCAACTGATACTTGCGTACCGCCTTGTTGTGCTCCTCGAGCGTTGAAGAGAAGTGGTGCCCGCCATCCCCGGTTGCAACGAAATAGAGCGTTTTTCCATCCTCCGGATGCAGCGCCGCCTGGATCGCCGCACCGCTCGGCATGGCAATGGGGGTGGGTGTCAGGCCCTTGCGCAGATAGGTGTTGTAGGGTGTGTCGCGGGTTAGATCCCGTTTGCGTATATTGCCGTCGAAACGCTCACCCATGCCGTAGATCACCGTTGGGTCGGTCTGTAGCAGCATGCCGCGTTCGAGCCGCCTGGTAAAGACACCCGCTATCTTGCCGCGCTCCTCCGGCAGGCCGGTCTCACGCTCGATAATCGAGGCCAGGATGAGGGCCTCGTAGGGACTCTTCAACGGCAGCTCTTTTTGCCGCTGCCGCCAGGCCTGTTCCAGTACCGATTCCATGCGTTTGTAGGCGCGTTTGAGAAACGCAGCATCGGTTGTTCCTCGTGGAAAATGGTAGGTATCCGGATAGAAAAGCCCCTCGGGATGCTGGTCGCCAAACCCCAGATGCTGCATAACCTGATCGTTGGCAATCCCTTCCATGGTCGGTTCCAGGATAGGATCACTTCTGACCGCCGCCATCATCTGTTCGAAGGTCCATCCCTCAATGACGGTGAGCGCATATTGAACCACCTGGGAGGAGCTGAGGATTTCGAGCAGCTTCGGCGGCGTCGTATCCGCGGGGAGGAAATACTCACCGGCCTTCAGCTTGCTCGCCTGCCCCTGCCAGCGGGCGAGGAATCGCAGCAGCAGGGGCTTTTCGAGCATACCTCGCTGCTGCAGATCGGCCGCCAGGCTTCTCACCGTCATCCCCGGCTGCAGCACATAGTTGACACCCTCCTCCGGTATAACGAGTCGCTTGTCGATGAAGCCTTCATACTCCATCCAACCCCAGGCGAGCAGGATGCTGACAACGAAGATCAGGGTTCCGAGGAGACGATTAATCCGCATCTCTCACCAGGCCGAGCGCGCAAATTGAAATAAAACGTGGTCCTTTGACATAACGCCATTCTACTGGAAAAAAATCTGGGGTGAAGCGAATGACACTTACTTGAGCCAAGAACCAGCGTCATCCCGTCACAGGCCGGGATCCAGAATGCTTGATGGCGACGGTGTTCCAGGATTCCGGCCTGCGCCGGATTGACGACATTCCTGAAATTTGCCTTAAGTAAGTACTGTTCTCGGGTGAAGCCGGATAGCGTCGCTATTGGCGGTGCAGATGATACTGGCTAGGATGCCATGCAGGCTTGTTCCGCTCGTCGACGCAACTCGATCGGAATTCTTTCCAAGTCATAACGACGCTTGTCCAACACCGCGACCGGACAAATGCCCATCACTGAACTGGTGACAAAAAGGGCGTCGGCATCCAACAGACTCTGTAAGTCCAAATCGGTGATCAGCAATGGGATTGAGAGCTGTCGTGCAAGCTCGATCACCAGCTCCCGGACCACACCGGTTATGCCCGAATGGGTCAGGTCGGGGGTATACAGGGTATCGTCACGCACCATGAAGAAGTTGCTTTGACTGCCGCATATCACCCGCTTCCCTTCATCCATCATCAGACACTCATCCAATCGCGCTTCCTGGCACTCGCTGCGGGCCAGCACCTGTTCAAGTCGGTTCAGGTGTTTCAAACCGGCAAGCTGGCTGTTGCGGCCGATCCTGGTCTGGCAGATGCCCAGACGCAGTCCTTCGGTGTACCAGGTCCGGGGATAGTCGGGCCAGGGATGGATGCTGAGAATACGCCTTGGCGCGCAGGGGCTTGGCCTGGCATAACCCCTGCCACCGCTGCCCCGGGTCAGAATGATCTTCAATACAGCCTGATCCCGCCCCTCGCAGAGGGACAGCGCCTCCTGTTCGAGCAGCTGTTTATCGCTAGCCGGCATACCCAGAACCGATTCGCCGCGGCCGAGCCTTGCCATATGCCGCCGCCATAGACAGGGACGTCCCTGGTTGACCGCCAAAGTTTCGAACAGACCATCGCCGTATTGCAGGCCACGATCAGAGCAGGCTATGCGATCATCGGGTTTGCCGTTAATCAGCAATGAGCCACCGACCTCAGGTCACGCGACGAAATGCCAGGGTGCCGTTGGTGCCGCCGAATCCAAAGGAGTTGGATATCACCACATCCAGCTTCGTCTCCCTCGCGGTGTTGGGCACATAATCCAGGTCGCACTCGGGATCCTGGTTCTCCAGATTGATGGTGGGCGGCACGACCTGGTTGTGCAGCGCCAGGATGGTATAGACCGCTTCCGCGCCACCCGCCGCACCCAACATATGGCCTGTCATCGACTTGGTGGAACTGACGCACAACTTGTGGGCGTGATCGCCGAAAGCGCGCTTGACCGCCAGGGTCTCCGCCACGTCACCGGCCGGTGTGGAGGTTCCGTGGGCATTGATATAGTCGACCTCATCCACATTGATCCCGCCATCCTCAAGCGCCAGCAGCATGCATTTGGCGGCCCCGGAGCCGTCAACGGAGGGGGCGGTCATGTGGTAGGCATCGGAGTTCATACCGATTCCGGCCAGTTCCGCATAGATCCTGGCGCCCCGCGCCTTGGCCTGTTCATACTCTTCCAGGACCACGACACCGGCACCGTCGCTCAGCACAAAGCCGTCCCGATCCCTGTCCCAGGGACGACTGGCCCCCTGGGGATCGTCGTTGCGGCGGGAGAGTGCCCTGGCAGCGGCAAACCCGCCCAGACCCACCGGCGAGGTGGCCATCTCCGCACCGCCGGCGATCATCACATCGGTGCGGCCGTAGCGTATCATCATCGCGGCCTCGGCAATGCTGTGGGCACCGCTGCTGCAAGCGGAAACGATCGAGTAGTTCGGCCCCTTCAATCCATACATGATGGAGAGGTTTCCGGAGACCATGTTGATGATGCTCGAGGGTACGAAAAAGGGCGAGATCTTGCGCGGACCCCCATCCAGGTAGGACTGATAACTGTTTTCGATACCGGTGATGCCGCCGATTCCCGAACCGATCAGAACGCCGATGCGGTCGGCGTTCTCCTCAGTCACCTCGAGCGCCGCATCCTTGATCGCCTGGATGCCTGCGGCGATGCCGTAATGGATGAACTTATCCATTTTCTTGGCTTCTTTCTTCGCGATATAGTCGGTTATCTCGAAGCCGTAGATGGGGCCACCGAACTGGGTCGAGAATGACTCGACATCGAAATGGGTAATGGGTTGAATCCCGCTCTTGCCGGCCTGAATATTATCCCAGGAAGTGGGTATATCCAGTCCTACAGGCGATACCATGCCTAAACCCGTAACGGCAACCCTTCTTGCAGTCATATATGACTACCCCCAAAAATCAATGGTGTTGCTGAAAAAGCAAAAGGCCGCGCCCCTTTCAACTGATAGAGCTTGGCGGCCTATGGAAGTGGAAAATCTTGGCGTTAAGATTAACTGTGTTCGTTGATGTACTCGACAGCAAGCTGAACAGTCGTGATCTTTTCAGCCTCTTCATCGGGAATCTCGGTTTCAAATTCCTCTTCGAGGGCCATTACCAATTCCACTGTGTCGAGAGAGTCAGCGCCAAGATCATCGACAAATGAGGCCTCCAAGGTAACCTCTTCTTCTTTCACGCCTAGTTGTTCTACGACAATTTTACGAACTCGTTCTACGACATCGCTCATGTTATTAATTTCCTCTGCATTATCCGACGGCCTCGAAAAGGACCGATGCGGTATTGTAGTAACAAACCACACTCGAGAAAAGCGCAATCCTCTGAAAGCGACCGCATTATCATTCGAGCATATTTTATAATATTAACAGTTAGTTATTGATGTTTATTTATGTTAATTATTAGAATTGACTCCGGGCTCTGCCCCATCAACTCATGTACATTCCGCCATTCACATGGAGTGTTTCACCGGTAATATATCGTCCTGACTCTCCCGCCAGGAACAACACGGCGCTGGCGATATCCTCCGGTGAACCCAGTCTTTGCAACGGGATATTCTCTTCGAGACTCTTGCGCTGAGCCTCAGGCAGCTCCCTGGTCATATCGGTCTCGATAAAACCGGGGGCCACGGAATTGACCGTGATCCCTCTCGATCCTACCTCCCTGGCCAACGAACGGGTAAATCCGTGGATGCCGGCCTTGGCGGCGGCATAGTTGGTCTGACCTGCATTCCCCATCGCACCAACCACGGATGAGATGTTGATGATACGACCTTTGCGCGCCTTCATCATGCCTCGCAATACCGCCTTGCTGAGGCGAAACACGGAGCTCAAGTTGGTATCGATGATGCTCTCCCACTCCTCATCCTTCATGCGCATAAGCAGATTGTCGCGGGTAATACCGGCATTGTTCACCAAAATTGTGGGTGCGCCGTAATCCTTGCTCACCGCCTCGATGAGAGCATCGATGGATCCGGCCTCGGTCACATTCAACACCCTGCCGCTGCCCGAGCGGCCGGCTGATTGAAAGCGTTCCGTAATCCCCTGCGCCCCCGCTTCCGAGGTCGCCGTTCCGATCACCGTCGCACCCGCCGTTGCGATGGCATCGGCGATGGCCGCGCCTATGCCGCGACTGGCTCCTGTCACCAGTGCAATCTCGTTTTCCAGGCTCATTTCAATCCCTCCAGGGCTTGGGACAAGGTTTTAGTATCAAACAGCGGCAGCCCGACAAGTTCGCGATCGATTCTCTTGGTCAATCCGGCAAGCACCTTTCCGGGTCCCGCCTCAACCAGGTTCGAGATTCCCGAGGCCGCCATCTTCTGCACCGTCTCCACCCAACGTACCGGGCTGTGGAGCTGGGCCTCGAGCTGCTCTCGTATCGACTCGGGATCAGCCGCCAATTCGACACTGGCATTGTGAATGACAGGAATCGAGGGAGGCGCGATGGAAATCTCACGCAACAGTTGTCCCAGACGTTCAGCGGCCGGCCTCATCAATGCACAGTGCGAGGGTACACTGACCGGCAGCGGCAGCGCCCGTTTCGCTCCGGCCTCCTTGGCGAGTCCACAGGCCCGATCCACTGCCTCCTTGTGACCGGCGATGACAACCTGTCCGGGAGAGTTGAAGTTCACGGCTTCAATCACATCGCCGGAAGCGGCTTGGGAACAGACTGCCTTGACCCGATCATCATCGAGCCCCAGGATCGCCGCCATGCCGCCGCTCCCCTCGGGCACGGCCTCCTGCATGAAACGACCCCGCTCAGCCACCAGTTTGACGGCATCGGAAAACCCTATCGCATCCGCGCATACCAGGGCGGTATACTCTCCGAGACTGTGCCCGGCCATGAGCTGCGGCACGGCACCGCCCTGATCCAACCAGATCCGCCATACAGAGACACCGGCCGCCAGCATCGCCGGCTGGGTCTTCATGGTCTGGTTGAGCTGCGCCTCGGGACCTTGCTGTACCAGGTCCCAAAGGTCGTAGCCCAGTGCCTCCGACGCCTCTGCATAGGTGTCGTTGACGATGGGATGGACCGCAGCCAGTTCACTCAACATCCCGACGGACTGAGATCCCTGCCCCGGAAATACGATACCGAAAGATGAATTGCTCATAGATATAATGTTTCAACCCGCTAGAACTTCGCCAATACCGAACCCCAGGTGAAACCGCCGCCAAACGCCTCCATGAGGATAGTTTCACCGCGCTTTATTCGGCCGTCTCTGACCGCGACATCCAGCGCCAGGGGCACTGACGCCGCTGAAGTATTGCCATGTTCATCCACGGTAACCACCACCCGGTCCATCGGAGTCTGCAGCTTTCTCGCCGTGGCATTGATGATTCTCATGTTGGCCTGATGCGGAATCAGCCAGTCGATATCGGACTTTTCCATATTGTTGGCGGCCAGCGTCTCATCGACGATCCGGCCCAGGGTGGTCACCGCGACCTTGAATACCTCGTTACCCCGCATCTCGACATAGGCCGATCCCTGTTGCAATTCGTCGTAACCTTTTGAGATTCCGCTTGGAACCCGCAGCAGGCTCTCGTAGGCGCCATCCGCATGCAGGTGGGTTGAGACGATGCCCGGCTCGTCACTCGCCTCGATCACAACCGCGCCCGCACCGTCGCCGAACAGTACACAGGTATTTCTATCGCTCCAGTCGAGAATCCGGGAGAAGGTCTCGGCGCCCACCACGAGCGCTCTTTTCGCGGCTCCGGCGCGGATAAAGTTATCGGCGACACCGAGCGCGTAGACAAAACCGGTGCACACCGCCTGAACATCAAAGGCGGCCGGCCCCCGTATACCTAGACGCGCCTGCAGCAGACAGGCGGTACTGGGAAACACCTGATCGGCGGTTGTCGTCGCCACCACGATCAGGTCGATGTCGCTGGGATCGAGACCGGCCATCTCCAGTGCATTGCGCGAGGCCTTCTCCGCCAGATCGCAGGTATATTCACCATCCTCGGCAATATGACGCTTACGGATACCGGTTCGCTCGACGATCCACTGATCCGTGGTATCGACGATCTTTTCAAGGTCATGGTTGGTGAGTATCTTCTCGGGAAGATAACCGCCGGTGCCTGTGATACGCGAATAGGTCACGCGATTTCCCTTTTTTCCAGATGAGTTTTGACCTGTTCCGCGATGCGGTGCGGGATATCGCAAGAGACCTCTTTACGGGCAATGCTTATTGCATTCATGAAGGCCAGTTTGTCGGCACTGCCATGACTCTTGATGACAATCCCACGCAATCCCAACAGGCTGGCGCCGTTATAGCGTCTGTGGTCGATCCGTTTGCGAAAGGCTCTCAATACCGGCATGGCGATCAAGCCCGCCAGCTTCGTCACTGGATTCTTCTTGAACTCAAGAGTCATGAAGTGGCGGATCATGTTCGCCACACCTTCGCTGCTCTTTAGTGCAATGTTGCCGACAAAACCATCGGATACGATAACATCCGTACCCCCTTTGTAGATGTCGTCGCCCTCTACATAACCGACATAGTTGAGCGAACTGTGCAGCAACAGCTCGTGCGCCTCTTTGACCTGCTCGTTGCCCTTGATCTCCTCCTGCCCGATGTTCAACAGGCCGATTTTCGGATTCGCTATGTCCGTTACCGCGGCCACTGTCTCACTGCCCATGACGGCAAACTGAAACAGATGATCGGCGCTGCAGTCCACATTGGCCCCGAGATCGAGCATGAACGTCTGGCCGCTGATCGACGGCAGCGCGGTGATGATCGCCGGCCGGTCGATATTCGGCAGCATCTTCAAAACGAAGCGCGATGTGGCCATCAGGGCACCGGTATTGCCGGCGCTGACACAGGCATTCGCATCGCCGCTCTTGACCAGGTCAATGGCCACGCGCATCGATGAGTCCTTTTTATTGCGCAGGGCTTTTGATGGCAGCTCGTCCATGGCGACCGTTTCGGATGCATGCCTGATCTGCAGTCTTTCCCCAAACGGATGAGGCCCGAGCTTTTTCGTCAGAAGCTTTTCGTCGCCAACCAGAATAAGCGCGGTCTCTCGATCGCGACGGAGGTATTCCCTGGCAGCCGGAATCACCGCGTCTGCGCCGACATCCCCTCCCATGGCATCCAATGCGATTGTAACTGGCTTACTCATGAATTAACGATTCACCCATCCATTAAAGACTCATTGGATCACTCATTTTTTTAATCATTATTGAGCAGAGTCGATCGGTATCGATGACCGCACCCTGAAATCCCTTCTCGCAAAGAGATCGCTGAGGTGAAGATCATGCCTATCAATTAAAGAACCCAGCAAGGGAACCCCCTTGATGGGTTTCAATAATGAGCTGTGTGGACCGGGAGGTCACTCGCCCTTGGTGTTGACTACCTTACGGCCTTTGTAGAAGCCGTCAGCAGTAACATGGTGACGGAGGTGGGTTTCACCCGAGGTGGAATCGATTGAGAGCGTTTCCCCTTTCAGCGCATCATGCGCACGACGCATACCACGCTTGGAGGGAGTCTTTCTGTTTTGTTGAACAGCCATGGCTGATCTCCTGAATATTCTGTCTGTTAATCAATCTACTGTTTATCCCGTTTGTACTCGGCGAGAGCCGCAAACGGGTTTTCTCGTTCTTGCTTACTGCTCTCTTTCGGTCTCTCTTCGCTCGTCTCCGCCGCGGGCGTATGGCAGGCACCCGGTTCATGCATTGCCACCTGCGGCAGGGCCAGAAGAAGCTCGTCTTCTATCAACTCCCTGAAGACCACTTGATCCTCCTCGACCAGCCATGGATCCACCTCTTCCGGCAGCATCTCAGCCTCATCCAATCCTTGGACGAAGACCATGGACAGACGAATATCGACCGGCAGATCCACCTCCTCGAGACAGCGCTGACACTGCAGCGGCAATACTGCCTTGAGCCAACCGCCGAGCGTTGCCCGCCGCTCACGGTCACGGCCGAACACCAGCTTGAAACTGACATCACCCGCAGGCCCCAGCAAGCAAGCGCTCAGCCTGGAAAAGGTATCCAATGGAAGCTCTCCGTCGATCTCTTTGCCAAGATCGGCGAAGCGCCACGGATCCAACCGATCAGGAAAGCGCTTCAACATAAGCGGGCAATAATATTATGAGTACGGCGCCCGTGTCAAAATGACATGGGCGCCGCCGGGTTCAGACGCCGACCAGCGCCAGCAGGATGCCGGCGGCCACCGCCGAGCCGATGACACCCGCCACATTCGGTCCCATGGCGTGCATCAGCAGGAAATTGTGGTGATTGGTCTCCAGGCCGACCTTGTTGACAACACGGGCCGCCATCGGCACCGCCGACACCCCTGCGGCACCGATCAGGGGGTTCACTTTGCCTCCCGTCACCCGGTACATGATCTTTCCCATGATGACACCGGTCGCCGTGCCGATACAGAAGGCGAAGGCTCCGAGGGCCAGTATGCCCAGGGTTTCGACGGTAAGGAACTTGTCCGCAGAAAGCTTGGAGCCGACAGCCAGGCCCAGAAATATCGTCACCACATTGATGATCTCGTTCTGCGAGGCATGGCTCAGGCGTTCAACGACGCCGCACTCTCTGAGCAGATTGCCGAATGTCAACATGCCTATCAGCGGCGCGGCGGATGGCAGAAAGATCGCGCACAGCAGCAACACCGCAAAGGGGAACAGAATCTTCTCCAGCTTGGTGACGTGGCGCAGCTGCTGCATCTCCACATTGCGTTCCGTGTCGGTGGTCAACAGGCGCATGATCGGCGGTTGAATGATCGGCACCAGGGCCATGTAGGAGTAGGCCGCGACGGCAATCGCACCCAACAGGTCGGGGGAGAGCCGGGAGGCGAGAAAGATGGCGGTCGGCCCGTCGGCACCGCCGATGATCGCAATCGCGGATGCATCGGCCAGGGTGAACTCGAAACCCGGCACGAAATTCAAAGCCAGCGCCCCCAGCAGGGTGACAAAAATGCCAAACTGGGCGGCGGCGCCCAGCAGCAGTGTCCAGGGCATGGCGATGAGGGCGCCGAAATCGGTCAATGCACCGACCCCCATGAAGATCAGCAGGGGAAAGACGCCGGTCTCTATGCCGACTGTATAGATATAACCCAAGATGCCATCGGGACCACTGATGCCGGCGAGCGGGATATTGCTCAGGATGGCGCCGAAGCCGATCGGGACCAGCAGCAGAGGTTCGAATTTTTTTACCACCGCCAGGTATACCAAGAGACAGCCGACTGCCATCATCAGTACCTGGCCCCACTCCAGATTGGCCAGTCCGGTGGACTGCCAAAGCGGTTGTATGCCTATCTCGATCATGTCAGGAGAGACTCAAAAGAGGTGATCCAACCTGGACGGCATCACCCTCTTTCACCAGGATCCGGGCAACTGTCCCCGCCGTTGTGGCGCGAACCTCCGTCTCCATTTTCATTGCTTCGAGGACCATCACCACATCCCCGGGACCAACCCTGTCGCCTGCAGCGACCTTGATGGAGTGGATGTTGCCGGAGAGGGGCGCATTGATGGTCTCCCCTTGCGCAGCGCTGGGGGCAGCCGGTGGCTCGGCACTCTGGGTCGCTGCAGGGGCGGCTGCCGGCGCCACTTCGGTTACGGCGCCGCTTGGCGTGACCTTGACATTGTAGGCAACGCCGTTGACCTCGACCTGATAGGATTCAGGTCCGCCCGAACTGGCGGCCGCCGCCGCGGGTGCAGTCGCCTGCACAGGTAAAACCGGCTCAGTGCCTGGCGCTGGTTCGAAGGCGCTCGGATTGTCGCGATTCCTGAGGAATTTCAGTCCGACCTGGGGGAACAGCGCATAGATCAGCACATCGTCCACTTCATCGGCGGCCACCTTGATACCATGCTCTTCAACCAGACCGTGAAACTCCGCGGTGAGTTTGTCCATCTCGTCATCCAGCAGATCCGCGGGACGACAGGTAATGGGCTCCTCCCCGTCAAGGACCTTCATCTGCAGCTCGTTGTTTACCGGGGCCGGGGTAGCGCCATATTCACCCTTGAGCACGCCTTCCGTCTCTTTGGTGATGCTCTTGTAGCGATTACCCATCAGGACATTGATAACCGACTGGGTTCCGACGATCTGCGAGGTCGGGGTCACCAGAGGAATATAACCCAGATCCTCACGCACCCGGGGAATCTCTTCGAGCACCTGATCCAACTTATCCGAGGCGCCCTGCTCCCGAAGCTGGTTCTCCATGTTGGTCAGCATGCCTCCTGGCACCTGTGCCACCAGGATGCGGGAATCGACGCCCTTGAGCGAACCTTCAAACTTGGCGTATTTCTTGCGCACCTCGCGGAAATAGATGGCGACCTCCTGCAGCAGGTTCAGATCGAGCCCGGTATCGCGATCGCTCTCCTTCAAAATGGCCACCACGGACTCCGTCGCCGAATGTCCATAGGTCATGCTCATCGACGAAATCGAGGTGTCGACCATATCGACACCGGCTTCAGCCACCTTGATTACGCTTGTTGTACTCATACCGGTAGTGGCATGGCTGTGCATGGCAATGGGGATGGAAACCTCCTCCTTGAGGCGGGTTACCAACTCATAGCCGACATAGGGATTCAGCAAACCGGCCATATCCTTGATACAGAGCGAGTGACAGCCCATGTCTTCAAAGCGTTTTCCCAGATCGATCCAGTAGTCGATGTTGTGCACCGGACTGACCGTATAGGACATGGCCCCCTGGGCATGTTTGTCCACATTGAGGGTGGCCTTGATGGCGGTCTCAAGATTGCGCAGGTCGTTCATGGCGTCGAATATGCGGAATACATCGACACCATTGGTGGCAGCCCGTTCGACGAACTTATTGACCACATCGTCTGCATAGTGACGATAGCCGAGTATATTCTGCCCACGGAAGAGCATCTGCATGGGCGTTTTTGGCATCGCTGCCTTGAGCGTGCGGATCCGCTCCCAGGGATCCTCTCCCAGGTAACGAATACAGGCATCGAAGGTGGCGCCGCCCCAGGTCTCCAGGGACCAAAAGCCGATATTGTCCAGTTTTTCGGCAATCGGCAGCATATCCTCGATACGCATTCTGGTTGCAAACAGGGACTGAGGTGCGTCTCGCAGCACGAGATCAGTGATTCCAAGTGGTTTCTTTTCGCTCATAAACTAGCCGCCGTTGATTGGTAAACAGGCAAACTCAATCTTATAAAAAAAAGGGAGTTTTAATTGATCTTGTAATGGGTGGCTCGATAGTTGCTGATGGCAGCCGTTATGACCGCTACCAGATCTCCCCTCGTACCGGCCTGGTCCTGCCCCGAAATCGAAGGTTGTGATGATACCTCGTCAGAGCCCCCGTGTCGTGCAGTAAGGTAGAGCGCCAATTTGGACATGCCTTTCATGGCGAAAACAAGAATCAGTAAAAAGGTGAACACGATCCCCATTCCGAGGACCATGAGATTGACACCCGACATCAGCAAGTCACTGGTTGGCATAGCAGATCTGAACCCCCAAAGAGTGGAGGCCCATTTCTACGTTGGGTCTACATCACTTGTCAAGCTGTGCTTTAAATCCTGGGGAGGCCTATCGACATGTTTTTTTTAGAAAAATAGCTTTCTATTTAGAATATATATAATTATCATTGGTTATATTAATGATTGGACCCCGATTCCCCGTGCAACAGCAATACTGCAAACCGCATGTAATATAAACGTCTACCGGTTTAAAAGAAATGAAGCCCCGGCTGCAATTTTGCTACTATGTGGCGCAAATCTATCCAGCCAAATTGTGTCCTCCATGCCCTACTCTGATCCCTCGTCCCAGCAACAACTGATCCTCGCCTCCAGTTCACCCTTTCGCCGCGAGTTATTGAGCCGTCTGGGTGTCGAGTTCAGTACTGTCTCCCCCGATATCGATGAATCCGGGCAGGCGGATGAATCGCCGGAGAGATTGGTCATCCGTCTCGCTGAAAACAAGGCCAGGGAGGTGGCAAAGGAGCATCCTGCGGCACTCATCATAGGTTCCGATCAGGTAGCGGTTGTCGATGGCATGATCCTCGGAAAACCGGGTGGTCATGAAAAAGCGATCGAACAATTGATGCAGGCATCCGGAAAGCGGGTCAGTTTTTTGACCGGACTCTGCCTGCTGAACAGCGAGACAGGCCGGACTCAGGTGTGTTGCGAACCCTTTCATGTCATTTTTCGGGTATTGCAGAAGCGGGAGATTGAGAACTATCTTCACAAAGAGGAGCCCTACAACTGTGCCGGTGCCTTTAAATCGGAGGGTTTGGGCATCTCACTTTTTGAACGCCTGGAGGGAGATGACCCAAATGCCTTGATCGGGCTACCGCTGATACGGCTGATCGCCATGCTGCGCAATGAAGGGATTGACGTTCTGACCAAATAGCCTCGCTGCAATCGGGCCAGTTAACACCAGCTGACAGTGCAGCCTGCCTTTGCTTCAGAATAAGACATCCTCGACCTTTTTTGTCTCCTCATCCAGGGAGTCGTTATTTTCGGCCTTCTGCAGACGGGCGAACGCCTTGATGCCGGATCGGTCAATACTTGCCAGGGGATGGCCTGTACCTTCGTAGCTCATGATATTCGCCACCTGAACCACATCCACATAATCGACCGGGGCATCTCCCGGATCGCGTACCAGATCTTCATGTTCGGCAGCCGCATCGATGACATGCTGATCGAATTTCCACAATTTCAAAATGCTGCCACCCAACTGAGTGTGCATTTTCAGCAAGACCTTATCCAAAAAGGCCGGATTGGCGATCAACTCGGGGTAGCGACACGCCTTGATCAGGAGCGGAATCTGTCCGATATCGTGGACCAATCCCGCAACCAGTGCGATATCGGGATCGAGATTGGGTTGCCCCTTGGCGAGAATCGCCGCCTGTGCGCCGACCTTCACCGAATGGGTCCATAACTTGTTCATACGCCTCTCGATCTCCTTCTCCGAGGTGCGAAACACCTCCTTCATCGAAACGGCATAGACGGCGTTTTTCACCCGTTGAAATCCAATTCGCGTAATCGCGGGGCGGATGGAGGCAATGGTATTCAGTCCCCGGTAGAGCGGACTGTTGGCGTAACGAATCAATCTTGCGGTAAGTGCCGCGTCCCTGGAGATCACCTTTTCCAGGTCGTGGGCCGAACTATCGGCGTCATTGATCACCACGAGTGCTTCGAGCGCCAGCGAGGGCAGCGTAGGAAGATAAATCTTATTGGCGAGGAGGTCCTCCTTGACCGAGTCGACAAATGATTTAACGACTACCGACTCACGCTCCTTGTCTTTAGCCTCCTTTTCTTCCGAGGATTCTACAACCTCACCATCTGAAAGATAAAAGACTGATTTTGTCATCTTTTGCCGCGTTGACTCGTTATAGTGTGGTAATCAAACTGGCTATCGGCCGGTTGGGTAATATCTCAAGGTCTACTCCAACTTCAAGCTAGCTGAGGGGTAAGAGTGCGTCAAGGTTCACATAAACCATCGGCTGCCTGCCCCCCTGGAAGCGGGGATCCTGTCCCGGATGGGGATAGGCAGATGGATTAAACCCATGGTTTGGCAGGAATTTATAAAGTATGAACTTGTTCCAAAACCATCTCATCATTT
This sequence comes from gamma proteobacterium symbiont of Ctena orbiculata, assembly GCA_003058495.1. GTDB lineage: Bacteria > Pseudomonadota > Gammaproteobacteria > Chromatiales > Chromatiaceae > Thiodiazotropha. The sequence continues at coordinate 35,386 of QBVC01000025.1, read as the reverse complement.
GAGAGTATGCTCGGATCTGCCCCTCACAGGAAGTGACCATTCACTGTACGCCAGGATCAGCTGAAATCGCCTCCGGTTTGGGATTCTCTCTGATCCGTGCTGACGGCGCGCTTGAAAGGATCCTTGCCTGTTGGTGATACAACTCTCATTTTGCAGTTTGACACAATAGGATTAAAAGTAATTTTATTTATTTTTCAATTTCTTAAGGATATTTTCTTACTATCTGCTTTAACTGCCTTCATCTAAAGTTTTTCTATAAATAGTCGAAGCAAATGGTAGAAATCTATTGTCCATGCTCAAACAACAAGACCCAGACGGAATGGCGGAACAGGCGTTAAATAGCTTTTCTCATCATACCGGCGATAAGCCAGTCGTGCTTATCGCTGATGACTCTCGTGTGGTACGGGTTTCACTGAAAAACATACTGAAGGACGACTGCCAGGTCATAGAGGCTGAAAACGGCCAGGAAGCCTGGAACATTCTCAACGATACGCCATCGGTCGCCTTGGTTTTCAGTGATCTTTCGATGCCGGAGCTCGACGGCAGGGGCCTGTTGTCCAGGGTCAGATCGGCAGATTCCACAGCGCTCGCCAAAACCCCATTTATCGTTGTCACCGGCAACGAGGAGAGCGAGGAGATCCGTCGGGAACTGGCTCAATTGGGTGCGGATGAGGTCATCTGCAAACCCTTTGATCCTGAAAATATAAAAAGCTATTTGAGCAGGCTGGGGAATCGCTCAGCGGATCAAGAAACCGCACCAAGCGAAGATGGCGCCTCCCAGCCGCCGCCGCTGGAGCCACAATCAGACTATCTCGAGGGAATTGCCGACAGAGAACAATTCTTGGTAACCTCGAGCCGGGAGCTTGCCTTTGCCATTCGCAATAAAAACGAACTTGCCATCGCCCTGGTGAGGATTGATCAGATTGATGAAATCTCCGCTCACTACAGCGAACCGGCTATTGATCACATACTGCATTCTTTGGCAGAGATCATAAACCAGCATATACACCCCGACGACACCCTCGCCTATTTTGGCAAGGGATTGTTTGCCATGTTGCGCCCGGCTTCGAATGCCATTGGCACGCGATATCTCGGCAGGAGAATCCTCGAAGACCTGGCATCGAAACAGTTCTATCTTGGCGAATCAGAACAGGTCATCAGTGCGAGTATCGCCATCTCGGCACCCGACATAAAACCCGGGACCCGTCTTAACGAACTGCTGTCCCTTGCTGAAGGTCGATTGAGAACAGCGATTGATAATGGCGGCAACAAGGTTGTTGATAAAGGCAACGAGGGCCTCAGCCCAGTCAACCTGGTAACGGATACGTCAGAGCTGGCGAATCAATCCGTCCCGTCAGCAAGCAATCCAACATATTCACAATCGCAACTTACTAGAAGCACCACTGAGATCCAGCGTCTGGCGGCTGAACAAGTCGCCGAGATCAAGGCCAGGTATGGCAATAACCTTGGCGGGCAGGATGATGATGCGGATAGCGCGCTGATTGAACAACAGCAGACGATTGAGCGTTTGACAAACGAAAACCGCCAGCTGATCAATGAGATCGCTCACTGGAAAAGGCAGTCTGCCGAATCGGACAACCTGCGCCGCCATCTATTCGAAGTGGAAAGCCAGCTGCAACAGATGCAGGTCAAGTTCGCTGAACTGCAAAATGAACACAACGGCCTTGCGCAGCAAGCGGCAGCGATCGAGGACGACAAAAAAGAATCTCTCCAGCGGATTGAATTCATCGAGAATGAGAACAATTTCCTGCTGCAGCGGGCTGAAACAGCAGAGAGTGATAGCAAGGAGCTTCGGCAACGGGTCGAAGCCGTCGAGCGCGAAAACAACCTCCTCCTGCAGCGCGCTGAATCGGCCGAGAGTGAAAACAAGGAACTCCTGCATCGAGTCGACACCGCCGAGAGTCTAAATCAGGCCCTGGTCGTGGAACAGGAGTCGCCCCTCGGCACCGGCAGCGAAGCGCAACACTTTTTTGAGGAAGAGAATAGGCGCCTCGAGAGTCAGGCTGTAGAACTGATGGGGCGCGCCGAAAAGGCAGAGGCAGAGATTTTCAAGTCCAATCAATTGGTGAGCAGTCTTGAGGACAACATCAAGTTACTGCATATGCAGCTCGATCAACTGCAGCAGGAATTGACAGAAGAAAAGCAGAAAAAACTACCCACTGTAACCAAAGAGAGGAGAGTGGATACAGATAGCAGCAGCTTTGATTCGAGCATTCAGGCACAATCCCAAGCGGCTGGTTCCGGCAACACCCGGAATTCAGATCTGCTTCTGAATCCTTTGCCTGAGAACATACCCGATCGAGTGGAGAGCGAACCCAACAGGGAGGATAGTGAACCCTATGGAGTGGCGAGTGAACCTTCCAGTGTCCATCTGTTCCCCGACCAAGACCAGATCAGGTCCAAACAACAGGCCAATGCCAAGGGCAGCATTCCTCCATTTCGCGTCGAGCCCGAACCGCTACTCTTTAAAAATGGCTTCAATCCATCCTCATTCACCATAGCAAGTATCATATTTGCTGTGATGCTCATTGCCGGCGGTGTCTACGTCTATAAGGTTTTCATCGAAGAACCTAGAGTTGAAGTCAAATCCGAGGAGGCCCCGGCAAAACAGGATCAAACTCAAGGCTTATCGAACAACGGGTTATCAAAAGCCATTGAGCGGACATCGATTGCCGAATCAGTGGAAACCGCCAGATCGGCCAAAGTCGTTAAAATCAGCAACCGGACAGTAGCGGATGAGGTCAGATTGGAAAAAGAGCTGACGCTGCGCAAGATTGCAGAAGAGGAGTTCAGATTAAAATCTCAACAGGCAGTCATCGGCGATAGCCAAGCTCCGGGTCCCATGGAAAGCTCACATCCGATCAGCAGCGTTATAGAATAGTAACAGCTTCTGCCTGAATCCGGCCGCGCAAATCGCACTCTCATTCCCCGGTCACTCCATGCTCGAATATACTTGCATGCAGAGGCCAACCGGATTCATCGATGACGAAAACAGTCCATTTTCCCGACTCGCCCGGATTCAAGCTTTTCGCTGAATAGACGCGCCAGCGGGGTCCGGCAACATTAAACTCAACCTCACTGACTACCTCCCCTTCAAACTCCCAGCGATGGATTATTGTCCGCCCCTGCAGGTTCCTCAGATCGGTAAAGAAGAAAACCCTCGTGACCTGGCTATCCAGCTTGACGACTTGATCGACCGGCTCTCTGTTGACAATTTCAGTAGTGAATTGGGCCCTGGCCACAATGGCATCGGGGACCGGTGACTGGCGCAATTCATCAGCGCGCAAATCAACCGCATGGAGTTGAAATAACTGCAGTGCGCAAAACGCCTGCACGGCGCAATTTCTCAGCAAATCATCCGACATACGTCCCTCCGTTACCCAGCAGGCTGCCGCACCTTGTTATCGTTTTAGCACTCTCATCCATTGCCAGAAATTGAGCAATCCAGCCAATGACGCGGAGAGATAGGTAAACGCCGCGGCCCTCAGGATTTTCTCCGCTCCACGATATTGCTCCGGTCTTAAATAACCGTTTTTGAGTAACGGCAGAGCCTTTTTAAAACTGGCATCGAGCTCTACCGGCAGCGTCGCCAATTGGAGCACCACGTTTGATCCCATTACCAGGAAAGCCGCCATGGCGCTCAACAGGCCCGCTGCGGGGGCACGAGTGACGATGGACAGTATGGGTGCGGCGAACAGCAGGAAAGAGCCAAGACGCTGTGCGCCTACAGCGATCGACCCAAGCCTTGTGCGCCATCGGAAGAGCGGCTCTTGCGCGGCATCCTGCAGCGCATGGCCGACTTCATGGGCTGCTGTTGTAATGGCGGTTAGCGTCTTCCCGTCCAGTTTATCCTTAGAAAGCCGAACCGCCTTGTCCCCGGGGTCGTAGTGATCGACAGATTCAGCCTTTTCGACCTGGACCTGGTGGAGGTCGAAGCGATCCAGAAGATGCCTGGCCAACTCCCCGCCATTGCCGGGAAAATTATCTTCGGGGTGGCGATTATATCTCGCCATGACCTGTCGCACCCACAGCTGTGGCCCTAAAATCAACAGTAACAGAATCCCTAGCAGAAGCAGGTAGATCATCTCCCTGTGTATAAACGCCTACTCATTGAATCCGCAACTGCCGCCCTGACAGCACGCTCCCGCCGGGCAGGCGGGTTCAGCATCAACCCGGTTTGTACTGCTGATTACCGCTGCACCGCCGATCAGTTTCCGCACCGGCTCATCTTTTCCCGTATCACCCAGCGGCCGGTTGGCTTTGTCACAGAGTTCACCCCAATTGCTGATTGTCTCATTCATGGGATGAAAGACCTCTATCTTCTCGCCGTTCGCTTCACAATAGTAGTCATAGGTTGGCATGCTTCGGACTCCAATTTCCCTCAATATCATTACTGCTATTTTAGCGAATAAACCCTCATCCAGATACGCATTTTGAGTAGGGTTGGCGACCCGTTGCACAAACAGACCTGAAATCAAAAGGCCACTGCCCTGCGGCAGTGGCCTTTTCGCTTGAACCGGGCAACGAGGCTTGGCGACCTATTGCAATCCCGGCATCAGTAAGTAACCACGCGCGGCAGCTGTTTGGCCTCGGCCACCCACTTTTCCACCGAAGAGAGGCTGGGTGTTGCCCGCACAAGGTTTTTAGCCTCATTGACCTCTATCATCTTCTGGTGCAGGTTTTCCGCTTTACGCTGCGCCAGCTCCGGCACCGTATCGACGCCGGCTGCCTCTAACAGGTCAGAGTACTGTTCACCGATGCCCTTGATACGGAACAGGTCCGCCATATTTATCCATCGTAATATCAGTTTTCCGCTTATCGAAGTTGCATCCTCGATCTCCTTGCGGCCTTTCTTGGTACTTCCCTTTTCCAACAGATTTTCAAGACTGGTGACGCCTGCAGCGGTCAGCTTTGCGGCATAGGTATCACCGATTCCTTCAATATCGACTAACTTTGTCATTGTTGTCTCTCTGTAGTTGGTTTTAGGTACTATCACTCTAGGGTCAGCAAAACCCTACTTGAAGCTGAGATTTTAAAAAAAATGTAAATTTACAACTCTCCTTACTGCGCTCTCGCTGAATGAATCCTTCACCCTATCATATCAGTCATTTGGGCCACTGACCTGGCTCACCAGGACAGTGCGCCGGCGGTCATATCTTCTGCGTTCCCCCGGGTAAGGCTCCGCTCCCACGACTGCTTGCTGGCGACGATCCCGGTTCCGGTCGCGTCTAATATAAGGGTGTGATCGTACTCGTTTTCCGTTGAGGCTGGCGGTATTCAATCTACCAATGGCAGCATGCGCCAATCTCGATGGGCTGATATAGACAAGCCCGTAATGCTCCCAGATCCTGGAGTTGGTACGCATGATTTTAAGGATTTTGCAGTCTTCGATCTTTACACCCTTGATCGGCATCATAGACCAGACCGGATTGAACCGGCGAGTTATTAGCTTGTGAAGCTCCTTGCCCGTGATCGCAATGGGAATCCCTTTGATAAACACCCACATTATCTGCCCCAACGTAAGATACTCAATCTGCTCAAGTTCCCGGAATGAAAAATATTATGACCCTAACTATTTGATAAATCAAGCAATTGTCACCTGATCGTCTAAATAGACATCCTGAATCGCCTGTAAAAGCTCAACCCCTTCAACCATGGGTCTTTGAAACGCTTTGCGTCCGGAGATCATCCCCATGCCGCCCGCGCGCTTATTGATGACGGCAGTACGCACCGCCTGAGCGAAATCACCCTCACCGGAAGAGGCGCCCCCCGAATTGATAAGCCCTGCCCTCCCCATGTAACAGTTGGCTATCTGATATCGCACCAGATCGATCGGATGCTGACTGGTCAGTTCTGTATAGACTTTTTTGTCTGTTTTGCCAAATTTAATTGCCTTGTAGCCGCCATTTCCAACTGCCTGTTTCTGTTTGATGATATCGGCCTCAATGGTCGCCGCCAGATGATTGGCCTGGCCGGTCAGGTCGGCGGCTGTATGGTAGTCGACCCCGTCTACCTTGAAAGAGCTGTTTCTCAGATAGGCCCAAAGAACGGTAACCATGCCCAATTCATGCGCATGCTGGAAGGCTTCCGACACCTCCTGAATCTGTCGCCTGGACGCTTCCGAGCCGTAGTAGATTGTCGCGCCAATGGCGACCGCCCCCATATCAAAGGCCTGTTCAACCGATGCAAACAGGGTTTGGTCGTAAAAATTGGGGTAACTTAGTATTTCGTTGTGGTTGATTTTCACCAGAAATGGGATCTTGTGTGCGTATCGGCGTGCCACCGACCCCAGTACGCCCAGTGTCGATGCCACGGCATTGCAGCCTCCTTCAATGGCGAGTTCGACGATGTTCGCCGGATCGAAGTAGATCGGGTTGGCCGCAAACGAGGCGCCCCCTGAATGCTCCACCCCCTGGTCGACCGGTAGTATTGAGAGGTATCCACTACCGCTCAGACGACCCGTGTCGAACAGCGTCTGCATGCCCCGAAGGACACCCGGCTTGAGATCTTTTTCGCCTAAGACCCTATCGACGTAGTCACTACCGGGGAGATGGATCATCGATTTATCGATCGTGCCGCAGCTGTGAGCCAGCAAACTTTCAGCCTCGTCGCCAAGCAGGGATTCGATAGTACTCATTTAATTCTCCTCATAGGTTACAAAAGGAAAGTCCTCGACGGATGTCGACCGGTCAACCGCTGCCAATTGAGAACGACAGAAGGCGGATATACATGAATTTTCTAGGGACGATTCTCCTATTGGATTATAGATTCATGCCAGCGATATGTTAGTGGCTGGGCAGGCGCCGATTCCAACCAACGGCGAGGAACATTCTTACCCCAAGACAACTCTTACTGGCTAAAGGAGTGAATTCATGCAAAACCCGTTTATCCCCGGCTATCAGCAGTTGCCTGCAACCCTGCCTATCTTTCCCCTCCCCGGCGCCGTTGTCATGCCCGGCGCGCAATTGCCGCTCAACATCTTCGAGCCCCGCTACCTGGACATGGTGCAGGATGCGCTGGCCAGCCACCATCTCATCGGTATGATACAACCCGAGGAGGGCGATCAGTTGGCACCCCCCCGGCTGCATACCACGGGCTGCGCCGGGCGGATCTCCTTCTACAATGAAACCGTTGATGGGCGCATCGAGCTCATCCTCACTGGCATCTGCCGATTCGATATTCTGAATGAACTGGCGTCAGAGCGTGGCTACCGATTGATCGAGCCCAATTGGGAGCGTTTCAGATCCGATTATGATCTCAACCTGCCGGCGACTGAAGAGAAACGGAATATGATCCACTCCGCGCTGGATCGGTATCTGCAGTTCAATGAGCTGAAGACAGACACCGATCTGCTCAAGAAACTGACCGCACCTCAACTTGTCAATGTCTTGACAACGGCTTTACCATTATCCCAGGCCGACAAACAGTCGATCCTCGATACCGTTTCGTTTAATGAGCGTTTTCAGTTACTTATGGCAAAAATGGAGATTGCGAGCAGTAGCACATCCAGTCATTTGACACATTGATCCAAGCCATTCCATTCATTGCCGAATGGCCTGTTAACACCAATCCTCGCTTGACAAAAAATCCATGGCGCAGCTGATCCCAAGCGAATTCAAGCCACCCTGGTGGCTCGTTTCACCTCACCTGCAGACAATTTGGCCCAGCCTTCTCAGGTCGCATCCCCTCCCGGATCTCCGCTGGGAGAGGGTTGAACTGCGCGATGGGGATTTCATCGACCTCGCCTGGCAGGATGCCGAAGGCCCTCTGGTGTTGTTGTTACACGGACTCGAAGGCTCCCTCGAGTCGCACTATGCAGTGCCACTCATCTCGGCATTGCGCAGCGCCGGATTTCGTCCCCTGTTCATGCATTTCCGGGGTTGCAGCGGTGAACCCAACCGGCTGCTGCGCAGTTATCACTCCGGCGCCACGGAGGATCTGAGGGAGATAGTTGAGGTTCTGCGCATGCGAGGAGAACCGCCCAGGGCGGTGGTGGGGATCTCTCTTGGCGGCAATCTTCTGCTCAAGTACCTTGGCGAGTCCGATCGCGATTCGGGCATCGAGGCTGCTGTCGCGGTCTCGGTGCCCTTTAACCTGAAAAGCGCCGCAATGCGCCTGGAGCGGGGCTTTTCCCGTATCTATGGCCGGCACCTGCTGCGCAAGCTGCTCAAATCCTATTCAAACAAGTGTCGCACCCACGCCATCCCTGGTATCGAGGGTTACTCTTCAATTCGCTCAATCTATGAATTCGATGACCGTATCACCTCGGTACAGAATGGTTTTCTCGACGCCGATGACTACTACACCCGCTGCAGCTGCGCGCAATATTTACAACGGATTACCACCCCCACGCTCATTCTGCATGCACAAGACGATCCCTTCATGCAGCCGGATGACGTGCCGGGCTTGCAAGATCTCGGCCCGGGTGTTTCACTAGAACTCTCAAATAGAGGCGGTCATGTGGGATTTGTCCAGGGCAGCCTTCCCTGGCGGCCTGTCTACTGGCTGGATTTTCGAATTCCGGCATTTCTGAAGCAAGCGTTTGCCCGAGATTGACACTGTTGACTCTATGTTCATGAGCAAACCGATCCCGCAGCAGGAACACCTGACCTGGCAGCCGGGACGGGTAAGGTGGCCGGCAGATGCAAGAGATTGATGATAGAGAGGATGACCCGATTTCAGTCGGCATAGCATGTCTCGACCAAGAAAAGCTGAGACCGACCCTGGTCTCAACCATCGGCAGCCACTGCGAGGTATGGCGCAGCAACAAGCGCCACGAAATCGAAACCGAGAATGAAGACGAGGTCGTGTATACCGAATTCGTCATCAAACGACCCTTCACCGAGCACACCATAAGTGAAGCGATCCTGCTCGCTCGCCACTATCGCCAATTGAAAGATACCCTTGATGAAATCATCCCGGATGCGCTGTTCGTGGTAAGCAATATCGATGGAAAGCCGAGTCTCTTCGTCCTGGCGAGGGCGGTAAACATCTGGTTCAACATCGCCAACCAGCAAAACGAAGAGGAGGCCATGAAACTTCTATGTGCCTATCCGAAGGCACGTATCCAGCTGGCCAGGTTCGTGAAGGCCGCGCAGGCCTGGCGAACCTCTGATAATCCGAAGATGATCGATCTCTTCGGCATTGATAACTTGATCATGGATACCAATCGCGAGATACGTTTTCTTGACAGTTTCTTTGTGTTTTTCTTTGAAGACACCTTCCACATTATCGACGGCAGCGAGGAAGACTCGGAATTGAAAGACAAAGTCGAACTCTCGGTAAAGCGTCTTCGCTACCTCGAGCACCTGCTGCAAATGGCGAAGGAGAACTGCGATCAACAACAGCAATCAGCTTGATTGGGGGGGAGGATGAGCGTCCCTCACAGCTGATGCTTGGGAAAAGAAACTGACACCCGCAGCCCGCTCCGGTCGGTCCGATTCTCCATGTCGATGGTGGCGTGATGCAGGTCGACGATGCGCTTGACGATGGACAGCCCCAGTCCACTTCCCTGGCTGGTGGTACCCTCTCCCCGCCTGAATCGCTGATACAGACCCTGCTGTTTCTCTTCCGGGATACCGGGACCGGTATCCAGGACATGTAAAGTTATATCCCTGTCTCCCTCCTGCAACTTCACCCAGACCTCTCCATTCTCAGGCGTATAGCGGATTGCGTTGTCGACTATGTTTCTCAACAAGATCTGTATGCCTGGCGTATACCCGGGGATCTTAAGGGAATGATCAACGCCTTCGTAGGCGAGTTCGATATCCTTTGCCAGCGCCAATGAACCGAGCGAGGCGAGGATGTTGATGGTTTCACCATGCAGATTCACCTCTTCCATATGGGATTGATCCATGGCGTGGCTATCCATGCGTGCCAGGGTCAATAGCTGTTCGAGCAGATGGGTGGCACGATCCACACCCCGCATCACCTGATCCAGGAAAATCTGATGGCCGTCGCCCTCATCGGCCAGGGATTTGGCCTGGGCCAGAGTCTTCAAGGCGGCCAGCGGGGTGCGCAATTCATGCGCAGCGTCCGCGGTAAACCTGCGCTCGTTCTCCAACACCCTCTGCACCCGGTGAAAAAGGGTGTTCAATGAGACAACCATCGGCACGACCTCGCTCGGCACGCCCTGGGTAGAGATGGCATCCAGTTCGCTTGGGTCCCTATGTTTGACCTTGTCGGCGATGCTTTGCAAGGGTTTGAGGCCGCTCCCCACGACGATCCAGATGAAGATGCCGAACATCGGCAGGGAGATGATGATCGGCCATAAGCTGCTGAAGACGATTTCCGACACCGTCTCCTGGCGCACCGACATCAACTCGCCGATCTGTACATGGAACTGACCACTGGGTTCCTTCAAGCCGTACATACGCCACAGCTTTCCGTCCACGATCTGATTGTTATAGCCCTCTGTAAAGGTATTGAACGAGGTCGGCAGGTTCGATCGTAAATAGGTTCGGCCATCTACCCCTTTGATGAGGAACGCCAGCTTGGCCTCGTAACGATGGCCGAAATCCCGATCCCGCGGCACCATTGTCAGGTAGTCCTTTTCACTCTCATCCGCCATGAACTCGCTGATGAAATGTTTGAACGAGGCGGAGCCGTCGATAACATCCTGACCCAGTTCCTGTACCAGTCTCTGCAGGTTTTCCCTGGCTTCGCTGTCTTCCTCGATCTCATGCACCATCAAGGTTGCGAGGATTCGGGACTCTTGGGCCAGGGTTGCATCATAGATCTCCTCGACCTCATGATAGGCGGCAAGGTAGACAAAGTAGGCCGAGATCAGCCAAAGGATGACAATGGTCGTAATAAGACTGATCAGGAGCCGTCTGCGGATTGAAGGATTATTGGTCTGCTGCACGCCTAGACCTCATTACTGGGTCAACTTCTGGATTGTGTATCCGACACCGCGGATGGTCCTGATCAAATCTTTGCCGAGCTTTTTGCGTATATGGTGTATATAGACCTCAACGGCGTTACTTTCCACACCCTCGTCCCAGCCATAGAGTGACTCCTCCAATGCCTGGCGAGATAAAACACGCCCCTGATGGGTGAGCAGGGATTCCAGGACGGCAAATTCGCTGCCCCCCAATTTTATATCCACCCCTGCCTTGGAGAGTGTGCGGGCTGCCGGGTCCAAAACCAGGTCGCCGTAGGTGATGACCGAGGCCGCACGCCCTTCGCGACGCCGGGATATCGCGCGCAGTCGGGCATTCACCTCCATCAGGTCGAAGGGTTTGACCACATAGTCATCGGCTCCCAGATCGAGCCCTTGAATCCGTTGTTCAACCGTATCACGGGCGGTCAGAACAAGCACCGGCAGATCCTTGCCCTGTTCGCGCAATTTCCGCAGGAGAAGCAATCCATCCCGCTTCGGCAGACCCAGGTCAAGTATCAGGGCGTCCAGGTTCTCGTCAAGCAGGGCCTGTTCAGCCGCCACGCCATCCATGACCCAGTCCACGGTGTGCCCCAGCTGCTTCAGGCCCAAGCTCAGGCCTTCGCCCAGATGTCGATCGTCTTCCGCCAACAGAATTCGCATCATCACGTTCTCATCGAAGCCGATTCCTGTCTCACCGGTCTATTCAATGCCGCAGATTAACTGAACCGATTCAATCCCCCGAAACCTGTCTGAGGAAGGAGCCTGATCTCCGCCCCCGATTCACCAGCCAAAGCGGTTAAGGGTCATAACTGTGGCTTTGAACCAGACCGGGTACGGCCCGCCTTGCACGATCCCACGACTCAGTGCCTAAATTTATACCAATTTGGGACAAAATTAACACATAATTGCATACCGTTTTTTATTAAAAATTCATTAGCATATCGCCTTATTCAGGGGTATCATCGGGGATACGCTAAGAAACAGACCCATACCCGCTTCCCCATTTGATTTTCTTCAGGTCGAGAATCGGCATCCTTCGGTTTCCAGGCATACAGGCAAGGCAGATAGAAGCCGCGCCAAAAAACGTTCACAGTCTGTCTGGCAGGTGTGCATGGGACCGTCAGACTCTGAACATTAAGTATCTTTTTTGTTAGGAATGTAGATAGATGACTAAATTGTATGTTGGCAACCTTCCCTGGTCTGCCACAGAAGATGATGTCCGGGAGCTTTTTTCGGGCGTTGGTGAGGTGCAGTCGGCAAACCTGATTCTCGATCGGGAAACCCGTCGTTCAAGGGGATTTGCCTTTGTGGAGATGAGCCAAGGCGATGCTGAAAAAGCCATCTCTCAGCTCAATGGCAAGGATTTTCAGGGCCGTGACTTGAGAATTAACGAAGCTATGGAAAAGCCAAAACGTAGTTCTGGTGGAGGCGGTGGCCGCTGGTGACAGCCAAGCTGTCGTCCCAGCGATGACAGGCTGTCCAATCCACTGATTCATAGACAACGGCCAGTGCGGTCATCCCGCCTGGCCGTTGTCCAAAAACTAAGAATAATCGACCCTGCACCATCCTTATACAGTGTAGGGCAAGTTCTGTGTTTGCCGGCTCCAGGCCGGTTCAGCACAAATAAGTCCTTCCATATCAGTAACTTACCTACAGCGCCTGGAGTGCCGCTATCCTCGATTCCAAAGGCGGATGGCTGGCAAACAGTTTTTGCACCTTACCGGCGCTGATCGCGAATGCCGCCATCTCTTCCGGGAGGGACTCCGGTTCATGGGCCTGCTGCAGGCGCTGCAGGGCGGCGATCATCTTGCCCCTGCCGGCAAGCTCTGCCCCCCCTCTGTCGGCCCGAAACTCGCGCCAGCGGGAAAACCACATCACAATGGTCATCGCCAGGATGCCAAGTACAAACTCGGCAATCATCGAGACGATGAAATATGCGGGACCGTATCCCCGCTCGGTCTTGAACACCAGACGATCGACCGTATGCCCGATGACCCGGGAGAGGAAAACAACGAAGGTGTTGACCACCCCCTGAATCAGCGACAGGGTGACCATATCCCCATTCGCCACATGGCTGACCTCGTGCGCCAGCACCGCTTCGACCTCGTCCCTGTTCATCTGCTGCAGCAGGCCGCTGCTGACCGCCACCAGGGCGCTGTTCTTATTCCAGCCCGTGGCGAAGGCATTGGGTGAGGCATGATTGAACAATCCCACTTCCGGCATGCCGATTCCGGCCTGTTGCGCCTGTCTCTCGACCGTGCCCACCAACCAGCGCTCGATCTCGCTTGCCGGTGTCTCAATGACCTTGACACCCATGCTGCGTTTCGCCATCCACTTGGAGATGAAGAGGGATATCAGAGAACCCGAGAAGCCGATCACCGCGGAGTAGACCAGCAGCGCGTTGAGGTTGAGATCAACCCCGTTCTCCAACAGCAGACCCTCGATACCCAGGAGCCTGAAAGTGATGCTGATCAGCATCATAATGGCCAGATTCGTACCCAGAAACAGCGCGATTCTCATCATTTTTGTTCACCCATCGGGAAATTCCATTGATTTAGGATATTGGTGCATTGATGGCCGATTTCAACAGAAGTTCCCGATATTGGGTAGGGGCGCCTTCGCTACACTCAGGCGTCCTGCGGCGCTGCGCGCCTGGTCGAACGAAGGGTTCGAATCATGACCTGCCGTGCAGCCAAATAATAAGGGGGCCGTTTGGCATGCCCGCGATAAATGGGTGCCGACGGATGGGCAGGGATTGACTCGCCTGCTGTGCAGGCTCGCCCCTTCGGGGCGCCTTCGCTACACTCAGGCGTCCTGCGGCGCTGCGCGCCTGGTCGAACGAAGGGTTCGAATCATGACCTGCCGTGCAGCCAAATAATAAGGGGGCCGTTTGGCCCCCTTATTATTTGGCGGAGAGGCAGGGATTCGAACCCTGGGAGGGCTACTAACCCTCAACGGTTTTCAAGACCGCCGCATTCAACCGCTCTGCCACCTCTCCGAAGGGGCGCTAGGATACACTAACTAACCTTGAAAATTCCAGTATTTACCCCCAATTAATGGATATTGATCTTTCCGCCAGGATGGGTATCCTGTGCTGAACGAACAGAGCCAATGATTGTCTCACCAATAAGATTGATTTTAGGGAAGTAATCAGGAGATTAAGCCATCATGAATCGTCTAGACATTAGCGCAGCACGCTCCGTTGAATCGGTGCTGTCGACCAATAAACTGATTAAAAACACCTATATGCTGCTCTCCATGACGCTGCTGTTCAGCGCGCTCACGGCGACTGCATCCGTCTTCCTCGCCGTTCCCGGATGGACCTACATGGCATCCCTGATCGGCTCCATCGTGCTGATCTGGTTTGTATTGCCGCGCACGGCCAACTCCTCCACCGGGTTATGGGTGATCTTCGGCATCACCGGCCTGATGGGATTCGGCCTCGGGCCGATTCTCAATGCCTACCTGAGCCTGGCGAACGGTCCGCAGCTGGTCGGTACCGCCATGGCCGGCACCGGTATCATCTTCCTTGGCCTCTCCGGCTACGCCTTGACCAGCAAGCGGGATTTCAGCTTCATGGGCGGTTTTCTGATGGCGGGTCTGATCGTCGTCTTTGTCGCCATGCTGGCGGGGCTGTTTATCGATATGCCCGCACTGCACCTGGCGATCTCCGCGGTCGTCATCATGCTGATGAGCGGATTGATCCTCTATGACACAAGCCGCATGGTGCATGGCGGCGAGACCAACTACATCATGGCCACCATCGGCCTCTATCTCAACATCTACAACCTGTTCGTCCATCTCCTGGCGCTGCTCGGGGCCCTCTCCGGCGAAGATTGATGGCGGATAGAGAGTGATAGCGAAACCCCGGCTCTGTGCCGGGGTTTTTTTATAGGGAGGACAGCCGTATGGATTGGACCAAGATCATCTGGGCCCTGCTGCTGGGCGCAATGATCCTCTTCCTCTGGCCCCGTGCAAAGCAGATGCTGAAACACAGCCCGAAGGCGGAGAAAGGGGATTGGCAGGCGGTGCTGCTGCCCTTGGCCTTCGTCGTCGGCTTTGTCGTCCTGCTTATCATGATGGTCTGAACCGCGCGGCGGAAGGCCAGGCAGGGAATCCCCTAACCTATCTTCCCGAGCCCTCCCATGTAGCCGCGCAGTACCTCGGGGACCGAGATCGAGCCATCGGCCTGCTGGTAGTTCTCCATCACCGCGACCAGGGTACGGCCGACCGCCAGACCCGATCCGTTGAGGGTGTGCACCAGCTCGGGCTTGCCCGTTTCCGGATTGCGCCAGCGCGCCTGCATCCGCCGCGCCTGAAAATCGACGAAGTTGGAGCAGGATGAGATCTCCCGGTAGTTGTTCTGACCCGGCAGCCAGACCTCGAGATCGTAGGTCTTGGTGGAGGAGAAACCGATGTCCCCGGTGCAGAGGGTGACCACCCTGTAGGGGAGCTCGAGCTTCTTCAGGATGGCCTCGGCATGGGCGGTGAGCGCCTCCAGGGCCTTAAAGGAGTCGCTGGCGGCGACCGCCTGCACCAGCTCGACCTTCTCGAACTGATGCTGACGGATCATACCCCGGGTATCCTTGCCGTAGGAACCCGCCTCGGAGCGGAAACAGGGGGTGTGGGCCACCCATTTGCGGGGCATGTAGTCGGCCTCGATGATCTGGTCCCGGATCAGGTTGGTCACCGGCACCTCGGCGGTGGGGATCAGATAGTATTCGGCATCGCCACAGAGTTTGAACAGGTCCTCCTCGAACTTCGGCAACTGCCCCGTGCCGCGCAGACTGTCGGCATTCACCATATAGGGCACATAGGCCTCGGTATAGCCGTGCTCGGTGGTGTGGGTGTCGAGCATGAATTGGATCAATGCCCGGTGCAGCCTGGCCAACGGCCCCGCCATCACCGCAAAGCGGGAGCCGGTCAGCCTCGCCGCCGCCTCGAAATCGAGCAGTCCGCTGGCATCGCCGAGATCGACGTGATCCTTCGGCTCGAAGTCGAACTCCCGGGGCTCGCCCCAGCGCCGCTCTTCCCGGTTGTCTGCCTCGTCCCTGCCGTCGGGCACCGACTCATGGGGCAGGTTGGGGATGCCGAGGGTGATCTCCGAGAGCGCCTCCTGCACCTGGGTGAGCGCCTCCTGGGAGGCCTTCAGGCGGTCGCCCAGCTCGGCGACCTCGGCCAGCAGCGGTGCGATATCCTCCCCCGCCGCCTTGGCCTTGCCGATCGACTTGGAGCGACTGTTGCGTTGATTCTGCAGCTCCTGTGACTCCACCTGCAGGCGCTTGCGCTGCTCCTCCAGGTTGCTGATTTGCTCAGTGTCCAGCCGATAACCACGGCGCGCCAGCTGCTGGGCCACCTCCTCCAGGTTATTTCTTAACAGTCGCGGATCCAACATTGATCATTCACCCATATTGACATGTGCGGACCAGCTCACCACATGGCCCGGTTCAACCCATTGATTCAAATCCTCGAGCACCCGCTCCACCTGCTGCGGCAGATCGAAGAACTCGACCACCAGCGGCAGGTCCATGGAGATATCCAGCAGCGAGGCCTCGTGGGCCTTCCCCGATCGGCCGAAACCGGCGATGCCGCGAAACGCCGTGACCCCTCGCACCTGCTCATCCCGATGCAGAAAATCGAGCAGTTTTTGCAGCTGATGGTCGCCCTCGGTGAGATAGACCCTCACCATGGTCACTTCAGTCAGTTTCATAGCTGTCTCCCGACCACCAGGCCGAACCAGCAGGCCAATATGCAGGCAACCACACTCAGCAGGACGTTCAGTCCCGCCTTCAACACCTCTGCCTGTTCGAGCAGGTTGAGGGTCTCGATGGAAAAGGTGGAAAAGGTGGTAAAGGCGCCGAGAAAGCCGATCAGCAGTGCTCCCCGCCATTCGGGGGAGACGGTGGTCCGCTCCAGCAGCAGGACATAGAGAAAGCCCATTGCCAGCGAGCCCAGCACATTCACCAGCAGCGTGCCGTAGGGAAAACCACGGCCGAGCAGGTTATGCACCCCACTGGATATCCAGAACCGGAACAGCGCCCCAGCGGCGCCACCGGAGGCTATGGCGATCAGCTGATACAATCTCGAGACCTTTTCGATTATGCAAAAGCGGAATTATAACCAGAGTTACCGGGGGTCTGTTACCACTATTTTGCGGCCGGAATCGCTGCCATCGTCAAAAGTCCCAACGATAGCCGCCATAGAAGAAGTAATCGGTAAAATCGGTGACTTCCGTGCCGTCGTCTTCCTCAAACCAGTTGAGTCCGGTCTCCAGTTCGAAGGTCATGCTCTTACGGAAGCGGTAGTCCATGCGGAGAAAGGGGCTGATCGATTTCCGCGATCCATCGTTGTCATCATTGGTACGATAGGAGAGATCGAGACGCGGATTGATCCGCCAGGCATTGGTGATCGGATAGCGGCTGCTGAGGCCCAGCCTGAAGGTATCCGAGGTATTGGCATCGGAATAACGCAGACTGAGGATGCCGATATCCCCCCGCTTCAGCAGATCGTTCTTGATCACCTGGAAGGTGTAGAAAAACTCGTTGTCCGTCTCTTCGGTGGCCGCTACGCCCCCTGACTCCGGGGTTTCGCCGGTCTTGCTGACGGTAAAATCACCACTCAACTGCAGGGTCTCCGAAAGCGGGTGGTTGATGCCGAAGGAGAAGGAGGTGGTCTCGGCGGTCCGGTCCCGGGCCAGTTGGTAGATCTCGTCATCGGTGAAGAAGTTCTGCAGCTCCTCGATCGACTCGATCGGCAGCAAGGTATCGGGATCGACCTGGCCGCTCAATGCGTTGGACGTGCTCAGGATGGGGGTGTTGCGATAGTCGAGATTCATATACATGCGGGTGTCGTTGTCGAGCCGCCAGTTCCCCTGCAGCATGAAGATGCTCACCTCTTCATGGAAGATATCGTAATCGAGCAGACTGAACAGGGACTTCTTGGGATCGAAGTAGCGCACTTCACCGCCTATCGCCCGCCTGTCCACCAGGTCGTCGACGCGCTGCTCCACCGCGAACAGGCTGAGATCCCAGTTCGGGAGGATGCTTGAGATATCGGCGCTCAGTCCCGCGAACTGCTTGTGTTCATGTAAAAAGGTATCCCGGGATCGCTCCACCGGCAGGCCGGCGGTTGCCCGCAGGGTGATGTCCGGGGTCAACTCATAGCCCAGCACGAGACCGTCGAAGCGGTTGAGGATACCGCTGGAACGCAGGCGTTGACGACCGAAGCGTGCGCTGGTGCGGCTGTCCAGGTGCTCCACGTCGATGTAGGCGTCGCTGAGGGTCGTGTCGTCGCCATCGCCGTCATCCAGCAGATCGTGGATATAACTGCCTGTGACTTTAAAGCGCATGTCGAAATCCTCGCTCTTGCGGCGCGCGTTGAAGTCGACGAAGGTCTCGATCTCGGACCGGGTGACGCTGTCCTCGTCCTCGACGAAGGGGCTGTCGATGCTGTCCCGGCGGTAGCTCTGGGAGAGACTGCCATAGGTATCCCAGACCGCCTTGGGTCCATCCTCGCCCTCCTCTTCCGGTTTCTTGCGCAACGGCTCCTTTGGCCGCATCGGCGCGGTCTCGAGCCCCAGCAGGCGCTGCCAGACACGCTCGGCGTCCTCCCCCTCGGGATATTTCTCCAGGTAGCGGCGATACTCGCCCTTGGCATGGGCGATCTGGTTGTTCCTCTCCCGGGAGAGGCCCAGCAGTTCGAGGGCCTCCTTGGAGTAGATATTCTCCGGCTCCTCCAGCAGGGCCTCGAGCAGGCGAACCGCCTTTGCATAGTCCCCGGCGGTAATGGTGCGGCGGATCATCTCCATCATTTCGGTGAGGCGCGGATCCACATCCACCAGCCGCGGCTCCTCCATGAACTGATCGCTGAAGATATGCTCGATCCCGCGATCGAAAAAGGCCTGCCGCCGCTCCTGGATGTCCGCGGTGTCGATCCAGGCATCTGGATAGAAATTCTTCAGCTCCTTCAGCTGTTCCTGGGCCTCCAGCTTGGTGCGAAAGAAACCGAGTCGCAAGCGGTAGACCGTGCTCTCATCAAGCTTTGTCTTGGTGGTGTAGAGGAGCTGATTCTCACCCACCGGCACGGGCGGGATCTGGGTGAAATCGACAGGTTCCGGCTGGGCGCTGAGGTTGATCACATAGATCACCAGGGGCAGGGATTTCACGCTCAGCGGCGCAGGGGTCCTTGGCACCGGGATATCGACGGCCCTGCCCAGGGTGTCCGCCATGCCGGAGACCCTGGGTGATTCCGGGAGGATAAACTGCATCACGTAGAAGTCTCTTCCCTGACGGATTTGGACATCGCCCACCGGCGCGGCAAAGGAGACCAACAGGGTGGATGTGCCGACGATGTTGCCCTGAAACTCCACCTTCTCCAGAGGCACCGCGGCAGTCGGGCTCCAGGTCAGCTGATCGCTCTCGACCAGATCGTCAAGCTCTATATCGGCGGTCTGACCCAGCTTCAGCTGGACACCGACCTCATTGCCGACCTCGTTGGTCAGATGGGAGACATAGCGCACCGGGATGTTGAAATAGACGGAGATGACATTCTCTTCCCGCTCGGTCGACAATTCGATTCTGTCCAGAACCCGGGTAGCGGCCTCGACCTGGCCGTAAAAAAGGAGCGCTAGCAACAAAAGCCAGGGATTGAGCATGAGTTGTTTTGTACGCTGCACTCGTTTAGTTACCTGATTGAATACTGGACAATTATATGGAATGTCCAGGCCGCTTTGGTCAATGACTCGTCAAATCCACTCGCTAAGATCAAGATAGGTCAAAGGTAGACCTCAGGATAGCCGTGGTCGCTGCCCGGTAATCCCCAAATAGGCGAAGATTACCAGGCAAAGAGCCACTTATCACCACTCACGTGCACTGACTCTGTGACATCCGCTCTCACCACAGTTTGCGTCTCGGCTGAGACCCCTGTGATCGTCTTCTCCCGTCCTGTAGTCATTCGCGTGACAACCGGCGCAGGTATTGGCATAGGTCGGACTTGGCCAGGGTATGGTCTCGCTGTTGCTGGTATGACAGTCGTTACAACCCAGATTACGTCCATGATCACCCGGGTAGTTGCCGGATATATGGCTGTAGTTGGTCACCGGCAGCCAGCTGTTGGTGGTATGACAATTGTCGCACTGTACAGTCGTCACGAAATGACCGTTGGGCTTACCCGTCGCGGTGGAGCCGTTATGGCAGGAGTCGCAGTTGCCGGTCACCCCGGAGTGATCGAAGGTCACGGCGGTCCAGGTGGTGGTTGAGGTGTGGCAGTTGTCGCACTGGGCCGTGGTCTGGATGTGATCCGCCGGCATGCCGGTGGCGAAGTTGCCGTTGTGGCAGTTGGAGCAGGTGCCTGCGACGCCGCTGTGGCTGAAGCTGACATTCAACCAGTTGCTGGTCGACAGGTGACAGACATTGCACTCCTCGGTGGTCGGTATGTGATTGCCGGGCTTGCCGGTGGCAAGGACGCCGTTGTGACAGCTCGAACAGCCCGTGGTGATCCCCGAATGGTTGAAGTTCACGCTGTTCCAGTCGGAGGTCGAGGTATGACAGACATCGCACTGCGAAGAGGTCGAGATGTGATTGGCGTGCTTACCGGTCGCGGTCACCCCGTTGTGGCAGGTGGAACAGGTGCCGGCCACGTTGCCGTGGACGAAGCGCACGTTCAGCCAGTTGGACGTCGACAGATGGCAGTCATCGCACTGCGCGGTGGTCGGCACGTGCCCCGGATCCTTGCCGGTTGCGGTGATACCGTCATGACAGTTCGAACAGTTGCCGGCGGCGCCGGTATGATCGAACTGCACCAGCAGCCAGTTGGTCTGGGAGATATGGCAGGCGTCGCACTCGGAGGCGGTCGGTACGTGATCCGCCGGTTTCCCGGTCGCCGTCGAGCCGTTATGGCAGCTGGAGCAGACGCCGATCGCCACCGAGTGGTCGAAATTGACCGCGGTCCAGTTGTTCTGCGAGATATGGCAGATGTCGCACTCGCCGTTGGTGTTCACATGGCTCGCGGACTTGCCGGTGGCGATGGTGCCGTTGTGACAGCTCGAGCAGCTGCCGGTAACCGTGCTGTGATCGAAATTGACCTGCAGCCAGGTCAGGGTTGAAGTATGGCAGCTGTCGCACTGCCCGGTGGTGTTCACATGGGCCGCGTGTTTGCCGGTGGCGGTGGTGCCGTTGTGGCAGCTGGAGCAGGTGCCGACGACGCCGACGTGATCGAAGGTGCCGGTGCTCCAGGTCACCGTGGTATGGCAATCCTCGCAGGGCCGCGTGGTCGGGATATGGGTCGCCGGCTTGCCGGTGGCATCCACTCCATTGTGGCAGCTGTCGCATCCCGCGACGATACCGGTATGGTCGAAGCGCACGTTCAACCAGGTTGTATTGGAGATATGGCAGTTGTCGCAGGCCGCATCGGTCGGCACATGATCGGCCGGCTTGCCGGTCGCGGTGACGCCGTCGTGGCAGCTGGCGCAGGTTCCGGTGACCACCGAGTGGTCGAAGTTGATCTGCAGCCAGTTGTTGGTGGAGGTATGGCAGGCCTCGCAGGAGGCCGTGGTGGCGACATGGTTGGCATGCTTGCCCGTCGCCTGGACGCCGTCATGACAGGATGAACAGCTACCGGTAACGCCATCGTGATTGAAGCTGGTGATCTGCCAGCTGTTGGTGTTGTGGCAGGTGTCGCAGGGCGCATTGGTCAATACATGGGATGGACTCTTGCCGGTTGCGATATCGCCGTTGTGACAGACCTCGCAGGGATCGACCACCGCGGCGTGGCTAAAGCCCGCCATGGTCCAGTCGTTGGTGGTATGGCAGACATCGCAGGCCGAGCTGGTGGGGATGTGGGCCGCGTGCTTGCCGGTGGCGGTATTGCCGTCATGGCAGGACTCGCAGGGATCGGTGATCCCGCTGTGATCAAAGGTCGTTACCGTCCAGCTGTTGGTGGTATGACAGACGTCGCACTGTGAATTGGTATCCACATGGGTGGCATGTTTGCCGGTGGCCTGGACACCGTTGTGGCAGCTGGAGCAGACCCCGGCGGTGGGCACCGAATTGTGATCGAAGGTCACCCGCGTCCATGAGCTGGTCGATGTATGGCAGACATCGCACTCTTCAGTGGTCGTGAGATGGCCGGGATCCTTGCCGGTTGCGGTCGTCCCGTCATGACAGGTGGAACAGACGCCGGTGGTGTTGACCCCGCTGTGATCGAAACTGGTATCGGTCCAGACCAGGGTCGAGAGATGACAGGTGTCGCACTGGGCCGTGGTCTCAATATGCTGGGCATGCTTGCCCGTGGCCAGGATACCGTCGTGGCAGTCCGAACAGCTTCCGCTCACCGGGAAGTTTTCGTGATTGAAGCTGATCAGTGTCCAGTTGATGGTCGAGGTATGGCAGCTGTCGCACTGGGCGTCGGTGGGGATATGCTGCGCCGGCTTGCCGGTGGCGGTGGTACCGTCGTGGCAGCTGGAACAGGCGCCGGCCACGTTGGCGTGATCGAATACGCCCGTGCTCCAGGTGATGGTGTTGTGGCAGTTCTCACAAGGCTCGGTGGTCGGGATATGGTCGCCGGGCTTGCCGATGGCATCCACGCCGTTGTGGCAGCTCTCGCAGCCGCTGGTGATGCCGCTGTGGTCGAACCTGACGGCGGTCCAGGTCTCGTTCGAGATATGGCAGTTGTCGCAAGGCGCCGTGGTTTCGATATGATCCGCCGATTTGCCCGTGGCGGTGACGCCGTCATGGCAGCTTTCGCAGGTACCGGTCACAATCGAGTGATCGAAACTAACCTCCTCCCAGCTGGTAGTCGAGGTATGGCAACCTTCACAGGCCGCGGTGGTGGCCACATGGGTATCGCTCTTGCCGGTGGCCAACACGCCGTCATGGCAGGAGTGACAGCTGCCGGTCACGCCTTCATGGTTGAAGCTGTCGATCGCCCAGCTGTTGGTGTTGTGGCAGTTTTCGCAGGACGCGTTGGTGGGGATGTGGTTGGCGTGCTTGCCGGTTGCGATATCCCCATTATGGCAGGTTTCACAGTCGCCGGTGACGCCTTCATGGTTGAAGCTGCTGACGGTCCAGTTGTCGGTGGTATGGCAAACCTCGCAAGGCGACGCCGTCTGGATGTGGCTGCCGTGCTTTCCGGTTGCGATCACGCCGTTATGGCAGGATTCGCAGCCGTCGGTTATCCCGGTGTGGTCGAAGTTGGAGACATTCCAGGCGGTCGTCACATGGCAGACGTCGCACTCCCCGTTGGTCTGCAGGTGATTCCCGTGCTTGCCGGTGGCCTGGATGCCGTTGTGACAGGTTGAACAGCGGCCAGCCACATCCGCGGGATGATTGAAGGTCACTACATTCCAGGCATTGGTGGAGCCATGGCAGGTATCGCACTGCTCGGTAGTCTGGATATGAGATGCATGCTTGCCGGTGGCGGTGGTGCCGTCGTGACAGGTGGAACAGAGACCCACCGTATCCACACCCGAGTGATCGAAGCTGGTGTCGCTCCAGTTGTTGGTCGAGTTATGACAGGTATCGCACTGCTCGGTGGTCTGGATGTGGGTCGCGTGCTTCCCGGTTGCCCGCACCCCGTCGTGGCAGGTCGAGCAGACACCGGCGGTCTCGAAGCCGTCGTGGTTGAAACGGATCACGTTCCAATTTGCCGTGGTGGCATGACAGAGGTCGCAGGACTCGTTGGTGACGATATGGGTCGCGTGCTTTCCCGGGGCCTGAACCCCGTCGTGACAGGAGGCGCAGGTACCGGCCACCACCTCGCTGTGATCGAAGCCTACCTGGTCCCACGACTCGGTGGAGGTGTGGCAGCGGTCGCACTCGGCGGTGGTTTGAATATGCTCCGCATGCTTGCCCGTTTGGGTGATGCCGTCATGGCAGGTTGAGCATCGACCGAAGGCCTCTTCGCCATGGATGAAGTTCACGATCAGCCAGGAGTTGGTCGAGGTATGGCAGATCTCGCAGGGTGAATTGGTCGCCAGGTGGCCCACGTTCTTGCCGCTGGCGCTGATCCCGTTATGGCAGCTCTCGCAATTGCCGTCGACCCCGGCATGGGAGAAGTTTGCAACCTGCCAGTTGTTGGTCGTGTGGCAGACATCGCAGGCCTCGAACGTCAGGATATGGGACGCGGACTTGCCGGTGGCGCTGACCCCGTTGTGGCAGGTCTCGCAGCTGCCGCTGACCACGCTGGAGTGGTCGAAAAAGACCAGCTGCCAGCTTTGGGTGATGTGGCAGGTATCGCAGGGTTCGTTGGTGGCAATATGGCTGGCATGCTTGCCCGCCGCGATATTGCCGTTATGGCAGCTTTCACAGGTGCCGGTCACCTGGGTGTGATCGACATGGCTTACCCGCCCCCAGCTGAAGGTGGAGTGGCAGAACTCGCAGGTGTTGCCCGAGAGGATGTGATTGCTGCCCTTGCCTTGTGCGGAACTGCCGTTGTGGCAGGCAAAACAGTCACCCGATATAGAGCCGTGATCGAACCTGGCGACATGCCATCCCACCGTGGTATGGCAATCATCGCACTGGTCATCGCTGCGGATATGGTCCATCGACTTGCCCGCGGCATCGGTATCGTTATGACAACCGTCACACAACAAGGGAGTGCCCGCGAAGCGTCCATTGATGTGGCACTGATCGCACTCGACGTTTTTGTGTTCGCCTGTCAGCGGAAAGCCGGTGGAGAAGTGATCGTAGTCGGTGGATACAGCCAATGCCTGATTCGCGAAGAATCCGCCAAATACTGCCAAAAGCAGCATCAA
Organism: gamma proteobacterium symbiont of Ctena orbiculata; assembly: GCA_003058495.1. Taxonomy (GTDB): domain Bacteria; phylum Pseudomonadota; class Gammaproteobacteria; order Chromatiales; family Chromatiaceae; genus Thiodiazotropha. The sequence continues at coordinate 10,733 of QBVC01000025.1, read as the reverse complement.
CCAAGAGAGCTGGAGTAATCCCTTGCTGCATACCATCTTGCCGTGTTGCGTCAATTTCATCATGTGTCTGTTCCAATGACAGTCAACGAATGACCGGATCCTCGAATGTCTCAGTGCTATGGCAGCGGTCACAGTGACGACCGAAGCCGCCACGGTGAATATCGTCTCCCCGATGGCAGCCATAGCAATGGTTTGCGGATTGTTTATGTACTGTCAGATCCGTCCGGTGGCACTCTTCACAATAGATCTCGCTGTGTTTTCCTTCCAGTGGAAAGTCAGTCTGGTTGTCATGATCGAAGGTCCACAGCATCCAGGCGTTGGGATTGTGGCACTCACCGCACTTCTCACCCATACGGCCCTGGTGAGGTTCTTCGTCTTCATGGCAGGAGAGGCAGGCGGATTCGGTTTGCTGAAACTCTGCATTCAGGTGGCAGGATTCACAAGCGGTAACGCTGTGGATGCCGATCAGGGGAAAACGGGTAATGTCATGCTCGAAAAAGAGCTTCACGTTCCATCCCTGTTCATTGTGGCAATAACCGCAATCCTCGCCCAGTTCATTCTTGTGGACGTCGATCGCACGATGACAGGTGATACAGTCAGCCTCTTCGAGATCGTCCATCGCCACGCTGCGGTGGCAGGCGCTGCAGACCAGGTCCTTGTGCTTCCCCTCGAGCGGAAAATTGGCATCTTTCCCGTGATCGAATTTCACCTTGGTCCAACTATCGACGCTGTGGCAATCCTTACACTTCTCGCCATTCCGGCCTTTGTGCACATCGTCCTTCTCATGGCATGAAAAACAGGCCTTGCCTGGCTTCTCTTCATATGGACCCTTTTTATGACAAGTATCGCAGGGAACATCCTTGTGCCTGCCCAGCAGCGGAAACTCGGTATCGGTCCCGTGATTGAAGACCAGCTCCTTCCACTCTTCGGTGCCGTGGCACTTGGCGCACACCTTGCCATAACGTCCATTGTGCGCATCATTGATCAGATGGCAGCCGATACACTCTTTCGGCGTGTTCTTATAGTGATCGTCCGCGTGACACAGCTTGCAGTCCAGATCCCTGTGCTTGCCCGTGAGCGGGTATTCCGTATCGAGATCATGGTCGAAGGTCTGCTTGCGCCAGCTCTCCTCGTTATGGCAGGTATCACACTCCTCACCAAGCTTTCCCTGGTGGGCATCATCGGATTCGTGGCAATCGAAACAGAGTGAGGGGGCCTGACTGTATTTTTTGTACTCCTGGGTGTGGCAAAGCTGGCAAGCCACTGCCTTATGCGATCCCCGAAGTTCAAAATCGGTTTGGCCGTGATCGAAGGATTCACTGTCCAGATTGACAATGTCCTTCTCCCTGCCCTTGTGCTCGGTATGGCAGCGTTTGCAGTTTTTCGCCTGATCGGGATCGAGTCTGCCGTGAAAACCCTTGCCTGTTTCGATGTCCTTGGCGACATCCTCATGATCATGACAGGAGAGGCAGCGCTCAACCTGGTCCGCCTTCTTCAAGGTCTCATGGCAGCTTTCGCACTTCTCCTCGAACTCGGCATGACCCTCTATTACCGGTCCAGGCATCAGGATGAGGTCAAGCTTCCCAGCTATGGCAGGAGAGATCGCGGTGAACATAAGCAGACACAAGCAAAAGGCATAACTGCCGTTTCGAATCATCACAAACTTCAGGAAACGCTCGCTGGTTAATCAGTATGCATGGACCGCATAGACATGCACGAAGCCGGTGATCACCATCATGATGAACAGCGGCATGTGAAGCAGATGCCAAATTGCGAAAAGCCTCTCGTAGAAATGTAGTTCGAGAACCTGACGAAGTACACCGCGATGGGCAAGCAGCATGCGCCGGATGCGGAGCTGTTTACGCCTCACCTTGGCCCTGTCCCAGCCCTTCCGATGTCCGGCGGCGAGGAGTTTCTTGTTCAGGTCACGCATCACCTTCGGGTAGATCCTGGCGGACATGAGGCGCATGCTCAACCAGTGTCTGGCACTGGCGATCGGCCCGGTCGGCGTTTCCATGACCTGCTTCTCATACTGCTTCAGCATCTCCTTTGCCCTGGGCTGAAGCTCGAACAGCGGGCCCAGCTTCTTCTTCAACTCTTTCGAATCTGCATGCAGGGATGAGAAGGTGGCCTTTCTACCATACAGGCCGTAGTGAATTCGGGTGTAGAAGTAACGCCCGAAGAGACCGCTTATCGCGACCAGCAGCATACTGTAGAGTGCGACCTGGCCATTGAGGGAGCCGATATGGAAGCTGGAGTGCATCATGATCAGGACCGGTCCCATGACCCCGAAGACCATGTGCAGCCTGAACCAGAACTTAACGGTCAGCCAGTTGCTCATGAAGTGGAGCCGCTTGCGCATCGGATAGAGCAGCAACAGCAGCATCAGGCTGCCACCGACGATACCGAACCAGTAACCCCAGCCCGCTTCCGCCGTCCAGACCGCCTCGGTATGGTTGAGCCACCCCATGTAGAGCAGGAGGAGCGAAAACAGCGTAAAACCTATGGTTGTTATCAGGCCTGCACGACGCTGCCATGCGGATAGAACACCATCCATGGATGTCTCATTGACATTGGCCGGAATTGCGGCTGTGTTCATATATTCACCTGTTATTTGGTATAAATTCAATCACTTAATTAGTTGTATTGTTAATTGATTTGTCTAAAGTCAGCCTCAATCTAGCTCATGCTGCTATATTATGTTGGGACAAATTTCCCATCTATGAAAGGCTTCACAAAAACAAACTCTGGCAACACTTATGTTTTCGGCAGTGGGACCGAAATGATGAATAAGCGTGTAGAATTTAAAGCCTTAAGATTAACGAAATGTGACCTCTTACTCTTTCTTATTTTTTCCAGTACAAACAGGTAGATGCAGTACTCCCTAGAACTCTATATGATCTATGCCATACCCATATTGCTGGTATGGGTTATCTACGTGGTCTATACCAAGAGAAAGAGCAAAAGGAACCTCGCGCTGAAGACCGAGGAGTTCGAGGCCGGCCTGACCGAACCCGCCTCCCTCCATCCCCTGATCGATCCGGGAAAATGCATGGGCTGCGGCACCTGCGTCAAGGCCTGCCCGGAACAGGCGAATCACCCGGTTCTCGGCCTGATCGACAACAAGGCGGAGCTGATCGCCCCCACCAACTGTATCGGCCACGGCGCCTGCAAGACCGCCTGCCCCTTCGACGCCATCACCCTGGTTTTCGGCACCGAAAAGCGCGGTGTGGACATCCCGCTGCTGAAACCCAACTTCGAAACCAGCATGCCCGGTATCTACATCGCCGGGGAACTGGGGGGCATGGGACTGATCAGAAACGCCATCGAACAGGGCTACAAGGCCCTGGACAGCATTGCCGAGGACCTCAAGAACGGGGCTTCCGCCCCCCTGGATGTGTTGATCGTCGGTGCCGGACCGGCCGGATTCTGCGCCTCCCTGAGGGCCATGGAGAAAAAGCTGAAGTACAAGACCGTCGAGCAGGAGTCCCTCGGGGGCACCGTGTTTCAATTCCCCAGGGGGAAGCTGGTGATGACCGCCCCGGTCAGGATGCCGCTGGTCGGCGAGGTGAAGTTCACCGAGACCACCAAGGAGAAACTGCTTGCCTTCTGGCAGAATGTGGAGAAGAAAACAGGCGTGCAGATCAGCTACCACGAGCGTGTCGAGAAGATCCTGGCCGATGACAAGGGGGGCTACGAGGTCAAAACCAATAGAGAGACCTACCACACCAACACGGTGCTGCTCACCATCGGCAGGCGGGGCACGCCCCGAAAACTAGGCGTGCCGGGGGAAGACATGAGTAAAATCACCTATCGCCTCATCGATCCGGAACAGTACAGGAACCAGCACGTTCTGGTCGTCGGCGGCGGCGACAGCGCCCTGGAGGCCGCCCACAGCATTGCCGACGAACCGGGAACCACGGTGACGCTCTCCTACAGGAGCGGCGCCTTCAGCCGGGCGAAAAAGAAGAACAGGGCCAAGGTGGATGCCGCCGTGGACTCGGGTAGAATCAATCTGCTGCTGAGTTCCAATGTGGTTGAATTCACCTCCAAGGAGGTGACTATCGACAAAGAAGGAGAGAAGATTGTCATACCCAACGATGCGGCCATCATCTGCGCCGGAGGCATCCTGCCGACAGGATTTCTAAAAGACACAGGAATCGATGTGGAAACCAAACATGGCACAGCCTAGAAGAGACGGTAAGACCAGCCCTATCCGGCACCGGGCAGCCGGTCTGCTGTGCCTGCTGCTGATACTCTCTCCCCTTCTGCTCCAGGCATCCACCCACGAAGAGGCGGAGGCGGCGATCCGACTGCGCAACTTCAGCAAAGCGGCGGAGATCTATCAGGATCTGGCTAAACAGGGGGATCAGGAGGCGCAGTTCGCCCTGGGCGGACTCTATCGCTCCGGTCGCGGCGTCGAAAAGGATCCCGCCAAGGCCTATCACTGGTTTCTGCAGGCGGCCAACCAGGAACACGTGGAGGCGCAATACACGACCGGCACCATGTATGAACACGGTTGGGGCGTCAAGGCCGATCTCACCCTGGCCACTGACTGGTATCAGCGGGCGGCGTTCCACGGCCACAAACTGGCGGAAAAGAAGCTGCAGCGGCTGGCCAACGTCTCGCCGGTAGAGGGCCTGGACGATCAGCAGATATCGGAACTGCTCAACCGTGCCGCCGCGGCGGGCAGATCAGTGACCGTCAAGCGCATGCTCGCAACCGGCATATCCCCCGATACCCGCGACGAGTTCAGCCGCAGCGCCCTCCACGAAGCGGCCATCAACAACCGTCAGGAGGTTGTGGAGATGCTGCTTGCCGCGGGCGCCAATCCGAATACCAGTGACAGCCTGGGTGATACCCCGCTCCACTCCGCTGCCGGTCTCGGGCATGCCGCCATCGTGCGCAGCCTGATCAAGGCAGGCGCCAAGCTCGAAACCCATGACGCCAACAACAACACCCCACTGCTGGTCGCCGCCGGCAGGCAACAGGCGCAAACGGTCGAGGCGCTGCTCCGCAGCGGCGCCAAGGTGAATGCCAAAAACCGCAATAAACAGACACCGCTGGACATCGCCCTGTTACGCAAATACCACGTCGTCGCAAGAAAACTCAAGGCCTCGGGGGGAATCGCAACCCAGACCAAGAACCGCAGGACCGAATTTCCCGACCTGGCCAGAGTCAGCCAATCGGTGATGCCTTCGAAGACCAAGGCCAATGAGGAGAGAAATCCCTTTGCCGGCTGGAGCACCCTCCATCTCGCTGCCTGGCGCGGTCAGAAGCCGCTTGTCGAGGCGTTGCTCAAGGAGGGCTCCGAAATCAACGGTCTCGATCCGGAGGGACTCACCCCGCTGAGTCGCAGCGTCTGGCAGGGCCATGGCGAATTGGCCACCCTGCTGCTGGACAAGGGCGCCGATCCGAACCTCGCCACCGCTGCGAGCCCGACACCGCTGATGATCGCCAGTAAAGAGAACAACCTGGAATTGGCACGGCTGCTGATCGATCATGACGCCAGGGTCAACGTCACCGAGAAAAGCGGGATAACACCCCTGCATATGGCAGTGGAACATGAAAACGAACAACTCGCCGAGCTGCTGCTGACAAAAGGCGCGGACGCAGGAAAGGCAACGGTAGACGGCATCTCACCCCTGATTCTGGCCGTGGCCAAGGGTCAGCCCGATATTGTCAATCTGCTGCTGAAACAGGGGGCGGCTGTCAACCAGGCCGATGAGAAAGGCCGCACGCCCCTCTATCATGCCATCGATACCGGAGACAGGGATATCTTCTACCTGCTGCTGCGCGCAGGTGCAAAAATCGACCTGAAGGCAAAAGACGGCCTGACGCCATTGATGCGTGCGGCATTCCACGGCCATGCCGAACTGGTCAGCGAACTGATCCAGCATGAGAAGAATATCAACCAGGTAAGCAGCAACGGCAATACCGCCCTGATGCTGGCGGCCAGAAACGGCTCCTTATCCACCGTCGATATCCTGCTTCGATATGGACCGGACCTGAATCACGCCAACAACGCCGGCAATACCGCGCTGATGATGGCTGCCGAGCAGGGCAAGATGGAGATCGTGAAGCGCCTGCTGCAAGTGAAGGCCGATGCCCACCATCTCAACTTGCGCCGGGAAAACGCGGAAACACTTGCCCGTCGCAGCGGCCACAAAGCGGTGGCCAACTATATCGATGAAAACAAGGGCAGTGGCGGCCTGCTTGATTTGATGCGGTAACTTCTTTTCGGAAAGCTTTTCACAGCACGGCATTTCACTGCACAATCGGGCGCTATGCACGAGATTAAAAAGGCGCAGTGGGTAAAAATGAGTGGCTTTGAGTCAGAGGCCAGGCTTTACGGGCTCGCCCAATCCCAACCCCCCTTGTCGGGTTGATGGCTCCCTATTATCCGTTCTCTATCTATCTATAAGATACAAGCAGATTGCTTGAAAATCAGAACACAAATTATGCAACTGTCAAAAAAGTGAAGGGGCCTAAGCCCCTTGTTTTAATAACTATTTCCTTTTCCGTATCCGCGTAACGCCTATCCCGACGATGCCGGCCCCCATAAGCAGCAGAGTGGAGGGTTCCGGGACGGATGCCGATACCAGGTAATGCCCAACGCTGGGACTGGAATAGCTATCCGGCTCATACACGGTGTCGTACACCGGATCATGCCAGTAATACCAAAGTGACTCGGGAAAATATTCAGCTATATCAACTATCAGGGTGTTGATTATAAGATCGTCATTGTTGGCTGGTCGCGGACGGCCCATAAAATCGTACCAATTGGTGCTGGTCACACCGCTCGCCACAATGCGTGGCCTGCCAACGATTGGTGACGCGCCGAGCATTTCCGCAAAATCAGCGGCAACAGCCACATCCGCGCCACTTCCACTGGCTCCAACACCGCCGTTGGCGTGAAATTGCATAACAGTCGAATAATCGGCATAGGCGAAATCAGTAAAGGGACCGTCCATGATCAAGCTTTCGACCTCTGTGACGGTCATGCCGTAGGTTACGCTCAGGTCCAGCCAGTAAAGGCCGGTATCCGTGTCGAAGGTCAGTAGATTGTTATCGCCCGCGTAATAGCTCCAATCCTCTTCGATCAAAAGGGCATGGAGTGAGGTTAGAGGAAGCAGCAAGAGGGTGGCTAACAAGATCTTCCAAATCAGTTGCTTCATGGTTGATGTTCCCTTTCATATTTGTGTTGGTGCGACTAATTGTTCTCTATTTGCACATCCGCAATTATCAGCATAAATAATGCCAACTCTTACATATCAATGGGTTAGATAATCTTGACTAAATCGCTTGTAAATAAAACCGACAGGTGGAGATTAATGGACATCAAATGGCAGTGTCAAGAGGTCTTCGGCAGAGGCGTATGGGAGACCCCTTTTGCTCTATATTGAGGCCTCAATATCCCCGGTCGACGTTTGGCTCCTGTCCTCGCGGACAGGGGCCCATGACCCAGGTTGAAAAGTGCTGTTGGGAATCCCAGGTGCCCGCTTTCCAGCCCAGATTACCTGCTATCCACGAATGGCTTTTCGTTTTTTCCTTGCACACAGAGAGGTATTTTCGCGTAACCTGACTCGCGCGACGGATGTCTGTGGTTATGGGCGATTGCGGTTATTGGCTGCTAACCCGATCCATAATAGATTGTTCCGCTTCTCAGGGGAATAACAACGGATGGGCCGCCACTGAATAAGCCTACGTTTTCAATGCCGAGCACATGACCAATGCCCCTCGCATAGAAGGTTTCCACATCGGATAGCGGTGCCTGATTCACAGTAAACAAACAACGTACATGCAGCACATCGTTATAGACGCCATCAGCCATTCCCAGCGTGAGCGTGCTTATATCGAAACTATCCATGTGATCCAATACCTGACAGCTGATATTCGAGTCGGGCGATAAGAGCGTTGAAACATCCTCATTCAGGTAGGTATCGCCTATGGAAACAAACCGGGTCATATTAAGAATCACGCCATCATTGTCATGCTGGGTGTCTTCTATCTGGGTATCGCGAATGACGAAGGTATCCGACGGTTCGCCCGTGTTGTTCACACTGAAAACAACGGTGTTGTCAGCAACCGTTTCCCACTGTTCGCTGTTCTCGAATCCAGCCAAGATTTCATCACCTGTCTGCAAATTATGCATATGGGATTCATAACTGATAGCGACGCCTACTTGTCCCAGTGAAGCATCAAAGTGATACGCTGCAAGATCGAAATCCCCCGTCGCACCACCAGTCACATCATCAGCAGCATCGTTATTGGTGTCAGTGTTGTCCGATACGACGCCACCGGTGTCACCGGAATCATCTCCGCCACCGCCACCTCCACCGCCGCATCCATGAAAAAGCAGTTGGATAACTAACAGCGCCATTAATAACTTTGTGGATTTCTTCATGTCCCTTATTCCTACTCATTATTCCTTTAAGACCGACTGTGGCCGGCGTCGAGAGTATCGTGCTACAACCAGTCAATGAAACAGTGAAAAGACAGTTAGATATTCATTTCAGAAAACACCCACACGGTAATGTGAACAACCTCACATATTATTCGAGGGTTGATTTTCTGGTTTGTATAATTAATTCTCAGCTCTGAACGCTACCACTGTCATCGCCTAGCCTGTATCTTCATCCACATGCAGCATTATTGATTGTGACTTGACATGATGGCGTAGGCATATTGATATGTTCAGGTTACATAGGTAGAAACTCTTACTGACTTACATCATAAATAACTGTCGATTCAATCAGCTGAGTGAATTACTGGCAAAGCCACCCACACGCATTTCTACCTCGTCATCACGAAATATAAACATAATGGTCATGACGCGTTTGCTGCCAAAACGAATACGCTCTCCCGCGCGTTTCGCGTACTCACTCTTTTTAACCTCTTTTAGATCAAATATTTTGCGGAAGACCTTATCTTCCAAGGGTGTCCATGTGCAACCACGCTTCCTCATATATTGCGGATCTTTAGAGTAAACTCGTACTGATCGACAATCACTCAACTCCGCCAACTGCCACTCTACCTCAACCTGGTCCGGCAGGGAGTATGGATGATCGTGAAAACGCCCAAAATGACCTATGTCATCCCTCACACCGGGAATTCCCGGATTCTTGCGCCTGTATTTATTAATCCGTGTCGTCGGTATTTTTAGAAATATAACGCCATATTCACCATAATTAGCTACAGAGACATTGTAGAGAAATTTGCTGCACCCACCGATTGACGGCGTCAATATGATGACCATAAGTCCAATAATTCTATAGCATATTCTCATTGATGCTCTCCACTTCTCATGGAATGTTTGGTTGATTAAGCTCCGAGTGATCAATCGACATGTCCAAACCATAATGCACCCTTAACCATTCTCCATAAGTATCAATAGCTGCTGTCGGGTTGCTGGCGTCTTCGAGGATGATTGCGCCTACCATGGTTCGGTCACCGCCTCTACTCACCCCCTTTTCACGGCAGGTACTGTACCCACTCACCCCACAAGGGACATCCACCATGAGTTGATCATTAAAGAATGGCTGGGACTCCGCATAGTCCATGCTGTCATCACCGGCTGCACCCGACCATGTCTGTTGGTTAACGACATTACTGCCATTGGCGAACATGAACTCCCAGTCGGGACCGGAGTAGTAGTTGTATCATTTCTGGCAGACACCCACACTATCGTGGACGATGGGGATTGCAAACCTGTGCTACAGATAATTATTAGCTTAATCGGTGAAGTTGGTTTCTGGCAAAATAGCCTATGTGATTATCTAGAACTCTGGCCTAGAATCTGTAACAATTTAATAAACCATTCATCCATAAATCCTGTGTTTCACTTAAACGCATTCGTCCTACGACTGTCGAAACTTAGCGTTAAGTCATCATCCCGAAAAACAAAAAAAATACTCAAACTTCGTTTGCTACCTATACGAATGGTTTTGCTCGCCATCTTCGCATCTTCGCTTTGCCTTACCTCAGTCAGGTCAATCACTTTGCGGTAGACCTTGTTTTCCAAAGGACTCCATGTACAACCTGCTTTTCTCGTATAAATTTTTTCATCCTTTGTTTTATGTACAAATGACTTATGTTTGATAATTCTTTTACAATCGCTCAACTCTGCTAACTGCCACTCAATCTCCACTTTATCAGGGAGTGTTTTTGCATAACCCACAAAACGATTCATAACCGCTATGTCATCTCGAACACCGGGAATTCCGGGGTGAATACGTGAATAACTCATGGTGGTATCCATTTGTTTCAGAATTACACCATACTCTCCATAGTTCGCTGCGCGCACCACATACAGAAAATTGCTGCAGCCACAATGGCCCAAGGTCGTAATCACTATTAGTGTCAGGCACAGTATTTTTCTCATCAATTGCTATCCTTGTGCACCTACTAGGGCTGATTAATCCGGGACGGATCGGCTTCTGAAAACTGAATATCAAGTCCGTAATGTACCTGCAGCCACTCCTGATAAGTGTCTATTTCCAGTGTTGGCACCAACTCGTCTTCAAGGTGGATTACTCCCATGAGGGTCCTATCTTCGTGCGCATCTTCTCCCTTTTCACGGCAGGTACTGAATCCACTTATTCCACAGGGGACATCTACCATGAGTTGATCATTAAAGTATGGCTGGGACTCCGCATAGTCCATGCTGTCATCGCCGGCGGCACCCGACCATGTCTGTTGGTTAACGACATTACTGCCATTGGCGTACATGA
>QBVC01000024.1 GCA_003058495.1 gamma proteobacterium symbiont of Ctena orbiculata | reverse complement strand
TTGATCAAGAGTGCTATCGATTCCTTCAAGTCCACCGTGGAGCAGTTGACCACGGCCACCGGTCTTGCCGTTTTCTCATCCACTACGACGGATGAATCCGTGTTGACCGTGAGCGCCGACGAAAACGCCGCGGTATCGAGCTATGACATCGTTGTCGACACCCTGGCAAGCGGTGACAAGCTGGCCTCCTCGGCCTATACCGACAGCGACACCGCGGTCGGTACCGGCACCCTGTCGATCACCGTCGACGGGTCGACCATGGATCTGACCGTCGATGCCAGCAACAACACCCTGGCGGGTCTGCGCGATGCCATCAACAGCGCCGCTGACAATCCCGGTGTTTCAGCCACCATCCTCAACGAGAGCGGCGGCAGCCGTCTGATCCTGACCAGCCGGGATACCGGCGCGGCGAATGCCATCGCGGTCAGCTTTACGGATAGCGACGGCAGCCATAGCAATGACACCGGTCTCTCCAGGCTGTTCTTCATCGGTGCCGGTGGCGATGGCCTGGCGGAACAGGTGGAGACGGCCCAGGACGCCCTGCTCTATATCGATGGCTTCACCGTCACCAGTGCATCGAATTCGGTGACCGCGGCCATTTCAGGGGTAACCATCGAACTGGTCGGCGCAGGCAGCGCCTCGATCGGTATCACCCGGGACAACACCGCGATTGAGGAGAGGATCCAGAGCCTCGTCGATGCCTACAATACGATCATGGATGAGTTCGACGCCATGGAGGTAAGCTCTCTGGGGCGCGACAGCAGCCTGCGCAGAATGCGCCAGGGCTTTGTCGATATCCTCAACCAGACAGCGACCGTGGATGCGGCGCCCGCCTACCTGTTCGAGATCGGTATCACCCGGGACAGGGAAGGGGTGATCTCCCTCGACAGCAGCGAACTGGCGGACGCGCTGATCAACGACTTCGACCGGGTATCGCAGATTCTGACCGATGCAACCACCGGGTTTGCGAACCGTTTCCATACCTACGCCGATCTGCTGCTCGATACCGGCGGTGTGATCGACGCCAAGGATGAGAGTTTGAATAGTCAAATGGACACCCTGCAGAATCAGATCGAGCGGCAGGAGCTCCATTTGGTCTCCTATGAGAAGATGTTGGTGGAGCAGTTTACGGCACTGGATCAGACCGTTGCTATACTGCAGAGTACCAGCAGCTTTCTCACCAGTCAGCTGTCATCCATACAGAACAGCTGATGTTGCGCAATAATGGCTTAACCCGAACAGCTTGAAGGTCTAATAATGGTTAGTAACTCAGCAATAAACAGTTATCGTCAAGCAGCTTCATCCGAAGCCATGTACGCCACCCCCTTTCGGCTGGTGCAGATGCTGATGGGCGGCGCCCTGGACGGCATCTCCAATGCAAAGGGGTCGATCCAGCGAAAGGAGCATGAGGCGAGGCATAATGAGATCAACTGGATCATCTCCGTCATCGACGCCCTCCGCGGCGCCCTCGATTTTGAACAGGGCGGTGAGATCGCCAACAACCTCGATATGCTCTACGACTACATGATCCGGCGCCTGTTCGAGGCCAACATCCACCAGGACATCGAGGCCCTCGATGAAGTGGCATCCCTGCTCAAAGAGATCAAAACCGCCTGGGACGCCATGCCGGATGCCATTCAGAATGCCGGCAACATCAAGGATGTGGTGAAAAACCCATAACATCCCCAGCGACACCCCATTTCTCAAGGAGCGCCTTGTGCCTCAGCTCGAGCGGGATCTTAAACAGGCATTGGAGTTGAGCCAGGATATCTTTCGCCTCGCCGGGGAGAAACAGTGGTCTGAACTGCAACAGCTGGACCAGCGGCGGATGCAGCTCCTGGAATCGATCTTCAACGATCCCGCACTGATCAGAGACAGGGTCTTCGAGGAGAGGATTGAGCAGATCCTCGCGCTCAACGAGCGCACGGTGGCGATCTGCGAAGAGGCCAGAGACGCAGTCATGGAGGACGGCAAAAGGGTGAGGCTCGGGAAGGAGGCGATCCAGGCCTATCGGAAACAGTCTCAGGACTGAAGGGCACTTACTTAAGCAAAGAACCACCGTCATCCCGGCGCATGCCTGGATCCAGAATGCTTGATGACAGCGGTATACCTGGATTCCGGCATGCGCCGGAATGACGAACATCCTGAAAATTCGTCTTATGTTAAGTAGTATTCGTCTCAGGACTCAGTCCGTCCTGCCCCGGATCGCCGGCTTCAGCCGAGAATCAGCTCAATGACCACCTTGCTGCCGAAATAGGCCAGCATCAACACCACAAAGCCACTGAGGGTCCAGGTCAGGGCCATCTGTCCCCGCCAGCCAAACCGGTAACGCCCCCAGAGCAGGGTGCCGAAGACGAACCAGGCGATGATCGAAAGCACCGTCTTGTGGGCAAGCCGCTGCTCGAACATATTCTCCAGAAAGGCGAAGCCGGAGAGCAGGGCCAGGCTCAACAGGACAAAACCCACGGCAATCATCTCGAACAGCAGGCTCTCCATGGTCTGCAGCGGGGGCAGGGCGCGGATGAAGCCCCCGGGATGGCGCTGGCGCAGGTGGTGGTCCTGAATGGCCAGCAGCACTGCCTGCACGCTGGCCAGGGTGAACAGGCTGTAGGCGAGCATGGAGACCAGGATATGCAGGGTCAGTCCGCTGGAGACCTGATCGGTGATGAAATGGACGGTCTGGAAACGGCCCTCCAGGTAGAGGGCGAGCGCCGCGATCGGCATGATCACTATACCCAGGTTTTCAACCGGCTTGCTGATGCTGGAGACCAGCAGCAGCAGGGTGATGGTCCAGGCGATCAGCGACAGGGCGTTGAAGACCCCCATGTTGATGCCGGAGGAGGAGACCAGGTTTTGATAGAGCGGAATGGCGTGGAGCGCCACCCCGAGAAAGCCGACAGCCAGGCCGAGGGCGCGGGGCAGCCTTGTCCCCTCCTGATTGCGGAACAGGCGAAACGCCAGGATCAGGCCGGCGGCAAGATAGGCGGCAATGGCGAGGGTGGCGATCACGATCCGGTAAATCCTTCTCTTTCAGTGTTAACAGGCCCCAGCCGATGGGAATCTGCCGCGATATTCGCATATTTTCAGGTCGCTGTGAAAGTGATGGCGGTGATTTCAAAGGGACTGGTATACTATTCCCCACTCGATGACAAACCGTGAAGCATCGATCCGGCGGCCACTGCCGGGTCTCCCCCCTCTTCGCTGCAGACGACACCCACCAGGAAAGCCATGTTTGACAATCTGACTCAACGACTGGGCAAGGTCCTCACCAATCTACGCGGTCAGGGCCGACTCTCGGAAGACAATATCAAGGAGACCATGCGCGAGGTGCGCATGGCGCTGTTGGAGGCCGATGTCGCCCTGCCGGTGGTCCGTGAGTTCATCGACCAGGTGAAGCAGAAGGCGACGGGGGAGGAGGTGATGAAGAGCCTTACCCCCGGCCAGACCCTGATCAAGATCGTCAATGACGAATTGATCCAGGTGATGGGCGAGGCCAACGAGGCCCTGGATCTGGCGGCGCAGCCTCCGGCGGTGATCCTGATGGCCGGATTGCAGGGTTCGGGTAAGACCACCAGCGTCGCCAAGCTCGGGCGCTGGCTGCTGCAGAACGAAAAGAGGAAGGTCTCCGTGGTCAGCTGCGACGTCTACCGGCCGGCGGCGATCGACCAGCTGCAGACCCTGGCCCGGGACGTGGGAGTAGACTTTATTCCCAGCACCGGCGATGAAAGGCCGTTGGCCATTGCCGAGAGAGCGCTCAAGGAGGCGGCCAAGGGATTCGCCGACGTACTGATCGTCGATACCGCCGGCCGACTCCATGTGGACGAGGAGATGATGGGGGAGATCAAGCAGCTCCACCAGGCCCTCGATCCGGTGGAGACCCTGTTCGTGGTCGACAGCATGACCGGCCAGGATGCGGCGAACACCGCCAAGGCCTTCAACGACGCCCTGCCGCTGACCGGGGTGATCCTGACCAAGGCGGATGGCGACGCCCGGGGCGGCGCGGCGCTGTCGATACGCCAGATCACAGGCAAGCCGATCAAGTTCATCGGCGTGGGTGAGAAGAGCGACGCCCTCGAGCCCTTTCATCCCGACCGGATCGCCTCGCGCATCCTGGGTATGGGCGATGTCCTGACCCTGGTGGAGGAGGTGAGCCGCAAGGTCGATCAGGAGAAGGCGGCCAAGCTGGCGAAGAAGCTGCAAAAGGGGAAGGGTTTCGACCTGGATGATTTCCGCGAGCAGATGCTGCAGATGGCCAACATGGGCGGCATGAGCGGACTGCTGGACAAGCTGCCGGGCATGGGAGAGATCCCCGACCATGTGAAGAACCAGGTCAACGACAAGGAGGTCGGCAGGCTGATCGCGATCATCAACTCCATGACCCCCCATGAGCGGTCGTTTCCGGCGGTCATCAAGGGGTCGCGCAAGCGGCGCATCGCCGCCGGCTCCGGCACCCAGGTGCAGGATGTGAACAAGCTGCTCAAGCAGTTCATGCAGATGCAGAAAATGATGAAAAAGATGAAGGGCGGAGGCATGAAGAAGATGATGCGGGGGATGGCGGGGAAGTTTCCGGGCGGGGGGATGCCGCCGGGGGGTGGGGGGTTTCCGTTCTGACCTAAGACTTTGAATTAATTTTGAATTTTGAATTATGAATTTTGAATTGGTGGCGTGCGCTTCGCGCACATCTTAATTCTATAAAGGATGTGAGCGCAGCGAACACCTCAATTCAAAATTCATAATTCAAAATTCAAAATTATTTTCTCTCTTCACTTCGGGCCAAAGTTGGTTATAATACGCCGTTTCCCGCCGGCAGGTTCCGGTGTGTTAGCGAATTTCTAAGGATACATCATGGTAACCATACGCCTTTCCAGAACGGGCGCGAAAAAGCGGCCCTTTTACCACATTGTGGTGACCGACAGCCGCAATGCGCGCGACGGTCGTTATATCGAAAGACTCGGGTTCTTCAATCCAGTCGCGGTTGGCGGCGAAGATGGGCTGCGTATCGACCAGGCCCGGGTGGAGCACTGGATCTCAAAGGGTGCGAAACCGAGCGAGCGGGTGGCGGCTCTGCTGAAACAGGCGGCGAAAGAGGCGGCCTGATAATCGGTCTCCCGTCCCGGCTGTGAGCCTTGCGGAGGGACGGCGACGATGCCACAAGACGAATTGATAACAATGGGCCGGGTTTCTGGCCTGTTTGGTGTCAGGGGATGGCTAAAGATCTACTCCCATACCTCGCCGAGAGAGGGAATCACCCGCTATAGGGATTGGTATCTCAGGCAGGGCGGCGGTTGGCGGCACTACCGGGTGGCTGCCGGTCACCGTCAGGGTAGAGGGGTGGTCGTCCAGCTGGAGGGGATCGACGATCGGGACCTTGCGGCACCCCTGATCGACTGCGACATTGCCGTGCAGCGAGAACAGCTGCCGGCGCTGGAACCCGGTGAATACTACTGGACAGACCTGCAGGGACTGCGGGTGGTGAACCTCGACGGGATCGAATTGGGCGTGGTCTCGCACCTCTTCGAGACCGGGGCCAACGATGTGATGGTGGTCCGCGGCGAGCGCGAACGGCTGATACCCTATACCACGGGTCTGGCCATACGGGAGGTGGATCTGGAACAGGGGCGGATTCTCGTGGACTGGGATCCTGAGTTCTGATGCGTTTCGACCTGGTCACGCTGATGCCGGCCATGTTTGACGCCCTGACCAGGGAGGGCGTGGTGGCAAGAGCGATCGGACGCCGCCTGGCGGAGATTGAACTCTGGAATCCGCGGGACTATACAGAGGATGTGCATCGCACCGTGGACGACCGCCCCTACGGCGGTGGGCCGGGCATGGTGATGAAGTACCAGCCGCTGCAGCAGGCTATCGAGTCGGCGCTGAACGCATCCCCGGGGGCACGGGTAATCCATCTGAGCCCGCAAGGGTTGCGGTTCGACCAGCAGCGCGCAAGGGCAGTCGCTGAATCAGGGCAACCCTTGCTGTTGATAGCGGGTCGTTACGAAGGTATCGATGAGCGCATCGTCGATCGCTATGTGGACGAGGAGTGGTCCATCGGCGACTATGTTTTGAGCGGCGGTGAGCTGGCCGCGATGGTGGTGTTGGATGCGGTGATACGGCTGATCCCCGGCACCCTGGGCGATGCCGATTCCGCACAACAGGATTCATTCATGGATGGGTTGCTGGATTGTCCGCACTATACCCGTCCGGACGAGATCGACGGCATGACGGTACCGTCGCCGCTGCAGGGTGGCAACCACGACGTCATTCGTCGCTGGCGACTGCAGCAGGCGCTGAAGCGTACCCTGGAGAGACGCCCCGATCTGTTGCGCAGCCGCGAGCTGTCGGCGGAAGAAGAGAAGTTATTGGCAGAAATCATTGCTGCGTCGGGAGACGCGGAGCAGACAGAGGAGCAATAGACCATGAGCAATATCATCGCAGATCTCGAAGCCGAGCAGATGGGGCGTGAAGTCCCCGATTTTGGCCCCGGTGATACAGTTGTGGTTCAAGTCAGGGTCAAGGAGGGGCAGCGCGAGCGCCTGCAGGCCTTCGAGGGCATCGTCATCGCCAAGCGCAACCGCGGCCTCAACTCGGCATTCACCGTGCGCAAGATCTCCCACGGCGAGGGTGTCGAGCGTGTGTTCCAGACCTACAGCCCCACCGTGGCCTCGATCAAGGTAACCCGTCGCGGCGATGTCCGCCGGGCCAAACTCTACTACCTGCGCGGCCGCACCGGCAAAGCCGCTCGGATCAAAGAGAAGATCTAACCCCAACCTTTTTACAGGTTGTAAAAAAAAGCCGTTCTGTTGTCGAACAGAGCGGCTTTTTTATTAAAGGTGTAGGGTGCGGCTTGCCGCACCCCACACGCTTTTTTTAATTCTCTCTTCCCCTAGGGTTTGTCAGACTCAAGAAATAAAAAAGCGTGAGCGAAGCGAACTCTTTCAATTCAAAATTCATTTCACAAATCGATTCCAACCTGCTTGATGCTGTTGTCATCCGGCGAAGTCGTGATGTGGAAGTAGAGCGACTTCATCAGGTCGAGCATCTTGAAATTGTTGCTCAACACCTCGCCCTCCATCTTTTCCAGGCCGCGGTCGCGGGCGACCTCCATCAGCTGATGCATCAGCTTGTGGCCTATGCCCTGGCGTTGCCACTGATCGGATACCACCAGGGCGAATTCGCAGCTCTTCCTGTCGGGATTGGTCACATAGCGGGCCACCCCCAATTCGATCTCGTGATCGCCCTCCTCGGTGACGGCGATCAGCGCCATCTCGTTGTGGTAGTCGATCTGGGTGAATCTTGTCAGCATCTCCGGGGTCAGCTCCTGGATTGAGCTCATGAAGCGGAAATATTTGGCCTCGTCGGAGAGCTGGCGGGTGAAGTTCTGCTCCAGGTCGGCATCCTCCGGGCGAATCGGCCTGATCACGATATTGGTGCCGTTGGGCAGCTGGGTGCGGTTGACCAGGTTGACCGGATAGGGATGGATCGCCAGATGGTTGTAGGGGTCGGTGGATGGGCGCGGGAAGTCGACCCGGATACGGGCATCCACCGCCACCGCATCCCTGTCGTCGACGATCAACGGGTTGATGTCCATCTCCTGTATCCAGGGCAGTTCGCAGGCCATGGTGGAGACCCGCAGCAGCACATCGATCAGGGCCTCGCGGTTGGAGGGGGGCATGTGGCGGAACTGGCCCAGCAGCTTGGCCGCCTTGGTGCGGTCGATCAGATCGCTGGCAAGGCGACGGTTGAGCGGCGGCAGGGCAATCGCCGAGTCGCCCATCACCTCGACCGCGGTGCCGCCGCTGCCGAAGCTGATCACCGGGCCGAAGACCGGATCGCGCACGATGCCGATCAGCAGCTCGCGGCCATTCGGGCTCTGGTACATCTGCTCGACGGTGACACCCTCGATCCTCGCCTCGGGGCGGCTCTCCTTGACCTGTTCGATCAGGTCGCGGTAGGTGCTGCGCACCACCTGGGCGTTGTTGATGTTGAGACGTATGCCGCCGGCATCGGATTTATGGGAGATATCGGGGGAGTAGATCTTCATCGCCACCGGGAAGCCGATCGATTCGGCGAGGATCAGCGCCTCGTTCGCGGAGCGGGCGATGCCGTTGCGTACCGCATTGATGCGGAATGCACCGAGCAGGGCGAAGGATTCGGGTTCGCTCAATACCTTGCGCTGCTCCGACAGCGCACTCTCGATGATCAGCCTCGCGCCCTCGGTATCGGGTTCGATGTGGCGCCGGGAACTCTTTGCCGGTGTCTGCAGCAACAGCCGCTGGTTCTTCTGATAGGAAGAGAGGTAGGAGAAGGCATCGACGGCGTTTTCCAGGGTGCGGAAGGTGGGTAGTTTGGCGTTGTTGAAGAGCTTGCGGGCGCTCTCCACCTGGGTTCCGCCCATCCAACTGGTCAGGATCGGCTTCTTGTGGTGGTCCGCCAGGCCGATAAGGGCCTTTGCCACCTCTTCCGGCTCGGTCATCGCCTGAGGGGTCAGGATGACGATGGTGCCGTCCACGCCGGGATCGTTGAGGCAGGTATCGATTGCGGCGCGATAGCGCTCCGGCGGCGCGTCGCCGATGATGTCGACGGGATTGCCGTGGGACCAGACATCCGGCAGGGCCTTGTTGAGCTTTTCGATGGTATCGTCGTTGAATTCCGCGAGCTCGATATTGAGGTCGGAGGCGCGGTCAGCGGCCATGACCCCGGGGCCGCCGCCATTGGTGATGATCGCCAGCCTGTCGCCATAGACCCGATAGCGGGAAGAGAGCGCCTTGGCGGCGGAGAAGAGCTGGGAGACTGTCTCCACCCGCAGCACCCCCGATCGGGAGAGTGCCGCCTCAAAGGTTTCGTCGCTGCCGACCAGGGCGCCGGTGTGGGACATGGAGGCCTCCGCGCCCGCCGCATGGCGTCCGACCTTGAGTACGATGACCGGCTTGATGCGCGCCGCCGCCCGCAAGCCGCTCATGAAGCGGCGCGCATTCTTGATCCCCTCCACGTAGAGCAGGATGCTGTCGGTCCTGGGATCTGAGACCAGGTAGTCGAGGTAGTCGCCAAAATCGAGATCGGCGCCGATACCGGTGGAAATTACGGTGGAGAAACCGACTTCGTTGACCTCGGCCCAATCGAGAATGGCGGTGCAGATCGCCCCGGACTGGGAGACCAGCGCCAGGTTGCCCGCGCTGGCATTGTTGTTGCCGAAGGTGATGTTGATGCCTTGATCCGGCCTAATCAGTCCAAGGCAGTTGGGGCCGATGAAGCGTATTCCATACTCCTTCGCAAGCTCCACTGTCTTGTCTTCCAGGCGGCGTCCGGTGGCGCCTGTTTCACGAAAACCGGCGGAGAGCACGATCATCGCCTTGACCCCATGCTCGCCACAGGCCTGCACGATCGCCGGTATGGTTTGCGCCGGGGTGGCGACGACCGCCAGATCGACGGCCTTGCCCACCGCTTCGATCGACTTGTAGGCCTTCACCCCCTGCACCTTGTCGTGCTTCAGATTGATGGGATATATCTCACCCTTGAATCCCGCGGATTTGAGGTTTCTGAATACCACCTCGCCCACCGAATTTTTCCTGTCGCTGGCACCAAACATGGCGATGCTTTTAGGGGAGAAGAGAGGCGTCAAATAGTGTGATTGCATGATCTACGGCCTGCTGAACTTAGGGTGATGATATAGAGTATGATGTCCTTGAATACTCAATTAAGTCAGAGTATGGGTCTGTTACAGCACCGTTAAAGAGAGTGCCGGTGGATTCACTCTAATGTAGCGGCGGAGCAGAGTTGAATTTTAACTTTTTATAATGACAATTTCTTTAACTAAGTTGCGAATTATAAAAGATTTATACTGAGTATTACTTGGCTAAATAGAATCTGGTAAATGAGGCTTGGAGAGTGAAGACCGCCTATATAACTCACCCCGACTGCCTGTTGCATGACACCGGGGTGGGGCATCCTGAGAACGCCGCCCGTCTGCAGGCGATCGATGATCGATTGATGGCTGCGCAACTGTATGATTTTTTACGTCACTATGATGCCCCGGAGGTGACCAGGGAGCAGTTGTTACGCTGTCATGACGAGGCCTACCTCAATCAGGTCGAGAAGTTGATGCCGCAAAGCGGTCACGCCCATCTCGATCCCGATACCGTGGTCAGTCCGCAGAGCCTGCAAGCGGCAAAAAGGTCGGCCGGCGCCGTTATCAAGGCGGTGGACCTGGTCATGCAGGAGGGTTTGGCGAACGCCTTTTGCAGCGTAAGGCCGCCGGGCCACCATGCGGAACGCATGCGTACCATGGGTTTTTGCGTTTACGGCAACGCCTCGCTGGGCGCCGCCCATGCGATGGAGGTGTACGGTCTGGAGCGGGTCGCGATACTCGATTTCGACGTCCATCATGGCAACGGCAGTGAGGATATCTTTCGCCATGATCGAAGGGTGATCGTCTGTTCCACATTCCAACACCCCTTCTACCCCTATACGGCCATTGAAGAGAGTCCCGACCATATTATCTGTGCGCCCCTGGAGGCGACCGCCAAGAGCGCTGAATTCCGCCAGGCCGTGACCGATCACTGGCTGCCGCCGCTGGACCACTTCAAACCGCAGATGCTGTTCGTCTCCGCCGGATTCGATGCCCACATCGAGGACGACATGTCGGGGGTCAGCCTGACGGAGATGGACTACCGCTGGGTTACGGAACAGATCAAGGCAGTGGCGGACAAGTATGCCGAAGGCAGGATTGTCTCGGTGCTGGAGGGGGGCTATGAACCCCACGCCCTGGCCCGCAGCGTGGAGGCCCACATTCGGGTGTTGATGGATTTGAATTGAAGAATGGAGTCCGCAAATGAACGACAATGAACGCAAATGGAGTTTTGTTGATTCAGCTCGGCGCTTCTATCGTGCAGGGTGCGGCCTGCCGCACCCTACGCCTGCTTCATATTTAGCCGAAAGGGTAGGGTGGGGCCCTGCCCCACCGAATGGTCTCGTTGTTGGTTTATTGGTGGGGCAGGGCCCCACCCTACGGCTTGATCAAGTTTTGTAATGAGGTTTTATTAGCGTTCATTTGTGGATTTTATTATGACCTTCAGTTTCTATTGGCATGACTACGAGACCTGGGGTGCAGATCCGCGCAGGGACAGGCCTTCCCAGTTCGCGGGTGTGCGCACCGATGGGCAACTCAACCCGATCGGCGATCCGCTGGTGATCTACTGCAGGCCGAGTGACGATATGCTGCCGCAACCGGAAGCCTGCCTGGTGACCGGCATCAGCCCGCAAAAGGCATCCCGGGAAGGCCTGATCGAAGCGGAATTCATAAACAGGATTCATCAAGAACTCGCTAAGCCGGAGACATGCGGCGTCGGCTACAACACGATTCGATTTGACGACGAGGTGACCCGCAACACCCTCTATCGAAACTTCTACGATCCCTATGCCCGGGAGTGGCAGAACGGCTCATCCCGCTGGGACATCATCGACATGGTCCGCCTGACCCATGCCCTGAGGCCGGAGGGTATCGAGTGGCCGCAAAACGAGGAGGGGGTCACCAGTTTCCGTCTCGAGGTGCTCAGCGCCGCCAACAACATCTCCCATGAATCGGCCCATGACGCGCTTTCCGATGTCCATGCCACGATCGGTTTGGCCCGCTTGATAAGAGAGCGCCAGCCCAAGCTCTATGACTACCTGTTCAGGAGCCGCAAAAAAAACACCATTGCCGACCGTCTCAATCTGCAGCGGCGGGAGGCGGTGCTGCATGTCTCATCGATGTACTCCGCGGCCCGTGGCTGCATCGCCATGGTCGTGCCCTTGGCGAAGCACCCGACCAATCCCAATGGTGTGATTGTCTATGATCTCCGCTACGATCCCGCCCCGCTGCTCGAGCTCTCGGAAGAGGAGATTCATGAGCGCCTGTTCACACCCGCCGCAGCGTTGCCGGAGGGGGTAGAACGTATTCCGCTGAAGACGGTTCATATCAACAAATGCCCGGTTGTGGTACCGCTCTCCACCCTGACGGATGCGGCGGCGAAGCGTTGGCATATCGATGTCGAACAGGGCGAGGGTTATCGGCGTCAACTGCTTGCCGTGCCGGGCTTGTCGAAAAAGATCAGGAGTGTGCATCAGAAAGTGCAGTTCGACCCGGTCACCGACCCCGACCAGGCGCTCTACAGTGGTGGCTTCTTTACCCGCGATGACCGAAAACGCATGGATCAGATTATAGCGACGGATCCCGCTTCCCTGGCGCACTTCCCACTGGTCTTCGACGATGGCCGCCTGCCCGAGATGTTGTTCAGGTATCGCGCGAGAAACTGGCCAGAGCTGCTCTCAGAGGAAGAGCAACAGCGATGGCAGGAGTATCGCAAGGCCAGACTACTCGATGCCGATGGCGGCGGCAGCATCACCTTGGACGAATACCTTGCGAAGCTGGATAGCCTGGAAACGGACCAGCAGCTCGACGTCGAGAGACAGGCGCTGATCGCCCAGTTGCTGGCCTGGGCCGAGCAGATTGCTCCCGAATAGGATTTACATACAAAGACCGTCAAAATGTAGGATGCGGCTCGCCGCACCATAAACCAACGCGAGCGGCGTTCTTCTGAAGAATCGACAGTGTACCGATTTTATTCGAATCGATCTCTGATCAGATGGAGATGGTGCGGCAAGCCGCACTCTACATCTACGCTTGGTTCAGTAAAGGGTGGTGTTGACGTTACTCTCCGGTCCACTTCTGCAGGGCATCGATGATACCTTTTGCCTGGTCCTTGCTGGAGATATTGAACTTGCTTTTCTGCATATATTCACCGCCCCGCTTCTGGTAGCGCCGGATGGTGAATTTATCTGCGCCATAGGTCTGCTTGGCCCGGTCCCAATCCTGGTAACGGAAGATGATCGTTGTCCATGCTCCCTTCGAGAGTACGACCTTGTCCAGCTCCTTGACGACATCTATGCCGTCCTCGGTGTAGGTTACACTGAGTTCTTCAGGTGTTGCTGCCATGTTGATTGATAATCCTAAATTTGAATGGAAGAAAATCGCTGTTCAGCGAGTTTCACTGGCGCCGAACTGCCGTAAAATTCTGACGATATCCTGATTGTTACGCTCAATCGCCACCGCCAGCGGACTCTGTCCCGCGCTATTGCGGATATCCAGGCTGGCTCCCCGGTTGACCAGGTACTTCACCACCACCCGCTGATCATTGAGGACCGCGGAATGGAGGGGAGTATTACCCTCGGCGTCTGTATTATCAAGTGTTGCGCCCTGGCGCAGGAGGAATCCGATTACATCCCTGTCGGCGCTGCCCAGCTTCGCGGTTTCGTGCAGGGCGCCATTCGGATCGAGCATGGCGCCGCTCTTGAACAGGAAGTCGGCAACGATGGTGTTGCGTGCAATCAGGGCCTTGAGCAGGGGCGTATGGCCCTGGTGATCGGCGACCTCCAGGTCGGCGCCGTTCTTCACCAGGATCTTGGTCATTACCAGGCTTCCCTTGGAAGCAGCCACATGCAACGGGCTTTGACCATCCGCTCCGGGCTTGTCGATATCGGCGTTCCAATGGATATTGCGCTCCAGTTGATCGATATCGCCGATCTGCACGGCACGGGAGAGGGTGATGGTCGGTTCGTTGGGCTGAGTGCAGCCGATGAACGTGAGGATGCAGATAAGGGTGCAGAGGTTGAGTCTGTTTAACATAAGAGAAGATAGTAAATCGATCACTACCGAAGCTGCAAGCGCAGTTATTCGAGATTGGCCTCACCGCATCCGCGTGATAGGGTTTAGCCGCCATGATAATGAAATTGATACTCACCCTGACGGTCATCGCCATCGCCTGGCTGGTGGTCAGAAACAGGCAGCAGCGAATGCAGGCGATATCCCATCAAGGCCGCGCCGACGAGGCGCCAAGGCCTGCCCGGAATCCCCTGTTGAAATGGGGGGCATATCTGTTGCTGGTGATGCTGCTGCTCGGCAGCGGATTCTTCCTCTACACCCAGTGGCGGGACCTGGCCCGGGTGGTGACCGTCACCGTGGTCGACACCCAGACAGGGCGGAGTGTGAGTTACCAGGCGCGTCGAGGCGACATCGAGGAGCGTCATTTCATCACCCTCGACGGCAGGGAGGTGAATGTGGCCAACAGCGAACGCATCGAGCTGGAGTCGGCATCCCCGGGGCGTCCCTAAACCCCCCGCAACTCCAGGTTTTTTCAGATCTGCCGATATAACTCCAAAGTCCTGACCCGCTTCCGCCGGAAGCGATGAATTCAGGCCATATTTTGGAATCGTAATCGGTAAACAGCCTCGTCATATGTCATTCTCCCGTCGCGTCATCAAGCAGTGCTATGCCATGCAGGGTTCCTCCCGCTACACGGGGGTCAAACAGGCGGTCTACAATCTGCTCGAGAATCCGCAGGCGCCGATCCGACCCTATTTCGACATCTTCATGATCCTGCTCGTGTTGACCACGGTATGGCTGCTCATCTATGAAGTGAAGAATGACCTGGGAACCGTTGGTGATCTGATCGAGATGGTCGCCGTGGGGATATTCATCGTCGAATATCTGTTGCGTTTCTGGATCTTCAACGACAGCCACAAGGTGATCCTGGAACGCTACGAGCGGGCGGAGTTCATCAATCAACCCTTCGATCTCTGGCCGGCGCTGTCGCATGCGCTGCTGGGTAAACTGAAGTATGTCATCCGGCCGCTGGCGATTATCGACCTGCTGGCGATTATTCCGAGCTATCGACCGCTGCGCTTCCTGCGCATCTTTCTCCTCTTTCGCCTCTTCAAACTGTTCCGCTACACCCGCAGCATCAGTGAATTCGTCAAGGTGCTTTCGGAGAAGCGGATCGAACTGGTGACCCTGTTCATCTTCATGGCCTTCATCACCTTCACCGCCGCCACCGCGATCTTCTTTTTCGAGGCCGATCAACAGGATTCTCAGATAACGGGTTTTTTTGACAGTGTCTACTGGGCCTTGGTAACCATGTCCACGGTCGGCTATGGCGACATCACGCCAAACACCACCGAGGGGAGGGTCATTACCCTGGTATTGATCATTGCCGGACTGGGTGTGATCTCCTTCTTTACCTCCATTATCGTCTCCGCCTTTGGCGAGAAGATCCATGAGATCCGCGCCCATCGCATCTATTCGGAGATCGAGCGCAAACGCATCGATACCCTGATCTGCGGATATGGGCGGGTTGGCCAGGTTGTCGCCGAACGCATGGCGGCGGACAGACGCAGTTTTGTGGTGGTCGATCCGGTGGAGGAGAATGTGCGCATCGCGAAAAAAAAGCCGGGCCACCTGGCGGTGGTCGGCGATGGCGAGGATACCGAGCTGTTGTTGAGCCTGGGCATCGATAAACGCATCCAGCGCCTGCTCTGTCTGACCGGTGATGATGTGGTCAATGTCTATATCACCTTGACCGCGAGACAGGTCAATCCGGATATCGAGATCATCTCCCGCGCCAACCATCGGGAGAATGTCTCCAAGCTCTATCGCGCCGGCGCCAGCTATTGCGTCACCCCCTACGAGGTATTCGGCCTGATTGCGGCCGAGTACGCGGGGCAACCGGTCGCCTTCGAGGCGGTTTACGGTCTATTGACCGGCCAATCCCATGAGGGGATCGAGGCGGTACGCATCAAGGATGAGTGTGTCCTGGTCGGGCGCAGCCTGGAGAGTGTCGATTTCACCAGGCGCAAGCTGACCCCATTCGGGGTGATTCGCGAACGGGATAGCGGTAGCGCGGAAGAACATGCCAACTACGATCTGCAGGGACGCCGATTCTTCTTCAATCCAGGTAAAAGTTTCATCCTCGAGAAGGATGACCTTCTGGTATTGCTGGGACATGAATACAGCGTGGTCCATTTCCGCGACTGCCTGGAAAGGGGGACGCTCTGATGAGTCGGCTCGATACCCTGATCTTCGGTTGCGGTGCACTGGGCCAGGAGGTTGCCATGCAGCTGGCGGAGCGGGGCATCGAGGTCTATCTCTACAGCGACGACCTGGATGAGGTCGGCGCGCTGCTGGCGAAGGGGATGCAGGCGGCGGTGGTCGATTTCAAAAACGATGACAAACTCCGTGATATCGGCATCGGCAGATGGGTGAAGAGGATTTTTTGCCTCTTTTCCGATGAGCCCAGCAATCTCTTCCTGACCCTCTCCGCGCGGGCCCTGGATGCCGATCTCAAGATCATAGCTGTCTGTGAGTCTGCCGCCTCGGGTCAGCGCCTGATGGCGGCGGGAGCGACCAAGGTGATCGATCCCTACGAGATCAGCGGGCACCGGGTGCATGAACGGATTGCCAGGCCCTATCTGGTCGAAATGCTGGAGAGCTCGCTGTTCGGCAAACATATCGATATCGCCGAGATAGAGATACCCGATCACTCCAGGCTCAACGGCGCGATGTTGAACGATCTGGGGCTGGGGAGTCTGTTCAACCTGATCATCATCGGGGTGGTCGATCTGGAGCTGGGCCGCGAGCTGATATTCGCAAACAGCGGTATTTCACATCGTCTCGACGGGGGTGACATTCTGGTTGTGATCGGGCCGGAAGCGGAGATTTCCCGCCTCAAGCGGGCCGTCGCGGAGAATTCCCTGGAACCCGCAAGCGACAGCGGGGATCCATAGAGTAGAATCCAGCCGCATCCAGGGGTGTCGAATTGCGGATCCACGCGCATGCGTGCCGGCGTCAGACCGTCGGCCTGTTATGCTTGAGACTAGGCGGGTGCGTTCTGCAGAATAGCGGAGAGTGGTTTTGAGGCCTTGGCTGCCTGGGCCTTGGCTGCGGTCTCGGGCGATGCAGCAATTTGCTGCACGATGCTTTGCATCATTGAGCGCGCCTCTTCTGGCGTCTTCAATAGCGTTTCTGAAGATTCTATACGATTGTTTTCTATATCATAAAGCCGGCGGGCCTGATCCACTTCAACGGTTGGCGCGTTCGCCGTTGCGGGCTGGGGGGGCTGCTGCTTGGATTGCGCCGCGGCAGTCTCGGTTGTTGTCTGGCTTGCGTGTGAACGCCCCGACTGCTCTGTTGTCGTGTTGATGGGCTTGTCGCTGTTGACGGGGCTGACCATGAAACTGACTCCTCTTAGAGACGGAAAATTGACACATTCAGCTGAGATTCATGCTACATCTGAGATAATGCGAGAAACATGCCAAACGGCTGCGACGACCAATTACCAAACAGGTTGGCCCGGGGAGGGTATAGCATGAGGGTGCGATTTCAGGTTCAAGGCCTGTTGCTGGTAATGGGGATTCTGCTCAGCGGGATTGCCCTGGCGGCAAAGGCGCCCGTGCTGGGTGAACAGTTGGAGTACACACTGAAATTCCGCGGTCTGGTGACCGGCTTTGTTGAGATGAATATCGCCAAGATGACCATGGCCGTGGAGCAGGAGATGGGGAGGGTTGACGAAAATCCGGCCATCGTTACCGATCTTCACCTCACCACAGAACCCTATCGCAAGGCAGAGATGATCTACCCCGTGAGGCTGCACTACCGCAGCTGGCTCGACGCCGACAAACTGCACCCGCTGATAGCGGTCAAGTCGTTGAAGACAAGGGAGGAGAAGGAGGAGTTGTTGTGGTTTGACCATAGCCAGGGTGAGGCCTATCACTATCAATCAGGGGAGTTGCAGGCGGGCAGCAACAGCCGGCCTCCGAAAAATCTGCAGGGCATAACCGCACTCTCCGATGAACAGTGGGAAAACCTGCTGCAGGCCCATCAGGTCAGTATTGGGGGTATCGAGGCATTGGATTACATCAGTTTTCTGCACCGCCTGCGCAGCATGCCGCTGAAATCGGGTAAACAGATCAATTTCTCCACCTTTAACGGCAAGGAGCTCAACGCCTACCTGGTCAAGGTGGATCAGGAGCGCTTGGTGCGCGCAGGCTGGAACCGCCCCGCCTTCAGGGTCAGGATGTGGGAGGTCGACAGCGAGAGCGGAAGGAAGGGTGATGATATGGTCGATCTCTGGTTGAGTGATGACAATGAGCGTCTCTTGCTGCGCTTTTACGCGGAACGCGCCTTTGGCGCCATGGAGGGAATTCTGGAGACCGGCCGCCCGACGGGGGGGAAGGATGAGGGATTTTCCGAAGCGACCCGGTCTTCCCTCGAGACCTATCTCGGTTTTTGACCGTTCCGTGCCTCCCGGGGCCGGTCGGATTCGGGTTAACGGACCCTGACAGGGGCGGCATGCAGGGTCGAAACAGCCGGCTCTGTCGTGGTCAAGTCGGTGCAGGGCTACTCGTCTGCTATGGTGAACTTGGCCTTGCCCTTGCTCTGATCCTGGCCTTGGCCTGAATCCTGTTCCGGTTGATCGATTTTCAAGTGATCGATATTCGGGATGGGCGCCGGTTCGACGGGTCTCTGACAATCCTCCAGGGATCCCTGTTTGGCCGGCAGCACATCCAGCGCCGAGGTATCGATGTCGGGCGGTTGTGCCGGCGATTCTTCGACCAAGG
This sequence comes from gamma proteobacterium symbiont of Ctena orbiculata, assembly GCA_003058495.1. Lineage (GTDB taxonomy): Bacteria > Pseudomonadota > Gammaproteobacteria > Chromatiales > Chromatiaceae > Thiodiazotropha. The sequence continues at coordinate 146,676 of QBVC01000024.1, read as the reverse complement.
TCACGCCAGGGGTGTCCAGCATCAACGCGGAGGTATCGATTTCAAGGGCTTCCGGATCCGGGGTTTCATCCAGGGTGATACCCGGCTTATCCATCTGCATGGCGCTGATATCGGGTATCTCCGCGGCCTCTACCTCTGCTGCGCAGTCACTCAGATCGAAGCCCTGTACAGATGAGAGTTCGTAATCCGGCACGGCAATCGGCGTCGCCTCGTCCGAGCCGGCAACCGGCTCCATGGGGCCGTCCGCGAAGGTCAATTCGGCCGTTTCCCGACCAGGGATTGAGGCTTCGCTTGAGGGTGCCGGACGGCTTGTGGTTCGAGGCGGCGGCTTGGGGGCCGGGGGGGGCTCGCCCGCGGGCACGATATCCACCAAACCGCCTGCATCACGAAAGGTGACGCGGAATTTGATTGCCCGGTCCATGTCGACGCCCCGCTTGATCGGGATCGGTTTACCACTGAAGAGTCGATCCAGTTTTTCGCCCTCCAGCTTGAATACAGCGCCGATTTTGCGTTTTACCTCGGCCGGGTCACTATCCTTGATAATGGCACCGGAGAAGTAGACATCATAGGTATCAACAGTCATGGCTGGGCATCTCCAGGTTCATGGTCGCGCTTCCAGGGCCGCCTATTAATACTGTAGACATCTTTGTCTTGAAGAAAAGGTATCCACAGCATTCCCGTGAGCCGGTTCGTCATTTTAGGGTCTCGCAGCGAACTGATGCCGATATCCATGCCCTGTTGCCCCAATCGGGGCTGCTGGCGGTAGGTGCCCATCAAGCGGTCCCAGAGTGAAAGGTTGAAGCCGAAATTACTGTTTGTCTCATTGGGCTCCACCGAGTGGTGTACGCGATGCATATCGGGGGTCACGATGGCCCAGCGCAGTATCCTGTCCAGGGGCGCGGGGAGCCTGACGTTGCCATGATTGAACATCGCCATCCCGTTCAACACCACCTCGAATATGACCACCGCAACGATCGGCGGACCCAAAGCGGCGATAGTCGTGATCTTGATCAGCATGGAGAGAATGATTTCGATGGGATGGAAACGCGCCCCGGTGGTGAGGTCGTAATCGGGATCCGCATGATGCACCCTGTGCAGGCGCCAGAGCATCGGCACGGCGTGCACCATCACATGCTGCAGGTAGATCACCATGTCCATCAGCAGCATCGCGATCAGGATATCAAGCCATAGGGGCAGGTCGATGGCATGCAGCAGGCCCCAGCCGTTCTCCGCGGTGTAGCTTGCCATTCCCACCGCCGCCGCAGGGAACAGCAGACGCAGCAGCAGGCTGTTCAGGATCACGATGCCGATATTGCCGACCCAGCGCTGAGACCGCTTAAACCGCCGCTTGCGGCAGGGTGCCGCCACTTCCCACGACGCCATCGCGGCGAAGACGGTGAAAAAGGCCGTGAGCCGGATCGACAGTTCATATTCGAGTATAAAGTTGGTCATGGCTGTATGGGCGGCGGATTACACTCGTTTAGCGCTTGCAAATCTACCCGAATCAGAGGTGGACGGGCTATTTGCTCAGACATCAAAAAGTGGTGATTTATACCCTATTGGGGTATGGCGGCGTCTATAATTATAAATATATTATAAAAAAAACAGCGTCGGGAGATCCCCCTTTGTCCAGGGTGGTGATTTCGAGTCTCGCTAACTACTAAAGAAATATTCAAGCTATGTTTGAGAAAGATCCGCGCACCTTCTCCCCCGAGTACAAGAATCTGTCGCCGGAACAGAAGGCGATGGTCAAGCTTGAAATCACCCTGACCAACTTCTTCAAGTCCTTCGACAAGAGCATGTCCCGCTGGGAGCGGATGATCTACCCCATGCTGGTGGTGGTCGGGGTGCTCGGTCTCTCCGGATTCTATCTCATCTACAACGTCACCACCGATATGCGTACCCTGACCGAGCAGGTGGATCCGCGCATGGAAGAGCACCTGCAGTCGATGTCGGAGAACATGGGGCAGCTGGCGCAGAACATCAATACCATGACCGGTCAGATCACCGTATTGGTGAAGAAGATCGACAGTATGGAACGACACATCGCCACCATGGACGGCAATATCGGCACCTTGGCCGTTGACATGAGCGCCATGAAACAGAGTGTGGGTCACATGACGGTGAATATCGCGGACATGAATCAGGCCATACGCACAATGACGGTAAACACCGGTTTCATGAGCCGCGACATCAATCAGATGGGGCGCCCGATGGACTTCATGAACTCCTTCACCCCCTGGTAGCCGGGCGGCAATCGGCTTCAGGCATTACCCTTCTCCTTCATCCCGATACCCTGCTGCGCCGCGAAATCGAGCATGCGCTGGATCGGTATCACCGCGCGGACTCGGACCGCTTCATCGATATGGATCTCGTTCTCACCCGAGTCGAGGACCTGCTCCAGGTTCTGCAGCGCATTCATCCCCATCCAGGGGCAGTGGGCGCAGCTGACGCAGGTCGCCCCCTCACCGGCCGTTGGGGCCTCGATGAGGAGCTTGTCCGGCGCCATCTGCTGCATTTTGTAGAAGATGCCGCCATCGGTGGCGACAATAAACTCCCTGTTCTCCAGCTCTGACACGGCCTTGATCAATGCGGTGGTGGATCCGACCACGTCGGCCTGCTCGATCACATTCTCCGGCGATTCGGGATGGACCAGGACCGCCGCATCCGGATGGAGGCGGCGGATGCGCTCCAGCGCCACCGCCTTGAACTCTTCGTGGACCACGCATGAACCCGGCCACATCAGCATCTCCGCCCCGGTGAGCCGCTGCACATAACTGCCCAGATGACGGTCCGGACCCCAGAGGATCTTCTTGCCCGCTGCCGCCAGGTGGCTGACGATGGGCAGGGCGATTCCCGAGGTCACGACCCAATCGGAGCGCGCCTTCACCTCGGCGCTGGTGTTGGCGTAGACCACCACCGTGTGCTCGGGATGGGCGTCGCAGAAGGCGGTGAACTGATCGGCCGGACAGCCTTCGTCGAGGGAGCAGGTGGCGCCGAGGTCCGGCATGACGACCCGTTTTTCCGGGTTCAGGATCTTCGACGTCTCGCCCATGAAGCGAACCCCGCAGACAACCAGGGTCCGTGCCGACTGGGCGGCGCCGAAGCGCGCCATCTCCAGGGAATCGGCCACGCAGCCGCCGCTCTCTTCGGCGAGCGCCTGCAGCTCCGCATCGGTATAGTAATGGGCCACCAGAACGGCATCCTGTTCCTCCAGCTTCTGTCTGATGCGGGCCTTGAGGGCCTGCTTTTCCGAATCGCTCAGGGCGGGCCATTGCGGGTGTTCGGGAACTTCGATCTTGGGAAGATTAAGGGCTTGGGAATTCATCGGACTCTCTAGGTTCTATTTTATGATCTCGACCCGGGAAGGGTTGACGACCCGGTAGATTTTTGCGGGTCTGTGGTTACCACTGCGGCTGTATTCGCCGGTCTCCTCTATGATATTTCGGGCAAGCATCCCCTTGCGGAAGTTCCTTTTATCCAGGTTTTCATCGAGCAGTATCTCGTAGACTGACTGCAGTTGGCTGAGGGTGAATCGCCCCGGCAGCATCTGAAAGGCGATGGTCGAGTAACTCAGCTTCGAAAGCAGCCGCCTTCGCGCCAGCTGGATGATCTCTGAGTGGTCGAAGGCGAGTGCCGGCAGCTCATCGATCGGGAACCAGGCAGCCTGCGCCGCATCGCTGGAGGCCTTGGGTGACAGGCTGTCGGACTGGCTCAAGGCAAAATAGGTGACGCTGATGATCCGTTCCCGTGGATCTCGTTGCGGATTGCCGAAGGTGTAGAGCTGTTCCAGGTAGACAGCCTCGATTCCCGTCTCCTCCATCAGTTCCCGCTTGGCGCAACTCTCGAGGTCCTCATCGATATCCAGGAAGCCGCCCGGCAGGGCCCACATCCCCTGGAAGGGGTCGTTGGCACGCTGTATCAATAACACGGACAGGGTCTGCTGACGAATGGCGAACAGCACGACATCGGTGGTTACCGCCGGGTGGGGGTAGTCGTAACAGTGTTTCTTTGCGGCCATTTCTCTGTTTGGGGACAGCGCTGGACAGGCGAGTCAGGACTTCACCTGGGTCGTTTTTGTTAGTGTATCAAATACACATTCGATTAACCAGCAGAGCATCGCATCCCTCGAGGGGAAGGCAAGCCCGTCAGGTGGCGGAGCGGGTGAAGTTAAAGATCGATTTTGGCATGCCGCTAAAAGTTGAGTGGAAAGGTATAGTTATCAGAACCGACAATAGAATGCATTCGACCAACCAGGCAAAGCACAGGGTACAAAAGCTGCAATACCTGCCACCGCTTTCAGCGACGGCAACCCGTCTCCTTGCGATGGTGGGCGATGACCGGTTTTCCCTGGAAGATCTTGCGCTTGTCATCAACCAGGATCCGGGACTCAGTGCCAGGATTCTCGGACTTGCCAATTCAGCCTACTTTGGCCAGAAGAACCCGATTCTTACCGTAGAGGATGCGATTATCAGGGTACTGGGCTTGAATATGGTGAAGAGCCTGGCCTTCAGCATCGCCGTCAGCGGTGTATTCGAATCCTCAGCCTGTCGCAGTTTCGATCTGCATGAGTATTGGTGCCATTCGCTCTCTATCGCGATGTTATCCAGGCAGATCAGCCTGGCTGTGGAGAGTGAACCCCCGCCGGATGCGGATGGGGTCTATCTCGCGGGTCTTCTGTTCGACATCGGGGTGCTTGTCTTGGTGCACGAGTTTCCTGAGGAGTACGCCAGGGTGCTGACGATGTCGAAACAGCAGCCGGAGCGGGATCGCATGCAGCTTGAAATGGAGATGATAGGGATAGATCATCGTCAGGCGGGGGCCTGGCTTGGCCATCGCTGGCATCTGCCCGAGAGGATTGTCCATATCATCGCCCAGTCAGCGGATGAGACTGTCGCGTCGGATAGGGACTGCGAAGCAAACCTTGTCGGCGGGGTGGCGGATTGGATCAAGCGTCCCCTCTTGGGGGTATCGGAAACGGATCAAGAACTACCCGGGTTGGGCGGGAGTTGCGGATTGTCGAACGAGCGGCTCGAGGCCATCCGGGATGACTTCATGGAGAAGCAGGAGGAGATTCGAGTGATTGCAAGCATGCTGGCCAAATAGATCGGGGTTGTAAATGGATCTCTCCTTCAACCAGACATCCATGGATTTGCGAGAGCGCTTTTTCAGCCTGCTCGACTCGCTCTCTGCGTTGCGCGCGCTCTCCCAAATCAATCTCGAAGGTATCAGTGAAATGGAGCTGATAGCGAAGGCGCTGGATGAACTGGTGCGCTATCAGAATGTGGAGAACTGCTCGGTTTTTCGCATAGAGGAGGGGGTGTTGACCTGTATCATCGGTACCAGTCTCGATGAATCCCACGCAGAGTTTATCGGCAGCGACCGGGTAAGGCAGGCCAGGGAAACCATGCTGTTCAAGCCGGGAGAGGGCATTGCGGGTATTGCCTATGATACCGGCCAGTTGCAGTATTGCCGCAACTGCTCACAGAGCGATGACTTCTTGCTCAATACCCTGTCGGGAGGGGATCTTCCGGGGTCACTGATCAGCGCCCCCATCAAGATGGGTAACAAGGTGCTTGGTGTGTTGAATGCGTCTCACCCGCTGCCGGAGTATTTCGAACCTTGGCAGCAGCATACCCTGAGTCTCTTCTGCAGCTGTCTGGGCCAGATCATGTACAACCACAGGCTGCTCAACGAACTGGAGTCCGAGGTTGAACAGCGCACCCAGGAATTGCAACAGGCACTGGGCGAGGCGGAAGCGCACCGCAAGCGCTACCAGCAGTTGCTGACCATCGATGAGCTCACCGGGTTGCACAATCGACGCTACTTTTTCTCCGAGGCGGAGGCCCTGTTGTCGCGGGCGATTCGCCATGAACAGAGCTGCAGCCTGCTGCTGGTCGATATGGACTATTTCAAGCGCATCAACGATCAATGGGGCCATCAGGTGGGTGACGAGGTGCTGATCGCGATAGCCAAGGTGCTCAAGGAGGAGGCCCGTGGCGGCGACATTCTCGCCCGCGTGGGAGGCGAGGAGTTCGCGGTGATGCTCGCCGAAACCGGAATCGGCGGTGCGGATCTGATGGCGCAACGCATTCAGGAGCGCCTGGCCAAGATCGACACGGGGCGTGATCTGGTGGGATTGAGCCTCACGGCCTGCATCGGCATGACCGCGCTCTCACCCGACTACGATCATGACCTGTCGGTCGGCGAACTGCTGGACCAGCTCTACTCCAAGGCCGATCGCGCCATGTACGACTGCAAACGCGAAGGCCATAACAGCCGCAAGCGATTCCTCTGATCCCGGGTAATACGGGCCAGGACCACGCCTCCGGGGTGCCTGTCAGACACTCTCCTCGGCCACCCGGTGGGCCTCCTCGGCGGAGGGTGCCGGCTCGGCGGCGAGCAGCTTTTCACTGCCGGATGGATTGGTGAACTGATCGTTGAGGGTCTGAATATAGGTATCGGTCGCCTGCAGGACCTCTCTCAGCTGCTTCCTCGATCTGCCTCCCCAGCCCGCGGGATGCCTGCTGAAGATGGAGCGCCAGGGCCTGGTGCTGCGCAGAAAGGCGCTGATGGGATTGCCCTTGATGCCGGAGCCGGCCAGCTGCCTGCGCAGGCCTTTGAGCAGACTTCCGGCCGCGATCTTCCTCACCGCATAGTGGATGGCGACCAGGACGATCAACACCAGGGCGATGATCACCCAGGGCAGCGGGGCGTTGAAGCCCTGCTCCAGCCAGGGCGGGGCAAACTTGAAACCCTGCCAGTAGCCTGCGTTGAACGAGAAGATCAGCAGTGCGAGCAGCAGACCGCCCATGAGCAGGGCATCGCCCGCAAGGACCCGCTTCTTCCAGCGTTCGAGCGCGGCGCTGACCAGGGGCACGCTGCGCTCCTCGATATCCCGCGCGGTCTTCTCCAGGGCGCCGACAATCCGGTAGGCGCGCTCTATCTCGACCTCTTCCATGCGGCTGTGAATCTCCTTGAGATCGACGTCCCGCTTCATCTCGTAGCGGTTGCGCAGCGCCTCGTCCTCGATCGGCACCGCCGCATCGGGATTGTAGATCGCATAGAAGCGGCCGGCGGTCAGCCCGCGTTCACCCAGTGCCCGCTGCCAGGCCGCGATGACGTCCTCGGGGTTGTTCTCCCTCGCCGTGGTGTCGATCTGATTCAGGATGTAGAGGAACTTGCCCGTGTCGTTGCGGTGAATGGTGCGCTCGATCAGATGGCTCAGGGTATCCTGCATCGCCCCGGGCTCCGGATGGCGGGCGTCGAAGAAGACCAGCACCAGGTCGGAGAGGTCGATGATGTGATCGGTGATGCGCAGGGTGGAGGTGCGCTGGGCGTCGGCATCGAATCCCGGTGAGTCGATGAGGATCTTTCCCCGCAGTTTCTCGCTGGGACAGGTCTTGAGCTGAAGATAGGCGTCGATGCGGTCGCCCTCGCCCTGCGCCACCTTTTCGATCTCATCCGACATCTGGTAGAAGGGAAAGCGGGGATCGGAGTCGAGGGCAACCCCCGGGAGGGCATGGGCGGTCGCCTCCTTGCTGTAGCAGATGACCGTGAACCTGTCGTCCACCGCCTGGTTGCCGGAGCGCTGCAGGCTGGTGTCGATGTAGTGGTTGATGAAGGTGGACTTGCCGGCGGAGAAGGTGCCGAGGACGGAGATCAGCGGCCACCAGGGTATCTGCATGGCAAAGGAGTTGTCACCCTCAAGCAGCCCGAGCCGGAAGGCGACCTCGTCGAGCTGGCGAAAGCTCTGTACGGTGCTGAGGAGGATCGGGTTTTCCTGTTCCAGGTGGGTTTCTAGGTGTTGCAGGCGCGCCTCTATGACCTGTCCGGCTGGATGCATGGCTCTCTCACTCCTCGATTGTTCCGGTTCGCGGGTTATTTTTGGTTGGTGATTCAGCACTGAATCGTCGATTTCAGACGTTGAAGGTTATCTTAATGCCTGCCTGGTTGGTGTACATAGTTTTTTTTAACTTGTTGACAGTTTCCGGGGGGGCGGGGATCGATTCCCGGGCGGGCATCTACCGGGATGGAGACAACCCCGATTTTTGTGTGCAATGCTAGGGAAAAACGGCCCATTTAAAGTTGCTTATGTTACTGAAAGTAAAAATAATATTATAATTTGCTGATATTCTTAAATAAATGATTTATAATGGTTTCTGATGAAATTTGACGGTTGCAATGGCATCCGCCTTCGTAGATACTGGCAGATTCCAAGCAGGGTTCGAATAGACCTGCGGATTAAAAAAAATGTAAAGAAATTGTGGAGGGGACCGAGATGGCAGAACTGTTTTCCGAGGCATGGATGAGTGAATTTGCTTCTCACTGGAACGCGGAGCCCGAATTGGCCGATGCCTTGTCGCAAATCGGCTTCAATAGCGTAATCGGCTATGGATTTGACGGTGACGATGCCCCGAAGGGGGTGCTTGTGGTGGAAAACGGCAAGGCGGTGAGCGGCGAGGCCTACAGCGGCCAGACCCTGAACTGGGATATCCGCGCTTCCGAGGAGCAGTGGAACAAGTGGATCTCGAAGCCGCCCGGCATGATGGGACTTGGTATGGCCTTCACCTCGCGCAAGATGAAGTTCATGATCGGTGACTACTCGTCGATGATCAAGGATCCGCGCATGGCGGCTCCTTTCATCAAGAGCTTTGCCGTCATGGGGCGTGTCTGACAGGTAAGTCGATACAGGATCTCCCTTACCGATGAATCAACACTAGGCAGTTGAGTGATATGGGTTTTAGATTGAAGGTGAAGACTCTAGTTGCCGCTGGCGCGCTCTCAGTAGCGGCAGGCGGTCTGCAGGCACAGCCGGTAACCGGCGGTGACCACTACGTGGTGCAGCAGACCCAGGGCGTCACCCATGTATCTCTCGGAGGTACCGTGGTGCCCTACAAAGAGGTAACCCTCTCGGCACAGCTACCCGGCCGGGTCAATTTTCTTGCCGGTATCGAAGGCGACACCTTCAAGGAGGGCGATCGCCTGGTCGAATTGGACGACAGCGAGTTGATGGCCAAGCGGGAGGCGGCGCTGGCGCAACTGGCGAATGCCGATGCCCAGCTGCGGAATGCCGGGGTGCAATACAATCGCGAACTCTGGTCGCCGAAGTCGAGATCCGCCATGGGCGGCATGGGGATGCCGAATCTCTTCGATCAGATGTTCACCCGCCCGATGGAGGATGTATTCGGCGAGCGGGACCAGGGTGCCGAACGCACCGCGGACATCTTCTCCTCCCGTACCAATATCCAGCAGGCGCGCAATACCATCTACCGGGTTCAGGCCGAGATCCGGGCCATCGATGCAAAACTGCGCGATGCCCAGAGCCTTTCCCCCTTCGATGGGGTGATCATGAAGAAGTTTGTCGAAGTCGGGGATACGGTCCAGCCGGGCCAACCCCTGTTGAAGTATGCCGATGTGGAGTATCTGCAGATCGTGGTGGATGTCCCCGGGCGTCTGCGACCCGGCCTCAACGAAGGCATGATGCTGCGCGCGGAACTCGATGTGGGAGATCGCGAGGTGCCGGTTCGCGTCGCCCAGATCTTCCCCATGGCGGATGCCCAAAGGCATACGGTAACCATCAAGTTCGACCTGCCCCAGGGCGTATCCGCCCCAGGCATGTATGCCAAGGTCCTGGTGCCGGACTACAATGCGCCGACCCGCTCCAATCCGGTGATTCCCAACAGCGCGATTCGCTACAACGGAAGCCTGCCCGGGGTCTATGTGGTGGGTGAGGATGGCGAACCGATGCTGAGGCTGATTCGGGTCGGCGAAAAGCTATCTGGGGATTACGTCACCGTGTTGTCGGGCCTGCAGGCGGGCGAGCGGGTACTGCGCAATCCGCCGCTGGGCATCAGCGCCGGATGGACCTCCTCCCAAGGCAGGTAGTTGCGGAGGTCTGTTAACAGGGAACCCCAAGATTTTTCACGGACGAAAAAGCAATCTCTACAATCAAGTAATAAGCGGGTCAGGACCTGTGACAGGATCTGCCCGATAGCAATGCATCGAGATCAACTATGAGCCAGAACGACGAGAAACTCGATCAGCTCCACTCCACCGATCCCAATTACGAGGCGCATCTGGGTATCGCGGGGAGAACCGCGCGATTCTTTATCCAGTCACCGCTCTCGCCGCTCTTTTTCCTGGCCATGATGTTGATGGGGTTGTTGGGCCTGATCATCACGCCGCGTCAGGAGGATCCCCAGATCTCGGTGCCGATGGTCGATATTTTCGTTCAGTATCCGGGCGCCGCCGCTGACCAGGTGGCCGCATTGGCGATCGAGCCCCTGGAACGCATCATGTCGGAGATTCCCGATGTGAAGCACGTCTACTCCGCCGCGCAACGGGGGGGTGGGGTTGTGACCATCGAATTCGAGGTGGGGGAGGAGATGGGGCCCTCCCTGGTCAAGGTCAACGACAAGATCGATTCCAACATGGATCTGATCCCCCCCGGGGTGATGCCGCCGCTGGTGAAGGCCAAGGGCATAGACGACGTGCCGGTGGTGACCCTGACCCTCTGGTCGAAGGACCTGGACCGGGACGGGGCACCCGATGTGGACGACGGCCAGCTGCGGATGCTGGGCCACGACGTGCTGCAGGCCCTGAAGGAGCTGCCCGACACCGGTAACGGATTCGTCGTCGGCGGGCGGCGGGAGCAGGTCACCATCGAGGTCTTTCCGGAGCGTTTGGCGGGTTACGGCATCAGCCTCGATCAGGTGGCGAACACCATACAAACCGCGAATGCGGAACAGCAGGCCGGCGGGGTCGAGAGCGGCAGTACTCATTTCAACGTGGTCACCGGTTCATTCCTGAAGAATGTCGAAGACATCAACCGGCTGGTGGTCGGCACCCATAATGACGTGCCTGTCTATGTGCACGACATAGCCCGGGTGAAGCAGGGGCCGGAGGATGCAAAACAGCTGGTGGGCTACTATACGGGCGCCGCCAGTGAGCTCGAGATCAAGGCGGACGGCGTGCCCGCGATCACCCTGGCGATCGCCAAGAAGGAGGGTTCCAACGGGGTGACCGTGGCCAACGCCATCAAGGACCGGGTCGAGCATATCAAGGGGTCGCTGATCCCCGACAACGTGGAGGTCAGCATCACCCGCAACTACGGCAAGACCGCGGACGACAAGGTCAGCGAACTTATCTTCAAGCTGTTCGTCGCCACCGGCTTCGTGTTCCTGCTGGTGCTGGCGGCATTCCGCGCCTTCAGACCGGCGATCGTGGTGGTGCTGGTAATCCCGGTGGTACTGCTGATGACCATCTTCAGCGCCTGGGTCATGGGCTACACCATCGACCGGGTCAGCCTCTTCGCATTGATCTTCTCCATCGGCATTCTGGTGGATGATGCCATCGTGGTGGTGGAGAATATCTATCGCCGCTGGCTGGAAGAGCGCTCCACCGATGTGGTCACCGCGGTGGACGCGGTGAGAGAGGTGGGCAACCCCACCATCCTGGCCACCTTCACCGTCATCGCGGCATTGCTGCCCATGGGATTCGTCAGCGGCATGATGGGTCCCTACATGGAACCGATCCCCGCATTGGGTTCGGTGGCGATGCTGATCTCCCTGTTCGCCGCATTCGTCTTCACCCCCTACCTCACCGTGTCCCACTGGCTGCGGCCCAGCATGCGCTACCTGGAGGTGGCCGGGGAGCGGGAACACAAGGAGTCTGAGTGGCTGGAACGCCTGTTCAAGCGCATCCTGATGCCGATGATCGAGTCGCCCCGCAAGGCAAGACTCTTCAAAATGGTCATGTGGGGCACCTTTCTCGTCACCTGCTCCTTCTTCTATTTCAAATGGGTGGCGGTGAAGATGCTGCCCCTGGACAACAAGCCCGAGTTTTCCGTGGTGGTGGATATGCCGGAGGGGACAGCCCTGCCGGTGACCGCCAACCTGGCCCATCGCATGGCACAGAAGATCCGTGTCATGCCGGAGGTCACGGCGGTCCAAGTCTATGCCGGTACGGCCCGCCCGTTCGATTTCAACGGCATGGTCCGCCACTACTATCTCCGTTCCGAGCCCTGGCAGGCCGAGGTACAGGTGCAGTTGCTGGACAAGACCGATCGCGACCGTACCAGTCACGAAATCGCGGTCGACACCCGGGAAATGCTGGGCAAGCTGATCAAGGGCAGCGGCGCCAAGATTTCGGTGGTGGAGATGCCCCCCGGTCCGCCGGTACTGCAGTCGGTGGTCGCCGAGGTGCATGGACCGAGCCCGGAGGTCAGGCGCCGCTTGACCCAGGACCTGACCGACATCTTCGAGCAGACCGAGAGCCTGCGCGATGTCGACAACTACATGCGCGATCCCTATCAATATTGGCGCTTTACCGTGGACACGGAAAAGTCGGTACGGCGGGGTATCTCCGTCGATACCATCAACCGCAATCTCGGCATGGCCCTGGGTGGTTCACCCCTGGGCGACGTCAAACAGCGTGCCGGCCACGAACCGATCCATATCATGATGCAGGTACCCCTGGCCGAGCGCTCGGAGATCACCCGTCTCGGCGATCTGCCCATCCAGTCGAGCAGCGGCATCACCGTTCCCCTGCGCGAGCTAGGCCGCTTCGAGCAGGTGTTCGAGGATCCGATCATCTATCACAAGGACCTGCGGGATGTGGAGTATGTGGTTGCAGAGGTGGGCGGCAAGCTGGCGGCCCCGGTCTACGGCATGCTTCAGGTGCAGGATATCCTGGCCGAGAGTGAATACAAGGCACCGGATGGGGTCGCCATCTCGCCGGATTGGCTGGGTCCGCCCGACAACGACTCCCAGAGCGGCATCGAATGGGCCGGCGAGTGGACGGTGACCTTCGAGACCTTCCGCGACATGGGCGCGGCATTTGCGGTGGCCCTGGTGTTGATCTATATCCTGGTGGTGTGGGAGTTCGGCAACTTCCGCATACCGGCGCTGATCATGGCGCCCATTCCACTGACCCTGCTGGGTATCATCCCGGCCCATTTCCTCTTTTTCCAGGCCGGCTGGGGCGGTGAATTCACCGCCACATCGATGATCGGCTGGATCGCCCTGGCGGGTATCATCGTCCGCAACTCGATCCTGCTGGTCGACTTCTCCATCCATCAGGTACAGCAGGGCACCTCCGTGGTCGACTCCGTCATCATGGCCTGTAAGACCCGAACCCGTCCCATCATGATTACCGCCTTTGCCCTTGTGTGTGGATCCTCGGTGATCTTTTTCGATCCGATTTTCCAGGGTATGGCCATATCCCTGGCATCCGGGGTACTGGTATCCACGGTGCTCACCCTGATCGTGATACCCCTTGGCTGTATCGCCGCCAGCAAGGATATCATCGAGGTGGCCGAAACCACCGCTCCGGCCGGCAGCAGCCTGCTGGAAACGGATGGGGAGGTCTCCGCGGAGGCGGGGGTCATGGCCGCCGCATCCAGCGCCCAGGCCGATGCCGGGAGAGAGCCCGGAGCTGTTGCAAGGCGCTCCTCCCTGCCGATGGTGATCTGGGGTAGAGTCCTTGCCGTGATCACCACGCTCTTCTACTTGATCAGAGGGGTTTTCCTGCTCTTATGGCAGATGCTCAAGGGGCTGTTTCGAAGCGCCAAGCCCCGGCGGTCCGGCGATGCAAAGGCTGAAAAGGCGGAAGGCGGTTCCAGCGGTGGCTCGGGCAGCGGCGGCGGTATGGCGACGCCGCAGACAGGATCTCCGTCTGCAGGCGGTGAAGATGTATCGATCGCCGCGGCACCGGATACGCGCAAGAGCGCCACCGCTGCGAGGGTGAAAACGCCACCCCAGTCTGCGCCCCGGAAACGCGCGGCTCCCCCCTCAACGGCGGCGGAGGATCACCCGGCGGAGCAAGCGGGCAACCAAGAGGCGACCAGAAAACAGGCCGCAGGGGCATCGCCGCATCTGCTGGCAGCGGCTGAGACGAAGCAGCCCAAGTCATCAGCAGTGAAAACCAAGCGCGAGACGGCAACCGTTCCCAAGAAGTCGGCCACCGCGGGTGCAAAACAGAAAAGGCGTCCCTCGACGCTGAAGAAGAAGGTGGTGAAAAAGAAGGCCGCATCCGCGAAGCGCAAGGGCAACGGTTCACCCGAATCCACGACAGCGAAAACCGAACCGGCTGCCAAGCAGGCATCCAACGTGACCGCTTTTCCGATACGCAGAAAGGTTGCGAGAAGAGGAATCAGACTCAAATAGTATTGGATTGGCTAAATCCCGGCGTTTGGCTGTCGAATACTATAGAGTAAGGCCTGGCCTAAACCCCAATGGTCTATACTCGTGTTGGTAATCTGGAGTGGTAGTTTGCGTATCGATGCGGTGCTATGGTTGGTCTTTTCCTCCTGCCTGGTTGGTCTGGGTGAATGCCTGGCAGCGGAGCCCTATGGCGGATATCAGCCCTACAATCAATCCCAGAACAGATCCGTCTACAGGGAAGAACCCTATCGTTGGCGGCCGCTGAACGATGAGGAGCCGCGCGGGGAGTCATCCGCGAATCTGGTTCCTGAAGGATTCGAAAACAGGCAGTCCAACCGCGCACCGAGGGTCATGGACTACGCGGTGGCGCCACCGGGCCTACCCCGCGGCGTCTACAGACCGGTAGAAGAGAGACACAACATCACCCCCCACAAGGATGGATTCCGCTTCCGCACCTTAAGCCCAAGCGAGCAGCAGCGCATCAAGCGGCGCAATGAAGCCTACAGCAAGGCATGGCAGCCGAGTCGAGGTGAAACGGGACAGCGCTTGTCATCCGAGGGCTATGGTGGTTTCGAGGCCAATCGACAACAGGACTATCAATTTCGTCCAGACAAACGATTGGAGAAAAGGCAGGGCGGGAGCTGGGGCTATCCAGGCACCTTCAGCGGTGATCCCGCGTTTACCGAAGCCTATCCGGCGCAAATGTTCCGTCCGGAATAGGCAATTCGAGTCAGCCACAACCATAAACCCATGGCAAAATCGATTCGCCTCTGCTGAAAAACAGTACACTGGTGGTTTTGCATGGACCTGTTTACCGCTAAACTGTGTTCTAAATTGGTTTTTAGCGATGGATTCGCCATCAGACGATCTCGGATCCCTCGGAAATATGGGCATTGGCTTCAGCTTGCATCTATTGCGGCAGCGAGGCTGTAGCTATGAATCATCGACATTGAATGGATCAAGTTGACAGGTAATCCTGATGAGTAAAAAGACGTTTGCGCTATTGATCCCCGGTATCTTCCATATCCTGCTGATATCGCCGACCTCCGCGGTGGAGGGTATTGCGCCAGGCCACAATCAATGGCGGCCTCTTGCGGAGCGTGAAGCCTCGGCGGTGAAATCTCACTTCCCCGCCTACCAAAACCGGCGCGCCGCGGAGAGAGCCTATCAGCCATGGCCTGCCGCTCCCAGCTACGGCTATGCGCAGACGCAGGCCTTGAATAGCGCCAAACAGCACGCCTGGCGGCCCATGCCCCAGGTACCCGTCGCCGGCAGTCCGGTCCATGGCGGCGACAAGCGCTATCGCTTCCGGCCGATGCAGCGGGAAGAGAACAGGGCTGCACCGTCGAGATGGACCTATAGACCATTACAGATCGATATTCCAAACCACTATGTCTACCGCCCGCTCCGGGTTAACAGGGCAGCGAATCCTGCAGCCGGGCACAAACCGCCCACGCCGAGAGCAGCGCACAGGATGGGATACGGTTCCAGAGCGCCGCATCCGAACCGCTATGGCTACAACAACCTCGTTCCACCAGCGCAGGCCATGCCGACGCCCTACTATCCTTCCCGCCGGCATCTGACCGGCTATGACAATTTTCGTCCGCTTGGGCCCAACCCCGGGCACCCTGGTTACTACACCGATGTTGGGTCCTATCCCGTTCCCATGGGCTCTATTGCCCCTCCTGCTCGATACGCGGCAAACACGCCCTTTACCAGGTATAGGTTCCGACCGCTGCATCGATCCGTTGGAGAGAGATACCGTTACCAGGGCCCGCAGGCTCCGCGGTATGCCGCCAATCCCTATGTCTTTCGGCCGCTCCATCCGCAGCTGCCGCCCGCTCAAGCCTATGCCGGCAACCGACACTGGATGCCTTCCGCGGGATACCCCTATCCGGGAATGCGCCAGGCGATGCAGCGGCCTGCGGCACCCAACCGATTCGGAACCAACTGGTATGATGGAGAGGCAGATGGCGAAGGGGCGTGGTATCAGCTGGCGGGAGAACGGGAGTGGCCCAGAGTCTCGCACTATGCACCCGCGGAGTGAGGCCGAAGAGAAACTGACGATAGATACTATAAGCGCTCGCATAATCCCGGATGAAAGAGCGCAGGCTTCACCAAAAAGATAATAAAGGGGAGTGTATGATCACGGTAATCGGTAGTCTCAAAGGAGGATCTGGAAAAAGCACGGTGACCTTTAATCTGGCTGTCTGGTTGGAGATGGCGGAGGCGGAAGTACTGGTCGTTGATGCCGATCCTCAAGCGACATTGAGCGACGTTTCAGAAGTACGCGCGGAGGAGGGGTATGAGCCCTTTCTGAATATCAAGGATGCCTCCGCGTTGTCGAGAAAGAAGCTCAGAGGTTATGATGAAGTGTTGATCGATGTCGGAACATCCGATATCGATGCGATGAAATTGGCATTGGCGCTGGCAGACCGGGTGGTGATTCCGGTGCCGCCGTCTCAGGCCGACATCTGGTCGACTCAGCGTTTCATCAGCTTTCTCGATGAGGCCGTGGATGGCGAGCGACCGGAACTGCTGACCTTCATCAACCGGGCGGACACCCACCATGCGATCAGGGAGTCCGATGAGGCCGCGGCCGCTCTGGTATCCCTGTCCGATGTCGAGTTTATAAAGTACCGTCTCTGCCAAAGGACGGTCTTTCGCAGGTCTTTCAGCGAGGGTCTGGCAGTCTATGAACTGGATCCGAGAGGTAAGGGCAGCAAAGAGTTTTACGCACTGACAGCCGCGTTATATCCCAACTACATCAGTCATTGAGCGGGGAGTTAGCTGCTGGGTTGTTATGGGATATTCAATAAAGCATTTTCCTTGGAGAGAGAGATGGGGATGATAAAAAATCTGTTGGCCCTGATCGGGTTGCTGGTAGTCATAGCTGCAGTCGCTGTCTATGTAAAGTATGGCGAGGTGTTGCAAGGTTGGGATCCCGGTGCGGGCGGCACCTTCACCGAGTTTGCCCAGTCCCTGGCGGCGACCAAGAATGCCGCGGAAGCGAGCGTATGGAAAATACCCGTGGCGGAGGACCTCTCCTGGGAGGATGTGGAGGAGACCATGAAATTCGTCGCCAACGAGCACAATATGGCCAATGTGGGCGAGCTTCCGCTCTACAAGGACATCGAGGCGAAGCTGGGCACGGAGTATCGATTTGTCAAGATCTATCTCTTCTGCGACTCCCTGATCGCAGCCAAAATGCTCGACTATTCCGACGCCTATTCGGCCTATCTGCCCTGCAGGATCACCCTGCTCGAGGATCATGAAGGCAGGCTCTGGCTGATGGCGCTGAATATGGACATGATGATCTATGGCGGCAAACCGCTCCCGCCCGAACTCAAGGAGCAGGCCCTGCAAGTCAAGGAGTACATCCTGGATATCATGAATCGGGGCGCCTCCGGGGAGTTCTGAACATGGCCCCGGGCGGCGACCATGATTCCTGTTTAACTAATTGTAATAATTGAAAAAAACCGGGCAGTTGCCCGGTTTTTTTAGGCCTGGGACAGGGCCTGATGGGGAGGGTTTCTATCAGCATATCAATAGACTTTGATTGTGATAAATGGTCGCTATGCTACTATTTGGTATGACCGAAATTAGAGAATTAGTATTAGGTCTTGCAAAATGGTAGAGAAAAACGACCAGGATTCCCCCGAAGGGCGGGCAGAAGAGGGTGTTTCTGAGACCGACATCAGAAACAGTCAGGACTCGATGGACCGCCTCTCAATGGCGTTCGAAACCAGCGCGCGGCGCTGGGAGCTTATCGTCTATCCATCGCTTTTCGCCTTCATCCTCCTCGCCGCCTACGGTTTTTATCTGATCTTCAGCCTTGCGAAGGACATCCATTTTCTCGCCTTGAGCGTGGATTCCAACATGAACATCATGTCGAGCAATCTGATGACCATGACCGACAGCGTCAGCCAACTCTCCGCCAATGTGCGTACCATGGCCGTGAGCGTGGATTCGATGGCGCAGGATGTGAGGACCCTGGAACCCATGCTCACCAGCATGGATTCCATGGAGGAGTCGATCAAGACCATGACTCACGCCACCTACAACATCCAGCGGGATATGCATTCGATGAACTACAACATCCATGACGCCTCCCGCCCGATGACCTTCTGGAACTCCTTTATGCCCTGGTAGCGCTGCGCAGCCCGGTCAATCCAGGTTCAATCCGTGTGAAAGTCGTAGTCGATGGTGGTCGACGGCTCCTGGATGAAATAGCCGCGGATGTAGTTGACGCCGATGGACCAGAGAATGGCCAGGCTGCTGGCATCCTCCACCCCCGATGCAATGGTCTTGATACTCTGATCCTGGATCAGTTCATTCAGATGGTTCAGGGCATCCTGCTTGTCCTGGTTCTCGAACAGATCCGAGAGAAAGGAGCTGTGAAACTGAATGAAATCGAGGGGGAAGCTGCTGAGAATCGCCTCCGGTTTCTTCGCCAGGCCGAAATGGTGAATGCAGGTCTTGCATTTGATCTTTTTCAGACCGTCGGCAAGCTTCTCCAGCTGATGGAGGTGCGACCGGGCATCCTCGTCATCGAACTGGAAAGTTACCCAGGAGCCCTTCGCCTCGTAATCCCGCAGGCAATCGCATATGAATAGCAGCAGGGTGTCATCCTCCAGGGTAGCACCGGAAATACTGATCAGGAAATTGATCTTCTTGCCCTGTTTTCGCTGTTTGGCCAGTTCTTCGATCGCATGCCGTATTACCCAGCGATCCAACTCCGGCATTCGATTCAGTGAATTGACCTGATTCAGAAAGTGCTCCGGCTGGATCTCTTCCTGACTCTCATCGATGAGGCGAACGGTGACCGCGTAGTTCTCCCTGGTATCGCCATGCAGGCTGACAATGGGTTGAAACGCCAATTGAAAGGTGCTGTTTTCGAAGGCGTAGCGAATCAGATTGCTAAGGTTGGCCTCGCTGGCCGTGGCTTGGGCATCCTCCGGCAACTGGGTGTCGGTTACGTAGAAGTCGTTGCCGCCGTTGGAGCGGGCTTGCTCACAGGCATGGTAGGCCTGGGTGACAAAATCGTGGCCGCTGAGGACATCATCCGACGAGAAGACCACGCCAATACTGCAGGTCGGCTTGATGGCGCTGCTGCCATCCGGTGAGTCTTGCGCGGCCACCGTATCGCAGATGCTGCGTGCCAGTTTCTCGGTGGCCGCCAACTCCTGGGTCGGTGAGAGAATGGTGAAAGTATGGTCGCCGAAACGTGCCAGCAGATCGTTAGAAGAGACCTTTTTACGGATCTCTCCGGAAATTTCGAGGAGCAGCGTATCGCTTGCCTTGATGCCGGTTTGACTGCGAATCTCGGTAAAGTTGTCCAGCGTGATGTAGAAAAGCGTCTGCGGATTCTGACCGTTGTCGAAGTGATGCCTGACCTCCTCATCCAGCTGGGCGATGAAATACTGGCGGTTGTAGAGGCCGGTCTGAACATCCTGGGTGCTGAGCAGGCGGAGTTTCTCCTCCACTTCCCGGGAGATCGACTGGTCGCGGATGATGACCTGGTTGCACGACTCGCCGTCGATGCTGGCAGGGGTGAAATGAAGTTCGGCGCTGAACTCCGAGCCGTTATCGCGCACACAGGTTGTTTTCATCTCGCTTGAGTACTCGCTGTCCGCACTCAATTTGCGCAGCAGCTTCTTGAAAGGCTGATGCTCGGAGGATGCGATCATATCGAGTATGGGAAGGCCTTCGATCTCCTCCTCACTGGCGAGTCCGAACAGTTCCAAGTAGGCGCGGTTGGCGGTTACATGCATGCCTTCATGGACATAGGCAATGGCGTCTCTGGAACTCTCGGTGAGGGTATCGCAGCGCTCCTCGGCCTCTTCAAGCTGACGCTCCACCCGCTGTAATCGACGTGCCGCGCCGAGGTGTTTGGCCTCGCGCAGAATCACCTGTACAAGATGGGGATGGTTTTTCCGCTGTACCAGGTCGGTGACGCCTTGGCGCATCAGCTCGAGCTGGATCTCGTCCTCGGGAGTGTCAGCGACCGCGACCACCGGAATGATGGGATTGATTGCACCGATAAGGGCAAACATCTGGGTGGTGTCGAGGGCATCGCTCTCCACCGTATAGATCAGAAGATCGAGGCTTTTTTTCTCTTTCAGTGCCGAACCCAGCTGATCGGCATCATGTTCGATTCGGGTGGCGTGGGCCGGATTGCCGTTATTCCGCAAGGCGTCGAGATAGGCCTCCACCTCGGGTGTCGTATTACCTATAACCAGTAACTCAATCGCTTCTTCTGGCATTTGGAATCATCCTGTTACTCATCATGGCATCAAGCCGCTTCGGCGCACTTGCGTCTCTCTCTTACCGCATCGGCCAAGGCTTCCAACAGCGGTTCGCTGTCCTCCCAACTGATACAGGCGTCGGTAATGCTCTGGCCGTAGGTGAGCGTCTCACCCTCGATCCTATCCTGCCTTCCCTCGACCAGGAAGCTTTCGATCATGGCTCCCATGATGCGCTGGTCGCCGCGTGCTATTTGACTGGCGACATCGCGCCCGACCAGGAGCTGGCGGGGGTGCTGTTTGCGGCTGTTGGCATGGCTGAAATCGACCATCAATCTGGGCTTGAGGCCATTGCTTTCCATCTCTTCAGCGGCGATGTTGATACTCTCCGAGTCATAGTTGGGACGGCTGCCGCCGCGAAGAATGATATGGCAATCCTGGTTGCCATGGGTGGAGAAGATCGCGGACCGCCCCTCTTTGGTGACGGAGAGAAAGTGGTGGGGGCGGGACGAGGATCGTATCGCATCGAGGGCAACCCGCATGCTGCCGTTGGTCGCATTCTTGAACCCCACCGGACAGGAGAGACCGGAGGCGAGCTCGCGATGGGCCTGGCTTTCGGTAGTGCGGGCCCCGATTGCTCCCCAGCTGATGAGATCCGCGATATATTGCGGGCTGATCAAGTCGAGGTACTCGGTGCCTGCGGGAACACCGAGATTATTGATATCCAGGAGCAGTTTTCTCGCCAGCCGCAGTCCAGAGTTAATCTCGAACCTGTCATCGAGGGTCGGGTCGTTGATCAATCCCTTCCACCCCACCGTGGTGCGTGGTTTCTCGAAATAGACACGCATCACCACTTCCAGGTCAGCCTTCAGCCGTTGACGCACCGGTTGCAGGCGCTGGGCATACTCCAGGGCGGCCTTGGGATCGTGCACTGAACAGGGACCGATAATGACCAGCAGCCGGTCATCCTCGTCGTGGAGGATTCGATGTATCTGCTTACGTGCCCCATACACCGTATCGGCCGCCTTCTCCGAGATCGGAAGCTCCTCGTGAATAAGTGCAGGAGGGCTCAACTCCTTGATGGCGTTGATGCGAAGATCGTCAGTCTGTTTCATGCGTTGAAGTTTAAATGCAGATCAAAATAAAAGAGAGATTATACATGCATAGGAAAAATCGGCGATAAGCGAATGGCCGCAATATGATAGGTTTGTCAGTCTGAGTTAAGTCGTTTTGCTATCGGTTGACGGCCCCGATCTGCAGCAACAATCAAAGACTGTAGGAAATGCGTGGTTTTTGCAGGCCGAGGATAACAGCGAGCGTGATCCGTCATGCTGTTGCCTTGTTAACAGCATGCGCAGCGACAGAGACTGCGCCGTCATCCGTTGCTGATGAGTGACGGGCGGGAAATGGAGGTCATGGTTTCATTGAAAACTGCCGCCAGGGCATCGAGGTCCGGGCCGCACCACGGATGCTGACCGGCGCCATAAAGCCATGCCTGGGAAGGGATCTGTGGGATTTATCTATAAATATATAACATTAAGTTGTTTGTTATATATAAGTATTTATTTATGTATATTCCGATCCCGGGGTTGCCAATGTCAGCTCTCGCATTCGACTATCGGCGGCAGGCGCGCCGGAAAGCCGTGAGCAACGAGGCTACAGGCCGCGGCGGTGGCCGTTTCTTCACACCTGGCCTATGGGTCAAGGAACTATCGGTATAATATGTATGAGACGGTTAAAACCTGCCTGATTTTAGAGATAATTTCGGCAGCCCATCAATAAGAGCAAGATTTTTATAATGGCAGATAAGCGATACCAGGGTATAGACAAGGATCCCACCGGCGCCATGAATCCCACCGGCAACATCATCCGTGATGCCTGGGTGTTCGGCTTGATTCCCGAAACCGAGACCTGCGAGGGGTGGATGGTGCAGGGGATAAATGACCTCTACGACAAAGTCACCAAAGAGTGGGAGAAATATGGGCACTTGGTCTCCAATCTCCCCCCTGAGTTGGCGGAGCGGCACAGCCGTATCTATCAGCAGGCGGTCAGCGAAGCCAGGGAGAAGGGCTGGAATCCCGAACTGGGTGAAGATGACTGAGTGACAACAGGCTGTAGTTATGAGTGGTAGCCTAAGCGAGACCTTCTTTCGCCCTGACGAGCTTGCCTGTGAGCGCCTGACAATCCCGTCTCCACTCTATAACCAGTGCAGGCTGATGTTGTCGCGTTGCCAGTACGAGCATGTCTTCATTCCCATTCGCACCATGCAGATCCAGGCGGTAATTGACGAGGTTGAGGTGATCTTCGTCGATAATCAGGCCTATGCCGTTCGCGATGGTGAGGGGGGTAAGCTGATCCGCCTGGCGTGGAAGTTTCGCCGGGACCAGGAGCGGGGGAGTCTTACCGAACCCGCCCCCATCGATTTGATCTACTACGACGACCAGGCCCGTGAGCTGCATACCAGATTGATCGGCGACTTCAAGAAGGCCCTCGACGTCATGGAGGCGCGTTTCAAGGAGAGTGGATGCGAGGCGCGGGTGAAACGGGTATTGCCGTTCCCGAAACAGGGGCATTGAGCAACGGCATTGACGCTGCTGTTATCCGGTCAGAGCGGCAAAGACGCTGGGTAGTCTCTCGGGCAGGCGTTCCACGTTGTCGACAATGGAGTAGCCGTTCTCGCCGAAGATTCTCGCCACATAGCGGTCCGCATTGGGATCCAGGGTCAGGCAGTAGGTATAGACGCCCTGCATCGCCAAGTCCTCCACCGCCTTCTTGGCATCGTGGCGCAGGTACTGCGGATCCCGTTCATCGATATCGGCGGGTTCACCATCGGTAACGAGCAGTACCAGGCGCTTCTGCGCATTCTGCTGGGTCAGATGCCAGCCGGCATGCCGGAGTGCCGCGCCCATGCGGGTCGAGAGTCCGCCTTTCATGCCGGCCATCCGCGCTTTCGCCTCGTCATCGTAGCCGTGCTCGAAGTCCTTGAAGCGGTAGTACTGGACGTCGTGGCGGCCGTCGGAGGCGAAGCCGTGGACCGCAAAATTATCGCCGATGGAGTCGATGGCCCAGGAGAGCAACCCCGCCGACTCGCGGGTCAGGTCCAGGATGCTCTCCTGATCCTCATAGCCCTCTTCGCCCTCGGCGATATCGCCGATCTTCTCGTTGGTCGACTCTGAGAGGTCGAGCAGGAGCACGATCGACAGATCGCGGATATGGCGGGTGATGCGTATGTTGATCCGCGGGTCCGGCATGACCCCGCGGCGGATGTCGATCATGGCGCGAATGGCCGCGTTCAGATCCACCTCCTCGCCCTCTTCGTAGCCGCGGCGGCGTACGATGCCCTGGGGTTGCAACGCATCGATCAGGTGGCGAATGCGCGAGGCGATCGGTTTGTGCTTGGTCAGGATCTCGTCCATGATTTCAGGATCGGCCTTGCCCTGCTTGCGCTCGATGACGGTGGCCCAGTCGGGTCTCGCGAGCTGCACATGGTAGTCCCACTCGTTGTAGTGATAGGGATCGGAGACCGGCTCGACGCCCTCGGATTCGTTCCAGCTCTTGGTGGTCTCCAGGTCATCCTCGTAGGGAAACAATTCGCTGGAGAGCACCAGGATTTCGTCCGGGTTGTCGTGGGTCATCTCCGAGTCGATCTCGTTGACGAACTCCATGATATTCACGTGGCGGCGCACCGTGCCATGGGTTGTCGGCATATAGTCGACGCCCTGGGACTCGAACATGTTCTCGGAGAAGTCCCAGAAATAGCGATTGTCGTCCCGGTAGGGGATCGGCCACTCGCTGAGGATGCGCACGCTGGGGATCTTGGCGATCTCGACGATCCGGTTGTAGAAGTCGACGCCCGCCATCCAGGCCATGCGCGGGTTGTAGGGATCCTCCTGCAGCTGGGCGTGGTAGTCGTCGGCAACCTGGTTGATCAGATCCAGCTCGTCGCGATAGTCGCGATCCATGATCGCGCGGGTGGTGCGCATCATCATATCCATGGTTTCATGGGGCTTGCCATGATCGTCGTTTTCCCCCGGTTCCGCAGTGAAGAACTGCAGCCAGAGTTTGCGCAGGCCGGGAAACTCGCTGTAGGCGAGGTACTCGATGCGGGCATCCTCGAAGAGCTCGATCATGCGCATCTGGGCCTGGGAGAGCTGTTCCGCGGAGATCGGTTCGCGGGTGTAGACCATGTGCGCGGCAGCGTGGGCGACGGCAGCGCGGTAGATCTCCATGCCGTCGATACCGTGGAACGGGTCGAAGGCGTCCGGCACGTGGATCTGGAAATCATCGATATAGGGACGGATACCCTGGCGTGATTCGAAATCGCCGGCGGTGGGGCGCATGAAGAAGGCCCGAGCCCAGAGCGCCCGCAGGTAGAAGTTGAGCTTGCGCTGATTGTCGATAAAGAGGGTGCCGCGCCTTTCCGACTGCAGGATTGAGCGGGATGACTCGGTCTGCAACCCGAAGTAGGCGAGCTGGCCATCGAGGTCCCTTTGATGGGCCTGCGCCCCCCACATCACCCAGCGGCGCAGGCCGCCCAGGGTCAGCTTGGAGAGCAGTTCATCCAGGTTTTCCATCATCGGGCGCAGGCCGCGCGGCGCCTTGCCGGTCATCTGGTGGAGCAGTTTCAGAAAGCTGCGCATGACCTCGGCATCGCCGAGGCGGGATGCGGCGAGGGGCAGATTGGCGACGATCATGGTGATCACGCTGCCGGAGGTGTGCGAGGAGAGTTTCATCATCGCCTCGACGATGTCAGGGATGATATCCTCGCCGACCTCCTTGGCCACGCCGGGCATCTCCTGGACATAGGTCAGGACAAGGTCCTGGCCCCGGCCGAGGGTACAGAAGGCGCGCATGCCCTCGAGATAGTTCTGCAGGCCGCGGGGCGACATGACGCGTTGCGCCTCGTGGTAAGAGGACTCGAGCGCTTCGGTGTGTTCGTGATCGCCTTCCTCGAGGCAGGTGACGTATTCTGAAAAATCGATGGTCATATCAGGCTCCCAGCTGTCAGCGGCCAGCTGCCAGCTTTTTCAGGAGAGCGGCTCTCATCTGGCGTAGTTCGGGAAGGCTAGCGGTGATTCTGCATGTCATCATTGTCGATCATCTGCCCTGGACAAAACCGTCAGTCTTAGATAGTCCCTCATACTTATCACATTTCCATATGTTGACAGGATTCAGCATCCCGCTGATCCTCGTGCCGCTGGCCGCCTAGAAGTAGGTATTCACCGCCGCACCCAGGGTGTCGCGCATATCCGGATCGTCGGTCAGCGGCGTCACCAGCGCCATCTGACAGGCGGGCAGGGGATCTATGCCCTTCGCCACCAGCTGCGCCGCATAGACCAGGAGGCGGGTGGACATGCCCTCATCCAGGCCGTGGCCTTTCAGATTGCGGGAGCGATGGGCGATCTGCACCAGTTTTTCCGCGGTCTCCCGGTCGACGCCGCCTTCATGGGAGACAATCTCGATTTCGACCGCGGTTTCCGGATAGTCGAAATCCATGCCGCCGAAACGCTGCTTGGTGGATTGCTTCAGATCCTTCATCAGCGACTGATAGCCCGGGTTGTAGGAGATGACGATCTGGAAATCGGGATGGGCCTTCAACAGCTCGCCCTTCTTCTCCAGCGGCAGTTCACGGCGATGGTCCGTGAGGGGGTGGATCACCACGGTGGTGTCCTGTCGCGCCTCGACCACCTCGTCGAGATAGCAGATGGCGCCGATGCGGGCCGCCACGGTCAGGGGGCCGTCCTGCCACTTGGTGCCGTTGATATCGAGCAGGAAGCGGCCGACCAGATCGGAGGCGGTCATGTCCTCGTTGCAGGCGACGGTGATCAGCGGCTTTTGCAGCTTCCAGGCCATGTATTCGACGAAACGGGATTTGCCGCAACCGGTAGGGCCCTTCAACATCACCGGCATGCGAGCATCGTATGCGGCTTGATACATCTCAACCTCATTATGCACGGGGCGGTAATAAGGCTCCTCTGTGATCGTATACTGATCGCGGTCGATATCGCTCATTTTCCTCTCCGGGTCTGCTTGGAGTTTTGAGTGTTGAAATATGGACTCTCTCGGTCCCATCCTGCCCGGGTTCGCAGGTGAGTCAAAAACCCATAATTCAAGACTTAAAAGGGTTGCAAGGTCCCGCCCGCCGAACCGGAGGCGGGACCTTGCCTGCTAAATTCCGATTGGGAATTAGGCAGGCTTACCGCGGTAGATAACCATGGAAGCACCGGCGCACTGGGCATAGTTGTCCAGGCCCAGCAGGCGAACATGGTTCTCCGGATGGGCCTTGTGGCAGGCTTCGCACTCGGCCAGGATGGCGTCTACGTCGGTCTCACCGAACATCGGCAGCTTCCACATGTACCAGTAGGAACCGGTGGCGTTCTGCGGCTCGGTGTGCTCGATGGAGGGGTTCCAGCCCTTGGAGACGATGAACTCGATCTGTTTGCGGATCTGATCGGAGTCCATGGCCGGCAGGTAGGAGAAGGTCTCGAACTTGCGGCTCGCGGTATCGGTAAGACTGGATTGATAGTCTTGCATGTCACTCATTGGATAAATCCTCTGTTTTGGCCAGATTCCAGTGTGGATGTCTGGCTCAAGAAAAATCACTAAACCTTGAAGCGGCCAGCTTCCAGCTTCCAGCTGCCAGCGGCCAGCTCAATGTGCGAGCGGCTAGGCCGTCCACGGCTGGCTGCTGATAGCTGGTGGCTGACAGCCAAGTAATCGACTCTGTCGATTACTTGTGAGATACGTCCAGTTTGTCGACAGTGTCGAATTCGAACTTGATCTCTTTCCAGGTCTCCATGGCAGCCTTCAGCTCGGGGCTGGACTTGGCAGCGTTGGTAAGGATGTCCTTGCCTTCCTTCTCCAGCTCGCGACCCTGGTTGCGCGCTTCGACACAGGCCTCAACCGCAACACGGTTGGCCGCCGCGCCGGCAGCGTTGCCCCAAGGATGACCCAGGGTACCGCCACCGAACTGCAGCACGGAGTCGTCGCCGAAGATGCTGACCAGCGCAGGCATGTGCCATACGTGGATACCGCCGGAAGCAACCGGCAGTACGCCAGGCATCGAGCCCCAGTCCTGATCGAAGAAGATACCGCGTGAACGGTCTTCCTTGATGTAGCTGTCACGCATGATGTCGATCCAGCCCAGGGTGGCGTCACGGTCGCCTTCCAGCTTACCGACAACGGTACCGGAGTGGAGGTGGTCGCCACCGGAGAGACGCAGCGCCTTGGTCAGTACGCGGAAGTGGATGCCGTGGTGGGGGTTGCGGTCGAGGACCGCGTGCATGGCACGATGGATGTGCAGCAGCATACCGTTGTCACGACACCACTGGGCCAGGCCGGTGTTGGCGGTGAAGCCGCCGGTCAGGTAGTCGTGCATGATGATCGGCGCGCCCAGCTCTTTGGCGTATTCGGCACGCTTGTACATCTCTTCAGGGGTAGGTGCGGTAACGTTCAGGTAGTGACCCTTGCGCTCGCCGGTCTCCGCCTCTGCCTTGTGGATGGCTTCAACAACGTAGTTGAAGCGCTCGCGCCAGCGCATGAAGGGCTGGGAGTTGACGTTTTCGTCGTCCTTGGTGAAGTCGAGACCGCCGCGCAGGCCTTCGTAGCAGGCACGACCGTAGTTCTTGGCGGAGAGGCCCAGCTTGGGCTTGATGGTACAACCCAGCAGCGGACGACCATACTTGTTCATCTTGTCGCGCTCGGACTGGATGCCGTGGGGCGGACCATTACAGGTCATTACATAGGCCAGCGGGAAGCGCACGTCTTCCAGACGCAGGGCACGTACCGCTTTGAAGCCGAATACGTTACCGACCAGGGAGGTGAATACGTTTACAACCGAGCCTTCCTCGAACAGATCGATCGGATAGGCGATGAAGGCGTAGAAGCAGGTGTCGTCACCGGGGACGTCTTCGATGGCGTAGGCACGGCCCTTGTAGTAGTCCAGGTCGGTCAGCAGATCGGTCCAGACGGTGGTCCAGGTACCGGTGGAAGACTCGGCGGCAACCGCGGCCGCGGCCTCTTCACGGGGTACGCCAGGCTGCGGGACAACCTTGAAGCAGGCTAGGATATCGGTGTCTGCCGGGGTGTATTCCGGCATCCAGTATGTTTCGCGGTACTCTTTCACGCCCGCATCATATTTCTTGGCCATGTTAGCGATTCCTCCAGATTTGGGATTGCGTTGCCTTGAAATACAGCTTGTGGAAAAACTTTCCATGCTGTCAGTAAATAAATCTTTGTCTAAACAACCTTAAACAAGGTGCAGCTAGTATAGGGGGGAATTCGCTTATGTGAAGTCAGAACTTTTAATTGGAATCATAAGATAAAACTTATACCATATAGCCATGACAGAAAAATTTTCTGATAATTCGGTTTTCCAGGCGGAGGCCTGAAATCGACCGCGTCATGTGCCGCGCTGACAGCGCGGTGCCTGAGCGCATGAGCAATGGGAGAACGTCATCCATGCATACCACCTTGAGGCAGATGAGGGTCTTCACCACCGTGGCCAGCCACCTCAACTACACCCGCGCGGCGCAGCAGCTTCATCTCAGCCAGCCGGCGGTTTCGATGCAGGTCAAGCAACTCGAGGAGTCTGTGGGTCTTCCCCTGTTTGAACATGCCGGCAAGAAGATTCAGCTCACCGAGGCCGGCAAGGAGATGTACCAGTACGTGCGGACCATCTTCCAGACATTCGAAGAGATGGAGGAGGTCCTGGATGCCATGAAGGGTCTGGATACCGGCCATCTCAATATTGCCGTGGCGAGCACGGTCAACTATTTCGCACCGAGACTGCTCGCCGGCTTCAGCCGTCAATACCCGGGGATCGATCTGCGTCTCGATGTCACCAACCGCGAACGCCTGATGGGGCTGCTGAAGAACAATGAGATCGATATCGTGCTGATGGGCCTGCCCCCGGAGGATATCGATCTGGTCTATGAACCCTTCATGGACAATCCCCTGGTCGTCATCGCGCCCCCCGGACACCCATTGGAGGGGCGGCGGCAGATCCCCATGCAACGCCTGGAAGAGGAGATTTTTATCATGCGCGAGGCGGGATCGGGAACGAGGCTGGCCATGGAGCGCTATTTCAAGGAACAGGGAATCACCATCCGCACCGGGATGCAGATGACCAGAAACGAGGCCATTAAACAGGCTGTGCGGGCGGGCATGGGGCTGGGGGTGGTCTCCACCCACACGATCGAACTCGAGGTCGAGACCGGTCGTCTGGTGATCCTCGATATCGAAGGTTTTCCCATCCTGCGCCACTGGTACATGGTCTATCGAAAGACCAAGCGGCTCTCCCCGCCGGCCAAGGCGTTTCACGATTTCGTCATGGCCGAGGCCCTGCATATCAAAGAGGCGCCGATCTGACTACACCGGCCCCTGAAGTCGAATATCCACAATTTGCCAGTAGTTTTTAAATGCAGCGGCCCAGGGCCTGCCGGGATGGGCTGGGCTTGAATATGCACTGATTCGGCGGTTGCGCTAGAATCAACGATCCAGTTCCATTGCTGTCATAGTTAGCTCTTGGCCAATGGCTTTTTACTACTTTATGAGATCTCCATACCATGTCAGACCGGGGCAGCTCAGACCATAGCCCAAACCGTCTCGAGGGTTATCCCATCCTCGGCAAAGTCAAACTGCCTCGGGAGTTGCGCCAACTGGATCAGGCCAAGCTGAGGTCCCTGGCCGCCGAGATGCGGCGGTTTCTCATCGAGTCGGTATCCCAGACCGGGGGGCACCTGGCGGCCGGACTCGGCGTGGTGGAGTTGACCATCGCCCTCCACTATGTCTTCAACACCCCCTACGACCGCTTGGTCTGGGATGTCGGGCACCAGGCCTATCCCCACAAGATCCTCACCGGAAGATGGGAGCGGATGGCCAGCCTGCGGCAGAAGGGTGGTCTCTCGGGGTTTCCGAAGCGCAGTGAAAGCGAATATGACACCTTCGGTACCGGCCACTCCAGCACCTCCATCGGCGCCGCCCTCGGCATGGCCGTGGCGGCAAAACAGAAGGGAGAGAAGCGCAACGTGGTGGCGATCATCGGCGATGGCGCCATGGGGGCGGGAATGGCCTTCGAGGCCCTCAACCAGGCGGGTGCCCTGGACCAGGATCTGCTGGTGATCCTCAACGACAACGATATGTCTATCTCAAAACCGGTCGGCGGTTTCAGCAACCACCTGGCGCGTCTGCTCTCGGGCAAGGTCTATACCAGCATGCGTGAAGGGGGCAAGACCGCGCTCAGCCATCTACCGCATCAGGTCAGCGATCTGGTCGGCAGGGCGGAAGAGCACATGAAAGGCATGGTGATGCCGGGGACCCTGTTCGAGGAGATGGGGTTCAACTACATCGGCCCCATCGACGGCCACGATTTCGATACCCTGGTCGCGACCCTGCAGAACATGCGCAATATGACCGGACCCAGGCTGCTCCATGTGGTAACCCAAAAAGGGCGGGGTTATAGCCATGCGGAGCGGGATCCCTGTGTCTACCACGGGGTAACCCCATTCGATCCCGATACCGGGAAGATGGAGAAGAGCAGCGCCGGCAAGACCTACACCCAGGTATTCAGCGACTGGCTCTGTACCACCGCCGCGGAGGACGAGCGGCTGGTCGCCATCACCCCGGCAATGTGCGAAGGTTCGGGCATGGTGGAGTACGCCAAACGCCATCCCGGCCGCTATTTCGATGTGGGTATCGCGGAGCAGCATGCGCTTACGTTTGCCGCCGGACTGGCCTGCGAGGGGCTGAAGCCGGTGGTGGCGATCTATTCGACATTTCTCCAGCGAGCCTATGACCAGCTGATCCACGACGTTTCGCTGCAGGATCTCGACGTCACCCTCGCCGTGGACCGGGCGGGGCAGGTAGGTGCGGATGGAGCGACCCATGCAGGGAGCTTTGACCTGAGCTATGCCCGCTTGATACCCAATATGGTGATAATGGCGCCGGGCGACGAGCAGGAGTGCAACCGTCTGCTGCAGACCGCCTATGAGCATCAGGGACCCGCCATGGTGCGCTACCCCCGGGGCAGCGGTCCCGGCGTCGAAGTGGATGCCGCTGTTCAGGCGCCGCTGCCGATCGGCGAAGGGGAGCTGCGACGCAAGGGCAGCGGTGTGGCAATGCTGGTATTCGGCAGTCTGCTGGCGACGGCGCAACGGGTCGCCGACCATATGGATGCGAGCCTGGCCAACATGCGTTTTATCAAGCCCCTGGATAGAAAACTGATCGATCAGCTGGCAGCCGGCCATCAGATCCTGGTCACCCTGGAGGAGAACGTGGTGATGGGCGGGGCAGGCTCCGCGGTAAATGAGTACCTGACTGCCTCCGGCCAGCAGATGAGGGTGCTCAATCTCGGGCTGCCCGATCGCTATCTGGATCATGCCAGTCACCAGGAGCAGCTTGCAGAGGCCGGACTCGATTTCGATGGCATCGTTGCGGCCATCGAGCGGGTCAACAGAGAGACGAAGTTGCAGGTGGTCTGAGTGGATCCGGAATCAGGTATTTTGCCTGGTGGGGGCAGGATGATAGAGATTTCAGGCGTCGATGCCTTTGATGACAACTATATCTGGATGGTGAAGAATCCCGCCTCATCCCAGGCCGTCGCGGTGGATCCTGGAGATGAGGTCCCGGTGCTGGAATGGTTGCAGGAGAACGGCTGCAGTCTCAGTGCAATCCTCATCACGCACCACCACTATGATCACGTAGGCGGGATTGCCGAACTGCGGCAAGCCTTTCCGCAGGTCGCAGTCTACGGTCCGGCAAACGAATCCATACGCGGTGTGAACCATCTCCTCAGGGAGGGTGAGAGGCCGCATATCGCCGGTCTGGAGGCCGACTTCCAGGTGTTGGAGGTGCCGGGTCACACCGCGGGACATATCGCCTATTTTGGCGAGGGGGCGCTTTTCTGCGGCGATACCCTGTTTGCCGCCGGCTGTGGACGGGTTTTCGGGGGCACCTTCGAACAGCTTTCGGACTCGCTGCTGCGCATAGCCGCTCTGCCGGGTGATACCCGGGTCTACTGCGCCCACGAGTACACCCTCGCCAATCTGGGTTTTGCCCAGTGGGTCGAGCCGGAGAACAGCGATCTGGCCAGTCGTATCAGGCGGGAGCGGGAAAAGCGGGAAGCGGGCACGCCGACGGTACCCTCTCTCCTCAGCGAGGAACTGCTGACCAACCCCTTCCTGCGTACCGCTGAAGCTATGGTCGTGAAGGCGGCGGAAAATGCCTCGGGCCGAAGTCTGAACACACCCCGCGAGGTCTTCACCGCACTGCGGCAGTGGAAGGACAGCAAGTACGATTAATCCGGATTCGGGCCTGGATACCGGGATAGAGGGTTTCGAGGGCGGCATGGCCGCATAGCCGAAAGGGCTATGCGGCCGCTCGCGTTAGACGTTGCGGGCATCCATCATGCGCTCGATGATGGGTTGCAGAATGATCTCCATGGCAAACCCCATCTTGCCGCCGGGGACGACGATGCTGTTGCGGCGAGACATGAACGAGCCGTCGATCATCGACAGCAGGAAGGGGAAGTCGGTATCGAACTTCTTCGGATCGCTGAAGCGGATCACGACGAAGCTCTCATCCGGTGTCGGGATGTCACGGGCGATGAAGGGGTTGGAGGTATCGACCGTCGGTACCCGTTGGAAGTTGATGTCGGTACGGGAGAACTGCGGTGTTATGTGGTTGATGTAGTCGGGCATGCGCCGCATGATGGTATCGACGATTGCCTCCTCGCTGTAACCGCGCTCAGCGTTGTCGCGGAAGATCTTCTGGATCCATTCCAGGTTGACGATAGGCACCACGCCGACGCCCAGATCCACATACTTGGCGACATCCACATCGCCATCCACCACCATGCCGTGCAGGCCTTCATAGAAGAGCAGATCCGTGCCCTCATCGATGGTTTCCCAGGGGGTGAATTCACCGGGCTGATGGTCGCAACCGAGCCGGGCATTGTGCTCGGCCGCCTCCTCCGGGCTGTGCAGATAGTAGCGTTTCTCTCCGCCCCCGGTTTCGCCGTAGGTCTTGAACAGCTCTGCAATCTTGTCGAAGCGGTTTGCCTCCGGGCCGAAATGGCTCAGCCCTTGAGTCATTTTCTCGCGCATTTCCACCCGTGTATAACGGTGGAAGCTGTCACCCTCAACCACGGCGGACTTGATACCGTCGCGATAGAAGATATGTTCGAAGGCGCGCTTGACGGTGGTGGTGCCGGCGCCCGACGAGCCGGTTACGGCGACCACAGGATGCTTTTTGGACATGTGCTTCTCCCTCAATCTAATTCGTTATATTGTTTTGTCCGGTTGGCCTTGCATGAGGCTGTTTTGTTATCTCCGGACCGGGTTCTGAGTAAAAAATTGGTGCCAACTATAACACGGGGAAGTCCGATTTCCAGCGACTATGAAATGCCTGTGTTGGCCCTTTCCTGCAACAGAATTCTGCTAATGGGCGGTTAAATTTTTCTGATTACCCATCATCTCCAGACAGGGGAAAGCACTCGTAAGAACTGTGGAAGCCACTGAAAACTTTTGAGTTTTCAGCGATGCATGAGAATGGGAACAGGCCCGATTCCTCAAAACAGGCTGGCATTCAACCAGATGTGGAGGACGACACTGACAATGAAACCCAGGGCGATAACCGGGGTCCAGCGGAGGTGTGAAAAAAAGGTATATCGACCCTGTGCCTGGCCCATGAGGGCAACCCCGGCCGCCGATCCGATCGACAGCAGACTGCCGCCGATGCCGGCGGTGAGGGTGACCAACAGCCATTGCCCGAGAGACATATCGGGCCGCATATTGAGCACCATGGTCATGGTGGGGATGTTCTCGAGGATGGAGGAGGCGACGCCGATGGAGATGTTGGCCGCGGTCGCACCCCACTGGATATAGAGCAGCTCCGATGCCAGGGTCAGATAACCGAGATAGCCGAGGCCGCTGACGCAGAGGATGACGCCGCAGAGAAACAGCAGGGTGTCCCATTCCGATCTGGCGACCCGGAGAAAAACATCGAAGGGTTGCCTGCTCTCGACCACCACCGAGAAATCGGGTGATTCGGTGGTGGTGATCTTCTCCTGGCTTGGGATATGGGTCTTCTTGAGAAAATAGCCGAAAAACTGCAGGTAGGAGAGTCCGGTCATCATACCGATGGCGGCGGGCAGAAAGAGTTGCCCCTGAAACAGGACCGCGGTTGCGATGGTCAGCAGAAACAGGCCGATGATGCGCTTCGCCCCGCGTCGCATCCTTATCTGCTCCTGACTGCTGGCGAGATGACCCAGCGGCAAGGCGAGATGCATGATCGCAGCGGGTATGAGATAGCTGACCAAAGCGGGCAGAAACAGATTGAAGAAGGAGAAAAAGTCGACCCGGCCATTGGTACTGACAATATCCTGCTGCCACACCATCAGGGTGGTGATGTCGCCGAATGGGCTGAAAGCGCCGCCCGCGTTGGAGGCCATCACAACATTGATGCAGTTGAGGGTGACGAATTTATGGTTGTCCCGCTCCAGATTCAAGACAACCGCACCCATCAACAGCGCAGTCGACAGATTGTCTAGAAAGGGGGAGAGGAAAAAGGTTGTCAGTCCGATGGTCCAGAACAGGTGTTTATAGCTGTACCTGCGGTTGGCGACCCAGGTGCGCAGCGCCAGAAAGACCCGCCGCTCGGCGAGGGCGTTGATATAGGTCATCACCACCAGGATGAACAGCATCAGCTCGGCGTACTGCAGCAGGCTGTGCCTGAGTGCCAGCTCGGCATGATGGCCGCCGGTATTCTGGTGTGAATACCAACCGATCAAGCCCCATATGATCCCGGCCGCGAACAGCATGGGTTTGGATTTGCGCAGCTCGATGAACTCTTCGAGGGTGACGGCGATCAGCGCGATTGCGAATACCGTCAGGCTGAGAAACCCCACCCAATGGGTGCTCATGCTGTAGCCACTGGCCGACATATGTTCCGCCAGCGCCATGCCGGGGGAAGCGCAGAACAGTGCAACCGAAACCGTCAGTCTCTTCATGTCAGCAAGTGGACTAGGGTTGTTTCAATGGCCGATGCTATCTATCCCAAAATGTCGGTCGGATTTCAAGTTGTTTTACATCTGGTTTTTATCCCGGGGTTTCGGTTAGAAGCTTCCTGCGTTGACCCAGAGGTGAACGACGATGCTGGCCGCGTAGCCCAGGGCGATCACCGGTGCCCACTTGAGATGACCGAAAAAGGTATATTTTCCCCGCGCCTGTCCCATCAGGGCGACCCCGGCCGCGGAGCCGATCGAGAGCATCGAACCGCCGACTCCCGCGGTGAGGGTGACCAGCAGCCACTGGCCCATGGACATGTCGGGCATCATCGTCAGCACGGCAAACATCACCGGGATGTTATCGACAATCGCGGAGAGTATGCCGACCATGATGTTTGCCGGCGTTGCATTCATCGCCTGGGTCAGATCCATTGCCGCGCCCCACTGGGTATACATGATCTCGGAGACCACCGCGAGGTAGCCGATGAATCCCAGGCCGCCGACGCAGAGGACCACGCCGTAGAAGAAGAGCAGGGTGTCCCATTCCGCGCGGGCTATCTTATTGAATACGTCGAAGGAGACCATGTCGCCCATCTGTCCATCGTGCTCCATCTCGATCAGGTCCTCCTTGGTCAGGTGGGGGTGTTCCAGGTGGAAGGTCTTCTTCAGGTAGAAACCGAAGAACTGGAGGTAGGCGAGGCCGGTCAGCATGCCGATCACCGGCGGCATGCCGAGGAAGTTATGGAAACTGACGGCAGTGACGATGGTCGCCAGGAACAGGACCATGATGCGCTTCGCGCCACGCTTCATCTCCACCCCGTCATCGCCTCCCTGGGGACTTTCGTCAGGGACCGCGAAATGCATGATCGAGGCGGGCACCAGCCAGTTCACCAGCGAGGGCAGGAAGAGGGCGAAGAAGGCCCAGAAATCGACGGGTCCCTGGACGGTCACCACATTCTTCTGCCACACCATCAGCGTGGTGATGTCGCCAAACGGGCTGAACGCACCGCCGGCATTCGCCGCCACCACGATATTGATACAGGCGAGGAGGATGAATTTGGTGTTGCTGCCGCCGACGGCGAGCACCACGGCGCACATCAGCAGGGCGGTGGTCAGGTTGTCGGCGATGGGGGAGATGAAGAAGGCCAGCACGCCGGTGATCCAGAACAGCGGGCGGAAGCTGAAACCCTTGTTCACCAGCCAGGAGCGCAGTTTTTCGAACACATTGCGCTCATCCATGGCGTTTATGTAGGTCATCGCCACCAGCAGGAAGAGCATCAGTTCGGCATATTCCAGCAGGTTGTGGCGCACCATCTCTTCGGCGGCATGGGGGAGGCCGTGGGTGTGGTAGTACCAGGCGATCAGGCCCCAGATCATCCCGGCGGCGAGGATCACCGGTTTGGATTTGCGCAGATGGGTGAACTCCTCGGCCATCACCAGCAGGTAAGCGACAGTGAATATAGCGATTGCGGTGAAACCGACCCAATGGTCGGTCAGGTCGAAACGATCTCCCCCGGATGAGGCCGCGGCAAATGACACGGACGGCAGGAGAAGGCAGAAGAGAATGGTCGCTATAAGTCTCACTGATGCACCCCAAATTGATTGTTGTCGACAGCTCTGTTTTTTTCAAAACCCAAATTCTCTGTGATGGCCGCAGGCGGGTCAACTTTTTCAGCACCTGGCGGTTCGCAAAATCTCAGAGGTTGGCGGTGAAAAGGAGGGCCTTGGGCTGGATTTTCACGCTGAATCGGGGCCTGAGAAGGGGGTGTCAAGTGAAAAAGTCACACCCCAGGCGGTCTCTTGTCATAGGGGCCGAGGGCGGAGAGATGGAATATTACGGGGGTAAGGAAGGCCTGATTGAGGATCGGCAGATGGATTACGAGGGGATAGGAAACGGCTCGGAAGATCACAGCCTGAATGAGCTGATGCTGACGAGAAACATACTCCTGGCTCACCTGTTCGCGGCGAAATTGGCGCCCAGCGAGGTGGTGCGGTTTGCCAGAAGGTACACCACTGTAACCTATTGGGAAGAGCTGCTGTGCGCGGTATTCAATCCGAATGCATCCAATCTGATGGCGGTGGTCAGCATTCGCCAGACGGATGGCTACAGCGGGATCCTGCGCAAACATGGCTCCATCGAGTATGTCAGGTTTTTTATCGATTGGCGTGATGGAATGGAGATGCAGGCGGCGGGCCTGAGCCATTTCAGGGTGTGCGACAATATCGACGAGGGGATAAAGCGTACGCTTCCCAGCTACCATCTTGTCTCCTGCCGCTTCGACGCCGATCGCTACAACCGCCTGCTGAATGAGGGTGTGCAGCCCAAACTCAGGGCGGTGCTCTCATGGAACCATGTACCCGATATGGATGATGGATTTACACCGGTGTTCGGTAACCAGGTGGAGTCGCATATCAGCATCGACTCTCAGCAGGAGCTGGCGTCGCTGTTCACTACAGCCGAGGATCCGTCCACCCGCTTGACGCCCAATCCTGGCTACCTGCCATCATCGATTGTCGAAGCCGGTCTGCAGTGAGTCCCCCGTCGGTCGCAACCGGCCTGACAACCCACCGAAATACGGACGCTCCGTCCGATTCAATCAAGGACCGATCGTGGTGACAAGTGAATTTGTCACACATCCATAGTGCGCCATTCGATACATCAAAGGGGCCGGGATCTGAAATCATGAACCCATGCAGAGTCGTCATTGCAGTTATTGAAAGATGGTGCTGGAGGCGACCTGATCCCGGCGTCAGTTGAACCGCTGAAGCAGGGAGCAGAAACATAAAAAACAGCGGAGAGAGGATAGCAACTATGAATAGAGGTCATGAGTCTACTTCCCGAGACTACCAAAACGACTATCACCTGGACCAGATCAGCACAACCGATTCGCTGGGTGTCATTAATCCGACGGCATCGATCAGGGGGGCTCTGGTCTTCAACCAGCTGGTCGTTTCCAGGCAGTCATCACACGAGACATTCGGAAAAAGACAGTTCGATATCATCATGGGTCTGTTGATTCTACTGATCGCATCCCCTGTCATGCTGGGCACAATGGCCTTGATATGGCTCAGTTCTCTGGGGCGCGATCCTGTCTTCTACCGGCAGCTTCGCGTCGGCCTCAAAGGCAAGGAGTTCTATGTGCTGAAATTCAGAAGCATGCGGGTTGACGCGGAGAAATCGGGGCCGCAGATGGCGAGCGTCAACGATTCCCGGGTCACGGCTATCGGCCGTTTTATCCGTTCCACCAGAATCGACGAGCTGCCGCAGTTATTCAATGTTCTCAAGGGCGAGATGAGTCTGGTCGGGCCTCGTCCGGAGAGACCGGAGTTTGTCTCCAGTTTTCAGAAACAGATCGATGGCTATGCACTGAGACATCAAGTGAAGCCGGGTATCACCGGGTGGGCACAGGTGCGTTATCCCTATGGCGAGACTGTCGAAGACGCGGCCAACAAACTCTATTACGACCTCAACTATATACGTCGAAACAGCCTGTGGCAGGACATTCTCATCATTCTTCAAACCATCCCCGTGGTATTGACCGGGCATGGCGCGAGGTAGTGGGCGGAGGCCGAAAACAATGTGGAAATCGAGTGACAGACTGATATCCATCGATATGCGTAGCAGTGTCGAGGTGCTGTTGTTGGGATCTCTTCATAATGTCGACGCGCATATCCCCTACAGGGGTGGCGATATGGATGAGTGGAGCGAGCTCTATCGGGCCTACAGCAATCCGGTCAACAACCTGTTCCTGCTCTCCGTGAATGAACTGTTGATGGAGCATGGATTGAACAGGAACAGCTCCATCCGCCTCATAGCTTCGTCCTACCGCCGCGGTATCATGGCTGCGAATATCCTCTTGGTCGCTGGCTATGGAAATGTCATCGTCGAACTGGGCGGAGAACGGGATGATCCCCCTGCAGCGGTAGTAGAGGAAACGGATGGTGACAGTGATTGTTCATGGAACGGCAGACTTTATTGGACAAATTCCGAGGCCGGCCGGATGGGTGGCTGGCTGCATTGAGAACCGGGACCCTTGGCGCTCAAACCAGGTTTTTTCGGGATTTCCTGCGTTCGCGGTACTGCTCAACATAGTACTGAGTCGGTCCGTCATCGGGATGCTCGGCCAGGATGCGCTTGAACTTCTCATAGGACGACTCCCGGTCGCCGCGCATCCATGCTGCCAGGGCATCGGCAAAATCCGCATGCAGCCGTCGTAGCCCTGGCGATACCTCATCACTCATTGCGGCGACCTCATGAATTGTGATCGGTAGCTGTTTGCCGGCAACGACGAATTGTCCCACTTCACGGGTTGCAATGCCTTTGAGCCCGTCCACCGTCGCACTCGACGCCAGAATCGATGTGCCCAGCAGCTTGTTGAGATTTTCGATTCGAGAGGTTGTGTTTACCATGTCGCCAACCGCCCTGTATTCAAAATGGTCAATCGCGCCGACATGACTCATCACCAATTCCCCGGCATGCAGGCCTATGCGGGTAAAGAGCTTCGGTTCCAGGTCGGATTGTTGCAGTGATCGATTGATCGCCAATCCCGCTTCACAGGCCATTTGGTGCAGTTTGGGGTCCGGCTCGGTGGAGGGCCAGATAGCCAGCATCGCGTCGCCGACCACGTCTGAAACGACACCATTCCTTGCTCTGACCGGCTTGAACAGGATCTCATAATAGCGATTGAGATAGTTTTGCAGTTCAACGGGATCAAGGCTTTCCGCGAACTCCGTGTAGCTCTGGGCGTCGGTCGCCAGGCAGACGCCGAAGGCCGTGCTGCTGTCTGTCATCGGTTCTTTTTTGTGTTGCGCCAACTGGTCGATGACGTCGCCTGGCAGGTAGTATCCAAACAGCTCCCGCAGGCGTTCCCGGCTGCTTCGCATCTGTCGATAGTGCCAGGTCTGGCTCAGAATGAGGGCTAATGGGGTTTGCAGTGCGACCGGAACGAACCAGGGAAGCCAAAGATTCTGCTGTTCGAAAAGGCCATAGGCCAGGGTCAGATAGAGCAGGCAGATGACCAATCCCATAAGGATGCTTCGCAACCCGGGTAGCCAGCGGAACAACAGGGTGATGGCCATGCCGTAACCGAGCAGGAGCATTGCCAGGCTGCCGCGGCCAAGGGGAGAGAGGGTTTCAGCCGCCAGCAGGTTGGCAAATGCCGTGGCGGCGATCTCGACGCCGCTTAAGTCGAGGCCATTGGGTTGAGAGTAGACGGTGTAGAAGCCATCCTTCTGTTTCGGTTGATAGGTGCCGGCGTAACCGATGAAGACGACCTTGTCCTTGAGATTGTCGAGCCCGCCGGGAGGGGCCCCTATAATCTCGTCAATCGGAATTGTCGGTATGGTTCCAGGTGGACCGTAGAAGTTGATATAGGGGTATGCATGACCGGTATAGAGCGTCAGCAGAGACCTTAGCAGGCTTCGTTGGGACGGGTTGAGCGATGTTGGCTGGCCAGTCGAGAAGGCCTCCAGCAATCGCCCCTGCAGGGAGCTGTCGTTGAATATTTCACGGGCTGCATGGAGTTGCGATTGCCAATCGCTTGGCAGGCTGGGCTTTTCACCTATGGATTGGAGCAAATTACGCAGGTGGCTGCCGTCCGGGTCCGCGATCAGCTGCAGTGCCGCAGCCGGCAGGGACATCAATCTGTTTTCACCGGTAAAAGTCCAGAATCGACTGACCCTGACCGGTATTTTCGGCAGCACGAAGGGTGCGATGCCCAATGCAGCCTCGGCTAGTTGTTCTGTCGGTGGAATCAATCTTTCGATGTCGACATGGGTTTGGCCATCGAGGATGCGTTGCTGCTGCAGGTAGGCCACGAGCAGAACATTGCCCGCGTCACGGATCGCCCGGACCATGGATTCATTGGACCCGGGAGGGCGTGCCTTCTTGAAGAAGATGTCGAAGGCGATGACAGCGACCCCCGCCTGGTTCAAGCGATCGATCAGGCTGGCATGGATCGATCTGGGCCAGTGTGGGATCTCTTCGCCCAGTCCGAGCTGTTCTGCGGTCTCGCCGTTTATCGAAACGATGACAACCCGCGACGGGGGTGGTCGGTGACCGCGCAACTCAAACAACAGACTGAGGCCGATATTCTCTTCCCAGGCAGCGCTGCCCGGCGAGAAACTGATCACAATTCCGCAAAGGCCGATGAATAGGCCGAGACCCGCGCTACGAAGGATTGCCTCAAAGTTCATCGGGCATCCCGCGGCAGGATTGCGACGACATCGACGTATCGGCAGCGGTCTCCATCGAATTCAACCTGTTAGATGGCATTTTTTCTGTTAAAGTTTTATATGTTGTCTCTCAATATCCAGCTTGACCATCAATCATGGAATGATAGTGTGCTCGGTAAGGCGTTGAAACCCGGGGCGCCGGATGGCCCACAGGCCTCATTCGTTTTTTAGTAGAGAGTATATAATACGCTTATGATTGAAAACGTCTCCATTTTCACCGGCATGTCGCCGAGTGACATTGCGCTGATCGAACAGCGGATGGTCCGCCGGACCTACCCGCGGAACACCATCATCCTTTCCGAAGGGGATAACAGCGATTCACTCTATGTCATTCTCAGCGGCAGGGTGAAAGTCTATCTGAACGATGAAAACGGCAAGGAGGCGATCATCAACTACCAGGAGGCGGGAGAGTATTTCGGCGAACTCTCGCTGATCGACGACTACAAGCGATCCGCTTCGATCATGACCATGGTCAAGTCCACCATGGCTATTATGTCCAAGCAGGCCTTTCATCAGGTGTTGAAAAACAATCCCGACATCGCGATTCATCTGTTGAAGGATCTGGTGCAGCGGGTGAGAACCTTGACCGATGAAGTGAAAAGCCTGGCGCTTTCAGATGTCTACGGGCGGTTGAGCAAGACCCTGATGAGCCTGGCTACCGAGCGTGACGGTCTGCTGGTTATCGAAGGCCATGTAACCCAGCAGGAGCTGGCAAACCGGATTGGCGCATCGCGGGAGATGGTGTGCCGCATTTTTAAGGACCTTGTGAAAGGCGGCTACATCACGACCAGCTCCAACCAGTTCACTATCAACAAACAGCTGCCGGCTCGCTATTGAGGCGGCGCCCCCTATCCAGTTTTCCCGGATGCCTGACAGGTGACACGGCCGTGATCACCTGTTGACGAATTTGCCAAAAATTACACAGTCGCAGCGTGAATACTTCACTGCGCTGACAGCATGCAATGGTTACTATTTCTCCATCGAGTGGTTGCGCTTGGCAGTCTTCGCACCAGTGTGGTGCGGTTGCCTGCGGCGAAGCCGGCTGCTCGAATCCTGGCGGCATGTCGTGCTCAACTTTATCGCATGCAGGTCGCAAACAATTGAGGAACCGCTGCATAGTTCAGTGACTCCAAGAAACAGAGGGTATTTCCTCTACATTGGGTAGCACTCTCCGTTCTATGCGGAGGGTGTTTTTTTTGCCGCCCGGGCAGGCTCCTGGTCGGGAAATCCGATCCCGGGATTGAGGATCAGATGGGGGTCGAACTGCCGTTTAACGGCATGCATCAGACGCAGCGAGACCGGATCGATCTCCTGGTCCACAAACTGGCGCTTGACCACCCCGATGCCGTGTTCACCCGACAGGGTTCCGCCCAGGCCCAACACCAGTTCGAACAGCGATTTGAGGCAGTGTTCTCCAGCCTCGACCTGTTTCGGGTCGTCGGGATTCAGCAGCAGGTTGACATGGATGTTGCCGTTGCCTGCATGACCAAAGTTGACGATGGTGATGCCGCTCTCCCGGGAGAGGTCCTGCAGGGATTCGATCAGTTTGGGGATATGGGACACGGGTACCACCACATCCTCATTGATCTTCTTTGGTGCGATATTCCTCAATGCCGGGGAGAGTGCCTTGCGGGTCTTCCAGAGCCGTGTTATCTCATCCTCGGTTTCGGCCGTGTGTATCTCCACCAGCCCATCCACTGTTGCAGCATCGGCCAGGGTGGCGGCGTCCTGCCTGATGCTCTGTTCAGAGCCGTCAACCTCGATCATCAGCAGGGCGCCGACACGGCTGTCGAGCTGCAGATCGGAAAAGTCCCTGACCATGTCCAGCGCGGTACCATCCATGAACTCCAGCGCACAAGGTATGACAGCCTGGCGCATGATCGATGAGACGGCGTTTGCCGCGCTGTGGATATCCCTGTAGCTGGCCTGCAGGGTTCGTTTGGTTTGCGGTTTGGGGGTAAGCTTGAGGATCGCCTCGGTAATGATCGCCAGAGTACCTTCCGAACCGATCAAGAGGCGGGTGAGGTCGTAACCGACGACGCCCTTGGTTGTCCTGACTCCGGTGGTGATGGTCTCGCCGCTGCCGGTCACCGCCTTCAGACCGAGGGTGTTCTCCCGGGGGGTGCCGTACTTTACCGCCCGCGGCCCTGCCGAATTGTAGGCGAGATTTCCGCCGATGGTGCAGACCGCCGCACTGGAGGGATCCGGCGGCCAGAAGAAGCCCTGCCTGCCCACGCTGTCCTGGAGCGCCTTGTTGGTAACGCCCGGCTCGACTCTCACCAGCCGATTGTCCGCATCGATCTCGAGGATGCGGTTCATGCGTTCAAGGGAGAGCACGATACCG
Source organism: gamma proteobacterium symbiont of Ctena orbiculata (assembly GCA_003058495.1). GTDB lineage: Bacteria > Pseudomonadota > Gammaproteobacteria > Chromatiales > Chromatiaceae > Thiodiazotropha. Next base: position 102,684 of record QBVC01000024.1, on the reverse strand, counting down.
CCCTGCTGGGGTACGGTGGCGCCGGTTGTTCCGGTTCCCTTGCCGCGGGCGATCAACGGTATCCGCTGTTGATGGCAGAGTTGCGCGATCGCCGCCACCTGGTCATGCTCATGGGCGAACAACACCGCCTCCGGGGTGGCCTGAAGACGGCTGTTGTCATAGCCGTAGGGCAGGCAATCGGCGGGGTCGGTAAACAGCCCCTGATCGCCGACAATTGCCTTGAATTGCCTGATAAGCTGCTTATCGAGGTGGGAGTTCAAGGCTCAGATATACTCAAACACGCGCACCACGCGGCGGACGCCGCTGATATGACGAACTACGTCGGTAACCGCATCCGCCTCCTTCTTGGTAATCAAGCCCAAGAGAAATACCGCGCCCCTTTCAGTCACCACCTTCACCCTCAAGGGGTCAAAATCGGGTAGCTTGATCTTCGCGAGCCTGACCTTGACCTCGGTGGTGAGGGCGACGTCGCGGCTGTTTTCAACCAGGGTCGAGGTACTGCCGATCTCGACTTCGTTCACCACCCGGCGCACCCGATCGATGCTTGCTGCCAGCTGCTCGGCTTTGCTGCGCAAGGACTCATCGGCTGCCTGCCCGGTCAGCAGTACGACCAGGTTGTAGCTGGTGACGTGGATGCTGCTTTGCTGCTTGAATCTGGGATCCTTGCTCATCAGGTCGTAGGCCTTGAGCTCGATACTCTGGTCCTCGACGATGGTCCCCGTGGTGCGTCGGTCATGGGCGACCGTTGCAGTGGCGGCCGCTCCCCCCACAACGGCCGCGGCGCAGCCCTGCAGAATCGATACGGCGATGCAGATGGCAAGCAGTGATGCGAAATTTTTTTGCATGACCTTCCTCAGATAGTAATAAACCAAAATGTTAGCCTTGCCTCATAGCCTAGCTACCGAGTAACTGATGGTCCACAAGGTCGCAGAGACAATGGATAATCAATAGATGGGTCTCTTGTATGCGTGCGGTGACATCCGATGGAACGCGAATTTCGACATCCTCCGCCGCCAGGAGTTTCACCATCTCGCCGCCGTCACGACCGGTCAGCGCAACCACGTTCATGTCCCGTTCATGGGCCGATTCGACAGCACGGTTGACATTCGCCGAATTGCCGCTGGTGGAGATCGCCAGCAGCAGGTCGTTTGGCTGGCCCAGGGCCTCGACCTGGCGCGCAAAGATGGTGGAGAAATCGGTGTCGTTGGCGATCGAGGTAACAGTGGAACTGTCAGTGGTAAGGGCGATCGCGGGTAGTCCGGGGCGGTCCCGTTCATATCGGTTGAGCATCTCGGAGGAGAAATGCTGGGCATCGCCCGCGGAACCTCCATTGCCGCAACTGAGCACTTTGTTGCCTTCGAGCAGGCGATTGAAAATCAGTTCAGCAGCGTCGGCAATGGCCTGCGTCAGCAGCGGCAGGGCATCAATCTTGGTCTGGATGCTCTGATTGAAGAGCATCTGTATTCGCTTTGTGTTGGACATCTATCTCACAGCACCTTGGCTCCCTGACCTGTTGCTACCAGGCGACCTGAATCGCATTTTTTATCCACTCTACGGGTGTGGACCCCGAACCATTGAGAGCGATGACGTCAAATCGACAGGCGCTGTCCAGACGTTTCAACTGAAGATAGCGATTCGCGGTGGCGAGCAGCTTGCGCTGTTTGCTTGCCGTCACCGTCTCCAGGGCGCGGCCGAAGTCGTTTGTCTGCCGATAGCGAACCTCGACAAAGACCAGTGTCTCGGCCTCTCTCATCACCAGGTCGATCTCGCCCGTCTTGCAGCGAAAGTTTCGCTGCAGCAGTTTGAGTCCCCGGCGCTGCAGGAAATCGAGCGCCTGTTGCTCCGCCTGTTGCCCGAACTCCAGATGCCTGGCAATCATCGCCGTGGGCCCGCCGGGACTGGTTCACGGTCGGTTAGCGGCGGCAGACCCGGGTCAGGCCCTGGTGGATACTCGTCCGGCTGGGGATCAAAGGTTGTCTGCCCGCTGTTGCCGAATCGACCCAGGCGCGGGGCATAGCCGCTGATCGCCGCCAGGCCGCCCTCCATATCCGCCCAGGCGAGGAGTCTGTGGATGCGGTTTCTCTCATCCAGGTAGAGGGTGCCGCTCTTGCCGCTGAACATGCGGCCTGGCTGGTTCTGCATATGCTGGAGTTGGGTCAGCAGGTTGTAGCTGTCGATGCCCATTGCATAGAGTCGGGCGTAGCGCCCCTTGACGCCGGGCATCAGTCTTTCCAGGTTGTTGCGCGACAGCGGCCCCCCCTGGCTCTCTTCAAACAGCCATGGCGTGTCGACGAAACTGATTTTACCCAGATCCCGGTCCAGCTCCTTCTGCGCCACCCCGGTGTAGATATGGGAGGTGGAGAGGATCGGCAGACTCCCCGCATGGAAGAACCTGAGCTGCGGCCGCAGCTGCCTCGCCTTCTGCGGTCGAGCGCCGAGAAAAATGAAATCGGTATCCCCACGGGGGCGGGATTCAGACTCCAGCCGGCGCCCCAGCAGTTTCTGCAGGGCATGGCTCCTGGCTTCGCTCTCGTTGATGTTGAGCAGCATGCGGATCGGCACGGAGAAGTCGTTCTCGCTGGCGTTGTACTGCTGCTGTTCCATCACCTGGCCGCCCAGCGTGGCCCAGCGTTCACGGAAACTGCCGGCGATACGCTCTCCCCACTGTCCGGTTGGGGTCAGAATCAATGCCGTCCTGTGGCCTTCGAGCCAGGCACGCTCTGCAATCTGCCGCGCCTCATCCTCCGGGGCGAGTCCGAATTGAAACAGGTTCGGATGGGTGAGCTCAGCATCGTCGACCTGATTCAATGCCAATATGGGATGATCCAGATACTCCAGGCCGAGCAGCATTCTGACCGCATCTTTATTCAGCGGGCCGATGACCATTTTCGCCCCCTGGAGAACCGCCTGCTGATAGATATGCAGGATATCCTTCAGTTCACTGCTGTCATAAAATTGCAGACTGGGCCGTTGCGCCGCGGGCTGCTGATACCAGGCCGCCATCAATCCATCCCGAACCGCCGCCGCCACCTTGGCGTAGGGCCCGCTGCGGGGAAGCATCACGGCTATATGGTCTTCACTGCTCAAGCCCTGCTGTTGCAGATATCCGGCGAGCAGGGACTGCAGCGCAGGGTGCTCCGGAAACCGCTCCCGCCAGGCCGCCAGCATGCTGCTCAGCTCGGTTGGATCGGTGAGCGGCAGTTTGATGACCTTGGCAAGTTCCATCCAGCCGATCAGGGTGGAGGGGGGTGGCGGCTGCAGCATGCTGAGCGCGCTATCGGTCATGCTGGTCAGGGTCTGTACCAGCAGTTGCTGAGACGCCAGGCGGGCCACCTCATCCTGCTCGAACAGCAGATCGAGTACGTCGAGCTCACGGGCGCTTTCCAGCAGATTACCCGAGAGGCGGAATATCTCCGCCATGTTTCTGTGGTAGTGACGGCGCAGGATCAGCGGCGCCTCCGCACCTGGCGCCGGCTCCATCATATCGAGCGCCTGTTCGATGTCGCCTTCCGATACCGCAATCTCCGTGCGCAGCATGCGCCATTTCAGGGTGAAATCGGGGTCGCTGTCGAAGGCTTGCAACTGCTCAACCAGTAGACGGCTCTTTGCCTGGTCGCCGGCCTTCAGCCAGTACTCCGCCGCTTCCAGCAAGAGCCACTCGCGCTGCGGTGAGGCACTCTCTGCGGCGAGTGACTCCAGGCGCTCCGCGGCGGCGGCGAAATCGCCGCTCTCCAGCATGAGATCGATCTGCAGTCTTACCTGCGGGGGCAACTCCGCGGGTTCGTAGGAGGTCACCTCCGGCGCTGTGGTGCAGCCCTGTATCACCAGGAGCAGGGTGACGGCTAGCGGCAATAGGAGTCGATCAATTTGCATGGCTTGATATCTGTGGCAGGATGGAGTGTTCATTCTACATCAGGAACAGTCGTGTCAAAGGGCGTACTTTACGTTGTTGCCACACCAATCGGCAATCTCGAAGATATTTCGCAACGTGCGTTGGAGACGTTGCAGCGAGTCGATCTCATTGCTGCCGAGGATACACGACATACCCGTCCGCTGCTGAAACACTACGGCATCAATACGCCGCTGCGCGCCTTCCATCAATACAACGAGCATGCGCGGCTGGAGCAGTTGCTGCAGTCCCTGGAGGCCGGCGCCTCGATCGCCCTGGTCTCCGATGCGGGTACGCCGCTGATCAGTGATCCCGGATTCCCCCTGGTGAGGGAGCTGATTAAGAGGGGAGGGCGAGTGGTCCCCATACCCGGTGCCAGTGCGTTGATATGCGCGCTTTCCGCCGCCGGTCTTCCCACCGACCGGTTTCTGTTTCTCGGTTTTCCTCCACGACAGACCCGGCAGAGGCTCGCCTGGTTGCAAAACCTGTCCCGCGAGGCCGCAACGCTGGTGTTTTACGAGTCGAGTCACCGGGTGGTCGATTCACTCTCCGATATGCGCCAGGTGTTCGGCCCTGAGCGGGAAGGGGTTGTCGCACGGGAGCTGACCAAGCTGCATGAAACCATCCTCAGGGGCAGTCTTGAGCGGCTGATCGATAACCTGCGGCAGGATAGCGATCAGCGCAAAGGGGAGTTCGTCATCCTCGTCAAAGGGGTGGAACAGGATTCCCAGGCGCGCGTCGAGGTCGATGCTGAACAGATATTGATCACGCTATTGGCGGAACTACCTCTCAAACAGGCCGTCTCATTAGCATCCAAGATATCAGGCCAGAAAAAAAATATACTATATAAACAAGCGCTTAACATCAACAAGACCTAATATGTGAAGTGATGCCAGGTAATTTTCACGGTTCTTTACAATAATTACCCAATAGAGTGGTTAAGCTTATTGCGTTGTCATGCACAGACTCTTCTTTCTGACAGTTTGGTTGATCTTGGCTGCAGGCTCATCGAGCCTGCTGGCCGCCAACGACCTGGAGTTCGCCCCCTTCACCGGGCATAGATTCGGTGGCTCCTTCGAGTTCGACACTGACTACAGCCGTATGGATGTCGACAACTCGACGGACTGGGGCTTTACCATCAGCCAGGCCGCATCCGATTCGACGCGCTACGAGTTTCTCTACAGCCATCAGGATTCGTCGCTGGCCGACACCACCGATCCCAACAACGCCTTCGGCCTGGATATCCATTATGTCCATCTGGGCGGCACGGTGGATGTCCATACCCTCAATTACAACGAGGAGAAGATCACCCCCTATATCACCGGGGGTCTCGGTATGACCATCATGAATCCCTCGCACAGGGGCTATGATGACGAAACCCGCTTTTCGCTCAGTGTTGGGGGTGGCCTGAAGTGGTATCCCACGGAGCGGCTCGGTATCCGTTTTGAGATGCGGGGCTACAGTACCCTGATCGACTCCAATGAAACCCTGTTCTGCGATGCCGGGTGCAATCTGCAGATCGAGGGTGATGCCTTTCCCCAATTCGAAACCAATCTGGGTCTGATATTCAGCTTTTGATCCTGCTGCCGGCTCCCTGCGGAAGACGATCGCTGGAACTATTGTGGAGATAAAAAAACCCTCTCGGTCAGGAGAGGGTTCTTTAGCAACGCCGTTTATAAAGACTCACCGCCTCAATGGGTCACCTCGATGCGCTTCGGCTGTTTTCCCTCTGTCTTGGGGATGATGACCTCAATCACGCCATCCTTGCCGGTTGCCTCGACAGCATCCGCATCGGTGTTGTCCGGCAGTGAGAAACGACGATAGAAGACGCCATGAGAGCGTTCGATGCGTTTGAAATTCTCTCTCTCTTCCGTCTCTTCGAACTTGCGTTCACCACGGATCGTCAAGACGCCATGCTCCATGGTGACCTCGATATCTTCAGGTTTTACACCCGGGATATCGGCTCGGATAACATACCTTTTATCCTCTTCCTTGATATCGACCGCAGGCGCCCATTCGCCTCCCACTACGCGAGAGGTATCGTCTTCTCGATGCAGGAGCGGGTGGAACGCACGGTCGAATTCCTGGCGCCAGTCTTCCAGTGCGCGCCAAGGGTCATAACGTGTGATGTTCATGATTTACCTCCTATAAACTACCCGTCCCTACTATAAATATGGTCCCGCCAGGGCCGATTTTCAACTCCCTGCCGGGCCCTGTATCTCCAGTAATATCCGATTTGTCCCATTGATTTGACCGCCGGAAAAAACCGGGTGGATCGGGATTGGCGGGTGCCGCTTCCGGGGCTGATTCCAAACCCCTCTCATGCCAGGATTTCCGCAAGCCGCGGACCCGGTGGATCTGCTTCCCGGGCTGACTCTCAGGATCGCTTGGCGCTCCCGGTTCGGTTCCTTTTGGGGCCCTGTTTGCGACCGGTCGTCCTGGTTTTGTTCTTAACGAAACGGTGCCCCTTGCCGCCCTCCCGCCTGGCGTCGGTTTTCGCCACCTTTCCCTTGCCCGGTTGCCATTTCGGCACAAGATGACGCTTGCCGTTCCCGATGAGATCGGCCCTGCCCATGGATTTCAGGGCCTCCCGCAGCAGGGGCCAGTTCTGCGCATCGTGGTAGCGCAGGAAGGCCTTGTGCAATCGCCGCTGTTTCAGGCCCCTTACCACCTCGACCCGTTCGCCGTCGCTGCGGATTCGACGCAGTGGATTGCGACCCGTGTGGTACATGGCCGAGGCGACCGCCAGGGGGGTCGGTAAAAACGCCTGCACCTGGTCCGGGCGAAAACCGTTGCGCTTCAACCAGAGGGCCAGGTTGAGCATGTCCTCGTCGCTGGTGCCGGGGTGGGCGGCGATGAAGTAGGGGATCAGATACTGCTCCTTGCCCGCCTCGGCGGAGTATTTGTCGAACAGCTTCTTGAAACGTTCGTAGCTCTCGATGCCCGGCTTCATCATCTTGCCCAGGGGTCCCGCCTCGGTATGCTCCGGGGCGATCTTCAGATAGCCTCCCACATGGTGGGTGACCAGCTCGCGGATATACTCCGGGGAGCCCAGCGCCAGGTCATAGCGCAGGCCCGAGGCGATGAAGACCCGTTTGATGCCAGGCAGCGACCGGATTCGGCGATAGAGGCTGATCAGCGGCCGGTGGTCGGTGTCGAGGTTGCCGCAGATCTCCGGGTAGACGCAGGAGAGGCGGCGGCAGGCCGACTCGATCCTTTTCTCCTTGCAGGCGAGACGGTACATATTGGCGGTGGGGCCGCCCAGGTCGGAGATGTTGCCGGTGAAGCCGGGCACCTGGTCGCGGATCGCCTCCACCTCGCGCACGATGGAGTCCTCGGAACGGCTCTGGATAATGCGCCCCTCGTGCTCGGTGATGGAGCAGAAGGTACAGCCGCCGAAGCAGCCGCGCATGATGTTGACCGAGAAGCGGATCATCTCCCAGGCCGGATTGCGCGCCTCGTCATAGGCCGGGTGGGGCCTGCGGGAGTAGGGGAGTTCGTAGACCCGGTCCAGCTCCTCGCTGGTGAGCGGTATCGGTGGCGGGTTGAGCCAGACATCGCGCCTGCCGTGGCGCTGCACCAGGGGGCGGGCGTTGCCCGGGTTGGTCTCCAGGTGGAAGACCCGGGAGGCGTGGGCATAGAGCAGCTCGTCCGCAACGACCTGGTCGTAAGAGGGGAGACGCACCACCGTGTGGGAGCGGTCGAGGCCGGCGGGACGCTGGTGGGGGGTGAAGCGCGCCACGGGGGATTCACAGGCGGGCTCCGCCTGGTAGGGATCGGGGTGGTGGAATTTGCGGCCGGGTTTATCGAGATGGGTCGAGTCGATCTCACACCACCCCTCCGGCAGCCCTTGGCGCATGAAGCCGGTACCCCTGATGTCGGTGATCTCCCCGATCGGGGTCCCGGCGGCCAGGCGGTGGGCCAGCGCCACCACCGCCCGCTCCGCGTTGCCATAGATCAGCATATCCGCCTTGGAGTCGGGCAGCACCGAACGGCGTACCTTGTCCGACCAGTAGTCATAGTGGGCGATGCGGCGCAGGCTCGCCTCGATGCCGCCGATCACCACCGGCACCCCCCGGTAGGCCTCCCGCGCCCGCTGGGCGTAGACGATCACCGAACGGTCGGGGCGTTTGCCAGCCTCGCCGTTTGGGGTATAGGCGTCGTCGCTGCGGATGCGCCGGTCGGCGGTGTAGCGGTTGACCATGGAGTCCATGTTGCCGGCGCTGACGCCGAAGAAGAGATTGGGTCTTCCGAGCTTGCGAAAGGCCTCGGCGCTGCTCCAGTCGGGCTGGGCGATGATCCCCACGCGGAATCCATGGGCCTCCAGCAGCCGTCCGATCAGCGCCATGCCGAAACTGGGGTGGTCCACATAGGCGTCGCCGGTGACGATGATGATGTCGCAGCTGTCCCAGCCGAGCCGGTCCATCTCGGCGCGGCTCATGGGCAGCACCGGTGCGGTCCCGAAGCGGACGGCCCAGTAGGGGCGGTGGGAGAAGAGGGGGGCGTGTTGGGACCTGGGTAAAGACATGGCTAACAATTAAGTGTTGCGAGGAATAAGTCAAACAGTTTTCCCCTCTCGGGTCATTTTTAAACAAGCGGATGAGAGGCAGAAAACAGGGGGAATTGGTGGAGACGAGGAGGATCGAACTCCCGACCTCGGCATTGCGAACGCCGCGCTCTCCCAGCTGAGCTACGTCCCCGGTACAGACTGAGTATGGCAGCGGTCCGGAAAAACCGCCATTGCGGCAGACTCCCTATGGGTTGAGGCCTGGTAACAGGGCGCTGCGGTCGCCTCTTTCTCTGGAGGGGCGTCGCGGCCAGAGCCGCAGGCTGGGCCGTATCTCATGCTTGAAGGCCTCCTTCCAGCGGTCGAAATCGAGGTCGTTGTGGCCGTAGATCGCCTGTTCCAGCTCATGGATCAGGGCGTTGATCCTCTTCTCATCCGCCTTGGGATGGAACTCGTGGATATGTCTGCCGATGACACTGAAGGGCACATTGGGTGGCAGGGCGAGATGCTTGTTGGCGAGGAACCGCAGGGTGTAGCCCCAGACTTCCGGGTCGGTCTCTTCGTCGACGAAGCGCACGCAGAACCAGAAACGCACCGAGAGGGGGAGCATGCCGACCAGGTTGCGGCGCCAACGCGGCCAGTGGGTGGCTGGATTGAGCACGGCGGTGGTGTTGCGCAGCTTGGTCTTGAGGGGCGAGAAGGCGGGGGCCATCTGACGCATCGGACGTTGCAGGAAGCCGATCAAGGGCTCCAGCGGCGAGTGTTGACCTCCCCCCTTTTTGCGGTGGGAGATCCAAATCGCGAGCCAGTAGCCGAAGATAACGCCGAATACCATTGCCAGGGGTACCCAGAAGGCCGACGAGGAACCGGCGGGGAACGGGGTGCTCTCCGTATCGGAACCGAAGAGGCCGGTCGCTCGGCGGTTGCCGCTGACCGCGATCGGCTGCAGGGGAATCGAGGCGCGCTGCGCCACGTGACTGCGGGTATTCCACCAGTTTATGCTCAACTGGGGAAGTTTCAGGTCACCGCCATATTGAGGCACCAGGGTGAATCTCTCCAGTCGACGGCCAAAGAGCTTGTTGCTGCTCCGGTTGAGATCGGTCTCGACCCGGCTCTGTTCGCGGTAGATGCGAAAGGCGTCGGACTTGAGTTGTTGCTCGAGGGTCGGCAGCTGCTCTCCCGGGATGCCGACCGCACTGATTTCGGTAGCCAGGGTAAAGGGTTTGCCGGCGGCGGCCTTGAGCTTTTTCGGCAGACTGATCTTCAGCTCCAGATGTTCTGCCGGCAGCCAGGGCAGGCTCTCCGGGCTGCTCTCCCTTATCCCCAACTCGATGGGCTTGCCCGTGGTTGCCTCGAATGAGCGGTTCCCCCGGCCATAGGACGCAGCCTGCTCCTCCTCACCCGAGACACTGATAGCGGGAAGCGCATGGCGGCCTGCCCGAATGGGGGTTACCGCATAATGGAAATCGTTGACTATCTGCCGCTTCCCGTTGCGGGTGCGGGAATAGGTGATCGGACCCTCAAGCTGTTTCAGGATGAAGTTGTCGCTCTGTGGGACGTAGGGTGTTGCGGTGCGCAGGTTGTTTTCACTGATGATACTGAGCTTGAGCAACACGCTCTGCTGCAGATAGGGATTCTCGCTGGAGAGATTGGTTTCGAGCTGGGGCGGCTGCGTCGGGGTCGGGTAGTAGCCCTGAGGTGAATAGCCGGGATATTGGGGGCTTGGCCAGGCGCCGTAGGGTGTTTGGCTCGTTGCCGGCTGAGTCTGCGACGGCGTGCCGCTCTGGCGATGGTTGGGGGGCGCGAAGTTCCACTGCCCCGGTGGCAGGCCCTGCCAGGGTTGGCTGCCTTGATAGGGATTGGCTGAGACGGGGTCGTGAACCGCCAGCAGGCCAAGCAGGAGGCCGACGGCTCCCAAGGGCAGTTTGCCGCTCTGTCGCAACGGATAGCTCATTACCAGGGCCTTGTCTCCGTATCGCGGCCGCCTCGGCTGCGTAGATATTTGTACTCTTCCAATCTGAACTGCTGGTGCATCAGCTGGGCCGGATCCCCCTCGATCTGGTCGAGCCACTGTTCCATCAGGGTATTGGCCCCACCAAGGCGATCCCTCTCTTCGCCGCCGCCGGCGGTCTTTTCCTCGCTCTCCGGGGATTGGGGCTGACCACTCTGGTCGACCCGCTCTACCGCATCCGAACGGGCTTCGTCTTCGGGACGGACATTGCGCTCACCGCTATCCTCCCCAAGTTCATCCTGCCGTGGCGCACCCATCCGGCGCTGTTCCTGTTCATCTTTCTCCTCTCCGAGATTAGCAGACATTTCATCAACTTGTTTTCCCTCGCGCTGTCGGTCCTCCTGCTCTTTATCCCCCTCGGCTCTATCCTCTTCGTCGCTGATCTCATCGCCACGGCTCTCATCGGACTGCTCCTCTTCCTGTCCTGTCGACTCCTCCTGCGCGCGCTCATCTGCCTCACTGCCATCCTCACTATGTTCACGCTGCTCCTCCTGCTCGCCCGATTCGGTCGCTTCGTCCTTTTGCTCCTCGCCCTCCTTGGATTGCCGATCCTGCTCTGCTTCTTCCTCGCCGCTCTCCTGTTGCTGGTCGGCATCCGAACCACCGGATTGCTGCTCATCCTGCTGCTGACCACCGGCTTGTTGTTGCTCCTGCTGCTGGTCGCCGGACTGCTGCTCCTGCTGCTGCTGATCACCGGACTGCTCCTCCTGCTGCTGGTCGCCGGACTGCTGCTCCTGCTGCTGCTGGTCGCCGGACTGCTGCTCCTCCTGCTGCTGGTCGCCGGACTGCTGCTCCTCCTGCTGCTGATCACCGGACTGCTGCTCCTCCTGCTGCTCATCCCCCGATTGTTGTTGCTCCTGCTGCTGGTCGCCGGATTGCTGTTGCTCCTCCGATTGTTGCTGCTCCTGCTGCTGTTGCTCGGCCGACTCGGACTCCTGGTCCTCCTTTTCCTCTTCCTCTTCCTCTCTTTCTTCCTCCGTATGCATTTGCGCCAGTTTCTCTTTTGCCAGAGCCAGATTGTGGCGTGCGTCGGTGTGATCGGGATCGCTATCGAGTACTGTCTCGTAGGCGACGACGGCGCCCTGGTAGTCCTCCAGCTTGTAGCGGCTGTTACCCAGGTTGTAGAGGGCGTCCTGTTTCACCTCTTCCCGCTCGACCCGATTGAAATCCTCGCTCGCGGCCTGGTATTCGCCGGTGCGGTAGTGGGCGACACCGCGACGATAGGGATCCTCGAACCCCTTGGCCGCCTCTTCGTAGTGCCCCTGGTTGTAATCCTCTTCCGCCCGCTGCTCCTGATTCAGAAACCAGTCGGCTCCCAGCAGGGGTGGAAAGAGGATCAGCACTATCCAGGCAAGCGGTCTCTTCATGCTTGCGACTCCCCCGGACGCCTGGCCCTGAATCTGCTCAATATGAGCAGCAGCATGGGTAGCAGCAGCCAGTAGAAGCGCTCGTTCCAGACCCGGGTCCTCTCCTGGGTCGGTGTCGGCCTGCCGATATCGCCACTGGCCAGTTTCAGGATATTGCGACTGTCCTGGTCCCTGAAGTCGGCGCGCTGATAGTAGCCGCCACCCGCCTGGGCAAGCTGCTGCAGCAGGCCTTCGTTGAGCCGGGACTCGATAATCTTGCCGCTGCGCTCCCGCATCAAATCGCTTTGGCCGATGCGCGCGGGTACCGGACCGCCACCCGTTGTGCCTATGCCCAGGATATGCAGCACAACGCCCTCATCCGCCAGGGTCTTGATCCGTTGCATCAGCTCAGGTTCGTCAAAATCACCATCGCTGATCAGCAGGATCGAGCGCGCGTTGCCACTGCCTTCACTGCCGAGCAGCTGTTCTGCCCGCTCCAGGGCCGCGACCAGGCGGCTGCCCTGAAGATTGGCCAGTTCGGATGAGACCGCAGGCAGGGCGTTGAGGATGCTCTGGCTATCCTCGGTGATCGGTGACACCACATGGGGCACCGAGGCGAAGGCGATCATGCCGATACGCAGCTCCCGATTGAGCAGCACCAGGTCCTGTACCTCCTGGCGTGCCCGGGCCAAGCGGGACGGGGGCACATCGGCCACGTTCATGGAGCGGGAGATGTCCATCAGGACCACCAAATCGCTGGCCGGCGAGAAGGCCTCGATGTCGGTGTAGTCCCAGCGCGGACCGGCGAGGGCAAACACGAGCAGGATCCATAACAGGCCCCAACGGGTGAACCGGCTCCAGCGCTCGTTGACATCGAGTTCTCGCACCCCGGTCAAATGGGGCAGCAGATGCTCGTCGGCATAGCGATCGATGGGGCCCTTGCTGGGGCGCACCACGCTGTAGACCAGCCAACCGAGAACCGGAATCAGTCCAAGCAGGGCGAGCAACCAGAGGGGGCGGGCGAAATGGAACAGAACGTCAGGCATAGCCGCCCCCTTTTAGCCGCCGCTGCTTGCCTTCGGGGTAGATGCCCAGGATCAGCAACAGCAGCAGGGCAACCAGGAGCGGCCAATAGTAGAGCGGCTGGGGTATGAACACGGTACGGGATTCCGCCTCGGTCTTCTCCAGCTCATCGATATGCTGATAGATCTTCTCCAGGGCCTCGGTATCGGTCGCACGAAAGTAGGCGCCATCGGCGGTCTCGGCGATCTCACGCATCACCTCTTCGTTGAAACCCAGGTCGTCGCGGGTGATGATGCGGCCGTTCTCCATGATCGGCACCCGTTTCTTATCGCTGCCGACACCGATGCTGTAGATTCGAATTCCCTCCTGGGCGGCCAGCTGGGCCGCTTTCAAGGGTGGAATGGTCCCCGCGGTGTTCTCGCCGTCGGCGATCAGCAGCAGCACCCTCGAGCCTTCGGGTCGCTCTCTGAGTTTCTTCACCCCCAGGCCCAGGGCATCGCCGATGGCGGTGCCGTCGCCGGCGATGCGGGGGATCACTTCGTTCAACAGGCTGTTCACCGCCTTGCGGTCATAGGTGAGAGGGGAGAGAACGTAGGCCCTGCTGCCGAAGATCACCAGGCCGATGCGATCCCCCTGGCGCCCCTCGATGAATTTTGCGACCACGCCCTTCACCACCTGCATGCGGCTGACCTGCTCTTCGTCGAGGGTGAAATCGAGGGCATTCATGGAGTGGGAGGCGTCCACGGCCAGCATCAGGTCGTAGCCGGCGGTGCGGTTCTCGGTATAGGGCTCGAGCCACTGCGGGCGCATCAGCGCCAGCACCAGGGCCAGCCAAAGCAGGTAGAGAAGCCAGCCATAGAGCCGCGCGCTCAGCGGCTGGCGCGGTTTTCGCGTATTGAAGGCATCCTGCAGATGGGCGAGGCTCGGGTGGAGCAGGGTGGTCTGCATCCCTTCCACCGATTCATGCTGTTCGCTTTGGGGCCAGGACCAGAAGCGCTTCACCAAGGGCGGCAGGATCAGCAGCAGCGCCATCCAGGGCCAGTGAAACTCAAACATGGCAGGCTTCCTCGCTGACCCAGCGGATGGCGGCATCGATCAGGATCGCCAGATCCCCCTTGTCGGCGCTCCGCTCGGGGGGCGCATAGGGGAGCACCAGCAGCAGCGCTCCCTTATCCCGCCAGCGAAAGCCGCTGGAATCGTTGCTCTGCAGCCAATCGAGCCAGGCCTCATCGGTGAGCGCGGCGGTGTTTTCCCGGCCGCAGCGCGCAATCGCGATGCGCCTCAGCAGTTCGGAGAGTTCGCTGGCCACCAGCTTGGCCGGTTCACGCTTGATGCGACGCCGCAGTGCGAGCAGGTGGCGTCGCGCGTCATGCTGCCATCGGCCCAAAGGATAGAGCCTGCGCCATCTGATCACTCCCCAGATCAGCACCCCGGTCAGCAGCAGGAGCAGCAGTAACATCCACCAGCCTGGCGCGGGCGGCCACCAGGGGGCTGGATCTAGGCCTCGAATATCGCGCAACGGGTCCATTCAGTGCCTGCCAAAGTGCTTCATCAAACCATGGGAGAGGGCCAGGTGGATCTCTTCATTGGTGGCGATCGGCATCAGCGGTATGCCCAGGGCATTGCTCAGATGCTGCAACAACCGCCGGCGCTTCCCCCAGGCCTCGTTGTAACGCTCTCTGGCCTGACGGTCGCCGGTATCGATCTCCATGGCGTTGCCGTCGGGGCCGACAAAGGTCACCCGGCCCATTTCGGGCAATCCCCTGTCCGCCGGATCATCCACCGGCAACAACACCAGGGTGTGGCGTTGGCAGAGCCTTCCGAGGGTCTGTTTCAGCTCCAGGATCTCCCGGTTCATGTCTGCAATGACGAAGATCAGCGAACCGGTTGTGGTGCCCCTGTCGACCCGTTGCAGGGCCTCGGAGAGACAATCCTTGCGCGGTTGATGGGTGGCGCCCTCCTGGGTCAGGGCGTGCAGCAGACGCCATAGGGCGCGGCGATCCTTGGTGGGGCGGAAATACTGCATCTCCAGTTCGCAGTCACCGAACAGCAGACCGCCGACCCGGTCATTGAGCCTGGATGCGGCCCAACCGAGCAGCGCGGCCGCTTTTGCGGCCTGCACCGATTTGAAGGTGCCCCGGGTGCCGAAGCTCATGTGCGGTCCCCGGTCGATGCAGAGCACCACGCTGCGCTCCCGCTCTTCGCGGAAGATCTTCATGTGCGGGACGTTGGTACGGGCGGTGACATTCCACTCCATGTTGCGAATATCATCGCCTTCCCGGTACTCCCGCACCTCCTCGAAATCGAGACCGGTGCCGCGGAACACAGAGGCGTAGAGGCCGCTGAAGCTGGAATTGACCAGATGGTGGGAGGCGAGACCCAGGGCGTGGGCCGAATGGCGCAGCTCAAGCAGATCGTCGATGTTGGGAAACAGGCTCATTGCAACCGGGTCAGCCTGAAGGCTAGGGTATGGCGACCATGTCCAACAGACGGGAGAGGAAGTCGTCGGTGGTGATCCCTTCCGCTTCCGCCTCGAAGGTCAAGAGGATCCTGTGGCGCAATATGGCTGGGGCCACGGCCTGGATGTGGTGGGGTGCCACGAACTCCTCGTCATCCAGCCAGGCCTTTGCCCGGGCGCATCGCGACAATGCGATACTGGCGCGGGGGGAGGCCCCGAAGCGGCACCATCGGTCCAGGTCCTTGTCGTAGGCCTTGGGCTCGCGGCTCGCCTGGACCAGGTCGACGATATAGCTGTTGAGTTTGGGATCGAGATAGAGCTCGGCGACCTTTTGCCGAATCGAGAAGAGCTTTTTTTGGCTCAGCGGCTTATCCGGCGGTGTCGGCTTCTGCTTCTGATGGGCGCTGTCCAGGTCGAGGATCTCCAGCTCTTCATCGCGATTGGGGTACTCCACGTTGGCCTGCATGAGAAAGCGGTCGAGCTGTGCTTCCGGCAGATGGTAGGTGCCCTCCTGCTCAACCGGATTCTGGGTTGCCAGCACCATGAAGAACGGGGGCAGGGGGTAGGTGGTCTGGCCCACCGTGATCTGCTGTTCCCCCATCGCCTCCAAGAGCGCCGATTGCACCTTGGCGGGGGCGCGGTTGACCTCGTCGGCGAGCAGGATATTGTGAAACAGCGGTCCCTGACGGAACTCGAACTCACCCTTCTCATGGCGATAGATATCGGTACCAATGAGGTCTGAGGGGAGCAGATCGGGGGTGAACTGGACACGGTGAAAATCACCCTCTATGGCCTCTGCCAGGGCCTTTACCGCGGTGGTTTTCGCCAGGCCCGGGAGACCCTCGATGAGCAGATGGCCATCGCTGAGCAGACAGATCAACATGCTTTCGATAAAACTGTTCTGACCGATGACGCGCGAAGCCAGATGGTCACGCAGCGGAGCAAGTTCGGATGAGTTCATGGGTGGTTCTACTTCATTTATTGTTTCTGATAAAGCTGCACAGCGCTAAGGTATTGGCCTCGTCAGCCAACCCCGGCTTTATTCTTGCCCAGGCTGTGTCCCGGCCTATCCTGTCGATATTCGCTGCGGAGTGCAAGTAGTAGAAGAAGTCCAATCTATTTGATTATTAGTAACTGTTTATTTAGTCACTGCTTCGGTTGCAAGGTTTTCACAGGTTTTGTTGATGTCGCCCCTTCGAGGGCGGTTGTTGATTGTGATCAGCCCACCCACGCCAATGGATTCCCCCTTTTCATGCCCTATAAAAGCCAAACTGTGCACATTGAAATGGCCGCCGGATCAGCTTTGGCATAGAGCCGGCTATTGATTTGCCGGGCTGTTTTCATATTGACCTAACTCTATGTTTTGTAGCACGAAATACGTTTTGTTCACTTTTTTTACGATTTAATGAAAATGCACGTTTAATCAGGCTTTAAGGCTGGTTTTCAGGATTTATCAACAATGTTATCCACAGCAGCTGTGGGTAATTCCGAAAGCTGCGAAATGCAAGGGTGTTGCCGATAGATGATAACTATCATCATTCAGATTTATTTATAACTCATTGATTAAATGTTTAATTAAATTTTTAAAAAGACAATTAATCGGATAAGGGTATAATCCGCCATCTTTTTCTCTCTGTTAAGGCTGTTCAGTGATTGAGAACCTCAGAAATATCGCCATTATCGCCCATGTCGATCATGGTAAGACCACCCTGGTCGATGAACTGCTGAAGCAGTCGGGAACCCTGGGTGATCGCTTTGGCAAGGTCGAACGGGTCATGGATTCCAATGACCAGGAACGGGAGCGGGGTATCACCATCCTCTCGAAGAACACCGCCATCCGCTGGAACGACTATCGGATCAACATCGTCGACACCCCGGGGCATGCCGATTTCGGCGGCGAGGTGGAGCGGGTGCTCTCCATGGTCGATTCCGTGCTGCTGCTGGTCGACGCCCAGGAGGGGCCGATGCCGCAGACCCGGTTTGTCACCCAGAAGGCGTTCAAGCATGGTCTGCGGCCGATCGTGGTGGTGAATAAGATCGACAAGCCGGGGGCGAGGCCTGACTGGGTCGTCGACCAGGTGTTCGAGCTCTTCGACCGCCTCGGTGCCACCGACGAGCAGCTCGATTTTCCCATTGTCTATACCTCCGCGGTCAATGGCTATGCCGGGCTCGATAGCGGGGTGAGCGATGGCGATATGCAGCCCCTGTTCGAAACCATCGTCGATCACTGCCCGCTTCCCGAGGTCGATCCCGACGGACCCTTCAAGATGCAGATCTCCAACCTGGATTACAGCAGTTACGTGGGAGCGATCGCCGTGGGCAGGGTGACCCGGGGCAGCGTGCGGCCGAACCAACAGGTGACGGTGGTGAAATATGACGGTGAGCTGCAGCGCGGCAAGATCGGTATTGTCTACGGCTATCTCGGCCTGGAGCGCTTCGAGGTGGACCAGGCGAGTGCGGGCGACATCATCGCGATCACCGGCCTGGAGGCCCCCAATGTCTCCGATACCCTCTGCGATCCTGAGCATGTGGAGGCGATGGCGCCGCTGACGGTGGATGAACCCACGGTGTCGATGACCTTCCAGGTCAACACCTCGCCCTTCGCCGGGCTTGAGGGCAAGTACCTCACCTCCAGGCAGCTCAAGGAGCGCCTCGAACGGGAGCTGATCCACAATGTGGCGCTGCGGGTCGAGGAGGGTACGGATCCCGAGAAATTCAAGGTCTCCGGGCGCGGCGAGCTGCATCTCTCGGTATTGATCGAGAGCATGCGCCGGGAAGGATTCGAACTGGCGGTCTCGAGACCGGAAGTGATCTTTCGCGAAGTCGACGGTGAGGTCTGCGAACCCTATGAGCAGCTGACCGTGGACGTGGAGGAGAAGGATCAGGGCAGTATCATGGAGGCATTGGGCACCCGCAAGGGTGAGCTGAAGGATATGGTGCCTGACGGCAAGGGACGGGTGCGCCTCGATTACGCCATCCCGTCCCGGGGCCTGATCGGATTTCAGACCGAGTTCATGACCACCACATCGGGCACCGGCCTGATCTATCATGTGTTCGATCACTATGGCCCGACCCAGCAGGGCGGGATTGCACCGCGCAAGAACGGCGTCCTGATAGCCAATGGCCAGGGCAAGGTGCTGGGTTACGCCCTGTTCAACCTGCAGGAGCGGGGCAGGCTCTTCTCATCCCCCGGTGAAGAGGTCTACGAGGGACAGATCGTGGGGATCCACGCCCGGGAGAACGACCTGGTGGTCAATCCGCTGAAGGGCAAGCAGCTGACCAATATACGGGCCGCCGGCAAGGATGATTCGATCATTCTGACCCCCCCGCTGCAATACAGTCTGGAACAGGCGCTGGAGTTCATCGAGGATGACGAACTGGTGGAGGTGACCCCCAGTGCCGTGCGCCTGCGCAAGAAGCATCTCAAGGAGCATGAACGCAAGCGGGCATCACGGGAGTAGCGGGGTGTGCGGCCCCCCCTCCTGATGCTGGATTGGATGGATGGTCTAAGGTATTGTCAGTGACACAAAAAGAGAAGCCCAACTGCAATCCTTGCAGTTGGGCTTACAGTCGTCGGCTTGGTTGGCTAAGCTACTCGTCCCTGTGCTCTCCTGAGCTCTGAGTCCTGGGGGTACATCCCTGATGACGACAACTTAATATTGACACAAAATGTAACTTTTACTGTGGGATTCTGCACACATTATTTGTGAGATTTTTCTCTAATCCGTGTAGGAATTTTCCTACACAGCGGTTGAAACAGACGATGAAAGACCTCTATCCACCCATTGAGCCGTTCCGCACCCAACTGCTGGCAGTGGATAAGGGTCATCGGCTCTATCTCGAACAGGTCGGCAGACCGGACGGGATCCCGGTGCTGTTTCTCCACGGTGGGCCGGGGGCGGGCTGTGAGCCCTACCACCGCCGTTTTTTCGATCCCGAACACTATCGTGTCGTACTCTTCGATCAGCGGGGTTGCGGCCGCTCCACGCCCCATGCCTCGTTGGAGGGCAATACCACCTGGGACCTGGTGGATGACATCGAACGGATCCGCCGGCAGCTGAATATCGAGGATTGGCTGCTGTTCGGGGGCTCCTGGGGATCGACCCTCGCCCTCGCCTATGCGCAAGCCCATCCCCAGCGGGTCAAGGGGATGATCGTCAGAGGTGTATTCCTCTGTCGTGACGAGGAGATTCAATGGTTCTACCAGGAGGGGGCGAGCCGCGTCTTCCCCGATTACTGGCAGGATTTCCTGGCGCCGATCCCCGAGCGGGAACGGCAGGATCTGCTGCATGCCTACCATCGCCGCCTCACCGGCGGGAACGATATCGAGCGTATGGCGGCGGCCAAGGCCTGGTCGATCTGGGAGGGACGCACCGCCAGCCTCCATCCCAATCCCTCGGTAGTCAATTTTTTTTCCGATGCCCACACAGCCTTGAGTCTGGCAAGGATTGAGTGCCACTATTTTGTCAATCACGCCTTCCTGCGTCCCAATCAACTGCTCGCGGAGAGCGCCAAACTGGCGGATATACCCGGTGTCATTGTCCAGGGACGCTACGATCTTATCTGCCCCATGGCCTCTGCCTGGGAGCTGCACAACGCCTGGCCGGGGAGCGAACTGAAGGTGATTGGGGACGCAGCTCACTCCGCGGCTGAACCGGGCATCCGCAGTGCCTTGATCGAGGCGACGGACAACTTTGTCAAGGCATTGGCATGATCGCTCTTCTGCAGCGGGTGAACGAGGCAAGCGTTCACATCGACGGCGCCCCTGTCGCCGGGATCGGGCGGGGACTTGCGGTGTTGGTGGGTGTCGAGCGGGATGACGATGAGCGCAGGGCCGACCGCCTGCTTGAAAGAGTCTTGGGATACCGCGTATTCAGCGACGCAAACGGCCGTATGAATTTGAACCTCGGGGAGATAGAGGGTGGCTTGCTGCTGGTCCCCCAGTTCACCCTGGCGGCGGATACCAGGAAGGGGATGCGGCCGGGATTCTCAACAGCCGCTGAACCGAAACTCGGCAGGGAGCTGTTCAGCTATCTGAAGGAGAGGGCAGAGGCGCAATATCACCCGGTAGCTTGCGGTGTTTTCGGCGCCGATATGCAGCTAGCCTTGGTCAATGACGGTCCGGTCACTTTTTGGCTGGAGAGCTGAATCGGAAAAAATTCTTATACTGTCGTATAACAACGCTGTATTGAGGTGCATACAACATCATGCTTGATCCCTATCTGCCACGACTGCTGTTCATCCCGCTTCTTTTCACTTCACTGGCGATGGCCGCGGAGCGTGGCCCCGCGGTACCGGACCATCCAGCCGAGCGCATAGCGGAGGATGTCTATGTCATACATGGCCCCCTGGGTGTGCCCTCGGTAGAGAACCAGGGCTTCATCAACAACCCGGGATTTGTCATTGGCCGGGATGGGGTGATCGTCATCGACCCGGGTTCGAGCGTTCAGACCGGGGAGATGGTCCTGCGGCAGATCCGAAAATTGAGCGATCTGCCGGTGGTGGCGGTCTTCAACACCCATATTCACGGCGATCACTGGCTCGCCAACCAGGCAATACGGGATGCCTATCCCGATGCGAAGATCTTTGGTCATGAGGAGATGCGCCGGCTGGTGGAGCAGGGAGAGGGTAAGGCCTTTCTCGCTACCCTGATGAGGATGACGGAGGGGGCGGTAGCAGGCACCGTCGAGGTTCCGCCTGACCATTCCGCAGCACAGGGAGATGAGCTGGTCCTGGGCGGAGTGACCCTGCGAATCCACTATGAAGCCAAGGCCCACAGCCACTCGGATATCATGATTGAGCTGCCGCAGCAGAAGGTGCTGTTTCTCGGTGACAACGTCATGAACAGGCGCATGGGTCGAATGGACCACGGCACCTTCGGCGGCAACATCGCCGCCATCGAGCGCGCGCTGGCCACCCCGGCGGAGATCTTTGTTCCCGGCCATGGCAAGACGGGGGGACGAGAAGTGCCCGAGATCTACCTTGGCTATCTGACCCGACTCAAGGGCGCGGTGGTAAGGCATTATGAAGAGGGACTGAGCGATTTTGAAATGAGCCCGCTGATCATTCGGTCGCTGAGTCAATTTCATGACTGGGTGGACTTTCAGCGTAATGTGGGCCGGCATATCAGCCTGGCCTATCTGGAAGTCGAGGCAGAACTGTTTTAGCGGGGCCCGGATCCCATGTCGGATTCCCGAGGCGAATTCGGCGCTGTCTTTTTAGGCGATTTCCACTAAAATAAGCTGTTTTTGGTGGGTCAGTGCCCATCTATGCCACTCATGCAACTGCTGGCGAATCCCTATCAAGGCTTATTAGTACCGGAGTTATCAGTATGCAGCGTACCGCGCAGATTGAGCGCAATACCCTGGAGACCCAAATCAGCCTGACGCTGAACCTGGATGGGAGCGGCGATGCCAGGCTGGATACCGGCGTCCCTTTTCTCGATCACATGCTGGATCAGGTTGCCCGCCACGGTCTGATCGATCTCAGCATCAAGGCCAAGGGAGACCTGCAGATCGATGCCCACCACACGGTGGAGGATGTGGGTATCAGCCTGGGCCAGGCCCTCGCCGAGGCGGTGGGTGATAAAAAGGGTATCAATCGTTACGGACACGCCTACGTGCCGTTGGACGAGGCCCTGTCACGGGTGGTGATCGATTTTTCCGGACGGCCTGGACTGGCCTACGAGCTGGCATTCAGCCGCGCGCGCATCGGTGACTTCGACGTCGATCTGTTCCAGGAGTTTTTCCAGGGACTGGTCAATCACGCCGGCGTCACCCTGCATATCGACAATCTGCGGGGGAGTAACGCCCACCACCAGGCGGAAACGGTTTTCAAGGCCTTTGGCCGGGCCCTGCGCATGGCGCTGCAGCCCGATCCGCGAATGGTTGAACAAATACCCTCCACCAAGGGTAGTCTGTAACGCTTCACAGGTGTAGAGATGGCACAACGCGTCACCGTGATCGACTACGGTATGGGGAATCTGCGTTCCGTCGCCAAGGCGGTGGAACATGTGGCGGATGATAAAGATGAGGTGCTGGTGACCGACGATCCCGGGCTGATAGCGGCATCCGACAGGATCATATTCCCCGGGCAGGGTGCCGCCCGGGACTGTATGGCGGCGATCTCCCATCACCATCTCAATCGCGCGGTAGTGGATGCCGCACAGAGCAAGCCCTTTCTCGGCATCTGCATGGGGCAGCAGGTTCTGCTCGAATTCAGCGAAGAGAACCAGGGTACCAAGTTGATGGGTCTGATCGCGGGTCGGGTGCGGCGCTTCCCGGGCGGCACCGCCCCCGACGGGGAGGCCTTGAAAATACCCCATATGGGATGGAACCGGGTGCGTCAGGGCTACGGACATCCCCTGTGGCAGGGGATAGCGCAGGAGAGCCGTTTCTATTTCGTCCACAGCTACTATGTGGATCCGGCGCAACAGGAACTGGTGGCGGCGACGACGGATTATGGCGTCAGCTTTGCCAGTGCGATCGCGGAAGGAAACCTGTTTGCGGTGCAGTTTCATCCTGAAAAGAGCGCCGACGCGGGTTTGCAACTGCTGCGGAATTTTCTAAATTGGACTGTCTAACCTCACAGATTCGGGAAGTTAATCGTGCTGTTGATACCTGCTATTGATCTCAAGGATGGCCAGTGCGTACGCCTGCGCCAAGGTCGCATGGAGGACGACACCGTGTTTTCGGACAACCCGCTGGAGATGGCGGCACGCTGGATCGATGCGGGGGCAAGGCGACTCCACCTGGTCGATCTCAACGGCGCCTTTGCCGGCGAGCCGGTGAACGGCAATGCGATTCGCGCCATCGCCGGCGCCTATCCGGATGTGCCGATTCAGGTGGGAGGCGGGATTCGCGACGAGGCTACCATCGAGGCCTATCTGCGGGCGGGTGTCGGTTACTGCATCATCGGCACCCAGGCGGTGAAAGAGCCGGCGTTCGTGAACCGGGCCTGCAAGGCCTTTCCCGGGCATGTCATTGTGGGTCTCGATGCGGTATCGGGTAAGGTTGCGATCAACGGCTGGGCCGAGGTCACCGACCAGGAGGTGACCGAGTTGGCAAGACGCTTCGAGGATGACGGCATCTCCGCCATCGTCTACACCGATATCGGGCGCGACGGTATGCTCTCCGGCCCCAATATCGAAGCCACGGCCGCTTTGGCGAATGCGGTCTCCACGCCGGTGATCGCCTCCGGCGGCATCACCCATATCGGTGACATCGAGATGCTGTGCAGGGCGGAGACGACCAATATCATGGGTGCGATAACCGGTCGGGCCATCTATGAGGGCACCCTCGACCTGGCCGAGGGCCAGAAGCTGGCCGACGAAATATCGGGATAATTGTGAATTGTGTATTAAGTCGAGTGCGCTGCGCGCACGCCTATTTAAATCAAATCGCTCGCGTAAGCGAGCACCACAATTCATAATTCAAAATTCACAATTCAAAATTAGAGATATATGTTAGCCAAACGCATCATTCCCTGCCTCGACGTGGATGCCGGCCGTGTGGTCAAGGGCGTGAAATTCGTCGATATCCGCGATGCCGGTGATCCGGTGGAGGTGGCGCGGCGCTATAACGAGGAGGGTGCCGACGAGATCACCTTCCTCGATATCACCGCCAGCTCGGACGACCGCGAGACCATCGTTCACGTGGTCGAGGATGTGGCCAGCGAGGTCTTTATCCCCTTGACCGTCGGCGGCGGTATTCGCACCGCGGAGGATATCCGGCGCATGCTCAATGCGGGCGCCGACAAGGTGGCCATCAACACCGCCGCGGTGTTCAACCCGGAGTTTGTCAAACAGGCCACCGAGCGATTCGGGTCGCAATGCATCGTGGTTGCCATCGATGCCAAGCAGGTGAGCGCGGAGGGCGAGCCGCTGAAATGGGAGATCTTCACCCATGGCGGGCGCAAGCCTACCGGACTCGATGCCATCGAGTGGGCGCGGCGCATGAGCGACTACGGGGCGGGGGAGATCCTGCTCACCAGCATGGACCGGGATGGCACCAGGATCGGATTCGACAATGCCCTTACCCGGGCAATCGTCGATGCGGTGCCGATTCCGGTGATCGCTTCGGGGGGCGTCGGCAATCTGCAGCATCTGGTGGACGGCGTGAAGCAGGGTGGCGCGGATGCGGTGTTGGCGGCGAGCATCTTTCACTTCGCCGAGTATACGGTCGGTGAAGCCAAGCACTACATGCAGGATAACGGAATCGAGGTGAGATTGTGAGCTGGCTCGACGCGGTGAAATGGGATTCCGACGGTCTGGTGGCGGCTATCGCGCAGGAGTCCGGCAGCGGCAAGCTGCTGATGATGGCCTGGATGAACGAGGAGGCGCTGCGCCTCACCAGGGAGAGCGGACATGTGGTCTACTGGTCCCGCTCCAGACAGAAGCTTTGGCATAAAGGCGAGGAGTCGGGGCATCAGCAGCGGGTGAAGTCGATCCGCATCGATTGCGATGGTGACGCGATCCTGCTGGAGGTGGAGCAGAAGGGGGGCATCGCCTGTCATACCGGCAGGCATAACTGCTTCTTTCGTGAACTGCAGGGCGATGAGTGGGTGGAGATCCTGCCGGTGCTGAAAGATCCCGGGGAGATCTACAAATAGGCGGATTTCAGCATATCCACCTAGATGCCCCATCATGCCCTGTCAAAGGGGCGGGTTGTAAGAATTGTGGAAACTGCTGAAATATTTTGAGTTTACAGTTATGAGTTTTAAGTTGTATCTGTTTGTACAGGCGATTCCCATGACGCTCCTTGCTTCTGAAACCGCGATTGCATTAGGGCTAAGAGAACCTAACAGGCTGTGAGCGAAGCGAACATGTCAACTCAAAACTCATAACTGAAAACTCAGAACTTTTTTAGAGGTTGTGTGAGCAATAGCTGAGTAGCATGGTAACCGGGCAGAAATTAAATGGTCTAAGGATTCAACATGAGCGATGTATTGCAACAACTGGCCCAGGTGCTGGAACAGCGAAAACAGGCGGATCCCGACAGCTCTTATGTGGCGAAACTCTACGCCAAGGGACTCGATGCGATCCTGAAAAAGATCGGTGAAGAGGCGACCGAGACGGTGATGGCGGCCAAGGACGGGGATGCGGAGAAGGTTGTCTATGAGACCGCCGATCTCTGGTTTCACACCCTGGTGCTGTTGGCGCATCAAGGATTGGGTCCGGCGCATGTGCTGAGGGAGCTCGAGCGCCGTTTCGGCCTCTCCGGGCTTGAGGAGAAGGCGCAAAGGGTCGATTAGCGCGGGAGACAGGGAGTCGTTATCTGGGGTATGATCCCTGACATGGTAAGGCTCTGTTGGGTTCCTTACAGGGCTGATTGACAAACAGAATTGAGCCTGAAGCCGCGGTTTCAGGCGGCAGTGAGAAACCGGCCAGGCCGGTGAGTGGAGAAGATTATGGGTTTTGGTGGTATCAGTATCTGGCAATTGTTGATTATTCTCGTCATTGTCCTGCTGTTGTTCGGTACCAAGCGACTGAAAAACATCGGCGCCGATCTGGGCGGCGCCATCAAGGGCTTTAAAAAATCGATGTCCGAGGGTGAAAAGGCCAACGACAAGCAGCAGGAACAGATCGAAAAGTCTGAGTCAGGCACCGTGGTCGATGGCGAGGTCACCTCCAAGGAGAGTGACAAGAGCTGAAGCCTGCGGTCGCGACAACTATGCTGATGGAAAGACGCCATGTTTGACGTCGGTTTCTGGGAACTGACAATCATCGCACTGGTGGCATTGATAGTGATCGGTCCCGAGCGCCTGCCGAAGGTTGCGCGTACCGCCGGCCTCTGGCTGGGTCGTGGGCGCCGCTTCATCGCCAATGTGAAGGCGGATATCGATAGAGAGATCAAGGCCGAGGAGCTCAAGGAGATCATCGAGAAACAGGCCACCCTCGCCAATCCGGTGCATGAGATCGTGGAAGAGACCCGGAGTGATCTCAATGAGATCAAACAGGAAGCGAGCCAACAGGTGAAGGAGGGTCAGGAGGCTCTCGACAATCAATCCAACTCCGACAGCAAAACCAGTCAATAGCGATGTCGGCAGAACAGATCCCCGATTCCACAGCCAAGGAACAACCCCTGGTCTCCCATTTGATCGAACTGCGCGACCGGGTGTTGCGCATGGTCCTGGTTGTGCTGGCGGTGTTCCTGGTGCTGTTTCCTTTCGCCAACGATCTCTACAGCGCCATTGCGGGGCCGATGCGGGCAGCGCTGCCGGAAGGCAGCACCATGATCTCCACAAAGCCCATCGATCCCTTTCTCATACCCTTTAAACTGAGCCTGCAGCTGGCCATATTCATCGCCGTTCCCTTCATTCTCTATCAGTTCTGGGCCTTTGTGGCCCCCGGTCTCTATCGCCATGAAAAACGGCTGGTAATGCCCCTGCTGGTCTCAAGCACCCTGCTCTTCTACCTCGGCATGGCCTTCGCCTATTTCGTGGTCTTTCCCCTGGTATTCACCTTTCTCGCGGGTACAGCCCCGGATGGTGTCGAGGTGGCGACCGACATGGGGAGTTATCTCGACTTCGTGATGACCCTCTTTTTTGCCTTTGGTGTCGCCTTCGAGGTGCCGATAGCCACCATTATTCTGGTCTGGATGGGGGTCACCACACCGCAGAAGTTACGCCACAAGCGTCCCTATGTCATCGTCGGCGCATTCGTGATCGGCATGTTTCTGACCCCGCCGGATGTGATATCCCAGACCCTGCTGGCACTGCCCATGTGGGTGTTGTTTGAGCTTGGACTCATCTTTTCGAAGGGCTTTGTCAACAAGCGCATGCCGGATTCCGCTGACGGCGCCGATGCGGCGGTCGCCGTGTCGGCCGCGACCGAGGGGGGTGGGCAGCAGGAGGTGGCGACGGAAGAGGCAGTGGGCAGCGAGATCGATCCCGCGGCCGACTACGTGGACCCGGATCGTTTCGTACCCATGACGGATGATGAGATGGAGGCGGAAATGGATGCCATCGAGGCCCTCGAGCAGGAGGAGGGCGATGCAGAGGTCGACAGGGTGAGGATCAAACTCGAGCAGGTGCAGAAGTTGCGCGACGACGGGGATGTGGATGGCGCCCGGGAACTGCTCTATCAGATCCTCGAGGAGGGTAATCCCGATCAACGGGTGGTGGCGCGGAACATCCTCGCCCAACTCGATTCGGACGACTAGCCCATCACCATTGATATTGTTAAGAAAATCAGTCCGCAAATGAACGCAAATGTAAAAAAATGCTGAGTTATGTATTGATCCTGGGCATTGGGAAAGTAGAATTAATTTTTCTCTTTATTTGCGTTCATTCGCGTTCATTTGCGGACTTGTCATGCTTAACCGCCGGCGTTTACCCCCCTGGATGGTTTGACCCGATCAACGATTGCGCAGGCGGGTACCGTGTACCAGGGACAGGGTGATCTCCTCGGCGGAGAGAGAGGACGCGAAGTAGGTGCCGGAGATCTTTGCGCTGTTGATGCTTGCGCCCTCGAGATTGGTCTCGCTCAGGTTTAGCCCGCGCAGGTCGGCATGGCGCAGATAGGCCCCGCTCATATCCAGGTTTCGCGCATCCAGGTCTCTCAAGTCGACACCTCTCAGATCGGCATTGCGTAGATCGCAGGGCTCACCCGCGGCCCTGCGTTGATTAAACTCCTCGATTTTTCCCTCTTTTAGCAGTTGATGCATCGGGTTCTGTTTCAGCTGGGGCTTCTGCATGGATACCTCTTTTACTCTATAGCCGAAGATTAAGTCGGAACGATCCCTCCATCCTGATCTACCGGGTGGCTGCCGTTCAGGGTAAGAATAGCGAAATCTCCGGCATGATTGCGAGTCGATCGCCCGGGTTAGATGTATTTATTATTGCTATTGGTGACTTTTGCATCTAGTATTGATTTACTTAATACTCACCGGATGGCTGACATGGCTGGAACTCCACAGATTCACTACAAGCAAAATCGCTTGAAGCAACTGCGCGCCTTCTGTCATGCGGCTCAGACAGGTTCGATCAGTGAGGCGGCGGATAGGCTCTACCTGAGCCAACCCACGGTATCGTTGCAGATCCAGGCACTGGAACGTGAGCTGGAGACTGTCCTCTTCGAACGGCGCGGGCCGAAGATCAAGCTGACGCCGGAGGGAGAGACCCTCTACAAACTCTCTCAGCCCCTGGTGGAGGGTATGGATAAACTGCAGGAGACCTTCGCCGCCTCCTGTGGAAAGCTCGAGAGCGGTGAATTGAATATCGCCGCGGGTGAATCCACCATTCTCTATATCCTCCCCGAACCCATACGTCTTTTCGCCGAACGCTATCCGGGGATAAGGGTAAAGCTCCACAATGTGACCGGGCGGGACGGCATGGCGATGTTGAGGGCGGACGAGACAGATCTCGCAATCGGTTCGATGCTGGAGATTCCCGACGATGTCACCTACCAGCCCGTGGTCAACTACGCGCCGGTATTGATCACTCCGCTGGATCATCCGCTGGCAAAAAAGGAGTCGATACAGCTGCATGATATCAGCCCCTACGGCCTCATCCTGCCGCCCCATCATTTGAGTACCTGGCGCATGGTCGACCTGGTTTTCAAGCAGTACAACGCCAACTACAACGTTACCCTGGAGGCCGGCGGTTGGGAGGTGATAAAGAAATATGTCGAGATCGGTCTCGGCATATCCATCGTCACAGACGTCTGCCTTACCGGGGAAGAGCAGATCGCGACCATCCCCCTGGGCGAGTATTTTCCCGATCGCAGCTACGGAATCGTGCTGCGCCGCGGCAAATTCCTCTCTCCCCAGGCGAAGCGGTTTCTCGAGATTGTGAAGGAAGTGTTTGAGTAGTTTCCGTGCAGTCGTCCGGGCGCAGTGGCGGCTGTTTGAAGAACCTCGTTCCCAGGCTATTTTCCTCAATTAAAAAACTGTTTTACAATGACGCGGGATTTGATGTGGAGACGGTTATGTTAGGAAAGGCCCCTGAATTCCAGTCCTTGCTAAGGGCGATGCGGATAGTATCGGCGACGGACGCCACGGTACTGGTTAGCGGTGAGAGCGGAACGGGGAAGGAACTGCTGGCGCAGGCGCTGCACCGGAACAGCCGTCGTCGGGACAAGGCCTTGATTACGGTCAACTGCGCGGCGCTACCGACCCAGCTGGCCGAAAGTGAGCTCTTTGGCCACCGTAAGGGGGCGTTTACCGGTGCTGCCAGCGACAGCCTGGGCAAGGTTCAGGCGGCGAATGGAGGAACTCTGTTTCTCGATGAGATCGGTGAGCTTCCGCCGTCGGTTCAGGCAAAACTGCTGCGATTTCTCGAGACCGGAGAGTGCCAGACCGTCGGCAGGGCGAACAGCCAGCGGGTTGACGTGCGGGTGATTGCCGCCACCAACCGTGATCTCGGCCAGTTGATCGAGGAGGGAGGCTTTCGCCGCGACCTCTACTATCGCCTGCATGTCGTGCCCCTCGAATTACCACCCTTGAGGCAGCGTCAGGGCGATGTGAATCTGCTCCTCAAAGGTCTGACGGCGGAGCTTGCGGCGAGCTACAAGCTGCGCCCGCCCACCTATGGCAAGGCCGTTCTCAAGCTGCTGAACAACTATCATTGGCCGGGAAATGTGAGAGAACTCAAGAATTTCGCCGAGCGTATGCTAATCCTGTTTTCTGGCAGAAACGTCGAGCCGGAAAACCTGCCCCAGGAGTTTCGCCGTTCCGCGGATCATCAGCGCGCCCCAGGGCATGCAGCCAAGAATGGTCGTTTTCTGCTTCCGGATCAGGGCCTTAACATGGATGAGCTGGAGGCCAGTCTGATAGAACAGGCACTGGTGAAGACCTTCGGCAACCGCAGCAAGGCCGCAAGACTTCTGGGGCTCAGTCGCGATACCCTTCTCTACCGCATGAAAAAGTACGCCATCGAGTGTTGAACCACTCGGTTTTTCCGCCACGCGAGAGGTTTGCCCGTTATACGCGCGCTAGTAGATACGGTAACCGCCGTGGCGTCTTCGACTGATGTAGTCGAATAGCGCAATTCCGGCGGTCAGGCCCAGTACGAAGCCGATACCCGCCGCGATCAATCCCCAGTTAAACGGAATCGCGGTGCTCATGCGGTCTTGGCTGTTGCGCAGCGCCTCGTTTTCCTGCTGAATCCTATCGAGTGCAGCCACTACGCCTTCAGTGTTTGCAAGTTGATCCCGCAACTCTGCATTGGCTTGTTGCTCCTGCTGCCTGAGCGTCTCCAGATCAACCCGGGACCGCTGCAGCTCGGCCTCGCTTTGTTCCAGTTTCTGCGCCAGTGCGTCATGTTGCTGCTGGAGTTCGGTCAATTGAGTGCGCGCGGGTTTTTCCTTGATCAGAAAGCCGGCCTTGGTCCATCCTTCCGTGCCATCCGTGGCGCGTACCTTGGCGAACAGACCCTCCTGTTCCAACAGTTCGAGTTGATCACCGCTATTGAGGCGCTTCAGGAGCTTTCCCTGGGAGTTGATCAGTTCATAAAGGGAGAGTTGCAGTTCGTCAGTGACATATCGTGTTTCCGCCATCAAGGTGGAACTGGAGCCGAACAGGATGAGGCTCAACAAACAGAATCTAGCGTACTTCATTCAAACCGTCCCTCGGAGCATCGGCAAGCAAGGAAAGCCACTATCGGTGGTGTATCAGGTAAGATCGGCAGTTCGATCCGTTCCCCGCTATATATATTCCGTCATGAGGATATCGAATAGCGTGGATCTGTGCCAGTATCGAATTGGCACTTTTTAACCCGGCAGATTGTTTTTCGAACATTTTCTCCATTCAGTTTTTGTTCAGCATTCACTGCATATCCTGTAATTGAGTTTTGGTGAAATTCGAACCCAGGAGAAATCAGCATGAATACTGTCAGTACTACTCTTATTGCCCTGTCCCTCAGCCTTGTTATGGTCTCACCTGTATTCGCGGACCATCGTCATAATGGTGAATATTGCCATGAGAGAAAGATAGGCAAAATAGAACGGCGACTGCATCGTCAATATCACAGGATCGAACGCGGTATCGAGAAAGACAGACTGACCCACAAAGAGGCAAGAAAACTGAAAAAGCGCTACCGCAAGATAAGTCGATTATCCAGGGAATACCGTGCGGATGGCTATCTGTCGAGAAGCGAGTATCGGCATTTGACTCGTAAGCTGGACAAAAACAGTCACTTGATCAGGGAATTCATGAGTAACGGAATCGATCGCTATATTGCCTTTCACGATGCATACTCCAGTCACCGTCACGATAGGTATTTAAGGGATTAGTGGTTTATCCTCACCTTTTAAAGGTGTCGTCAAACCCGTCGAACAATCGAGATAGTCCCGGTGACAGCCGGGACTTTGTCACTGTCCGGTCGCTCATTTGCTAGCATGTCAGTGGGGTGGTGTCTGGTTTGGCGCATTTACCTCGGTTGGTTAGCTGGTCTTGGTTTTGGAGGCGAAATAGTCCTTGAATTTGCCTGTCTCCTCGAGGAGAGCCTTGACTCGCTGTTCGATGTCAGCTGCATCTGCTGACTCTTGCATTAAAGACTCTTTAACTGTGACAGCGCCAATGTATATCGAGGAGGCGCCACTCGAACTGGCTGAACCTGCCAGTTTATGAGCGGCCTGGTAGAGCGCAGAATGGTCACCGTTCGCGAGGGCGTCACGCATGGCGGCTTCACTGCCTGGCAGCATATGGAGAAATTCCTCGAGTATCAGGTCAGCGGTGTTATTGTCATTCTCCACACTGGCGAGTGCGGCATGTTGGTTATAAACAGCCGATTCATCTCCAAGTTCTGAATCGACCGTTGTTGCAGCGGCGGAGTCGTAATGGTCACCGGACCATTTTCGTATGATTGTGTAGAGCTGATCCGGCAGATAGGGTTTGGCCAACAGGTCATCCATACCCGCGGCAAAGACGTCCTGTTGCTTCTGCGGTAGGATGTGCGCGGTAACGGCAATGATCGGTAATTTCTCCGAGTTATGGAATGAGCGAATTTTTCTGGCCGCCTCAATACCGCTCATTCCCGGCATTTCCAGATCCATGAGGACAAGGTCGAACGCCTGTTTCCGGATCACCTCCAGGGCTTTGAATGCGCTCGACACGGCTATGATATTTGCCCCCTTTTTGCGCAGCAGCGTGCTGGCTAGGGTCAGGTTGACTTGGCTGTCATCGACAACGAGGATAGTCAATTTGCTGAAAAGCGGATCTCCGCTTTCATCCCTGTTCCGGGATTCGGGCGAGGAAGGCATTTTACGCGGCTCGACTGCAGCCAGGCCGGATTCATTTACAGGTTTTGCAACTTCAAGGCGTAGGCGTGCAATAAATGTTGAACCCCTGCCTGGCGTGCTTGTCAGCCTGATGTCCCCGCCCATCAAATCCGCAAGGCGCTGAGCGATGACGAGGCCGAGACCGGTACCTCCATAGCTGCGTGTAAGCGACCCATCACACTGTTGAAAGGGTTGAAACAGCATGGACTTCTGTTCAGGGGTGATGCCGATACCCGTGTCGGAGACGGTAATTTTAAGTATTAGCCGTTGCTCTGTCTGATCCTCCATTTCGAGCTTGACACTGACGCTTCCGGTGTCTGTGAATTTGATTGCATTGCCAACCAGATTGATAAGCACTTGTCGCAGTTTGGCGGGATCACCATACAGCATCGCGGGGATATTATCCCCGACCGAGGTCGAGAGGGTAAGGCCCTTCTCCATGGCTTTTGGAGTGAACAGCACTTCGACTCCATGGATCAGGGATTGCAATGCAAAGTTACTGCAATCCAGGGACAGTTTCCCGGCTTCCATTTTGGAGAAATTCAGGATGTCATCAATAATCTCAAGCAGGCTCTGAGCTGAGCTGATGATGATCTCTGTATACTCATCCTGCTGATCGTCTAATTGTGTCTTCTTCAATAGATGTGCAAATCCGATCACTCCACTCATCGGTGTGCGTATTTCATGGCTCATGGTGGCCAGAAAATCGCTCTTTGCCTGGCTCGCTGCCTCGGCTTCATTCTTTGCCGTATTCAACTCCCGGGTGCGTTCCGTCACCTGGCGTTCCAGGTCCTGATGATACGCGGCGAGTTTGCTGTCGTGTTTTTGAATGCGGTCAAGCATGGCATTAAAGCCATCCACCAGGCTGCCGAGTTCATCATTGCTCAGGCGGTGTGCCCGATGTGTGAAATCCCGCTTTACCGCCACCTTTTTCATGGTGCGGAGCAGTTGCTGAACAGGCTTCGAGATCAGGCGCTGAAAGCGGTTGGAGAGCCAGAATGCGAATACCATGGAGACGATGTATACACCGAGTACGAGAAGCGACTGCTGCAGCAGAATCGATTTCGCTCTACTCATATCGCCGACAATGTGCAGCGTGCCGATGCCTTCGCCGTCGAGTAGGATCGGCTCCTCGACGGTGATCAGTCTGAAGTAGGAGGCGACCGGCGTGGTCTCTCGTTCTGGCTTGCTGGTCGCTTCGAACTTGGCGGAGACGTAGCGGGCAAACCTGTCGCCGTTATTCAGCGTGATAGTCGCTTCAATAACATCTTGCTGCGTCGATAAGGTTGCCAAAATGTCGTTTGCGGTATCCTGATCGCTGAAGGTGATTGCAGCGCTACTGTTCGCGCCAAGGAGCAATGCCAGCGATTGCAGGCGGGTTGCCGCTTCACCGCGTGCCGAGTTGATCTCGAAAACCATGAACAACAGCAGGCTGAGCAGCAGAACCGTGGCTGTTATGAACAGTATGATGGCTTCAAGCTTGAGTTTTATTGAGGCATTGCGCAACAGATCCATAATTATTGCTACCTCTTTACGTCAACGGCCAACTTGAGAAGGCGGGAGCTGAGGTCGAGCCCTGCCTCGCGAGTGGCCTGCAAGTTGATTTTAAATCGTATCCTGCTGTTTATACGATAAAGCTCAATCATGCCCCCTTGCTTGGAAAAATCCGTAATTTCACTGACCGTAAGAACGGGTTTGGTGCGAATGGATTCATTGATTTCAATCATTAGATGTTGCATGGAGCGGGCAAGATAGAGGAGATGGCAGTTGTCCAGGTCATTTCTCTCCTCCCTGTGCTCGATGGTAACCGGAAGCTCCCTGACTTTTCTGCCGTTCAACCTTACCAGCGCTTGAGACAATTCATCATTTCCGATAGCGCAGATTCTTAGGGCAGCTCCGTTCTCGGGCCATGTATCGGAGGGCCAGCGTGTGAACTTGGCGAAATTGTAGATAAAGACTGCTTTCAATAGATTCTCGTCGCTCCGTTGCTCAACGCCATTTGCCTGAGGTGAAATACACCAAAGCAGTAACAGTGTGATATGTATCAACAGCCTTGTCGTCACGTCTATCTAACCATTTAGCGAGAGTTTACTTATGCAAATAACATATGGCTCAAGTATCCATATCTATTTACGAACCGCCGGAAAACTTATACAGAATCTCTGCATACACATTTCGTTCCGCAAGCGGCAGGTCCTCGGCAACGGAGGATGCTGTGTGTTCCCTTGCATCCTCATCGAACAGGTTGCGAACTGAAAATCCGAATTCCCATCCATTCACGCCGGAATATCGTACAGTGGTGTCGGTTATGATGTAGTCGTCAAGCGCCTCCCTGGAATCATTATCACTGCGAGTCCTTCCGCCAATCCAATTGGCCTCAATATTCCAGTTCCAATCAGAGTTGAACTGCCAATCGGTACGCACATAGGCATCCTGTTTTGGTTGATCGACCGCGCGAAACTCACTGTCGTCCGAGTCTCTAACGGTATAGTTCGCGGAGAATCTCAGGCTCTCTGTCGCTTGCCATTTCGTTTCCAGTTCAATTCCGCGAATGGCATGTTCACCTGTGTTTTGAAATTGTCGATCGCTCTGACCTGGCAAGGTAACTGCGCGGATAATATCAGACTGATCCAATCGATAGAGATTGATCCCGATGGTCAGGTCGCTGCTGGGGATGAAGGTTAGGATCAATTCAACCGTTTCAGAGCGCTCAGGATCGAGGTCCGGATTGGGTTTCGAAAATGAGGTTTCTGCGAAGAGTTCCTGGAAGGATGGCGGGCGAAATGCCCTGCCATAAAGCAGTTTCGTTGTGATTCTGTCGCTGGTCTGCCAAACCAGCGCCAATCGCGGATTAAGGGTATCGCCGAAATCCGAGTAGTCGTCGTATCTGATCCCGGCAGTCAGTTGCCAATCATCCATCATCGACCAGACATCCTGGAGAAAGAGATAGCGAATGGTTCGGGTCTTTTCAGGCGCGAAGGCAAACGGTGTATCCGATACATCCACAAGCGGGCTTCCCGGTGCTAGCAGGTTGCCATCCGGGCCTATACCACTATTGATCAACTGCTTGACGTAGTAGAGGTCCTGCCAGGTGTAGCCAACGCCCAGGCGCAGCGAATGGGCGTTGAAACCGGAATAGAGAGCGCTGACCTCGAAGGCCATCCTGCGTTCAGCGGAACGCATTCGATTGATCACGCCCTGCGGATAGTCACCGCCGAATGCACCGGGAGGGCGTTCCTGAAAGCCGTCGCCCGATGAATAGTCAAGGTCCTGATAGCGAAGTTCTGCATCTATGCCCCAGACATCGCTCAGATCAGGGTTGTTATAGAGTAGATCGAGGTTGAAACGGCTATCCTCGGCCCTGGTCAGGGGATCTAGAACGCCTGCGCCGGTGAGTCCGACTTCGACCTTGCTATGACGCATGTAGTCCAGATGAAGGCGCCATCCACGGTTGGCGACAGAGAAGCGTATATCCTGATTATCCCAGCCGTATTGTGCATTTGCGGGTGCGTGCGATACCTCAGTGTTCAGTGCCAGATCCTGTTGTGTCTGGCCATCGGATTCGACCAATGGATCGTGGCCGTCCGTGCCGGAGAGATCGATGGTGAGGCCGATGTCAAACCCATTCCAGCTATCGCCATACTGCAGCCAGCCACTGTTGCTGTTGAAGCTGCCGCTCCTGACGCCGACTTCAGTGCTGTCTATTTTCCCGGCGGTTTTTGTTATCACGTTCACTACCCCGGCCGAGGCGTCGGCGCCAAACAGTGCGGATCCTGGGCCACGGATTATTTCCACTCTATCGATGATGCTGCTTGGTATGCCTTTCCAAAAGATGCCGAAACCCCACATCAAGTCCCGCATCGAAACACCGTTGATCATCAGCAGGGTCTGAATGGCGCTGGTACCGCGGAACTGGACCAGCGGCCGAAAGGCGAATTGGTTGGCTCTGACGTGGATTCCCGGGACGCTCTCCAGGATATCTACAAGGTTGGTGGCGCCGGTAGCCTTGATGTCTTCCTCAGTGATTACGGTTACGGCTGCAGGTGCCTGGGATAGTGGCTTCTTGGTATCGGTGGAGATCGTAACTTCCAGCTCCATCAACTCTTCCAGGCTTAGCGAGAGGAAGTGATCCAGCTGTCGCTCATGGGCCGCATAGACCGGGATGTTTGCCGCTAAACCGATAATCAGGAGTATTAGTTTGCAGTTAGTCATGGTGTGAAGGAATTAAAATCCTGATGCGTGATTGGCAGGTCCCGACTTGGCAGGGACCGCACCATGGTTGGATTGACCTGCCTCGGTCTTTCGCTATGCAGCGGGCAGGTTGAGTGGAGTGGAAAGTTGATTGTTCGTGGACTATAGGTCTGTTCATCTTACTTCCCTGTAAATCTTTTCCGTTATCGGTTTGGAGTATGAGTCGCTGTCACCAAGCCTATGTAATATATGCAGTGCGCCCTAAAGTCGCTGTTGCAGACTGCATGAATATGTGAATACCCAAGCGAGATCAAGGTTATCGGCTGGCGTAGGCGCGGCCGCGAAGAGGCGTTGGCAAACCACACCATGACGAGGATGCCCTTTCTAATCCCAGAGCGCAAGTATTGCCGCAACGGCGCGGGTGAATTCGTCAAATGAGTGCGGTTTGACGATATAGTCGTCAACCTCATATTCGAATGCAGCGGCTCGGTCCTGCGGTTCGTTGGACGACGTCAGCACGATTATACGGAGCGCCGAAAGTTGCGGATCCTTGCGCAGCTCCTGAAGAAATTCGATGCCGCTCATTTTGGGTAAATTGAGATCCAAAAGTATGAGCGCGGGCAAGGGGTCTAATTTTACCACGCCATTTGCGCCTCGCAGCATGTCCAGGGCCTGCAGTCCGGTTCTGGCGACATGCAGGGGGTTGCTTAAATTGTTTTTTTGCAGTGCTCGCTGAACGGTCATGATGTCGACCCTGTCATCTTCGATCAGCAGAATTGTCTCGTTGTTGCCTAGCATGTATTTTGGATTCCTGTCACTCGGAGAGAAGTGTCTGGAATAGGGTCTCGTCCTCATGTTGTTGAGATGGGTTGGATTTCGGCCAGGTAAAATAGAAGCATGCCCCTTCGCCGGGTTCGGATCTCAATTTTATTGTGCCTCCATGTTCTTCCACAATCTTTTTTACCAATGCAAGGCCGATACCGGTACTGCTTTCAAAATCATTCGACTCGAGGGTCTGGAACATGAGGAAAACCTTTTGGTGATATTGCGGCGCGATTCCCCGGCCGTCGTCACAAACCGAGAACTGGTAAAAACGGTCACTGTCTTCACACCTGATGCGTATCTTTCCCTTCTTGCCGCCATGGTGTTTCAGACTGTTGCCGATTAGGTTTGAGAACACCTGGCCCAGTTGTAGACGGTCAGCCGTCAACCTGGGCATCTTGCCTTTGACTTTGATTGAGAATCCTGCAGCAGGCGATAGGGTATCGATTATCTCTTCAACCAGCTGCCGGCAATCAACCCTGCTTTTCTGTGCGGATGTTCTGCCGACTCTTGAGTATTCCAACAGACCTTCAATCAGGTCATGCATTCTTTTAACTCGATCGCGGAGCAGGGAAAGCTGCTCCTTCGAGGCGTCGTCAAGCTTATCCTGGAGATCCTCTTCGATCCACTGTGCAAGATTCGAGACCGCCCTTAATGGTGCTTTCAGATCGTGCGAGGTCACATAGGCAAACTGTTCAAGATATTGTGCCCTGCGTTCGGCTTCGGCGGTACGGTTGGCGATATGGTGTTCCAGGGTTTCATTCAGCCGTTGCAACTGCTGTTCAGCCGATTTGCGCTCGACCACCTCCTGGTTGAGGGCCTGCACCACCTCCCATAACTGGGAAGTTCTCTCCTCGACCTCGAGCCTGACCTGCCTTGCGCGGCCCACGAGAGTGGCCACATAGATGGTAAAAAGCAGGGTAAAGGCCATGCCGCCGAAAAAGATAACCCAGCTGCTCCAGGTGTTGGCGGTGAATTTACCCAATGCGCTGTTGCAGATAATTTGCCATTTCTGGGTTCCGACGCTTATCTCCTGGGTATAGGAAACGGCTGCACTCTCCTCGCCGGAACCGAGATGAGACCCGTCATCAAGCCTGGTGCGGTGGCTGTAGAGCAGCCGTTCAACCTCACTGCCATGATTTTGGTAGAAATGGATGTCGATACCGGCGGGGCGCAGGCTCTGCAGGGCCCGCTCCACTATCTCGCCAATGAAGAAAGTGCCAATGGCAAATCCTCTTGTGGAAGCAGCTGACCGAGATGGCGTTTCATTCCTGGGTTCGTCGGCTTTATAAAAGACGGGGGCAGCGACCATGATGCCGGACTTTCGCTCCCCGTCGTCATTGAGATAGAGGCCGGGAGATACCTGCATCTCCCGAGACGATTCCGCATCGCTCAACAGGCTGTAGGCGGTCGGATCGGTGCCGATGTCGAGTCCAAGCAGCTGTTTGTTGAATTGATAGGGCTGTATATAGAGTACAGGGTAGTAGACAGGTCGTGTTGAACTCTTGGTGAGCGCTCCGGTGTCATCCCTCTCCAGGATCTCGAAGGGTGGAAAGCTGTTGCGGGCCTGTTCGGTGAAGTGACTGCGCATCTCGCCAGTCACCACGGGCACCCACTCCAGGGATTTGATCCCAGCCTGGTTCTTCAGCGCTGGCCCGACGAACTTGCGGAATTCGCGCCGGCCGACCATTTCAGAAGCCTCGAAAAAACTGGCAATATCGATAACGATGCGAAGAGAGTGTTTGATCTCCCGCTGAATGACCAGGATTCT
The DNA here is from genome assembly GCA_003058495.1 of gamma proteobacterium symbiont of Ctena orbiculata. Lineage (GTDB taxonomy): Bacteria > Pseudomonadota > Gammaproteobacteria > Chromatiales > Chromatiaceae > Thiodiazotropha. The sequence goes on along the minus strand of QBVC01000024.1, from coordinate 63,448 downwards.
ATCCTGGGAGGCCTCCCTGAAGGCGATTTCAACCTGGCTTTTTTCCCATCGTGTCGACTGTACGAAAAGCGCAACGGTGATCAAGAGACCCATGACCGCGACCAGCACTACCGGATAGTAGCCCCACCAGATAGACCTGGGATCGGGGATCTTCTCCGTTGTTTTCCGCTTCGAGATCTTTGCAAGGTATCTATCCGACAGGCGCTGCTTGATGCGTGCAGTGGCAGCTTGCAAGTTGTCTACGAGATGTTTGAATTCGTTTGCCCTAGCCATGTCTGCAGGAGTGGTGTTGGCAGGCCCTACTGTTGGTGTCACTCCCTTGAGCCTAGTGAGCTGCCGTCACAAGGTCAAATTTCTTTTCCTTCGCAAGCCTGGCCGTTCTCTGTTTCGGGGAGGCATCCTCTCAATGCCGTATCTGATTAACGACCTGAATTCCTGTGTGCATGCACAGGAACCATAGGGGGTGGAGCTGTTTTCCATCAGCTGCTTCAATGTTCTAATTCAGTTATTCTTAGGCAGGAAACGTTTCGGTTCTTAAACCGGCAGGAAGAGAGTATGAAACCAATCGAGTCTGTGCTGGCGGTAAATCTGCTTATTGTGCTGTTATCGGCGGCACAATATGTCTCCGCTTTGGAGGTCATGATTACACCGCAGATCGGGGAGTTCAGTGTCGGGCATGCCGGCAAAGAGCTTTCGATAAAACGTAACCAGGATACTGACGCCCTGCTTGAGTTCGACTTCGCGCGCACCTCGAGGCCCTGTCCGCCCTTTTGCGCCCAACCGATGCATGTGGCGGAGGGTGTCGAAACCCTTGGCGAGGTGGAGTTGATTGGGTTCATGCGAACGGCACTGGACGACAACAGCGGTCTGCTCATCGACGCCAGGACTCCGGATTGGCACGAGCGCGGCACCATCCCGGGATCGATCAACGTTCCCTTTACCCATCTCAATCCACAGCAGGGGGCGGACGAGATAACCCTGGAGGAGTCGTTGGCGCTGTTCGGGGTGACCAAGACAGGGGATAAGTGGGATTTCACCGCCGCCAAAATCTTGGTGTTGTGGTGCAACGGACCCTGGTGTGGTCAATCACCCACGGCTATCCGCGGTTTGCTTGACATCGGGTACCCCGCGGACAGGCTTCGCTACTACCGTGGTGGTATGCAGTTATGGCAGGTGTTCGGTTTGCCCGTGGTCAGCCCCGACGGGGAGTTGATGGACCAGTGAACGGTTTCTGGTTACCGCGAAAAACCCGCCAGTTAGTAATGGATTTCACCTTGGGAAGATCCCGATCTGCGCAAAGCGGGGCTGCCGCACAAGTTGGGCGGACCAGTCTAATTTAACCCGTAAATTTTATAGTCCTTTTATTTTTCTATCCCTTACATATACTCCATGCTATGCCTTTTAATTCCTATTTACTGCTGTAGATGTCATAAAACTTAGCTGCTTAATAGGATCACATCCGTTGAATATCGACAGCCTGGATGCTGCTGGATCGCCGTTCGATGGCATTTGCGACAAGCTGATGGGATTGCAGCAAGGAGGATCGTCGTGCAGCTCATTGTAGTGGATTGTGGGTACGGGGCAATCGCTGCAGCGTTTCGGCAGCAGGTGGCTTCGCTGGGTAAAACCAGTTCCCTTGTCATGTGCGAAGATTGGCTCCGGAGCGATCAAGCCGGCCCCACCGCCCTGCTGGTTTCGCCACACTCTTATCCTCGGGAGGCGGTAATCACTCGCTTGCGCGACTGCGCCGAGCAGTCCGTGCTGGTGGTTCTGAACCGCAGCAAGAGAGGCTGGGATGACGTCATCGCGACCAATTGCGGCGACTTTGTCGTCTGGCCCTGTGCCCAGCGGGAGCTTGAGCTGCGCCTGCAGCGGATAATGGACAGCGCCGATGAGTCTCACGAAACGGCCGACTGTGCGCAGTCGCTGGGCATGATCGGCAGGTCAGCGAAGTTCAACCAGGCCTTGGTGCTGCTGAAAAAGATGTCCAGCAGCGATGCACCTGTGCTGCTTGAGGGTGAAACCGGCACCGGCAAGGAGATGGCGGCCCGGGCCCTGCACTATCTCAGCCTCAGGAGACAGCATCCATTTATTCCGGTTAACTGCGGGGCGCTGCCGGATGAGCTTATTGAAAATGAACTGTTCGGCCACCGGCGCGGCGCCTACACCGATGCCCGCGACAGCCGGCCCGGACTCGTGGAGCAGGCCGCCGGGGGGACTCTGTTTCTCGACGAGATCGGAACCCTGAGCCTGAAGGCCCAGAGTTCACTGTTGCGGTTTCTGCAAAATCAGGAGTTCAGGCGCCTCGGGGATGACCGGGTCCAGCAGGCCGATATCCGTGTGGTAAGCGCCACTAACGAGTCGCTGGATGCATTGGTGGAGCGCGGTAAATTTCGCTCCGATCTCTACTATCGGCTCAATATACTGACCCTGAATCTTCCGCCGCTGCGGGAAAGGGCAGGGGACATCAGCCTATTGGCGCAGGCCTTTCTGGAGCGTTTCCAATCATGCTACGGTGGGGCAAAACGCCATTTGACGGCAGCTTCGCTGGATAGGCTCAACCGCTACCATTGGCCGGGTAATGTCCGTGAAATGGAGAATCTGATTCATCGCGAATTCCTGCTTACGGAGGGATCTGAACTGGGGTTCGATTTTCTTGCATCCGGCGGCTCCAGCGAGGGATGCGATCAGCAGCTCGGCGATGGCGGCTTTCAACATGCCAAGGCGACGGCGATCGAGCACTTCGAGCGTCGCTATCTGGAGAGGTTGATGACCCGCAGCGGCGGCAATGTCTCGTTGGCGGCACGTTTGGCCGGCAAGGAGCGACGCTCACTCGGCCGGATGTTAAAAAAGTATGGCATTGATAAGCAGGCCTTTTACTGATTTCCTGCGGCCGGTTGACCGGCCGCCGGGTTAGCCGACCGCTCCAATCTCAAGTCCTCCCCGGTTGACTGCACTTTACTGCCGCTTCCGCACTCGGCCGGGCCGGCCGGGAGTGATGGCGCGGCTCTCCTCTCATGATCTTGTTGCCGTTTCACTTGGCGCTATAGCCTTCGCTTGAAGCTGGCATCCGCAGTTCAATCAATGGTTCTCTGTCGGCCTTTCAGGCCGATCGGCGCAGGATACCGCCTGGGTCCCGCATGACCCACTTGGGTGAGAACAGACCCGGCAGGCATGCCCCGGTCTGAACCCGTTATCGCCCTGTTTCACTGGGTAAATTTTCACCCAGGCAAGGGGGGGCGATGAAAAAAATATCTGAAAAAACATAAAGATAAATTGTTGTTTGGGTTGGCATCAGAGTTGCTGATTTAAATCATTGAGGCTACGAAAGGCCGGTCCAATGCCGGGAAATCCTACATACACGCCCGCGGAGCTGGCGCAGCAGATTCAGCAATATCTGCGTAGGAATCCGGAAGCTGCGGATACCATCGAAGGCGTCACCCGCTGGTGGCTGCAGGATCTGGCGGGGAGGATTTGCCGCCAGGACGTATTGAAGGCATTGAAACTGCTGGAAGAACAGAAAGAGATAAGGACTTACTTGGTCCCCGGGAGTAATCGGATATATGAAAACTGCAAACGCAGCAGGCGTTGAATTGGCATGGGATAGCGGTGATTGTACCGATCGTCGGCGACGGGATCTGACGCTATGAGCATCGCCGGTTCCAGCGCCTCTCTGGTCAACCTCCTGCAGCGCCAGTACTTCGAGACCCATGGCGACCTGGGCGGCTTCACCTTCAGCATCTTCACTACCGCGGATTTCAGCGGCGACATCACCGATTACATCACCCTGTTTCTCTACCGGGTCGATGTGGATCGGACCAAACGCCACTTCGACCTGCCGCGGGATACACCGCAGTCACCGAAAAGAACATCACTGGCGTTGGAGTTGCGCTATTTGCTGACCGTATGGGGAACGACCGCGGAGCGGGAGCAGGAGGCCCTTGCGGATTGCATGGAAATATTCGATCGCTACGCCCTGCTTTCGGGTGAACTGCTCGACCCGAACTACACATGGGAGGAGGGCACCGAAATCAAGGTCTCCCTGGAATCGATCAGCAATGAAGACATGCTGAGGCTGTGGGACTCGTTGGAACCCGCCTACCACCTTTCGGTTCCCTATCTGGTCCGAACCGTGCTTTTACGTCCGCTTTCCCGGGACGAAGCACCGCTGGTGGATACTCGAACCAACCTTTGGACCCCGGCGTTGCCATGACCGATATCATCGCCTTCGCAAATCGACATGCGCCGGACCGGATCGCAATCGCCGGTGTCCTGGCGGTACGCTGTCTTCGCTATGTCAACGAAACACCGGTGGCGCCATTGAAGACCCTGCCCAACCTCCATGTCCGCTCAACACGATGCGAAGAGCGACCGGTCTTTCACCAGAGCACGGGGCTTTACGGCTTTCTTCAGCTGCAGCCCGGCAACCATCGGGTGGTCATCAACGACCCGGAACAGCGCTACCTGTCGCGGGCAATCGAGGTGGAGGTGCCCGATCGCAGCGGGGTACGGGCAATCCTCGAGAAGGGGGGTGTGCCGGCGCCGGGTTCCGCCGCTCCCCTGTTTACCGACGCCGCCATGCGACCCTCGGTGAACTATCCATTGTTGCCAGGGGAAAGCGCCATTTGGGGACAGGTCAGCGACAACAGTGGCCGCCCCATCGCCTTCTGTCGATTGCAGTTGGCGACGCGTTATGACGACGTCGACACCAGCGTCGTCAGTTATTCGGACAGCAGCGGCAGTTATCTGCTGCGTCTCTCCGGTGAACGCGCCAGTTTCGTGGAGCCGGTAGACACGGATGCCGACGGCGTGACCGACACCAGCGGTGAGCTGACCACAACCTTCGACCGCGAGTTGAGGGTTCATGCGCTGAAACAGAATCCACTCGGGTTGGAAAACCCCATCGACGCCTTCCCGGTGGATTTCGACAGCCTCGATCCGGATGATCCTGCCGGCCCTTACCAATTGGAATCATTTAGTTTGTACAACCCGGCGACGGATGAGCAGCGCTTACCGGCCGCTGGCCTGACGCCTCAGCCCTCGATCCAGGTTGGTCGACGGATTCGCTGGGATATCACACTGACCTGAACCTGAATATGAATCGGCACAGTGACAATTTCGATCTATCGCCAATCGGCCGCGCATTCAGGTATTAGCCATTAACCAGACGGAGAGGACCATGCCCGAATATTTGTCACCTGGGGTATATGTAGAAGAAACCAGCTTCCGTGCCCGCTCCATCGAGGGCGTGGCCACCTCGACCGCGGGATTTGTCGGCCAGTGCCGCTTTGGGCCAATCGAGGGCGAGCCGCAGCTCATCACATCCTTCGATGAGTTCGAGCGCTACTACGGCACCCTGAACGATCTCAATTTCAGCGGCGTGCCTGCGGTCAACTATCTGGCGCACGCGGTGAATCTTTTTTTCGAAAACGGCGGCAAACGGGTCTACATTTCGCGTATCTTCGAGCCCGCCGCCAGCGCCACCGTGGATGACTCAACGGCCACGGGAGATGATCTTATCCTGGCGCCGAATCAGACCCGGTTCCGGGCGCGTTTTCCCGGCCATGCGGGCAATCTCAGCCTCCTGGTGGACGGCACTCGCAGCGGTAACCTGCTGACCGGTATCGCCGGCAGCCGGGTGGTTAACGGGTTGCGCCCCGGTGATATGGTGGAAACCAACAACGGGCCGGCAAAGAGCCGCCAGATCGGGGTTGCCAGTGCCACTAATCCGATCACCGGTGACGCCCTCGTCGTCAACGATGTCTACTACGCCCACTTCGATGACCAGGGGGATCTGACCCTCACCAACAGCGCGAACATCGATCTGGATATCCAGGCTCCGGCACTGGAGAGCGTACAGAAAGTCACCCTCTCCGTACGCGCGGTTTCAGTCGTCGACGGCCGTGAAGATGCCTACCAGGGGCTGTCCACCCATCCGGCGTCGGACCAGTTTATCGGGCGTGTGCTGCGTCACCAGGATCCGGACAACGGCGTCGAACCGCCGGTCGATCGCACCGCGCGCATCTATCTGCAGACGACGACCGTTCCGGCCATAGAACCTGCCCGTTACAGCTATGCCAGCGAACTGCTGCTTGCGCTGCTGTCCGATCCCAATCACCGCCAGCTGATGCGCGATGGCGACGACGGCGTTCAGGCGCCGCCGGATGCCTTCGCCGGCGGCGGCGTCGATCACACCGCCACCGGCCTGGTGGCGATCGGCGATGTGGAGGATGTGGCCATTGTCGCCGCTCCCGGCGCAGCCGCCTTGGGCAGCGCCGACGACCGCCAGTCGGTGCGCAACTTTCTGATCACCCACTGCGAGAATCTGCGCTATCGCTTCGCGATCCTGTCGGCGGATCAGAATCACGACACCGCCGGTATCCGCGAGGTCCGCGGCCAGCACGACTCCAAGTATGCAGCGCTCTACTACCCCTGGCTGGTGGTGCGTAATCCGTTCAACTCCATCGGCCAGGGGCGCGACACCCTGCTGATGCCGCCGGATGGGGCGATGGCCGGGGTCTATGCGCGTTCGGATATCGAGCGTGGCGTGCACAAGGCGCCGGCCAACGAAGTGGTGCGCAACGTGCTGCGCTTCTCGCGCAACGTGAACAAGGGCCAGCAGGACACCCTCAATCCCGAAGGCATCAACTGCCTGCGGTTTTTCGAGGGACGCGGCTACCGGGTCTGGGGGGCGCGCACCATCAGCTCGGATCCCGAGTGGACCTATCTCAACGTGCGGCGGCTGTTCATTTTCATGGAGCACTCCATCGACAACGGCACCCAGTGGGCGGTGTTCGAGCCCAACAACGAGACCCTCTGGTTGAAGATCCGCCTCACCATCGAGTCCTTTCTCTACGACGTCTGGCGTACCGGCGCGCTGATGGGAACCAAGCCGGAGGAGGCCTATTTCGTCCGTTGCGACCGCACCACCATGAGCCAGGGCGATCTGGACAACGGCCGCCTGGTCTGCCTGATCGGCGTCGCGCCGACCAAGCCGGCGGAATTCGTGATCTTCCGCATCGGCCAGTGGACCGCCGATGCCTCCATTCTCTGATCGCTTGACGGCAACCTGATTGAGGAGATTCAGATATGGCCACACTACGTGAAGATCCCTACGGCCCCTTTAATTTCAAGGTGACGATCACCCCCGATTCCGGCAACGAGGTGCTCGGCTCCTTTTCCGAGGTCTCGGGATTGAGTACGGAAATCACCTACGCCGAATACCGCGACGGCACCGATCCGACCAACCGCAACCGCAAGGTGCCGTTGGCCTACAAGGGCGGCGACGTCACCCTCAAACGCGGCCTGATCGGCAGCCTCGATCTCTGGGCCTGGACCGACCTGGTGCGCCAGGGCGACATGAGCGCCCGCGCCACGGTGGTGATCGAACTGCTCTCCGAGGACAACAGCGAAACCGTCGCCACCTGGAAACTGACCAACGCCCGACCCAACAAATGGACCGGTCCAACCCTCGCGGCCAAGGATGGCAGCGAGGTTGCGATGGAGGAGTTGGGCCTGGTCTGTGAAGACATCAGCTTTGAATAGAGGGTGGTTATGGCGCTCAGCGGACTGGCGATAGGAGCCCCCTGGAGACCCGGTGCTCCCCCCGGCGTTTACGAGGACAGCATCCGCCAGCGGACGCTGCGCAATGTGCGCATGGACGTCGCCGCCTTTATCGGCCTGAGCGAGCGAGGACCGGTCTCCACGCCTGTTCCCGTCGACAGCTGGCACGACTATCTGAGGGTGTTTGGTGAGCCGGGAGGGGGCCGTCTGCTGGCCGACAGCGTCTACCTGTTTTTCGCCAACGGCGGGCGTCGCTGCGTGGTGGTGCGGGCACTCGGCTATGCCGAGCCAACCGAGCCTGAAGGCGCCGCGACCGCACGCTGGACCTTCGAGGGAGTGACTCGGCGGGATGGCGCGCCGATCGAGATCTCGGCGCGCAATCCGGGTTCCTGGGGCAATCGACTCGAGGTCGAGGCCGGGTTCCGCAGCCATCCCCTGCTGTTGCAGCTGCCGGATGCCGCTGAGCTTGCCCTGATTGAGACCTCGCTCCAGGACCGTGTCGCATTGAGTCTTCCCCATCCGCAACTGCTACCTGGTGCGCTGGTGCGCGTACTCGCGAACGAGGCCGGCGTACTGGTGGAGGACTATCTGTTCGTCAGCGAACTGCGAGAGAGGTCGGATGCGTTCATGCTGCTGGTTTTCGATCAGGTACTGGAAACTAGATTTCATATCCCTGACGGCGCCGGGGGACAGCTCCTCGAGGCGATGGTCGTCAACCTCGATCTGACCATCTCCCTTACCCGATCCGATGGTGATGATATCCAGGAACAGTGGCGTGAATTGGGATTGCATCCCCTGCATCCACGCTATCTCAGTCAGGTGACAGGCCGGCGCGCTGCGAGCGAGAACCTGCTGGTCGAGGAAGCATTCAATCCCCTGTTGCCGGATATCACCCAGTTCGAGCCCACCCAGACCGACCAGCAGCTGGCGGCGGTGGATGTGCGCCGTACCGGGTCGGAGCTGATACGTCTGCCCTGGTCGGACTGGACCACCGAATTTCTCCCCGCGGTCGATATGCTGGCCGGGGAGACCCGCCGTCGCAGCGGTCCCAGCCTGAATGAATCGGGCCTGATCGACACCGGTTCGGATGGCGAGCAGCTGACCCTGCGCGAACACTTCTTTACCGCCCCGGGGGATGCCCTGGGATCGGGTGTCTATGCGGCCGACCGCCAGGGACCGGGACGCTATCCCCATGGTGCTCAGCCGGCGCCGTTGGCCGCGCTCGCGGAGTATGACGATCGCAACGAAACCCAGCCTGTCTCCCTGCTGCAACTGCCTGATCTGGCGCATCCGCTGCAGTTCGACCAGTTTCCTTCCGCGGCCGAATCCCCGCCTCCTGTGACAACCCGATTCGGCAGTTGCGTCCCGACTCCCATCGATAGCGCCGATCAGACACTGCGCTATCCACACCTGACTTTGTCGGATGCGGAGGACTTTGACGAGGTGCAAGGGTGGCAGCGGGAACTGGTGGCGTACTGTGAACAGCATGGGGACCGGCTTGCCCTGCTCGATCTGCCCCCGGGACTGCAGGCCGGTGAGATCATCAACTGGCGCCGCGCCCTGGTATCGAAACGGGCGGCGCTCTTCACGCCCTACCTGCGGATGCGATCGATCGCCGGTGACCAGGCCAATCCCCGTGTCGTTCCTCCCGGAGGGGCCGTGTGCGGGTTGCTGGCACGACGGGAGGCGCAGTCGGGTGTGCATGCCTCGCCGGCGAATCTGATCCTCGAGGGGGTTGGCGCGCTGGACGATGATCCGCAGCTGCCGGATCCCGGGTTTCTCCATGCCGAGCGTATCAACCCAATCCGCCCGACCCCGGGTGGCCTGTCGCTGCTTGGGTCGCGAACCACCGCCCTCGATAGAGACTGGACCCATATATCGGTCAGGCGCCTGATCGACTATCTGCAGCGTCAACTGGCGCTGGATACCCGCTGGGCCCCGTTCGAGCCCAATAATCCCGCCTTGTGGAATCGGCTGATCGACGTCGTGGAAGCCCGCCTGCGACCACTCTACGATCGCGGTGCCTTTACCGGCGCGACGCCGCAACAGGCCTACTTCATCCGCTGCGACGCCGAGCTCAATACCACCCGGGCACTGGACCAGGGTCAGGTGATTCTGTTGCTCGGTGTCGCCCCGTCGGTACCGGCCGAATTCATCATCTTTCGCCTCATCCAGCACAACGACGGTGCAGTGAGCCTGGAGGAAGCCGGTGGCTGAATTCTTGACTTCATACAATTTCGCCGTGCACCTGACCATCTCCGGTCTGGGGGGCGACGAAGGATTGATTCGCGATACGGAAGGGGCATTCAGTGAAGTCACCGGGCTGGAATACCAGATCGAAATGACCGCCCTGCGCGAGGGGGGCTACAACCAGGGGGTGCGCAAACTGGTTACCAAGAGCTCCCAGCCCGAGCTGGTGCTGAAGCGGGGCATGACGGCCGATGGGGCATTCTGGGAGTGGGTGCAGCGCTGCACCGACGGCACCTATCCCTTGCCCTACATCAACGGCACCCTGGAGGTCTACGGTGCGGCCAGCGATCGGAACAAGAACGCGCCGGCCAGATGGCGATTTGCCAACGGCATCGTCACCAAGGTGACCGCGGCGAACCTGAACGCCGCTGAAACCAGTGCCGTGGCCATCGAGGAGCTGCACATCTCCCACGAGGCGCTGTGGCGGGAGGTGTCATGAGCAGCCAGCTGACGCCCGCACTGCTGATTCCCTATGATGCCGCCGGCGAGGAGCTCGACGACAGCAACACCATTGCACTGGATTTCAATCCCGAAACCCTGACCCTGAAGGTGCAGGCCGGCGAGGAGGCCGATCGGGGCCGTTCCGGGCGTCAACAGTCCCAGCATGTGGCCAAGAGTACGGCAACCCTCTCGTTTGACGCCATTTTCGACACCACCCGTCCCAATCCCGCCCGGGGTGGCAGCGCGGATGAACCGGCGAGTCCCGAAAAGCTCGATGTGCGGGTCAAGACTGCGGCCATCGCCGGTTTCCTGCAGGCGGAGGGAGAAGGAGAAAACTCCGCGCCGCGGCGGGTGCGTTTTCACTGGGGTAACGTCATCTTCGACGGCCTCATCAAGTCGTTCAGCGAGACACTGGACTATTTTTCGCCGGAAGGCGTGCCGCTGCGGTCGAAACTCTCGTTGTCGATTACCGAGCAGGATTTTCGCTACAACGTGGACGCCGATCAGGTACAGCGCGCCCCCACCACGCCGAACGCCAATCAGGCCGGCGACCTGGCGGCGAACAATGGCCTCGATTCCCTGTTTGACCTGTCGGCGGGCGCCGGATTCAAACTCGACCTGTCGCTGGATCTGGAGCTGCAGGTCGGGCTAGCCCTGGATGTGGGTTTCGACGCCGACCTGAAGCTGGGCGCGGAGCTCGGTCTGAACGCCGACTTCGATATCGGCATCAGTGCCGGTGTCGATTTCGATATCTCCGCGGGCGCCGCCCTCGACCTGTTCGGGGCAGCCGCCATCGAAAGCAGTCTCGGGGTGGGTAGCGACGTCGATCTCGGTGCCGCCCTCGGCAGCAAGGCGGTGCAGGCGGTGACCTCACCCGCAGTTCCCGCCGATGCCGCCCGTCCCCCCAGCGCCTGGGCAACCGAGGGGCCGGAGCCCGGCAGCCGCGCCAGCAAGCTGGCGGTGCAGGTGCAGCAGTCCCGTGCAAGATCCGCCAGCAGCAGCCGCGACCGGTTACGGAACGGTAACGAACCGGGCAGTTCAGCAGGCAGCGGTGACGATACGGCCCATCTGGGTCTGGCCACACCCTTGCCGATTCGAGGTTCACCGCCTACCCGCCCGGCGAGTTTCGGGCCGACACAGAGCCGGGGAGTGTTCCCCGAACGGCAGCAGGCGATAGGGGCCGGTGGTGGAGACCGGTCCGGCCGGCCCGCCTGGGAGATATTGCCCGCGGAGTCCAAGGAGCGGTCGCCGCAGGCCGGTTTGGTACCAACCTGTTGTGTCCCGCAAAGGAAGCCCCATGGTTCATATTGACGAAGTGCATAGCGAAGTCGTGGTCGATTCGCCCCCAGGCACACCGCAACGCGGCGATGCCAATGACAAGCCTGCCGAGGTCCGGATCGAGGAGCTCCGGGAGGTCGTGCGTATACTGCTGGCCGAGGAGTTCGAACGGGCGTTGCGCAGCGCCAGCGTCGACAGCGGGTGGCAGGGATGAGCGGCGGACTGAAATCCCAACGCCTCATCCTCCACGGCCGGCCGCGGTTCTCCATCGACGGCGCCGACGAGGTTCGTCTCAACGAGGATCTGATCCGTCTCGAGGTGCGCGCCGATGAGGAGACGCCGGCCTGCCTCGAGGCCGTGTTCAAGAACTGGGGCCAGTCCCGGGCGGGTAACGAGCCCAACTATCTCTACTTCGACAACGAGATCCTTGAACTGGGCAGGTCGCTGAGTGTTTTCGGCGGCGAAGGTGACAACGAGGCAACCCTGTTCAGTGGTCAGATCACGGCTATCGAAGGTATCTATCCCGAGTCCCGTGCACCGGAGATTCGCGTCTCTGCCGAGGACCGCTTGCAATGGTTGCGCATGACGCAGCGCAGCCGGTTGTTTGAAGATGCCAGCGACCGGGATATCGCCCAACGGCTTGCGGATGACGCCGGGTTGCGTGCCGACAGCGAAGCCGAGGGCCCGCAGCACGTGGAACTTCTCCAGGTCAACCAGAGCGAACTGGATCTGTTGCGGGAGCGGGCAAGGGCGGTCGACGGTCGGATCGCCGATGAGGAGGGGGTACTGCTGTTTCGACCGCGGCGTGACGAGCCCGCTGAGCCGGTGTTGCTGACACGCCAGAACGAGTTGCTCAACGTGACGGTCTGTGCCGATCTCGCACACCAGCGCAGTGAGGTACGGGTGCATGGCTGGTCGGTGGCCGAGAAGGCGGCGATCCACGAATCCGCCGGTGTGGATGCGGCACGGGTGGAGGCCGACAACAATGGCCGCCTGGGCGTGGAGATTCTCGACGAAATCCAGTCCGGACTGAGCGAGGAGCTGCACCTGGAGGCACCCGCCACTGCCGAGGAGGCACTGAAACTGGCCGAAACCCGCCTCAAGCGCCGTGCCCGGCGGTTTATCACCGCCAGGGGCGTCACCGCGGGGACCCCGGGACTCTCGGTGGGTGACAGGGTCGATCTGGTCGATCTCGGCGATCTGTTTGCCGGCATCTACTATCTGACGGCGGTGCGCCACAGCTTCGACATGCGCGATGGCCTGCGCACCTGGTTCGTCGGCGAACGCAACGATCTGGGGGGACGCTCGTGAGACCCTGGTCACCCACCCTGATAGCGCCGGGCCCGGCGAGTGAGCCGTCGCGGCAGCGCCTGTTCGGTCTCTATCCCGGCCTGGTCACCGACCTCAATGATCCCGAGGGTCAGGGCCGGGTGCAGGTGCAACTGCCCTGGGTGGGGGAGGATGATTCCAGCCAGGCGACGGCATGGGCAAGGCTCGCCACCTTCATGGCCGGCGCCGATCGGGGCAGCTGGTTCATCCCCGAAGTCGACGACGAGGTGCTGTTGGGGTTCGTCGCCGGAGATCCCCGCCGCCCGGTGGTGCTTGGGGCGCTCTGGAACGGCGTCGATGCGCCGCCGGAAAGCATGGACGGCAGTGGCGAAAACAACATCCGGTCGATCACCTCGCGCGCGGGACACAAGCTGACCTTCGATGACTCGTCCGGGAGTGAGAGGATCACCCTGCTGACCCAGGGAGGGCACGAGCTGGTGCTCGATGATGCCAGCGGCGGCACGATTACCCTTCACCATAGCGGCGGTGCCGAAATCGTTATCGAATCCAGCGGCACCGTCTCCGTCACCGCACTCAACCAGGTGAATATCGACGCCCCCTCCGGGCTCAACGTCAGCGCGGCGATGGTCTCGGTCGACTCCGCATTCTCTAAATTTTCCGGCGTGGTAAAGGCCGACACCGTGATCACCAACGCCGTCGTCTCCTCCTCCTATACGCCCGGCGCGGGCAATGTGTGGTAAGCCATGAACGCACCGAGCCATAAGCTGTTCATCCCGCTGGTCAGGCAGCCGCCGCGCGAGACCCTGCTGTTGTCGCACCCCTGGTTCCTGCGCCATCCGGGAGCGGTCCCGGTCACCGCATCCCCGCGCCTGTTGCAGTTCACCAGCGACAGCTTCATGGAGGATTTTCTCGGCGGTGTCGAGGCGAGCGGTGAGGCCCGGGATATCGATGCGTTCGAGCGCCTGTTGACCTTCCGCGACTATGCGGAGCCGCCGGCGGCGATGCTCGATGAGCATGGCGATCCGCTCTATCCCGGCACCCTGAGCCGCGACAGCGATCCCGCCAACGCCCTGGCGGATGGCGAGGAGGCGCCGGCGGAGGATTGGCTGCGCAAGCTCTATCTGCCGCTGCACTGCCATTTCCATATCGTCTCCCTCGCACTCCATTGTCAACGCGCCGGTTTTCCCCGGGTTGGATCGGCGCGGGTGCGCGAAGCGGGGATGGTGATCCGCCGCCTGGTGGCGGACCGCGACCGGGAACGTTGGGAGGACTGGATTCCGGTCACTGCGGAGAAGGGTGTGTGGCTCGAAATTGCAGACCACGAAATGCGTCCATTGGGACTGGGTCCGGAAACGCCGCTACTCGATCCCCAGGCGATCGCCGAGGGCCTGCCGGCGCTGGCCGAAACCGAACTGCGCGCCCGGGCCGGTCTGGCGCTGGATGATCCGCTTCCCGATCGGCTGCAGCTTGACCGCTTGAGCCCCCTCTCATCCGCAATCGGCGAGGCCGGCAAACACAGTGTGATGTTCGGCTACCTGCCCCTCAGCGCGGGTGCCTTCCAGTTACCGCCCTTTGCCGACCCGGCCGATCTGGATGAGACAGCAATCGCCGCGCTGCTACAGCAGCGTGCCCGGGACCACTTGCGGGCGGAATGGCTAGACGAGCGGCCGCCCAATCCGGGGGATGCGGCTGCATTCGTCGACCGCTTGCAGGGTTCGATCCAGGCGCCATTGCGGGAGCTGGTGGAACTGCTGGTGCTGCCGGATCCGCCTGCAGCTGATGTGAATGGCGCCCGCACCCGCCTGGAGAGCGACTGGGTCGATGGTTCGCTGGTGTTTCACCAGAAGGCGACCGGCGATGCGGACGCATCGGTGCGGATCACCCTGCAGCGTGCCCTCTGGCTAGAGGCCGATTCCTTTGCAAGCCTGGCAAACTGGACCGCCTCGCTTGAAGACAGGGTGATCGCAGAGGCGAGGGCCCGGCGTCCGTCGGAGGCCGGCTGGAACAATGACGATCACCCCCAGTTCGGCGCCGATGTGGAGACGCTCTTCAGATACCATCTGCGTGAAATCATCGATCTCGGCATCCCCGCGACCGGTACGCCGGACGCCGGCGCAAACGACGACACCGATCTGCAGCACCTGCACGGCGCTCTGCTGCTGCGCATACGCGCCTGCCGCAAGGAGTTGCTGCGGCAGATCAATCAGCAGGTACTGCCGGCTGACGAACAGCCCGATCTGGACCGCACCACGCCGGAATCGGAGTCCGCTGAAGCCGATGACTATCCCCTGGTCACCGCCGGCTCGCTGAGCGATGAGATCGAGGCCTGGCTGGAGGCCGACACAGCCGAGGCCCGTAGCGAGGTGCCGCGTCCCTGGCCGCCCCTGGTCCTGGACGGCAACCTGCTCGCCGCGCACCGCGAATCGCGCAAGCTGGAGTTCGCCTGTGCGGAGGTCGACGAGCGGGGCGCGGCCGCCGGCAACGCCTACCTGGAAGAGTGTGCGAGCCGGCGCCAGGGGTTGAACGATCTGCTCCATCACCGGGTGGACGACGCCCTGCTGCCAAGCGGCTCGCTGCCGCGAAGCCCTGGCGACGAACTGCGCATCATCGGCCTGGATCTCGCCGCCCAGCCGGAGATGGGATTGCTGGTGTTCCCCGGGCCGGCGCCGACGCTGTCAGGGGTGGAGACGATGATCGACGATGTGGCAGGGCGCTACACAACCGGTGGCAATCCCGTGCCGTCGGTGGAGAGCCAGCGCGCGGAGGCGGCGCAACTGCTCAACCTGGTGCGGCCGCGCTTCGACGCCGACAGCCTCTATGCCGTCTGGTGTTACGCCCGCATCGCCGGCCATGACGCCTGCGAGGCGGAACAGCTGCTGTGGACGCCGGGGAGCGAACCCTTCTCGCTGGCCGAACCGACCGACATTCTCGGCATGAAACCGGTCGCCATGCAGCTCCCCGACCTGAAAAAACTGGTGCGCGACATCCCGCGTATTCCCAAGGCGAACGCCAATCCCTTCGCGGCGGTCAACATCCCCCCCGACTCCGGTGTGACCACCGGCGAGGAGATGGCCGATACCGCCCGCCAGTGGGGCATCCAGATGATCTGCTCATTCGGCATCCCGGTGTTCACCATCTGCGCCTGGGTACTCTTCTCCATCATCCTGAGCATCCTGCTGATGATTCCGGGGTTCGGCTGGCTGTTGCTGCTCAAGTTCTGTCTACCGGTGCCAGTGAAGAAATAGCCATGCGAGACCCAGACAAAATCTACGGAACCGGCATTCAGCTCCCACTGCTGCGGCAGCCCGGGTTTTCCTGGATCAGCGGCGGTGATGCCGTGGCCCAGTCGCTGCGCGCGGTGCTCCTCACCGAACCGGGGGAGCGCATCGGCCGGCCGACCTTCGGTGTCGGCCTGCGCCGCTATCTGTTCGCACCCAACAACCTCGCCACCCGCGCCGCCATGCGCCAGGACATCGTCGATGCGGTTGGCCGTGACGAACCGCGGGTAAGCCTCGACGAGGTGGATATCCGGGTCGATGCCATCGAACCTACCCTGCTGCGCATCGAACTCCATTATCACCTCAAGGACGATCCGGGTCCCCGCAGTCTGGTGCTGCCTTTCTATCTTGATCAGGGAGCGGCATGAACATGGCCAGTCTGCCCGATATCCGACTCGATGACCGCAACTGGGAAGAGCTGCGCGACGAGCTTGTACGCCGCATTCCGGTGCACAGCGAAGCATGGACCGACCACAACCCGTCCGATCCCGGCATCGTGCTGCTGGAGCTGTTTGCCTATCTCGGCGAGAATCTGCTCTATCGTATGAACCGGGCGCCGGAAAAGGCCCGCCGGGAATTTCTCAATCTGCTGAACATCCCGCTGCAGACAGCCACCCTGGCAAAGGCGCTGGTGCGATTCGAGCTGCCCAAGGGGCAGGATGCACCGGTCAATCTGCCCTTCGGCGGCAGCGCCCCCCGTACCCTGGTGAGCGCCGGCAGGATCGAGTTTCAGGTCAGCGACGAACTGACCGTGCTACCCCTTGAAACCCGGGCCTATGTGAAGCAGCCGGTGGCGGAGCCGGCGACTGAGATCGTCGGCGCCGAGGGCATGGATTTCCTGCTTCAGGACCACTACGCCGCGGCCGGCAAGAGCGCACCGGCGATGAGCAGCCACGGTTACTACCAGAGCGTACCGCTGCCGGAAGTGGAATCCGGCATCCTGCCCCCCGTCACCGCCATCGCCGCCACCCTCGACAGGACCCTGTGGATCGCCCTGCTGGCGCCGGAACCCCTGATCAAGGGATTCGAGGGTGGGACCCTGCTGTCGCGCATGCAGCAGTTGCGACTCGCCATCGCCGGCAAATCACTCTCAATCGGGGTGCGCGTTGACGATGCGCTCTGCGGTGCCGAGGATCACCGGGCATGTCCCGAGCCCGGCAGCGAGGCCGACCGTCTGCCCCTCGACTGGCATATCGGCACCGGGCGCTTCAATCCCGCCGACCAGCCTTTGGTCGAGAATATCGTCTACCAGCGGCTCACCGTCGTCAGCGACCAGACCGAGGGGCTGACCCGCAGCGGCGTGGTGCGCCTGCAACTGCCCCCGGCGCAACCGGGGGGCGTGACCCGGTTCAATGACTGGGCCGGATTGCTCGATCCGGACCTGCTGGGTGTCGGCGAGTTGCCGCCGCGGCTGGAGCAGGCCGACGACCAGGCCCGGGTATTGACCTGGATTCGGGTGCGTCGGCCCGGTGAGGACTCTCCGCAACCGCGCCTGCATCACCTCGCCGGCAATACGGTGGCGGTGGAACAGGCGGTGACCGCGGCGGGCGAGCTGCTCGGCTACGGCAGCGGGCAGACCGCCCAGCAGGTCCAGCTCAGCAAGTCGCCGCTGCTCGCGGATACCTTGCTGCTGCAGCTGCGAGAGGCCGGGCAGTGGGAGAACTGGCAGCAGACCGAGAGCCTGACTTTGTCACTGCCAGACGACCGCCATTACGAGCTCGATCTGAACAGCGGCGTGATTCGTTTCGGCGACGGCATCCACGGCCGTATCCCGCGCCCCGGGGAGGCGATTCGCTGTCTCAGTTACCGCTATGGCGGTGGTGTCGCCGGCAATGTCCCCGCCGAGGCGATCAACAAAATACGGGCCGAAGGTTCGGCCTCCAGCCTGAAATGCAGCAACACCTTTGCCGCCAGCGGCGGCGCCGACGGCGAGACGATACCCGATGCCATCGATCGCATCCCGCGCTGGATGCGCCACCGCGAGCGGGCGGTGGCGGCGGAGGATTTTGTCGAGCTGGCGCAAAACACCCCGGGGGTCGACGTCGGGCGGGTGCATGTGCTGCCGCGACACAAGCCCCATGAACGCATCGATCAGGTGCCCGGTGTAGTTACCCTGGTGATCGTACCCGCCTACGATCCGCTCCATCCCGATGAGCCGGTGCCGGATCAGATTATGCTGCGGCGGGTCTGCGAGGAGCTGGAATTCCGCCGCCTGGTGACCACCGAGCTCTATGTCACGCCACCGCAGTATGTCCCCCTCTGGGTCTCGGTGGCCTTCGAAATCGAGGCGGGATACGGCTTCGAAACCGTTCGCCGCTGGATCGAGCTGGCCGTCCGTCAATACCTGGCGCCGCTGCCGCCCTATGGCCCGGCGGGGCAGGGCTGGCCCTTCGGCCGGGCTGTCAGCGCAGCCGACGTGGAGGCCGCGGTGCTCAAGGTCGAGGGCGTCAGGCTGGTTGCGGAGGTGCTGCTGGAAGGCGACGAGATAGACGCCACTGGAAAGGTGACGACAGGCAGCGGAAAAATTCGTCTGCATCCATGGCAATTGCCGGTCCTGCGCGGGGTGCAGGTCGCCGCAGCCGAAAATGCCGAACCCATCGAACGCGAGGAGCCGGCCGCCGGCGGCGACCCGGACCAGTTCCCAGTACCTGTGGAGCGGGAAGAATGTTGAGAGTAAGCCGAGCCGAAATCACCGACAGGGCCCTGCAGGCCGCTGATTTAGCCCTTGTGGACGCGGGCTTGAGGACGATGGCGCCCGGTCGCGGACGGTGTCATGCGGGCAGCCCCATCTGCCTGGAGTCGCGGTCATGAAAACGCCGGCATTCCAACATCTTTCCGGTGTCGATCAATGGCAACGCTGCGACTTCGAGAATCTGCAGCTGCATCTGCCGACAGCCAGTGTTCAGCTCGCTACAGGGGAACAGGTCGACGGTGTGACGGAAGGGCTGCGGATGCCGGATGCCGAGTTCCATGCACTACGCCGACGCCGGGGCGGGGCGCAGTTTATCTGCTGCCAACCGGATCGCTGTACCCCCGGTTACACTCTGTTGGCCGATCCCGACAGTGACCTGCTTTGGCTGGCGGATGACGGCTGGCGGCCGCTGCCGGTGCCAAGGGTTGTATCCACCAACCAGGAAACCGAACCGACTCGTTTTGCCAGCCTTGCCACCGCAGGCAGCAGTCGCCTCTTCGATCAACCCGTCAGCCTTTCGGCGGATCCCTTCGGGCGTCTCTGGCTGTTGGAGAGGGGTGCGCAGCGAATTCGCCTGCTGGCGGCAGAGGATCTGCGCCAGCTGGCCATACTGTCACCGCCATCCGGCGCACGCTTCGAGGATCTGACTGCCAGCAGTTGGGGTCTACTGGCCTGTGATGTGGATAACGCCAGGCTTTGGCGCCAGGCCTATGGCGGAGAGTGGGAGTGTGTCGATCTCGGCAGCGACGGGCGTCTTCCGATCGCGGTCAGCGGCCATCCCGAAGGGCCGGCGGCGGCCCTGCTGCGTGCCACCGACAACGAGGCCCTGCACGGTCTGCTGCGCCTGACCGCCGACGACATCACAAGCTTCGACATAACCGATCTCGACGATCCCCTGCATCTGTTGCTGGCGGAGCCCGAGCGTCTCTACCTGGGGGAGGCGCAAGCGGCTGCCGGACGGCCGACGGTATACCTCTTCAGCAGCTACCTGTTCGACGCCACACGTCTGGCGGTCGAGGCGCAGTGGGAGTCGCGGGGTTTCGACAGCCGCGGACTCTTCGTCGGCACCGACTGCCGGGTCTGGGCGACCGCGGCGGCGACTGTCCGCCCTTTGACCCCGGCGACCGCCGATCGGGTCACCAGCGGCCAGGTCGAAACCTTCGCCCTGGATTCGGAGGCGATCGCCTGTCAGTGGCATCGGGTCTTCATCGATGCCTGCCTGCCGCCGGGTACGGAATTGGAAGTCAGCGCGCGCTGCTCCGACCTGTTGCCGGCACAGGCCGTGCAACGTGCGGCGCGTCCACCCCATGGCTTGAGCGACTTGTCGCCGGCCGATGAGGAGGCGGTGGCCGCTGCCTGGATGAGACGGCCGTTGGCATCCCGCACACCACAGGATCAGGAGGGCTGGCTGTCGCTGGGCGTGCTCGATCGGCGCAGCTATCAGGCGGATGTGGCACTGCCCCCGGTGGGACGCGAACTGCCATCCGAGGACCAGTATGGTCCTCGCGGGATTGCCGGGGTCGCGGACAACATGTTGACCCTGGAGGGATTGATTCCCAATCCGCCCGGCCGCTACCTGTGGCTGCGCATAGGCCTTCGCGGCAGCAGTCGACGCACTCCGGTGGTGCGCGCGCTGCGCGTCAGCCATTGCCGGCCATCCCTGTTCGATCATCTTCCGGCCTATTGGTCCGCGGATGCCGCGGTTGCCAACCAGGCCGACCGGGCCCTGGCGCTGTTCGAAGGGCTCTACACTGAACTCAACCAGCGCATCGATCAGTTTCATCAACTGCTCGATCCCCGTGTTACTCCACCGGAGGCGCTGGAATGGCTCGGCTGTTTCCTGGCCCTGAGTTTCGATTCCCGCATCGGTGAGCCGGTGCGGCGCCAGCTGCTCTCGGAGTTGTTGACGCTCTATCGCCAGCGCGGCACCCAGACCGGTCTTGAAAGACTCTGCGCCATCCTCACTGAAGGGCGGGTTGCCGTTGTCGAGTCATTCCGGTTACGGCGTACAAGCCCGTCGACACTGGGCGCCATCGATGGCGGCGAAGAGAGCCACCTCGGGACGCTGCAACTGGCAGGCAGCGAGGCGGGTGGATTGCCAGTGGCCGGCTGGGAGAGCGAGCTGCTGACGGCGCATTCCCGCTTGCTGCAGCGCCGGGATGAGATTCTTGAGCAGGGCGGTACGCCCTGTCCACCCGGCGAGCTTCCAGCGCCATTGAACAGGGACCCGGCCATCAGCTTCTATCGCCACTATGCCCACCGCTTCAGCCTGGTGATCTTTTCCCCCTACGAAGCCGATCTGGCGGCCGTGGTCGAGGAGGCGGTGGAGGCATGGAAACCGGCCCACACCCTGCACAGGATCTGCTGGCTGGACGCCGGATTGGTGGTGGGCAGCAACAGCTATGTGGGTCTAGGTACCAGCCTGGCCGGCAGCGATCGCTGGCAGCCGGCCCTGCTGGGGAGTGCGCCCCTTGGCCGCGACCGCACCCTGTCCCAGGCGCGGCAGGCACATCCCGGTGAAGTACGGCTGGATGCCAGCAGGTTATCGAACAACGAGTGCACGCCCAGGGCGTGCTGAATTAAGACAACGAGGGAGAGACTGCAATGAGCAACTCTCATGGCGATGCGCAATTCCTGCACTGCGATGGCAGTGACCCTGCCCTGCCCGGTGATCCCTGGTCTCGCTTGCGTTACCACTACGGCCAGCTGCTTGGTGCCGATGATTTTCAGGCCGAACAGAACGCATTGGTGTTGCGACGACGGCTGCACAATGCCCTGTTGCACGGCCTGGGCACGGTCTGTGGCCTGCGCGTCAGCGCCGAGCCTTCCGATCCTCCACAGACACGGCTGATCGTCGGCGAAGGGCTGGCCATCGACGCCTACGGTCGCGAGATCTACGTCAATGAAACCCAGTGCCTCGACATCATCGGTCTGCATGCCGGCGACATCTGGGAAACATTGGCGCTGTCACCATCAGCCATACCGGAGGACCCGGACGGCGAACCCCTGTCCGACACCCGCCGCGCCTATGTCACCCTCTGCTACGAGTCTTGCCTCAGCAACCAGGTGCCGGCGATCACCCCGCCCTGCGGGGATGCCAGCGAGGCGTTGGCCTTTTCCCGCGTCAACGACCGCTTTCGGATCGACCTGGTGGCCGAGGCGCCGGTGGATCCCCATCCCCTGCAGTGCGACTGGTGGCCCCCCGGCGCGGCCGACGGAGAGGGCGACCCGCGGCGCCGTCTGCTCGATTTTCTGCTCGACTACCCGGGCGCCGGATTGAGCCTGCAGCAGCGCTGGAGCGCCACTGACAAGGCGCCGCTGCTGCTCGCCGTGGTTGACCTGCTTCACGAGGAGGGCGCCAGCGGCGAGATCACCAGCGTCGAGGCGATCGACAATAGCCCGCGGGCGCTGCTGCCCGCGGTGCAGATGAGCGCCGAGCAGGCATTTCGCCAGCGCCTTGCAGGGGCCGACACGACCCCGTCACTGAAGCTGCTGGCAATCAGCGACAACAGTGAAACCGCCGATGCAGCGACGCTGCCCGAATACACCCTGCAGTTCTCCGGCGATCTGGAGGCCGCAACCGTCACCACCGATTCGATCAGGGTCCATGCCCTGGAAGCCACCGGCTGGTCAGCCCCACTGGCTTCCAGCCTGACCGCCTCGGGTGACCAGGTCAGCGTCACCCTGGATGCCGCCCCGGTCGCCGATACCCGGCTGCAACTCCATCTCACCGGTGGTGGCCATCAGCCGGTCATGGGGGCTGCCGGCCAGCCCCTCGATGGCTGGTGGGACGAACCGGTCAGCGGCGCCGGTCGCGGCAGGGATATCAACCTAATCCGCGTCTGGATACCGGGCGCCGTCTGAACAACCGAGGAGAGCAGATATGAGCGTCGACAACCCATCATCCGGCGACAACGCTTTCAGCACCGAGGCATTGAATCAGGCGTTGTTCGAGAGCGTGCGCAATCAGAAGCTTGGCTACGACTTTTCCAGTCCGTTGGGGAATAATCTGTTGGGTGCCTACAGCCGCGACCAGGTCATCGGGATGCTTGCCGATCAGCTGGCCAAGGCACCCCCCGGTTCGGCCGGCATCACCGGCAAGAATGGTCTGTTTCGCATCAACTGGTTCGATGGCCGCTTTCTCACCGCCCAGGGGTTTCGCCAGCAGGATAGCTATTGGGATCAGCGCCTGCGCCTGCTGGCGCAGATCTTTCCACCGGGGATCAGCTGGGGACTGGGGCTGAGCGGGCTGGAGGCAACCCTGCAGTCCTATCCGCCGCCTGGCAGTGACAGCGGCCCTACCACGGGTGGAACATCCCTCGACACCCAGTTTACCCTGCAGCCCGGTGTCGCCTTCGATGGTATCGGGCGGCCGATCGTTGTGGGACAGACGTACTGTTTCTGTTTCAGCGATCTGATTCCACGCTACCAAAGCGAACCCCGCCAGGTCGCCGCCAGCGGTCAGCGTTTTCAGTCGTGCCTCTGTCTCGAACCGTTCAACGGCGGCGCCGGGACACCCGGTTCAGCGCTGCCCCCGGGCCCCTATCTGCTGATGATCGAGCCCAGGGAGAGCCCGGAGGGGGATGCCAAGGTCTATGGCGAGGCCTGCGCCGGCGAGGGGCCGGCACGCTGCGAAAGCCACGGCTGGCGCGGCGGCTTCGGGCTGTCGCTGGTGCGCTTCCCCGCCGAGCCGCCGGGCGGGATGAAAATCGCCCACTCCTGGGCGCTGCGCGGCATTCTCTCTGCCTACTACTACGATGTCTTCGAGCATTCGCTGATCGAGCGCTGGGATCCGGAGTTCCTCCGCGACGACGGATTTTGCGAGGCGGTCGGCAACGGCTGTCAGCAGGCAGGGGCAATACCCCTGGCCATGGTCTACATCGGCTTCGACAGCAGTATCATCTTCCTCGACCAATGGATACCGCGACGGGGGCTTAGCGCGACCAACGCCGCCAACTGGACCCGTACCCATATCGGCGCACCGGCACAATCCGCCGCCGATGCACGCCTGCACCAGTTCCAGTGCATGCTCGAGCAGAGTCTGTCGAAAGCGCCCCTTGTCGACCTTGGGCAACAGGCCGCGCCGGCGATGAATCTGTATGAGCGCGGCTTCAGGCATATCCCGCCGGTGGGATTCCTGCCCTTCGACCCCTTCACCACCCTGTACGATTTGATCGATCCGGATACCGACTTCAGTGGCAACCTGCTGGAGCAGATTCCTGGATTCGCCAATGTTCATCATGTGCAGCGGCAGATCGACAGATACTTCTGCGGCACCAGTGTGATTCCCTACTATGTCGTAGCCCTGCACGATGACGATCTGCTGGAAGACATCAACAATGTCTTCCACAAGGACCCGGTGCGGGTGGATCGCCTGTCCGCTATCGATGACAGAGTCAGTAGCATCCTGTCCAATCTCTGTGAGCAGAGTGATGAACAGTTCTCCGCCATCACCGGGTTGTTCACCCGCTTCACCAGGGTGTTCGGTTCGATGATCGTGCTCATGACGCGGGACACGGATCTGCTGGTGAACCGGGATGTTGAACTGGTCAAGGTGATCATTCCGCTGCAGGGACTGCGCCGTCGCCACCCGGTGGTCGGGGTCACGGAAACGGATAGCTCGGCCTCGCTGGATGACTGGTACAGTCGCCCGCCAGGCCAGTCGGGCGGTTCCATCTCCAGTCTCGCCCGCGACCGGCTGATAGGGTTTATCCGCGAGACGTTTGGCATGGATGCCCTGCCTCGCCATTTCGCCGTCTATGTCAAACAGCGCATGGTGCTGCTCGACGTGATCTATGTGCTGTTCGAGCTGTTCAACCAGTTCCTGGTCTTTATCGACAGTTTCGACAGGGCCAACTCTACAACAGCTCCACTGTCGACCCAGACCTTCCGTGACCAGCACCTGGCCCAGGCCCAGGCGCAGCAGGTGGCGGCACAGACGGCACTGGGTACCCCGCTGGTGCGGGAGGTGATTGCCTACAGCGCCGTCACCGCCAATCCCGAACTCGCCAGCCCGGCGATGTGGGACGGCTTTTTCGCCCGGGTTGACGCCGAAGAGGCCAGGCTTGCCGATCAGATCGATGATCCGGTACTGCGCCGACAGCGGGCGTTTGACCTGGTCGCCGATGCGCAGGGGATGGAGGTCGAGGGTTTCGACACCATCAAGGTGCTGATCGCGACCCAGAATCCCCAGGCGGCCGAGGCCAGCCTGCGCAGCATCCAACGGGCCGCCAAGACCATGCCGGCACTCAACGAACGGGGTCTGCCCCGGGGGGTCAGCCTCAATCAGGAGCTTGTACACGACGGTTCGGTGCGTGTCTACGAACGGGCCGGCTCCCGCGAACTCTGGCAGGCGGTCAATCGAGGGCTGAAACAACAGCCGGCCACCAACCTGGTCGGGGGCGCGAGAAGCGATGTCACCGTCGGAGAGGTGCTCAAGCAGCCCGCCGATGAGGCTGGGAAGCTGCTGGGGGGCAGTGAGGGCGTTGATGAACTACGCAAGGCGGTCGCACCCAGGCTCACTAAGATCGCCAGGGAGATCGACACCATTGCCGCCAATCCCCCCGCTGCAAAGGTCATCGACGGTTTCAGGAAAAACCTGGTCGAGAGCGGCGGCGATGCGGTCAAGGCGCTGGTGAAGACCCAGACCCAGTTCAAAGACGATAGCGCCGCGACGGCCAAGCTGAAACGCATCAAGCCGATCGCCGATCTGCTCGGCAAGGATGGCTTCCAGCCGGTCGCGGATGTTGTGTTCCGGGCGCCCTAGCAGATGAGCCTGCCGGCGCTGCAGATTCGCAGGATGCATAACCGCTACCGTGTCGGCGGTGGGGATAACGCCGATGGTTTGCAGCAGCAGTTGGACCGCATGGTCAGCGATCGGTTGCCTGCCGTGCTGGATCGGAACATCGGCGGCCTCTACCGGCGTCTGGGTTTGAGTGCCGACAGCCTGGTCGCCGTGCGCCGGCTGAACATCCGCATAGAACTGGCCGGCTTCCCGGCCGCCGCCGAGCCGGGGCTGATCGAGCATATCGGGGAGTCCTGGGGCAGGGCGCTTTTGCAGGGACTGGAGCGGGTCATGTCGACAACGGGCTTCACTCCCGGCCAGGCAGTTGTGACCGATACCCTTGCCATTTTTCCCGACGTGATGAGCGCACGCCGCCGGCAGATTCTGCAGCTTGCGCGGAATGCCGCTCCACCCTGGTGGTCGGGGGCATTGCTCGGTGCCGATGCGGATGCGGAGGCGCTGCCTCGACTCCTCGTCGAGCTGGCGAGCACCGACCCGGAATCGGCAGCCCGATGCATCGTCGAACTGGCAGACGATCCCGGCCCGGCATGGCTGACAACCATGGCCGCGCCGCGAATCGCCGCGGTTGCGAGGGCGCTGATTGCAGCAGCGGGCAGTGTCGGCGAGGCGGTGGAGGGGAATGGGGATCGGCAGGGCGGTTCGGCGTTGTCGGACTCACTCTCGACAGCTCAGCGCGCTCAGCTGAGCCACTGTGGGGATGGGGACTCGGCGACCCTCTTGTTCGCTGCCTATCAACACCTGGAAGGGCGGCCGGTGCCGGCCGACTACGCACGGCTGAAGGCCCGACTCGAACCGATATGGGCGCAATCACAGCGGCATCCTGTGAAGCAGGCGTCGGAGGGGAGCGATCGGTCTGCCACGCCAGCGAGGGTGGCTGCAAAGGATGCCGGGGCGGCCACGCCTGAGTGGCTGGAGCATCCCCCCGATTCTGAACCCCGCGTTGTGGATATCGAATCTGAACGGGTACCTGATCCGCTCTCATCGGATGGCGATGAGGAGGATCCGATGGTGACCGGCCCGAGCTGGGTGCCGGTCGGATGCGGCGGCCTCCTGTTCCTGATCCGGTTTGCCCTGCGGGCGTGGGTGCAGGGCGGCGATCTCAACCAGGGGATGCTGGCATTGGGTACCCTGGCGTTGAATTCGGTGTTCGATCGCCTGTCACCGGCGGCCCGCCGGGCCGCCTGGCGACGGGACAGATGTCTACTCCAGGTCTTCGCGGGCCTGCATGAACCACTCGAGCTTGATGAGCCGTGCCGCCACACTTCCAGCGCAGTCAGTTGGGCGAGCGGTGTTATCGAGGCCATTGCCATGCGGCTGGATGACGACCTCACCGGGGCTCCCCGGGGCAGTGAATACGTTTTCGGCCATGCCGAAGAATCCCTTTCAGCCCTGGACAGGTTGCTGTTGAGGCCGGGTCGTCTGCGGGTGGCGGAGAGCGAGGCGCGCCTGATCCTCCCTGCGGATGGGGTGGATATGGGATTGCGTCGCGGCGGTTGGGATATCGATCCGGGCTGGGTGCCGCAACTCGGTCGGGTCATTCGCTTTGAGTACAGGGAACAATGAACGCACCGGTGGCGAAACAGCAACAGCAGGTTTCGATGCAACGGGAGCCGTCCCTTCACGGCGATGAACGGATTGGCGAAAGGCTCCTCGCCTCTCTTGCCGGCCGACTCTTGCTCCACTTCCCTGAATCCGATTTTCTGCGGCGTCAGTGCGAAGGATTGTTCGCACCACTGCCTGAGGATCCCTGCGAACTTGCCGAGCGTCTGGCGCAAAGCGGCGATCAGCTGCTGCAGGCCATGGATGACCCCCGCTTCAGTGAACAGCCGCTGGTGCGGGTAGTGCGCGCGTTCGGTCTATCGCCTTTCGAGCTCGATCTGCTGCTGGTCGCCTTGGCGCCGGAGCTGGACGAGCGCTATGGCAATCTCTATGCGGGCATCAACGGCGGGTTGCGCCGACTGTCGCTGCATCAGGCCATACCGCTGCTGGTCGCGGACAGCACCGGGCGTGGGTTGATTCGGGAGAGTTTGGCCGACAGTGCCCTGTGGCGCTGTGGCTTGCTCGTCGACACCCCTTCCACACCGCTTTTCGAACGCCGCCTGCAGGCAGCGGCGGCACTCAGCGACTATATTGGCGATCACCCATCCCTCTCATCCCGCGGCGCGGTCCTGCACCTGCCGGCGAACGATCCCTCCACGGCGCTGGTCATCGAACTGCTGGTCTCGGTCAGCACCGAGGCGCGGGAGCTGGCGAACCGGGCCGCAGCCGAAAGGCCTCTCCTCATCCACCTGGTGGATCGAGGTGGCACGGGATCGGGTTGTCATGCCGATGCCCTGGCGCTGGCACTGCAGCGACCCTGGCTTGAATTGCGTACCACGGGCGAGGAGATCGCGGGCGATTGCTGCCAGCTGTTGGTCGCAGCGAGACTCGCCGGTCTGCTGCCGGTATTGCGCCTGGAAGGCACAGCGGGAGAGGTCGAGTTGGCGGCGGATGCGCTGGCCGCGCTGGCGGGGCCTCTGCTGGTGATAGCCTCCGATGCCGTCGCTCTGCGGATTCCCGAGACCACCCCGTTACGACGCTGGTTGGCACAGATTCCACGTCCCCTCGAGATGGTGGCCGTTTGGCGCCACTACCTGGCGGGGGCCGGTGCCCAGGCCGATGTGGACCTGCTGGCCAACCAGACCCGCCTCCCGGTCGATCTCATCGCCAGGGTCGTCGAACAGGCCTCGGCACGGGCCCTGACGGCGGGGCGTACCGGCGCGGAGCACAAGGATATAGTGCAGTCGTTGCGCGAGAACCAGCCGGAGCTGGTGTCGCGGCTGGCGAGCAGCCACCGCCCCCGGGTTCCCTGGTCGGCGCTGGTTCTCGAAAGCAGGTATAAGGCGAGTCTGGAGAGCCTGGTCGAGCGGGTGCGCTACCGGGTTGAAGTACAGGACCGCTGGGGCCTCGGCAGGGCCCGTTTCGGCAATCGCGGCAACGGCCTGGTGGCGCTGCTGCACGGCGAGTCCGGTACCGGCAAGACCTTCGCCGCCCAGGTGATCGCCAGTCGCCTGGGACTCTCCATGCTGAGCGTGGATCTCTCCCGGGTCGTCTCCAAGTACATCGGAGAGACCGAAAAGCATCTCAACGAACTGTTCGACCTGGGGGAAGGCTTTAGGGCGCTGCTCTTTTTCGACGAGGCGGATGCGCTGTTCGGCAAACGCACCAACGTCAAGGATGCCCACGACCGCTACGCCAATATCGAGGTCAATTTTCTCCTGCAACGCCTGGAATCCTTCGAGGGCATTGTCCTGCTGTCGAGCAATTTTCAGCAAAGCATGGACGACGCCTTCACCCGCCGCATCGGTTTTTCGGTGTTCTTTCCGCGACCGACACCGGGCCAGCGCCTGGCATTGTGGCGCCAGCATCTACCCAAGGAACGGCTGGGCCGGGATGTCCGGCTGGAGAGGATCGCCGAGCGCTTTGAACTTGTCGGCGGTGAAATACGCAACTGCGCCCTTGCTGCCGCCTATGCAGCCGCGGCAGATGGGGGGATTGTCTCTCAATCGATGCTGGAAGCGGCCATCGCTTCCGAGTTAACAAAAATGGGTCGCCCGCTTCCGCGGGGGCTCGGACCATCCTAATCACTGTCTCTACAGGAGGGAGTAGCCATGACTGACCTCGCAACTGAACTGAGCGAACTGGAGTCGACACTGAGCGACGCCACTACCCAACTGGCGGCCCTTGGTGGGGCCGCCACCGAGGAGCATCTGAACACAGTCAATGTGATCGTAAACGCAATGGAACAGGCTCGCCTGAGCGCCGAATCGTTGCAGGTGGTGCTGGCGGAACGGGATACCGCGGCCGCGGATGCGAGCAATGCCTACTTTGACGCAATAGCCGGGGTACGCGAAGCGATGACCACCGGCGGCGACCTCTCCCCTTCGGTGCAGTCGTCCCTGCGCGATCAGCTGCGCACCGACCTGGGACTCTCCGACTTGGCCGAACTGGATACCCTGCTGGCGGAGGTGGCGGCCTACGATGCCGTCGGTAGTGACGCGGTGGCCACGGCCAGTGCCGAGTTGGCTAGCGCCGTGGCCGAGCTGGCGACCGCGGAGGCGGATATGGCGCTGCAACAGACGGCATTGGACGATGCCTTTCAAACACTCACGGCGCTCTCTTCCCATGCCTCTGCAAGCGCCACCTTGGCCTATCAGCAGTTGGCGACCGAAGAGAGTGCCCGCAGCGCCGGGCGTCTTCACGAAGCGGTCATCCATCTGCAGGACCTGACCACAACCCGTGATGCCTTGAACGCCGCTATCTCCCTGGCATCGCCCGGTTACGACGCCAATGAAACCGACTCTGCGACCCTGACGGCGAGCCTCGATGCTGCCTGGAGTGCGGCTCGGGACAGCTATGAACAGGCCTTGGCCACCCTGATCGACAAACAGGAGACCGTGTTTGAAAAACAACTGGCCCTGGCGGATGCCGAGGCCAATGAGCAGGATCGAGCTGCGCGTCGACTGATCGATGCCGCGCAGCAGGTGGCGGATACGCAGGCGACATTTTAAGGCACTCTAGCCGCGGAGTCCGGATGCTGGTGAGGATTTCGGGCTAATACTGCATGAGCAGACCCATAGTGAAACATGCGCTGGCAAGAGAGGCGGGGCAACAGGGACAGGCCGAGGTAGCAGCGAAACTTCGAGTCAGTCAACCTAACGACCCGCTAGAACAGGAGGCCGACAGGGTTGCCGACGAGGTACTACGCATGCCGACACCGAGCGCTACGAAGGGCGGCGTCGAGGATCCTTCTGGTTCATTGTCGGTAGCACGGACAGTGGTGTCGCGAGCCCATGGGCAGCTTCAGCAACAGCCGATCGAAGAGCAAGAGGAGGAGATACAGCTAGCACCTCAAGCGGGTCCAGCGGCCGCGCCATCGATTGGCGCCCGGTCCAATCTGGTCGATCCTGTTCGGGGCGGTGGAAGGCCGCTATCCGAAGCGGTGCGGGGGTATTTCGAACCGCGCTTCGGGGCCGATCTCAGCGGTGTGCGTGTGCATACCGGCGAGGCGGCGAAACGGGCGACAGCGGCGACCAGAGCCAGAGCGTTCACTGTCGGCAACAACATAGCGTTTGCACCTGGTGAGTTCAATCCCACGGGATCACGCGGTAGACGTCTGCTGGCGCATGAGTTAGCGCATGTGATCCAACAGTCACGAACTGTTCCGGATTCAATCCAGCGAAAACCCATTCCCATCGAGCCTGAAGCTACACCGTTTATCGGTAAGATCCTGCCATGGAGTGCGGCGCTTCACACGGCTCCGGCACGGAACAGCAAGGTGCTTGCTGATCTTCCCCGTGACTCACGGGTAAAAGTCCTGGAAGGTCGGGCCTGGATACTTGTCGAGGCGATCGTTGGTGACAAGACGTTGCAAGGCTATGTCTCACACGAACTGATCGAGGCCACCGATGAGCCGTTGCTGGACGAAGAACAGAAGCCGCAGGCTGAGAATGAACCGGAAGAGGAATCGAGCAACGAGGATAAGGAGGAGAAAAAGGATGAAGAGGAGGTTCAAGAGCCTGATCATTTCAGCTACGACCCTCGACTTAACCCGGAATTGAAGGAACGCTTCAATCGGATGGTGGGTGAACTCAAGAAGCGCAAGATTGGTTTTGGTGGGCTCACTGGTATGCGTTCTGCGAAAGATGCGCATCTGTTCAGTACCGCCTATCACATCTACGAAGGTCTGGTTCCATTGTCTAGTCTGCAAAGTCTCCCGGATGGCAAGGATATCGATCTCAACGTCTGGTACAAAAAAGAGTGGGAGACCTACAGCCCCGTAATGGGCTTTGATCGTGCGGCCACAGTGGCGGAGATAATGGAGAGGGCAAAGGATCATGCATTGAATGCATCCCCACGAACCCAGATTAAGGAAAACTGGGGTTTCTCCATTGTCGGGCTGACCTTTGCCGAAGAAGGCTATGAGTCTGATGACCCGAAACGTGCACCCAATCTGAAATCGGTTCCGGTATCGGTACACACCACCGGCAATGCCATCGACCTGCAGGGAATACAATGGAGTGAGTTCGGTGGAGCCTGGAGTGACGAGGCCATCGCGTTTGTCGCTAGCTTCGGCCTATGGCGGCCATTCAATTCTGAAACAGCCGGCAGCCCGGATAACCCAAGGGGTGCGGTAGAAGACTGGCATTTCGAGTTGGCGCCGACTGAAGCCAAGCCTGAGGCGGAGTAGGATTGCATGCGATATGCATTGTCTACTCACCAATCGAAAAGTGCACTGAGTAACATTCAGCCATGAACAACTCAGTAAAAAGTGCGACACCCGCGCGGGTAAATGAAACAGTCAGGGTAGGAAATTACCGCGTCAGTCAGCCAGGGGACAGACTGGAACTGGAAGCGGACCGGGTAGCGAACGAGGTGTTGCGCATGCCGGAACCTGTTGGGGTGGATGGGACCGCGGGGCTAGAGGCACCAGCTCACAAATGTAGCGCCTGCGCAGCCGGGAACAGACCCTGTCCACTCTGTTCCCAATCGGGGGGATCGATCTCCCTGTCTCGATCGTTTGAGCCGCTGTTACGACAGCCGGTGGAAGAGGTTGAAGAGGAGCTGCAACGCCAATCACTCGAGGACGAAGAAGAGCTGCAACGCAAATCCTCTGAGGATGAAGAGGAACTGCAACGACAACCTCTCGAGGATGAGGAGGAGTTGCAACGCCAAGCCGTTGCGGGAGACGAGGAAGAGCTACAGCGTCAAGCGAGCGAAGAGGAAGAAGAGCTACAACTGGCGCCCAACTCCGATAAGATCTCCAGGCAAACCGATGGTGCGCAGATGGCAGCGCAGTCGGTTCGCACCGGTGGTGTGCCGCTACCGGATAGGGCGCGGGACTATTTCGAGCCCCGCTTCGGGACTGACCTGGGGGATGTCCGCGTGCACACCGGGGAGGCGGCGGCGAAGGCGACTGCCGCTGTAAGCGCCAGGGCATTCACCCTGGGCAACGCCATCGCCTTTGCACCCGGTCAGTTCAATCCCGCCGCCGCAAGCGGACGACGCCTGCTCGCACATGAGTTGGCGCATGTGATGCAACAGACCGGAGCGGCAAATGCAAAGGCAAATTCAGCGCCGATGCTGGCACGCGAGACCACTGCACCTATTCTGCAGCGAGAGGAAGAAGCATCGGAGAGATCCGCTGACAATCCCAATCTGGCCGCCGAGCAGATCCACGATGCCCTCGATGGCTGGAACGATGAGGCCGCCGCGGTCAGGCCACTGCGGGGAAACAGCGAAGCGGAGAATCAGGCCATACGCACCGCCTTTCAGGAGAGATATCAAATCGATCTGCGCCAATATTTCAACAGCCAGCTCGCAGGTGACTGGCAGGTCAAGGCCCACGCAATTCTCAAGGACGGCCATGAGCATGGAATGCAGACCGCGGTCGGTCTTGCCTTGATACCGATGGGTACACGTGATGAGGAACTCAACCGGGTTATCTATAACCTGCCTCTCTCGGGACGCAAGGAGATGGAGCGACGCTACAACGAGACATTCGGTATCGAATCCGGGTATTACTGGATTGGGCACGGTAACCTGAAAGCCGATTTCATCTATGACCTCTCCGGCTGGCAGCTTGAGAAATACAGTGCTCTCATGGATCGCGATCTTACGGCTGCCGACAAGCTCTACTTCGATAGCGTCGGCATAGTCGGTACCAAAGACGACAGTGTGATCAAACAGATTCAGGACGCATGGGACGAGGGACCGGCCGAAATCGCCAAGCTGGAAACCGAATGGGGCCGCTATGTTTCCGACACCAGCGGTTGGACCTCGGGATTCAGACCGATCAAACCCTGGACCCAGATGAACCTGCAAGACGCCATGGCGAGTGAGTTGTCGGGGGCGAGTTGGGAAATGGTCGACGCGGTATTCAAGGGCTACGAGACCTATAAGGAGGAGGTCGCTGGCTCGGGATCGGGTGGGAGTAATGAAACGGCTGGCGGTGAAGCGATCCAGAGCGAGGAGCAGATCAAGGCACTCGAAGATATTCAGCTGCAGATCGCACAAGATACACTTGACGCGGCAACCACTGGCGGATTCACCGGACTGGGTACCGACGAGGCGCAGGTGAATCGAGCCATCGATAAGATCCGCAAGGTCTGGGAAGGTCGCATAGCCCGCGAAGCGAAGTACCAGGCTGCATGGGACCAGAAGCGGGAGGAGATCAATACCCTGGTATTGAGTGAGATGAGCGTGGGTTCCGCCGACCAGGTACGCGCCAGATTGACCATGTTGGGCGACCTGACTCTGGCAGACAAGGTCTATATCGCAGGCGAACTCGACCTGGACAACAACAAGGCGCTGAGCCTGGTTGATCAGGCCTGGCAGCAGAACAAGATCGATGAACTTCTCGCCCAAGCCGAGATTCCGCGACGAGATAGTGACGATGAGAGCGTCGTCCTGCGTCCCGCCTACTATCTCTACCTGGTGATTCCCGTGACTTCGGGTACACCCTCCGAGCGCCTCAGAGCGTTGATTGATAAGGAGCGGCCCCAGCCGGAGCGCGGTGCTGACCGGATCAAGGTCGAGCTCAGCGAGGGAAGCGACGAAAGTGACCTGGTGCGGGCATACAATTTGATTAAGGGTGCGCCCACGCAACTGCAGAGCGATAGCATCGCCACCTTCGTCCGCAAGTATGGCTCGGTATGGCCAGAGCTCGGCAGTGCCAGCGGAGATGCCAATGCACGCTTCGTGAGCTTTGTCTTTGCCCGCTATTCCAGCAGTTTCAGTTGCTACTCATTTCAGAACTTGCTGCAACCCACCAGTGACCCCGAGGAGATCGCACGCAGGGCGCGTGAGCAGCAGCGCTCCGAGGAGTCGATATTGACTCCGGTCATCGATTTGGTAACGGGCGAGGACACGGGGGCGGTGACCGAAGAGTCTGCGGATCGCCTTGAGTTCATTGCCCAGGCCAGCGAAGCAGAACTGCAGCTGCTGATGGCGATGACCGGCACCAATAGTCGCGAGGAGTTGGCCAAGGTCGAGAAAAGGCTCTTCGACCAGCGCGTCGCAGAAATGCGCGCACTCCGCAACAGCGTTGCCGATAGCTTGGCGCTGGCAATCGAGATCGCCGCGGAACTTGCCCTGACGGCAGTGACAGGCGGTGGTGCGGGAGGGCTGCTGGTTGCCTCATTGGGTGCAGCGATTGCAGGCATGGTCGCACGTGAAATAGCCATGGGGGAGGACTACGACTTCTTCGACGAGAAGAACCTGGCTCAGCTGGTGACCATCGCCGCCACCGCGGGAATTGGCAAAGTGGCCAAGCCATTGGGTGAGGCGGTCGGCGGGGTCGCCGAGATGATGAAGCTTGGCGACAATGCCCAGGCATTCCTGCGCGGTGCCGTGGAAGAGGGTTTTACCCAGGTCAATCAAGAGCTCATTAAGGCGGGGGTGGAGAATAAGATGCCCACCACCGAGCAATTGACTGCCCAGGCGGTCACCCTGCTGAGCAAATCGGCATCCAAAGGGCGCGCCGATGCCTATTTGGCAGAGCATGGAGAGACGCTGCGTACTCGCTTGGAAGCCGCGGTACAGCAGGAGTTGATCGGCGGCCTTGCACAAGAGACATCCAGCATGGCGGCAACGGGTATCGGTAACCTGACGGCAACCGACATCGCCGAACGCTATCTGAAGCGGGTGGGAACCAGTGTCCGGGACGCGGCGAAGAACGCAACCAGAGATGAAATTGCAGCGCGGGCGCGGGCGCGATCAGAGGAAGAGGAGGCGAGGCGTCAAGTCGATGGCGAGGTGACCCGCACGGGTAGCGCTGTGTTCGATCATGAGGGTGTAGAGATCATTCCTTCGTTACGTGCTCTGGTTCACCGCCC
Organism: gamma proteobacterium symbiont of Ctena orbiculata; assembly: GCA_003058495.1. GTDB lineage: Bacteria > Pseudomonadota > Gammaproteobacteria > Chromatiales > Chromatiaceae > Thiodiazotropha. The sequence continues at coordinate 27,976 of QBVC01000024.1, read as the reverse complement.
GGTGGGCGATCCAATCGGTAGTGACGAAGCCAGCGCACAAAATCTGCTAAGACGAATTGCCAATGGAGATGCATCGGCCCTGGTGCAGTTGGGGATCACTGATGTTCCCGAGGGCTATGATCCGAGAACCCGGGAGTGGGGCTTAGGTCGAACCAGCAGTGGAGAGTTCGTCCTTGTACAGGGCGCTAGAAGTTTTGTCTCCTGGAGTGGGTTGCCGGACATCGATCCAGTTGGACACAGCCACCCAATGATCTCGGAAATAGAATTGCCGGGGGGAGGCGTCAGTGTGGAAGAGATACTCCATCCGGATGCCAATGAGGATCTGGGTATGAAGCTGATGCCTTCAGGTGCGGATATATCCACCGTTGCCGATCGGGGGGTGAGCGTTCATGAAGTCCATACCCCATTCGTCGATCTAGGCGGGGGGCGGGTCGGTAACCCATCGGATGCCACAGCCGATTCAACTGGTGTAACAATAGTGATCGCCAATGCCAAACAGATAGGCAATCGCAATCGTAATGTCATCTATACTGCCTATCTCTTGATTCAAAATGAACATGGAAATGTTCTCAAGGTCAAGCAGGTATGGGCGGAAAAACTTGTCAGTGTCGGTGAATCTGTCATCTATTGGGACGGACCACCGCCGAATTGGAGTCCGCAAGAAGGCGATACATTCTGATATGAACGAGCACAATAACAAATCTGTAACCGGTTATACCGATGCGAATGCTGTGTATAAGCTGAGCGCTCTACTGAGTGGTTCACTATCCTTTGGCCTCTTTGCTGCGCAGGATGACGCTGGAAACAGATTCCTGGCGACAACAACCCTGAAACAAACAGCGAGTCACGAAGAGGTGCACAGAAAGCTGGTGTATGACGTGGAAGGCATTGCGCCATTGGTATACATCGGTCGATTACATGCTGCAAAGCCAACCGATTTTGATCTGATGATTGAACAGATGCCGCTCGGTATACCATCCCATCTGGTGGGCAAGGGTATTGCAGAACCGGCAACGGTTGCTCGCCTGGGTGCGTCGATTGCTGCAGCAGTTGAGCGCTTGCACGCTCAACGACAGCCACTCCTTTGCCTGCGACCCCAATCTATCTATGTTATGGATGAGGGGGATAGCAATATTCAACTGACAGGTATGGCACCGCGCGCCGAATGCTTCTACTTTAGTGCTGAAAAACCCGATCTCCATACACCGCTTGCTTTCGACGATACATTTGTAGCTCCAGAAGTCTTGTTGGGTCTGGAGCCGGATAGTAAAGCCGATCTGTTTTCCCTGTGCGCCATAATGGCATTCTGGCTTACCGGTCGCTCTCCGTTTGACGGCAAAGGTTACCTGGGGCATGTCAAGGGGATCATGGGGAACAAGCGAGCCTACCACCTGCCAGCCGATGAGCTGGGCCAGCTGCTTGAAAGCGGGCTTGACAGTCAGGTTGCGAACCGACCGAAATTTAGCGAACTCAAACATGGTCTGCGATCGATTGCTGAGAAAGGGTATTGACCTTTGTTGCAACCCAGGATCGGCTTAGCCATCGACCAATGATCGGTGCACCGACCGGGGATTGATATTACCAAGCCGTACCCTGGCTGCTGGGTAAACAGATAGCATACCGGGAGGGTGTGATGGCTCATTTGATCAGGCGCCGTGGAATGCGTAACCCAGGATCGCGACAGTTTGGAAAATACCGGATCAGCCAACCGGACGATGCGCTTGAACTGGAGGCCGATCGTGTTGCCGATGAGGTCCTGCGAATGCCGGATCTGGCAGGGGTCAACGCTCTCCCCCAGATGCCGGCCCAGCAATACAAGTGCGCCGCCTGCGAAGCCGGCGGCGCGCCCTGTCCGGCCTGTTCATTGGCGCGGGCATCTGCAGTCGCACCCCAACCAGGGGTGCAACTGCAGCGCCAGTCGGCCGGGGAGGAGGAAGAGACAGCGCCTCCGGCAACCCCTGCGCCCTCCCTCGATCAGCCGGCAAACATACGGAATCTGCAGGCTCATCTCAATCTGGCTGGCGCGGGACTCGATGTCAATGGGGTATTTGACAATGCGACCATCCAGGCCCTTGAGGCCTGGCAAGGGAATAAATCCATTCCCTCCACGGGTGTTGTCGATCCCGCGACAATGGATGTTATCCTCGCTGAAATGGTGGGCTTCGGTATGCAGGAGTTTGCCATACCCTTGGTTGCGGATGCGGAAGGCCTGGATTTGTCGGATGTGGTTGCAATGCGGGTTGCATGGACCTGGGAGACAGCTTGGCCGGAGTCGATCGACAGCGGCATCCACATCGACTGGGAGGGTCCGCTGCGGGAGATGTGGGTCGCACCATGGGCACTCAACAGCTATGCCAGTCTCGTCAAAGTCCTGCGTCGCGGTCTGAGTGTGCATCAGCCGCCTCCCACAGCCGCTCCCATCAGATCGATACTCACTCCAAACGCGGAGAGAGATGCTATTGATCAGATTGGCAGACGCCTTGCCGATCCTATCGCTATCGCCGCCCTGCGAAGTATCGTCAACGCGACACCCGGATCGGCGATAGATCCGGAACTGGTCCACCGTCTGGCGGATATGCAGCCGCTCGGATCATCCAACGGCCAACTCGATGATGCGACCCTGGACTTCATTGTGACCAAGCACAGAAAGGGCAGGGAAAACAGTGTGCTTCGCCTGGTGATGGATGCCTTCGATCTGGGGTCCGATGCCCTGGTTGCGGTAATGTTCGAAAACAAGAATCTGCGCGGTAGGAAAGAGGCCCTGGCCATGGAATTTAGCTCCGATCCGAAAAAACCTACAGTCGGCGCGACCCCCTCGATCCTCTATATCGGTCCCTATGCTTTCCGAAGTCTTGCCGCCCTGGTACAGACAATAATGCACGAACTGGTCCATGTGGAGCTCTCGGCACAGGGCATCAACCAAGGGTCACCGGGCACACCCAGTCGGAGGCTGCACGAGTTTTTGGGTGAAGCGACAGAGCTTTTGGGTGCTCCGCAGCACGACGCCGAGGAGACACTCCTTCAGGATGGAAAACGGGCACTCAAATACTGGAACCTCATGACGCGACATGATCGTAGCGAGCAGTGGGAGATGTTCAAGGAGGTGCGGAGAGTGGTTCTTGCCGCCTACCCGGACATTCCTCCCTCACACAACTTGCACAGTCGTGCCGAGAAAATAAAAAATGATTATGAGGCGGTCATGGGGCCGTAAAGTGTTGTCACCGGCAGTGGCAGCTAATGCTGACACAGCGAGTTGTTTTCCGCACCACCCTCATAGCTGAGAATGGTATGTTAACAGGCCCTAGATGCCTGATCACGGCAGCCAGGACCAGACTTCGATCTGAACAAAACGCAACAGGGCGCGACCAAAAGCCTCTCCCAGAAACATCTCCTTTCCATTGATCTTGGCAAAACCTGTCATACCGGATCGCAGAGCCTCGTCCTCATTCTCGATGACTGTCAAGACCTTGACGATATTGCCATAATCCGTCTCAAAAGAGGTTGGGTAGATCTGTGAGATCTCACCCTTCACTATAATGTCTGGGGCCAGTAGCGGTTTTAGACGCATGGTGTCACCAATCGCCACCACAGCGATGTCGGATTCAGGAATATCAATTTCAATAGTGACCCGACGGGTGTCTTCTACCTCGGCGAAAAGATCATCATCCTCGAGATAGGTGTTCTCCAGATCCTTCAGGCGCATTGTGATAATACGACCGTCGAAGGGCATTCTAAGCTCGGTACGCGCTAGTAGTTCCCGATAGTAAATCAAGTCGTGTTGTAGCTGCTCTATCTCGGCTTTTATGGATTGTATCTCATGGGGATTGACCCGGGTCTTGACAACTTCGAGATTATCCTCTTTTTCCAGCACCGTGTGGCGGGCAATATCATTCTCCTTCAACGCTTCTTCGTAAGTCTCTTGAGATACATCTCCCTGCCGGTGTAACTTTTCAATTCGACCCAGATGCTTACGGCTGTAAATAAAACGCATCTTCTGCGATCTCATCGCACAATTTGGCGGCCACATCTATCGATGCGTCTGAAGGGGGGTTGCTAACCAAAAAAACCTTTTACAGTGCTGCGCTAACCATTACGGATGGAATAGGGTGTAAAACGATAAAAGTATATTAGCCATAGCTCGACGCCCGGAGCCGCAAGATCCGTGAGAAACTGATTAAACAATACCCCATGAGAAAGCCGCCGGTGGTTAGCGCCGTTCACGCCACTCTGGTACGCATCTGCGGGACTGCAAAGCCCTGGAATCCACTCAGGAGAGCGGCGCATTACCGGTATTCGAGCGCGTGTTCCGGGAGTTTAGCCTCCCTGCGGCGATCCGAACCGAGCATGGTGTCCCTTTCACCTCGCCCCATGCCCTGTTTGGCTCGAGCCGACTCGCCGTCTGGCGGCTGCGTCCGGGTATTGCTGTTGAACGCATCAAGCCAGGTCGTCCTCAGCAGAACGGACGCCACGAGTGGATGCATCTGACCCTGGAAAGTTAGCGGCACCTAGCGAAAAAAGTTAAATAATATACAGAAAAATCAATCAGATAGAGTATATTGAAGATGCGGTTGATCTGCGCTATGCAGTGAAATAGCTACCCGCTACGGTGTGTCGATTAACCGGTAACCCCCACTTTTCTCTTCGCCGAGACCGGCCATCCGGACCCGACAAAAGAATGGCCACATACCCCCTTTCCATCCAGTTAGAGAGCTTGGTTGAGGGGATTTGCAAAGGTATGATTGGGGGTATTGAGAAACAGGAATATTAGCGCGGGTCACTGGATTCGAATCCGTTTCGCCGACCAGGAAAACTATTTTTTGTATCGGTATCCCATGGGAGTCCACATAATATCCACTCAGGCGTTCAATTTTTTTGCGGTATTCTTCACTGCTTGGATTTGGAATCCCTATTCAATAGGGGGGAACACTCCCTGTTGGTATGCTTAATAGGCTAAATTTGTTAAATCAACACACGATAGCGCTCACACAGAGATGGATAAAGTAAGAACCGCTGTAATCGGTGTTGGTTATCTCGGCCGATACCACGCCCAAAAATATGCCGCACTGGACGATTCTGAACTGGTCGCCGTGGTCGATATCGATCCTGACACTGCCGCCAATGTAGCCAAGGAGTGCAACACCGAGGCGTTATCCGACTATCACGATCTTATGGACAAGGTGGACGCCGTCAGCATCGTTGTGCCTACTCAGCTTCACCATCAGGTTGCGAAAGATTTTCTCGAAAGCGGGATCCACGTGCTGCTGGAAAAACCGATAACCGTTACCGTTGCAGAAGCGGATGCACTGATTGAAATTGCCAGACGCAAACAGCGGGTACTTCAGGTGGGGCATCTGGAGCGCTTCAACTCCGCGGTTCTGGCACTTGAGGGTGTCCTCAAGGATCCGCAGTTTATTGAATCCCATCGTCTCGCACCCTTCAATCTACGCGGCGCCGACGTCAATGTGGTGTTGGATCTGATGATCCACGATATTGATATTATCCAAAAGCTGGTGGGCGCTCCCATCGCATCAATTGACGCCAAGGGCGGGGCGGTACTCACCCAGGAATACGATATCGCAAATGCCAGGATCAAATTCGAGAATGGCTGCGTGGCTAACGTTACCGCCAGCCGGGTGAGCATGAAGCCGCAGCGCAAAATGCGTATCTTTCAGCCTGACGCCTATATCTCGATCGATTTCCAGGACAAGATCCTCAGTATTCATCGCAAGGGAGAAAAGGAGATATTCCCCGGTATTCCTGAAATCACCAGCGAAGAGAGCGTTTTTGAGAATTCCGATGCCATCATGGCTGAGTTGCGCGCTTTTCTCGATGCCATCAGGACCGGCACCTTGCCTCCGGTTACCGGCGAGGATGGACGCGAGGCCCTGAAGACGGCAATCGATATCAGCGGACAACTGGGCGGATGACCTAGCCAGGTGAAGTTCATGATCCCGATGGTAGACCTCAAACAGCAATATCTCGACCTCAAGGAGGAGATCGATAATGGCCTCCTGGCAGGACTGGAGGAAACTAAGTTTATCCTCGGGCCTAATGTACGCGCCTTTGAAGAGGAGTGCGCAGAATACCTGGGCGTGGCGCATACTGTTGGCGTCGCCTCCGGTACCGAGGCGCTTCATCTGGCATTGATTGCCGCCGGCATCGAAGAAGGTGACGAGGTGATCACCACTGCCTTCACCTTCATCGCCACGGCCGAAGCGATCCGATACGTTGGCGCCACACCGGTGTTTGTCGATATCGATCCACATACATTCAACATGGATCTCAAGCAGACAGAGGAAGCCATCACCGAAAGGACCCGGGCAATATTGCCCGTTCACATTTTCGGACAGCCTGTCGATATGACTACCGTCCTGTCACTCGCCGAGAGGCACGACCTCCGGGTGATTGAGGATTGTGCGCAGTCATTCGGCGCGCATATTGGCGGCACACAGACCGGCAGCTTCGGCCTGGCAGGCTGCTACAGTTTCTTTCCCAGCAAAAATCTTGGGGGATACGGGGACGGCGGGCTGGTGTCCACCAACTCAGCCGGGCTGGCTGAACACCTGAGAGCATTGCGTAACCATGGCAGCTGGAAACAGTACCATCACTCGGAGATTGGCTTTAACAGCCGCCTCGATGAACTGCAGGCGATAATCTTACGAGTGAAATTGAAACGGATCGACAACTACAACGAGAACAGACGCCGTGTTGCCCACCGTTACAGCGCAGCCCTTGCGGAGATACCAGGGATCACGCCTCCCCATGAGGATGGGATCGGTCATCACGTCTATCATCAGTACACCCTGCTGGCGGAAAATCGAGATACCATACAGCAGGCCCTGCGCGACCAGGGGATAGCCTCTGCGATCTACTATCCGATCCCGCTTCACAACCAGGAGGTCTTTGTCGATGCCTGCCGGGGGCTCCCGCTTCCGGTCAGTGAGCGGATATCGCAACAGTGCCTGTCGCTGCCGATTTTCCCCGAATTGAAGGATAGTCAGGTCGATCGGATCATTGACGTTATCGGCAAAGTGGTGAATGGCTGAACCGCCGGCGGTGAATCACTAACGAATAATACTGCGCCGGGACTGGCTCAGAAATTGGGAAAACAGGGCAAGTTCATCGACCTCATCGGCCATGGCGGCGATCTCCCGCTTCGCCTCTTCCAACGACAGTCCGGAGCGGTAGAGTACCTTATAGGCGCGTTTGATCGCCCTGATCGCTTCCGCGCTGAAACCTCGTCGCTCAAGCCCCTTGCTGTTGATGCCGTGTGGTTGGCCAGGGCTTCCCGTCACCATCAGATAGGGTGGCACATCCTTGGAGATGGCGCTCCCCATTCCCGTGAAGGCGTGATCACCGACAGAGCAGAACTGATGAACCAGGGTGAAACCGCTCAATATCACCTGGTTTCCGATGTCAACATGGCCCGCCAGTGAGGCGTTGTTTGCAAAAACAGTCCCGTTTCCAACCGTGCAGTCATGGGCAATATGGATATAGGCCATGAGGAAATTGTCATCCCCCACCCGGGTGATCCCGCCGCCGTTGACCGTGCCACGGTTGATCGTGGCGCATTCGCGAATGGTGTTGCGATCACCAATCTCCAGCCGCGTCGGCTCTCCCGCATATTTCAAATCCTGAGGCGCCTCGCCGATTGAGGCGAATTGATAGATGCGGTTCCCTGTTCCGATCCTGGTCGGTCCCTTGATGACAACCTGCGGCCCAATCCAGGATTCATCACCAATGACCACATCGGGTCCGATTATCGAGTGGGGTCCAACGGAGACATCGCGACCCAGCTCGGCCCCGGCATCGACAATGGCAGTGGGGTGTATGCTCATACTCTTGCCTGCTCCATACGATCAGAACCGTATTGCTGGAAAATCAACATGTCTTTTTTCTGCTTTATCTGCACTACCCGACATTTTTTGTTGTATTTCAAGTGCTAACCGATGGAGGGGGCAATCCGCGAATCCAGCAGGGTGATCGAGATTCAGGTCGCCGCCTTGAGGCAGCCCGAAACGCCGGTAGGCTAATCGGGGCCAAATGGAACGGTCGGTCGGATTCGAATCTGCCTGTTCGGAATCCGAGTCATACACCATCATTCGGTGCCCGCCAAAGGATCGAATTCTAGGATAGGCTGGCTGTGTTATGCAAGTCAGGCCAGGCCCAAAGAGGTGATGCCGGCATACTGCGTTCCCTACCCTCAAGGTGGTGCCACGACATTTTCGCGTGACTAAACCTCATCTTCCCGGTGAGCGCTGATTTCCAACAATTCACCGGGGATGCAGCTCAATCGCAGGGTGATGGGGCGGCAGCAGACCGGGCAGTCTTCGATGATCTCCTGCTGCGGCTCGCTGGTATCGATCAGGAGTTCGATCCTTTCGCCGCAGTAGGGACAGTCGATGAGGGAGGAGGGGAGCAGATTCATGGTTGCCTCGCTCGGGTTCGGTCAGCCCATATTCAAACCTGAAGTGCACTACCTGTCATTGAACGGGTATCCTCAATTTCTCTTCGAGAATGGCATCACACCGCTTTTCAGACCTGGTACGGCAGACTATATTAATAAACATCTTATGATAAAATCACCTGTTTAAACTTAAGTAATAATAATTTGAACGACTGAATTGCGATATTCATTACCGCCCATAGCAGTGTGAAAGCCTTACCCGGAAAAATACTGCTTCATGATACGGAGCTCGTAATTGCTTGGATTGTGCTTCTTAAAAGGCGGGTTCTTTCAATCAGCGAAAATTGGGGTACTTCTACAGAAAGGATTTCACTGACCCTGGAAATGCGTCTATGTTCAGGCTAGGTCACGAAAAGATAAAACATATAATTGAGCAGTTGGATCATGCCGTTGAAAATCACCAATTGTGGTTTCAGAATATCAATCGCTCACTTGCTTGCCGCGTCCCCTGCAAACCAGAGGACCTAATGCCGGATTCATATCGAAAATGTGAATTCGGAGAGTGGTATTATCAATCAGACAATGAACCGTTACAGCGGCACGATGGATTTAACGCCATCGAAAAAATACATATTCAGATGCACGCGCTTGCCACGGAATTGTTATTGTCGAGTCAAGGATCTCCTTCTTCGAATATTGATAAATACGACCAATTCGCAAAATCCGTAGAACGCCTTCGCATGCAGATTATGAGCCTGCAGCACGAGCTGCAAAGCTCCCTGTTCAACGTGGATACACTGACAAGTGCGCGCACACGATCAGGTATGCTGACGGAATTGCGCCGACAGCATGAATTGGTAAAGCGCAATGCGTTTTCATGCTGTATAGCAATGATGGATTTTGATCATTTCAAACATATCAATGACAGTCATGGTCACCAGGAAGGTGACATGGTGCTGAAAACTGTCATCAGGTACATCCTGGACAACATTCGTCCTTTCGATATGATTTTTCGCTATGGCGGAGAAGAGTTTCTATTGTGTTTGCCAGGCACCGATCTCGTTACTGCGAATTACGCGGTTGAGAGACTCAGGAGTGGTATCGAAAATCTGGCCATCACAGGGTCGGACTCAGCGGAATTGCGTATCACTGTGTCATTTGGTATGTCCGCATTGTCAAATGACATATACATCGAAGAGTCGATTAATCGCGCCGACAAGGCGCTCTATCATGCAAAGGCATCTGGCAGGAATCGCTCAGTAGCTTGGGAGAACCTTGATACTGATTCTGTTGATACATGAAGCGGCATACCCTGTAATGGTCAGTCCTATCTGAATAAGGTATGGAACAGACGGATTACAGTGTTGCCTACGTGGCCGGTAAGCACCCTGAAATTATTGGTGGGCCCACTAGGACTCGAACCTAGGACCAAGGGATTATGAGTCCCCTGCTCTAACCAACTGAGCTATGGGCCCGGAATCGGCGGGATTGTAGCAGATCCCAGCGCAATAGCGGCACTATTGCGGTCACTGCGCGGGGATCTTTGCATCAATCGCTGTCGAGGAAGCTGCGGAGGCGATCCGAGCGGGAAGGGTGGCGCAGTTTGCGCAGCGCCTTGGCTTCGATCTGGCGGATTCGCTCCCGGGTGACATCGAACTGCTTGCCGACCTCCTCGAGGGTGTGGTCGGTGTTCATGTCGATGCCGAAGCGCATGCGCAGGACCTTCGCTTCGCGGCTGGTGAGGCCGGCGAGCATGTTCTGGGTCGCCTCGCCCAGGCCCTCCGCGGTGGCGGATTCGATGGGGGAGACCACGCCCGAGTCCTCGATGAAGTCGCCCAGGTGGGAGTCCTCGTCGTCGCCGATGGGGGTCTCCATGGAGATCGGCTCCTTGGCGATCTTCAGCACCTTGCGGATCTTGTCTTCCGGCATGTCCATGCGTTCCGCCAGCTCTTCCGGGGTCGCCTCGCGGCCCATCTCCTGGATCATCTGGCGGGAGATGCGGTTGAGCTTGTTGATGGTCTCGATCATGTGCACCGGGATACGGATGGTGCGCGCCTGATCCGCGATGGAGCGGGTGATGGCCTGACGGATCCACCAGGTCGCGTAGGTCGAGAACTTGTAGCCGCGGCGATATTCGAACTTGTCCACCGCCTTCATCAGGCCGATGTTGCCCTCCTGGATGAGGTCGAGGAACTGCAGTCCGCGGTTGGTGTATTTTTTCGCAATCGAGATAACCAGTCGCAGGTTGGCCTCCACCATCTCCTTCTTGGCGCGGCGCGCCTTGGCCTCGCCGATCGACATCTTGCGATTGGTCTCCTTGATCTCGCCGATGGTCAGCATGCAGTCGCTCTCGATGCCGACCAGGCGCTTTTGTGCGCGCACGATCTCATCGGCATGCTCCTTGAGGGCTTCCGAATAGGCCTTGTCCTTGGCGATCTGATCGATGATCCAATCGAGATTGGTTTCGTTGTCGGGAAACGAGGCGATAAACTCCTTGCGCGGCATGCGGGCCTTATCGACGCAAAGGTTCATGATGATGCGTTCCTGGTTGCGGATGCGCTCGATGGTTTCCCTCAGGGTCGTGACCAGCATGTTGAAGGTGATCGGCACCAGCTTGAACTCGAGGAAGGCCTCGGAGACGGCATCCTGGTTCTTCTGTGCCGGGGCGCTGGCGCGGCCCTTTTTCTTCAGTGCGGTGCAGAGGGCGTTATAGCGCTTGCGCAGTTCTCTCCCCTTGGCCATGACCTCTTCGGGATCGGGACCGGTGTTCTCCGGGTCGTCACTGTCGTCATCGTCGTCATTGTTGTCGCCACTGTTGCTGGCGTCGCGATTGACCTCCTGCGGCTGTTCCGGGGTCGGGATCTCATCGGGCTCATTGGGGTCGATGAAGCCGCTGGTGATGTCTGCCAGACGCGATTCGCCCGGCTCGATCTTCTCCAGCTGGGTGCACAGCAGGTCGACGGTGGGCGGGAAGGTGGCCAGTGCGGCGGAGACCTGATGCAGGCCCTCCTCGATGCGCTTTGCGATACGCAGCTCGCCTTCGCGGGTCAGCAGCTCGACCGTGCCCATTTCCCGCATATACATGCGCACCGGGTCGGTGGTGCGGCCGAATTCGCTGTCGACGCTGGCCAGGGCGGCGGCGGCCGCTTCGGCGGCGTCTTCGTCGGTGGAAACCACGGAATCGCTGAGGGTGTTGTCCTCGAGATCGGGGGCCGATTCATGAACCGTGATCCCCATGTCGTTGATCATGCGGACGATGTCCTCGATCTGCTCGGGCTCAACTATGCCCTCGGGGAGGTGATCGTTTACTTCCGCGTAGGTCAGGAATCCCTGTTCCTTACCCTTTGCAATCAGTTGCTTAAGTTGAGATTGCTGCTGTTCCTGGTTCATCGTTTACCTTGTAGTCAGACGAGGTGTACAACACTGAGACTGAACTCACCATATTAGCACACTTTCATATAGTTATGCCAGCTATCGGTCTGTTTTGAGACCTCCGGATTACTCTTGCTCATCCTGGCCGGTCGTGCCTGGATAGCGCCGTTTCAGCTCATTCAGCAGCTCATCTGACAGCTCGCTGGGTGGTAGATTCCCCGGCTGTGGCCGGGAAATTTTATGGAACTGCGCATTCAATTTGAGGAGTGCGTCACGTAATTCTGCCTCCTGATCCATATCCGGCAGGTCAAACCTGTAGTTGGCCAGTTTATTGAGGTGAGTGAAGTGCTCCGTATCTCGCCAGCGTTCCAACAAAGCTGCTTTGTTAAGCGTAGGTTGGGAACGGATTATTTCAAGTAACTGTTTAAGAATGGATATGCCGGGTGCATCCCACGCTTGCCAGGCACTGTCCACACTCTCCGCAACGCTTAGTAGATGGGGATTGTCGAGCAACAATGCAATGGCCATGCGCACCGGCGTGGCGCGCTGGAGCTCCCCCGGCTGGCGGCTTCGCCGCTTGTCGGGCTGTCTCCGCTGCGAAGCCCCTTTGTCGAGGCGGCCGCCCTTGATCCCCACCAGCTCCTCCAGGTGCTGAAACATCATGCGGCGAAACACCCCGGCGGGGAGCTTTTCCAGCAGCGGTGTGGCGAGCTGTGCCAGGCGGGCGCGACCATCGATGCTCTCCATCTCCACCTCATCGGTGAGACGATGAAAAAGGAATTTGGAGAGGGGCTGGGCCTGTTCGATGCGGTCGCTGAAGGCGCCGGTGCCCTCCTTGCGCACCTGGGTGTCGGGATCCTCGCCCTGGGGCAGAAAGAGGAACTTGACCTCCCGCCCGTCGCGCATCAGGGGCAGGCTGGTCAGCAACGCTTTCCATGCCGCGTCGCGGCCGGCCCGGTCGCCGTCGAAGCAGAACACCACCTCGGGGCAGATGCGGAAGACCAGCTCCAGGTGCTCCTGGGTAGTGGCCGTGCCGAGGGTGGCGACCGCGTTGAGGATGTCGTGCTGGGCCAGCGCGACCACATCCATGTAGCCCTCCACCACCAGCAGTCGCGCGATCTTGTGATTCGCCTTTTGCGCCTCGTAGAGGCCATAGAGTTCGCGTCCTTTGTGGAACAGGGGGGTTTCCGGCGAATTGAGGTATTTCGGCTTTTCCTCGCCGATGGTGCGGCCGCCGAAGCCGATGGTGCGGCCGCGCCGATCGCGGATGGGGAAGATGATGCGGTTGCGGAAACGGTCGTAACCCTTGCCTTCCCCCTCGTGGGTCAGGCCACACTCATCCAGCCTGGTGAGGGCGGTTTTATCCCTGCCCAGTGAGCCGAGTAGATTATCCCAGCCGGGGGGCGCATAGCCGATGGCGAAAGCGGCGGCGATCTCGCCGCTCAGGCCGCGGGCCTTGAGGTAGTCCACCGCCTGTTTGGCGTCGGGGTGGTGCTTGAGCTGATGGCGGTAGAAGCGGTCCGCCTCCTCCATCAGCTCATACAGCGGGCGCAGATCGGGACCCCGATCCGGGCCGGCCTCCCGGGGAACCTCGAGCCCCGCATCCTGGGCCAGCTCCTCCACCGCCTCGACGAATCCCAGGTTGTCGTACTCCATGAGAAAGCCGATGGCGGAGCCGTGGGCGCCGCAGCCGAAGCAGTGGTAGAACTGCTTTTGCGGACTGACGGTGAAGGAGGGGGTCTTTTCGTCGTGGAAGGGGCAGCGGGCCTGGTAGTCGCGGCCGGCCTTTTTCAGCGGGACGCGCCGGTTGATGACATCGACCACATCGACGCGATTCAGCAGGTCATCTATGAATTGTTCGGGAATCTTACCGGCCATGGTCACCTACAGGCCTCAGTGGACGGCCATGGGGCAAGGATAGCCGAAAATGGCCTGTCGTGAATCAGGCGGAGAGTTTCTGCTTGACCAGGCCGCTGACCTTGCCCATGTCGGCCCGGCCCTGCATTTGGGGTTTGAGCAGGCCCATCACCTTGCCCATATCCTTCATCCCCGAGGCCCCGGTCTCGGCGATGGCGCCCTCGATCAGGGCCGCGATCTCATCCTCGCCCAGGCCTGCGGGCATGTAGGCCTCGATGATGGCGATCTCGCTCTTTTCCTGGTCCGCCAGCTCCTGGCGGCCGGCATCCTCATACTGTTTGATGGAGTCCCGCCGCTGTTTGATCATCTTCTCCAGGATCGCCAGCACCTGGGTGTCGTCCAGCTCGCAGCGCTCGTCCACCTCGCGCTGTTTGATCGCGGCGGTGATCAGGCGCAGGGTGCCCAGACGCTCTTTCTGCTTGGCCTTCATGGCCTGCTTGACGTCATCGAGGATCTGCGCTTTTAGCATCCGGGGTGACTCCTGCGGGGCAGGGGAGGGATCAATACTGGCGTTCGAAGCGACGGCTCTCGCGGGAGACCTTCTTCAGGTTGCGCTTGACCGCGGCGGCTGCCTTGCGTTTGCGCTCCCAGGTGGGCTTTTCATAAAATTCCCGGCGGCGGACTTCGGCGAGTACCCCGGCCTTTTCGCAGGAGCGCTTGAATCGGCGCATGGCGACTTCAAATGGTTCGTTCTCTTTGACGCGTACGTTGGGCATCGATGTTGTTTCCTCGAATCTGTTAAGCTTCTCAACCGGTCGAAAGGCGGAGATTCTACTCATAGCCACCCCGGTTTGCAAAGGTATGGTGCTATTTTAGGGCAAAAAAAGAGACTTATATGCGGGTATTAGGCATCGAAACATCCTGTGACGAGACGGGTGTGGCCATCTACGACAGCGAACAGGGGCTGTTGGCCCATGCCGTGCACAGCCAGGTGGAACTCCATGCCGCCTATGGCGGCGTGGTGCCGGAGTTGGCATCACGGGACCATGTGCGCAAGGTCCTCCCCCTGGTCAGGCAGCTGCTCGATGAGGCCGCCATCGAGGCGAGCTCCCTGGATGGGGTGGCCTACACGGCGGGTCCCGGGCTGGTGGGCGCGCTGCTGGTCGGGGCGTCGGTGGGGCGCAGCATGGCCTGGTCCTGGGGCATCCCCGCGATCGGGGTGCACCATATGGAGGGTCATCTGCTGGCCCCCATGCTGGAGCCGGAACCGCCGCCCTTCCCCTTTATCGCGATGCTGGTCTCGGGGGGGCACACCCAGTTGGTGGAGGTGCAGGCCATCGGCAGCTACCGGCTGCTTGGGGATTCCCTGGACGACGCCGCCGGCGAGGCCTTCGACAAGACGGCCAAGCTGCTGGGGCTGCCCTATCCCGGTGGCCCGGAACTGGCGAAACTTGCAGCGCGGGGGGATCCCCGGCGCTACCGTTTTCCGCGCCCGATGACCGACAGGCCGGGACTCGACTTCAGTTTCAGTGGTCTCAAGACCTTTGCCCTGAACACAATCCAGGAGGCGCAACGCCAGGAGGGGGGAACCCTCTCCGATCAGACCCGGGCCGATATCGCCCGCGCCTTCGAGGAGGCGGTGGTCGATACCCTGTTGATCAAGTGCCGCCGTGCGGTCAGGCAGTGCGCCATCAATACCCTGATCCTGGCGGGCGGCGTCAGCGCCAACCAGCGCCTGCGCCGGCGCATCGACAGCATGATGGCGGGTGAGGGGGGGACGGCCTACTATCCCCGGCCCAGGTTCTGCACCGACAACGGCGCCATGATCGCCTATGCCGGCTGCCAACACCTGTTGGCCGGTGAATCCGAGGCACTGGGTTTTTCCGTCCGCTCCCGCTGGCCGATGGAGTCGCTGGGGACGGGGACGGGTGAATCGGGGCCCTAGTCGGGGCAGCCATCGATCGACTTCTTATAGGGAACCCCGGCGGTCTCGCGCACCATCCTCGGCATCAGATAGCCTGGCAGTCGGGTGAGGAGTTGCCGTTGCAGGCTTCTGCAGGCTGCCGCATCCAGCTCGAAGTGGGCGGCACCCTCGACCCTGTCCAGAAGATGCAGATAGTAGGGCAGCACACCGATCTCGAACAGCCGGGTGCTGAGCCTGACCAGGGTGTCGCAGCTGTCGTTGACCCCCCGCAGCAGGACCGACTGGTTGAGCAGGGTGACTCCCGCCCCCCGCACCGCGGCCAACGCCACGGCAACTCCGGCCGAGAGCTCGCTGGGATGGTTGGCATGGATCACCATTGCGGTGTTGAGGCGGCACGCCTCCAGTGTGGCGAGGAGTTCCTCGGTGATGCGTTGCGGCAGCACAACCGGCAGCCGGGTATGGATACGCAGGCGTGCGATCTGCGGCAGGCCCTCCAGTTGCCGCAGCCATCTTCCCAGCTTGCCGTCGTGCATCATCAAAGGATCGCCACCGCTGAGGATCACCTCTTCAATCTGGGGATTGGCCCGCAGATAGTCGAGGATCACGTCCCACTGGCTGTCGCTGGCGGTGGCGCCCGTGTAGGGGTAGTGACGGCGGAAGCAGTAGCGGCAGTGGACGGCGCAGGCGCCGGTGGCAATGATCAGGATCCTGCCATGATACTTCTGCAGCAGGCCGGGCCGCTGTTTCGCCTCGCCATCGCCTACCGGGTCGATGGTGAACCCCGCTGGCCGGGCCATCTCATGCGCGCTCGGCAGGACCTGCAACAGCAGGGGATCCCTGGGGTCGCCCTTGGTCATCAGCGCGGCGAATTCCCGGGGTACGCGCAGCGGGAACTGGGCGTTGGCGCGGGAGTGATCGGTCACCGCCGAAGGCTCGATCTGCAGATAAGCCAGGAGCTCGGCGACCCGGCTGAACCCCTCTGCCAGCTCCTTTTGCCACCCGGGTGTCTGCACAGAGGAGCCAGTCTCAGGTATGATGTGCGCCGCAATCGATATGTTAGGTGAGGATGTCATGGCGAGTTATAGCACCAACGAGTTTAAGGGTGGCCTGAAAATCATGCTGGACGGGGATCCCTGTTCCATTATTGAAAACGAATTCGTCAAGCCTGGCAAAGGTCAGGCCTTCAACCGGGTCAAGATACGCAATCTCAAGACCGGCCGTGTATTGGAAAAAACCTTTAAATCCGGGGAGTCGGTGGAGGGGGCGGATGTCCACGAGACCGAAATGCAGTATCTCTACACCGACGGCGAGTTCTGGCACTTCATGGATCCGCAGAGTTACGAACAGGTGAGCGCCGATCAGGCCGCGGTGGCGGAGAGCGCGAAGTGGTTGAAGGAGCAGGATATGTGTCTGGTGACCCTGTGGAACGGCGCCCCGATCATCGTAGAGCCCCCCAAGTTCGTGATCCTGAACGTCTCCGACACCGACCCGGGGCTCAAGGGAGACACCTCGGGCAGCGGCGGCAAGCCCGCCACCCTGGAGACGGGTGCCGTGGTGCGGGTGCCGCTGTTCGTGCAGATCGGCGAGGCGATCAAGGTCGATACCCGCAGCGGCGAGTATGTCTCCCGCGCCAAGGAAGATTGATCCCTAAGTGCTGACAGGCCCTGAATGACCGCATCGGATGAGTGGCGACCCTCCGCCGCTGTCGAGACGATTCGCGCCAGGGCGGAGATGCTGGCGCGCATCCGTCAATTCTTCAAACGGATCGGCGTGCTCGAGGTGGAGACGCCGATCTGTTCCCGCTACGCGACCACCGATCCCGCGCTAGAGAGTTTCAGCACCCGCTACACCGGCCCGGGAGCGGCCCGGGGACGGGATCTCTATCTCCACACCTCCCCCGAGTTTGCCATGAAGCGGCTCTTGGCCGCGGGCAGCGGAGCCATCTACCAGATCTGCAAGGTGTTTCGCAACGGTGAGTACGGCCCCCGCCACAACCCGGAGTTCTCCCTGCTGGAGTGGTACCGTCCCGGCCTCGACTACCACCAACTGATGGACGAGGTGGCGCAGCTGGTCAACACCCTGACGAAACAGCCCATGTCTGTGGAGCGCTTGAGCTATGCAGAGCTATTCGAGGATTATCTGGATTTGAATCCTCATCTGGCGACCGGGGATCAGTTGCGGCAGTGTGCCATCAGCCAGGGTGTCGCCGGTGCGGAGCAGCTCGCCATCGAGGATCGCGACGGCTGGCTCGACCTGCTGATGAGCCATCTGATCGAACCCCGGCTGGGCCAGGGGGGGATGACCTTCGTCTACGACTATCCCGCCAGTCAGGCGGCGCTGGCCCGGATCAGGGAAGAGCCGACACCGGTGGCGGAGCGTTTCGAACTCTATATGGAGGGGATCGAGATCGCCAACGGTTTTCAGGAACTGACCGGTGCCGAAGAGCAGCACAGGCGTTTTGAAGATGACAACCATCGGCGTCGCCAGTCGCACCAAACTGCGGTGCCGATGGATCAAAACCTGCTCGCTGCATTGACCGCTGGACTGCCGGATTGCTCCGGTGTCGCCCTGGGTCTGGATCGTCTGCTGATGGTTTTGACCGGCGTCGCGGATATACGCCAGGTGGTGACCTTCGATATCAGCCGGGCCTGAGCCCTCCCCAACAACCGCTTGGGAATAGAGTTCCCTCTGTCTGATCCGGGAAGCGCCCATGGCGGCGGTGTTGACGATTTTTCACTGATAAAACCTGTACTTCCCCTATGCTCCAAACCATGGTTAGTGAGAGGTTTACCTGTTGCTAATAGAGCAACGGGCCTAAGCTATAAGGTATAGAGGCAGGCGATAGGCTGAATCTCCGCCTCCTTGCAATTGTCAAGCGGAAGGATATGCACTTTCGATCCATCCGCTGCTGCTAGAAGCGCTTAATGGACTGGGTTGCAAAGGAGTATGGTGAGAGGAAAACAACACTATTGGTTCGGCATTCTCCTCTGTTTGTGCTTTACCCGAGGTGATGCGGGTGACGTCATGGGATTCGATTCCACGGCGCAATCCCTGGTGGTCCCCATCGAGTCGGCACTGCAAGAGGGTCTGGCGATCGATTGGCCGCAAATCGAACGCCTCTACGACAGTCAGCAGCACCGCTATATCTGGCACCGGGAGGGTGAGTTGTCGGAGCGAGGCAGACTGCTCTTTCGCTGGCTTGCCTCCGCGGATCTTGAGGGCCTCGATGCCAGGGATTACCATCTGAATCACCTGCTCGGTTTGATCTACAATCCCTCACCGGCGGTTATCGTCAACAGAGAGTTACTGCTCAGTGACGGTTACATCAAGCTCGCCAGGGATCTGCGCCTGGGGCGACACGATCCCCAATCACTCGATCCCCACTGGATGCTGCCCAGGGATGATTTCGATCCGGTTACCGTCCTTGCGCAAGCCGTCGCGGAGGAGCGCCTGCAACCGTTGCTCGACTCATTGCGACCCGATAACGATGGCTATCTGAGGCTGAAACGGGCCCTCGCCAGATATCGTGCAATTGCATCCGCCGGGGGCTGGGTCACTGTAGAGAGCGATCAGACCCTGCGTCCCGGTGACAGGGATCCCGCGGTGGTCCTGCTCAGGGCAAGACTGGCCGGAGATTTGCCGCGGCTGGAGGGAGAGGTCTCAGATCCCTATCACTATGATGATGCCTTGATCCCTGCCGTTAAGGCGTTCCAACTGCGTCACGGCCTCGCGGCGGACGGTATCGTGGGTTCGGCCACCCTGCGCAGCCTCAACGAACCCATCGAGAATCGCATCGCCCGGATCCGGGCGAATCTTGAGCGCTGGCGCTGGCTGCCCCATGAGCTGGAATCCCAGCATCTGATGGTCAATACCGCGGGATTTGAGATTTCGCTGATCAATGAGGGCCGGGTGGTTTTCCACAAACGGACCGTGAACGGCAGGCAGGAGCGGCAGACCCCCTCGTTCAGCAGCCGGGTGACCCATCTGGTTACCAATCCCCTGTGGACCGTGCCCCGGAGTATCGCGGTGAAGGATATGCTGCCCCGGTTGCAGCAGGACAGTGGCTATCTGGCGAGCAAGCAGATTCGTCTCTATGGGCGCCTGGAGGGTCAATGGATTGAGGTCGATCCCCACCCTATCCCCTGGCAGGAGTACCATGAAAACAACTTTCCGTTCGTATTGAAACAGGACCCCGGCAGCCGCAACAGTCTTGGCCGTATCAAGTTTCACATGCCCAATCCCCATCAGATCTTTCTCCACGATACCCCGGCGCGGGGGCTCTTTGAGCGGCCAAACCGCGCCTACAGTTCCGGTTGTGTCAGGGTCGAGGGGGCAGAACAGCTGGCGGGTTTGCTGATCGATCATGGTCAGCGATCGCAGTCCGGCTGGCTGCGCCGGGCACTCCACAGCGGCGAGACCCTGATCGAACCACTCAGCAAGCCGATGCCGGTCTATCTCACCTATTTCACCAACTGGGTGGATCCTTCGGGAGAGATCCATTTCCGCCCGGATATCTATCAACGGGATACGGCCCTGATGCTGGCGATTGGCGAAGGGGTGGAACAGATGACCGCCCGGCACCTCGGCAGGATGGTAAATCCTTCACTCTGAACAGGTTTTTTCTTCCCGCTAATCGCGGCCGCCTGTGACCGGTATCACAAGGTTGGCCTTGCGCCCTCCCAATCTGGTAACCTGCGCGTGGATTTTGCTCGGCCAGTGCCGACAATAGTCACAGACCGTGCAACCTGGTTAACCGACATCCATGACCTCATCGCCGAAGAGAATCCTTGAGACTCCCTGTTTGAGCAGACGCCGCTTTCTCTGTGGCTGTGTCTCGATTGGCGGCATGTTGGTCACCTCGCCCCTGCTGGCGGCGCTATCCGGCGGGGAGAGTCGAAGCCTCGCCTTCCGTCACACCCATACGGGAGAGAGGAAACGGGTTACCTATTGGCGTGACGGGGAGTACCTGAGGGAAAATCTGCAGATTCTCGACCATCTTCTACGCGACCATCGCACCGGGGAGTCGACCTCCATGGACAGGGCGCTGCTGGACATGCTCTATGGATTGCAACAGGGGATTGGCGGCGAGGGTGAATTCGAGATCATATCCGCCTACCGCTCGCCAAAAACCAACCAGATGCTGCGCACCAAGAGCGGCGGCGTGGCCAAGCGAAGCCTGCACATGCAGGGCAGGGCGATAGACGTCCGCCTCTGCGGCTGTGACCTCAAGACGCTGCGGGACCAGGCCCTCGCCATGAAGGCGGGTGGCGTAGGTTACTATCCGAAATCCAACTTCATCCACATCGATACCGGCCGCTTCCGCTCCTGGAGCTAGGGAGAAGGCCTGCCCCGGGGCTTGCATCCTCCCCTGATTTGTTCTACATTTCGAAATATGTCGAATTATCGATCTGATGAAAGACAACTCGCCGAGATGTTCAAGGCATTGGGCAATCCCCACCGCCTGCTCATCTTTCAGCGCTTGAGCCGCTGCTGTCAGCCGGGTACCCGCTGCGACCTGGAAGCGGCGATCCGGTTCAGCGTCGGCGAGCTGGGCGAGGGTATGGAGATCGCGGCTTCAACCCTCTCCCACCACCTGAAGGCGCTGCATCATGCCGGCCTGATCGAGATGGAGCGGCAGGGTAAGCAGATCAACTGCTGGATCGATCCGGCGGTGCTCGAAAAGTTATCCGGATTTTTCGATCCGCAAACCGAATTTGAAAACATTGGAGGCTGTGATGTCCGATAAATCAAACCAACCTGTCGCTGAGGTGTCGTTGCAGGATCTCCAGGACAGCCATCGCCAGGAGGTGCGAAAAGCCTATGCCGAGGTGGCCGTGACCGATAACCAAAACGGCTGTTGCGGTGTCGAGTCGAGCTGCTGCGGCGTATCCGACGATGCCGCGATCAACACCCTGATCTCCACCCGCCTGGGATACAGCGCGGAAGAGCTTGCCAATCTGCCGAGCGGCGCCGACATGGGATTGGGGTGCGGCAATCCAAAGGCCATCGCCGCGCTGAAACAGGGTGAAGTGGTGGTCGACCTCGGGTCCGGCGGTGGGGTCGACTGCTTCCTGGCCGCGGCCGAGGTCGGTGACAGCGGCCGCGTGATCGGTGTCGATATGACACCCGACATGCTCTCCAAGGCGCGCAACAACGCCCTGCGCGGCAGATATAGCAACGTCGAGTTCAGGCTCGGGGAAATCGAGGCCCTGCCGATCGCCGATGGCTGCGCTGATGTCATCATCTCCAACTGCGTGATCAATCTTTCGCCGGACAAGGCAAGGGTTTTTCGCGAGGCCTTCCGGGTCCTCAAAGGGGGAGGGCGGCTCGCCATCTCCGATGTGGTGGCCACCGTGGAACTGCCGCCGGAGATGCGCAACGATCCGCAACTGGTTTCCGGCTGCATGGGAAACGCCTCGATGATCGAAGAGCTGGAGCGGTTCATGGCGGATGCAGGCTTCAGCGAAATAAAGATCGAACCCAAGGATGAATCAAAGGAGTTCATCCGCGATTGGGCGCCGGGGCGCGGGGTCGAGGATTATGTGGTCTCGGCAACCATCGAGGCAACCAAACCGGGGGCGGGAGAGTTTTGAGTTTTTAGTTGGGGCGTTCGTGGGTATGTAGCCTGGCTGATACCAGGATTCTGGAACACTGCGTTCCCTCTCCCTTGGGAGAGGGACAGGGAGTGGGGATCAACAAGTTGTGAGCAGCACGAACACCATAACTCAAAACTAAAAACTCAAAACTTTTTCTAACAGGTTTCCCCAATTGCCCGCCCCATCCGCACAGTCGCCCCCGCACTAAAACCCTCCGCCCACTCCACCGCATCCCTGGCGAACAGCAGGATCACGGTAGAGCCCATGTTGAAGCGTCCCATCTCTTCGCCTTTTATCAGTTCAATGGGATTCGGTTCGCTCTGGGGTTGGTAATTCCAACTGTTTACCTGCTGTCGTGCAGGCGTGATTGTGCCCGCCCAGACGGTCTCGATGCTGGAGACGAAGATGGCGCCGACGAGGATTACCGCCATGGGGCCAAGATCGGTCTCGAAAACAGAGATGACTCGCTCGTTTCTGGCAAACAGCCTCGGTACCTTCTCACAGGTGGTGGCGTTGACACTGAACAGGCGTCCCGGCACATGGAGCATGCGTTTCAGCCGGCCGTTCACCGGCATATGTACGCGGTGATAATCACGGGGTGAAAGGTAGATAGTAGCGAAACTGCCATCCACGAACAGACGCTCCAACTCTGTATCACCACCTAACAGTTCCAATAGCGAATAGTCATGACCTTTTGCCTGAATCAGAAAGCCCGATTCGATGTCGCCTGCCTGGCTGAGTGTGCCATCGGCGGGGGATGCCACCTGGTTGTCCGGTTCGGCAAAAGGGCGCGCATCGGGACGCAGGGCGCGGGTGAAAAAGTCGTTGAAACTTCGGTATTGGCCGGGATCCGTCTGCAGCGCCTCCTGCATATCGACGCCATACCATTTGATGGCCTGATTGATCAGCAGATCCTTGACCTGTTTCAGCTCGATGCGGGCAATACTGTGCATCAGGGAGGAGAGCAGATGGTGCGGTAAAAGGTACTGCAGGCCCACAAAGAGGATTTGCAGGAACTGTTTAGGCCCATCTTTTGGCGTTGTTTCGGATTGATTCATCTTTTTACTCTACTGCATCGATCAGAGTGTTGAGATCTGCAGCGATAGTAGCGGCATCCACATCCCGGGTAAACAGGGCATGCAGTCTCGTTTTGGGTCCGATCAGGTAGAGTGTCTGTTGCGCCTCGCTTGCAGAACCGATCAGTGCATCCAAGAGGCCGTTCACCATCTCGGCTTGGCCCTGCAGGGTATGGATATTGTCAGACATCCTCGAGAAGGATACTGGCGCCTCCCCGATCCCGTGCAGGGGAAGGTAGTAAAACGCTATCTTGCGTTGTAACTCGGGATCGGTCGCCAATCTGTTGTGCACCTGAATCAGTCGCGTCAGCGCCGTGGAGGGGGCTGTTTCGGGGGCGGGATCAATCATCAGCAGGCTCCAGTGACCCAGCAGATCGGAGTTGGAAACGGGCTCTCCCGCCTGGTTGTAAAGATTGATGGAGGGCGCCGGCAGAGGAGGAGTGATCAGGACACCGCTGATTTCGGGCACTGTTTGGTTTCGCTGTTTCTGTCCTTGGCCTGCATAGTAGGCCAGGGAGAATGTGATCAGCACCAGCAACAGGATCACCAGCCGGCGCTGTCTGCTGGTGGGTCGTCTCACGGCAGGGCTTTGGGTGTATCGTCCCGGTTACCCCAATCTGACCAGGATCCCGGATAGCCTTTGCAGCGCTGATAACCCAGATGGCGAAGTACGAACCAGGAGAGGGAGGAGCGGTGGTGGGTTTGGCAGTAGGTCACGATCTCTTGTTCCGGACTCAGACCCAGCTGTGCAAGCGCTGACCTCAACGCGTCATCCGACTTCAGTCGCAGGTTTCGCTGGCGGTCCATGACCTCCAGCCAGTCGAGATTGACGGCCCCCGGTATATGCCCCGGGTGGCTGGAGAAGCGTGAAATCCCGGCATATTCATTGCGGCTGCGTGCATCCCAGAGCGCAAAATCGCGCTCGTCCAGACGTTCGATTATATAATCGGTGGTGGCGACGGGGTCCAGGCTGGGCACAGGCTCAAAACTGGCGCTAGCCGCAGTTGTTGGTTTGCGACTGCATGGATGACCCTCGTTTGCCCAGGCATGGAGACCGCCGTTAAGCAGCGAATGGTGCCTGTGGCCCATCGCCTCCAGGGTCCACAGCAGGCGTGAGGCGTTGCCGCCTCCCTCGTCATCATAGGCGACAACATGGCTGCCGTTGTCGATGCCAAGCTGTGAAAATGTCTGCGCCAGCGCAGCTGGATCCGGCAGCAGCCCGTACACCGGGTGTCGGGCGGCGACAATCCGGTTGTACGCGAGATGGATGGCCCGGGGTATATGGAGTTGGGCGTAGGTGGTGTCCTTGCACAGGTCGACGACGACCAGCCTCTCTTCATCGAGCAGGTCGTGCAACCGCTCTGGTTCGAGCAGGAGAGGCAGTTCGCCGGTCATCTGCGCTCAGAGCAGTTCGTGCTGGACCTTGCCCAGTGCGACATCGGTGTTGATCGGGGCGTTCATCTCGGTGAGGACAGCCTCCAGGGCGCCGACGCAGAGCAGGACATTCTCCGGCTTTGCACTGTACCCCATCAGGCCGATACGCCACACCTTGCCGGCCAGGGCACCCAGTCCGGCGCCGATTTCCAGGTTGTATTCGCTCAGCAGGCGGCTTCTCACGCTTGCATCATCAACGCCTTCGGGTATGGATACCGCATTCAACATCGGCAATCGATGCGCCTCGTCCACGATGAAATTGATGCCCATCGCCTCGAGCCCGGCCTTGAGCGCGTCATGCATCTTTCGATGGCGTGCCCAGGCCTTTTCCAATCCCTCGTCCTGAAGCATGACCAGTGATTCATGCAAACCGTATAGGGAGTTCACCGGCGCGGTATGGTGGTAGGCGCGTTTCTGGCCGCTGCCCCAATACCCCATCACCAGGTTGAGGTCGAGAAACCAGCTCTGAACCTTGCTGCTGCGCTTGCGCACCTTCTGCAACGCGCGCTCGTTGAAGCTGACCGGAGAAATGCCCGGGGTACAGGAGAGACACTTCTGGGTACCCGAGTAGATAGCATCGATGTCCCATTCGTCGACCTTCAGCTCACAACCTCCGAGTGAGGTGACGCTATCGACGATGGTGAGGCAATCGTGGCGATGGGCAAGCTCCACCAGCTCCTTGGTGTCCGCGCGGGCGCCGGTGGAGGTTTCGGCGTGGACGAAGGCGAGGATCCTGGCGTCGCCGTGCTGCTCCAGGGCGGCTTCCACCTTGGCCAGGTCTACAGCCTTGCCCCATTCGTCCTCGACCATGATCGGGGTGCCACCGCAGCGCTCCACATTCTCCTTCATGCGGCCGCCGAAAACGCCGTTTTGGCAGACAATGACCTTGTCACCGGGTTCGACCAGATTGACAAAACAGGTCTCCATACCGGCGGATCCGGGCGCCGAGACGGGCATAGTCAGCGGATTTTCGGTCTGGAAGGCATACTGAAGCAATCCCTTGATCTGCTCCATCATTTCGATAAAGACCGGATCCAGATGACCGATAGTCGGACGTGACAACGCCTCAAGAATACGCGGGTGTACATCGGACGGACCGGGCCCCATCAGTGTGCGGATTGGAGGATTGAAACTGGGAGTCGTCATGCTTCGTGGCCTATCTATCGGTTTGAAAGGGTGCAGAGTATAAGTGGTGAATCCATCCGGCATCAAGCGGCGCCGCCCTGGCTGGGCTGCGCTATTTTGCGGTTTGTTTGGGAATTAAACGCACCTGCCGGCGGTTCTTCCGGGTATCGATCGGCAAGCTCAAGGAGACTTAATTAAACGGTGGGTATTTATCATCTCTTTACCGACCTTCCCGGTTGGAAATCAGGGCCCATTTATTTATCAGTCTCGGTCACATTTTTCACTATTCGCAGGCTGATGAAACCCTTGGAAAACAAAGATATTTTCCAATACTTTCATAGAGTTAGAATCTTCCATCCCGTAGTGTGAATAAGGTCACTTCGATCTGTGATCCAGTTCCTCAGGTCCTTTTAATCCCTGCCGTAACCTATCGCAGGAATAAAGATACTGAGGCATCGAAATGAGATCACTCCAGGCGGTTTTTACAACGATAACATTGGGTATCATTCTCAGTGCATGCGGCGGCGGTGGCTCCGTCTCTGAGTCTGATCAGCTGGGCGATGCTCAAGGTACCGCTGTCTCCAATGGAAGTGAATCTACAACCCCCACGACAAACGACACGACCACCGATAGTGGGCAGGCAACTACAACACCCGCACCATCAACCCCTACTTCAGGATCGCAAACTATCGTCAGGGCGGATACCGGAATCCGTGGCGCGGCCAATCTGGCGGCGGTCACCGTGTCGGGCAGCGATGTCCTGCTCGGGTGGTTCCAGCCGAACGACATTCCCTCGGGTGGATACGACATCATTATCGACGGCGTGAACACCAAGGCCGAGCATCGCACTGTCAACACCACCCTGACCATTGGGGGTCTGGACCTGAGCGTTCAGCACTGCTTTGTGGTACGGGCACGCTACACCCAGGCCCTGCCGACAGAGTTGTATGACTCCAACAGCCAGTGCACGGACGGTCCGCAGGGGGAAAATCAGGCGCCTGTGATCTCCGGCAACCCGGCGGACAGCGTGGCCGTGGGTGACACCTACGCATTCACTCCCAGTGCAACGGACAACGACAACGACGAACTGACTTTTTCAATCGCCAATCTACCGGCCTGGGCCGACTTCGACACCCAGACAGGTACCTTGAGCGGCACCCCCGCAGCCGGCGATGAAGGCGACTACAACAACATTACTATTTCTGTCTCCGACGGCGCCGGTGAGGCGAATCTGGCTGCCTTCTCCATCGCTGTGACAGCGGATGCCGCGACTGCTGCGACAGGCTCGATGTCGCTGAGATGGGTTGCGCCGACGACCCGCACCGACGGTTCACCGCTCAACCTGGCGGACATCAAGGGATACTGCATCTATATCGGTACCACTAGAAATAACCTGGAGATGGTAGTAGATCTCACAGAGGGCGACCGGACCGATTATATCCTGGACAACCTGGAGCTTGGCGACTACTACGTGGCGGTATCCGTCTATGATCAGCAGGATGTCATGAGCAGCTATTCGAATGTCGTGATGAAGTCGGTTGTGAATTGATCATGATCTAGCTCGCTGCTGCATGCGGCACGCCCTATCAAACAAAACCTGTTGCATGGTGCTGAACCGGCAACAGGTTTTTTTTCTCAATCCGATAGTGCTATATTCTATAGCCCCCGGCATCTATGCCGTTGGTTAAAGCCCGGTTGTAGCGGTTGGCTACACAAGGAGTGCGCTGATATGGACTTGTCCCCCTCTCTGGAAATCACCATCCCGTCCTTGTCCGCCCTTGATGTTTTCTGACCGTTTGTCCTTGCGGTGCTGACGATATCTTCCCCTGTATGGTGGATCTCGGATCTTTCCGGTTTAGCACCATCATGGAGCTGAGTGACAGAAATGTACGAATCATTTTATGGATTGAACGAGACACCATTTCGATTGTCCGCCGATGAGAGCTTGTGCTTTAGGCACGACAGTTATGAAAATGTCTCCAGGTGTATCTCCCGGGCACTGGATAGAGGCAGAGGTTTTATACTGTTGACCGGTGTTCCGGGAACGGGCAAGACGACTCTGTGTAGAGACATCATTTCTCAGGTCGATAGAGAAAAGGTAGTAGCCGTTAGTTTATTGACCAGCCAGCTGCAGGCGGAGGAGCTGCTCAGAAAGCTGGCTCTGGAGTTGGGCTTGGCGGCGGAG